>JBMZGM010000031.1:0-1888 GCA_049615925.1 Flavobacteriaceae bacterium | reverse complement strand
AACGCTTTTTCTCCACCCACAACACTAGTGAGTAAAATATTTTGAAGTTTTTTTTGCTTACCTAAACTATCGTGAACCTATGTTCTAATCCTTAGGAACTTACAAGATAAAAAAAAAATTGAAAAAACAATAACTTAGAAGGAACTGCTCCAAAAGAAGGTCAATTAGTTTGACTTTCCTTTCCATATTGCATAGAGGGCATTGAGATCGTAATCGATGGCTGCGGGTTGCTCAATCAAGTATTGATCGGCAAAAGCACGTTGCAATATGTCTTCGATTAAATAGTCTTCTTCTATTTCTTCAGGATCAAATTGTTCTTTTAAAGAGAGACTAAACAAAGAAGCTGTTGTTTGATAGACAAAAGCTTTCCATCCTGTACGTAGGTCTTTCACGAGATCAAAGGTGGTCGAGCCTGTTTGTCGATGTACAAGTTTGATCAAAATGCGCCCTTGGGATTTAGAAAGCTTCTTGAGCTCCTCTTCAAATTCCTCGTAGATGAATTTTTCTAAACGTTTTAAGTACTTCTTTCGCCCTTTTTTGGATTCAATTTCATCCAAGCGTTTATTGAGAACCGTTAAACGATCTGCGGCTAATTTTGCATAGGGATAAACACGAAAGACTCTTCGCCTTAACAAGATATACCGCTTGAGCTCTTCACGCGTTTTAAAACGCAAGGGTTGAAACACCACCACCTCTTTAAGAGAAATCCCATATTGAGGGATACTATCCCCTGCAATTAGAAGCAAGCCTCCCTCTTCATTTTGTTGTGCAAAAACAGTGCTGGAGCACAGGACCATTAAAAGAAAAAAGAGCTGCTGTTTCATGCAGACAAAGGTAGAAAGATAAACCGATTTTTGAACGGCATTATTTACCAGATAATGTTAAATTAGCCCTTCTAATAAAAATGACTATGCAGGTACTTAACGATGAATCAATTAAATTTTTAGAACGCTATTTAAACAACGCTGCACCCACGGGATATGAATCCAGCGGACAAAAAATATGGATGGACTACCTTCGTCCTTATGTAGATAGCTTTATCACCGATACTTATGGAACGGCCGTGGGAGTGATCAATCCCGACGCACCTTTTAAGGTAGTCATTGAAGGTCACTCTGACGAAATTTCATGGTATGTGAACTACATTAGTGACGATGGGTTAATTTATGTGATTCGCAATGGCGGTAGTGACCACCAGATTGCTCCTTCAAAATGGGTGAACATTCATACAAAGAATGGGGTCGTCAAAGGAGTCTTTGGCTGGCCAGCCATTCATACAAGAAAATCAGGGAAAGAAGAAACCCCTAAATTGGACAACATCTTTATTGATGTGGGTGCAAAAGACAAAAAAGGCGTAGAAGAATTAGGCGTGCATGTGGGCTGTGTAATTACGTATCCCGATCAATTCCATGTCCTCAACGAGAATAAGTTTGTGTGCCGCGCAATTGATAACCGTGCCGGTGGATTTATGATCGCTGAAGTAGCGCGCTTGTTGAAAGAAAACAAGAAGGAATTACCCTTTGGACTATACATCACTAACTCTGTACAAGAAGAAGTGGGCCTACGCGGAGCCGAAATGATTACCCAAACCATCCAACCCGACCTGGCCATCGTTACCGATGTTTGCCACGACACCACTACTCCTATGATTAATAAAAAGGAACAAGGTTATACTAAAATAGGGGATGGTCCTGTGGTTTCTTATGCACCAGCAGTTCACAACAAATTACGTGAGCGTATATTAGCAACAGCTGAAGCCAAGGACATTCCTTTCCAACGATTAGCCTCTTCTCGCTTTACGGGAACAGATACCGATGCTTTTGCTTACAGTAATGGTGGAGTTGCTTCTGCATTAATCTCGCTCCCCTTGCGCTATATGCACACCACG
>JBMZGM010000030.1:0-4712 GCA_049615925.1 Flavobacteriaceae bacterium | reverse complement strand
CCTCAACAGTTTTCAAGACTGCCGCATTCGACCACTCTGCCATTTCTCCTTGCGGTGGCAAATATACGGCGCTTATTTCTTCTAAGAAAACTTTTTCTTAAAAACGATAGTGCTATTTTTATCCTTTCGTTCAATTATGGAAATCATTAGTCAATATGCCTTGCTTTTTGCGGTAGGAATAACGACAGGTATCATCAATACACTAGCCGGTGGAGGGTCCCTGTTGACACTTCCTGTACTCATTTTTATGGGTCTACCTTCTCCCATTGCAAATGGAACAAATCGCATTGCCATTGTATTGCAATCTTTTGTGGGCACAGCTGGGTACCGCTCTAAGGGAATCTCGACTTATCCATTCAACCTTTACTTGGGGTGTTCTGCTTTTTTTGGTTCCTTAATAGGGGCACAAATTGCGGTTGACATTGAAGGAGCAATTTTTAATCGAATTCTATCGATCATCATGTTAGTGGTTGTTTCCATTATTGTTTTTAAACCAAAAGCCAAAGAAATTTCTTTACCAGAACGATTAAAGGGGCGCCATTTATGGTACGCAATTATCGGTTTTTTCTTTATTGGGATTTATGGTGGCTTTATCAATGCGGGCATTGGCTTTATCATCATTCTTTTTCTCAATAATGTCAACCGTCTTTCGTTGATTAAGACCAATGCAACAAAAGTGGCTTTAGTTTTTATCTATTCTCTAGGAGCCCTAGCATTATTTGCTTGGAATGATGCAGTTGACTGGACCTTGGGAATTGTTTTAGCCTTGGGGAGTGGTATCGGGGCGTGGTGGTCTAGCCGCTGGTCGGTTAATCAGGGAGAAGGAGTCATCAAGATAGCCATGATCATTATGGTGAGCGCCATGTCAATAAAGTTGTGGTTTTTCTAATAATTGACGTATTCGACAATTTCTAGACCATAACCTGTAATCCCCACACGTGGTCCTTGAGAAGAATTTGTGATAACCTTTAACTTACTAATGTGGAGTTCATGTAAAATTTGTGCCCCTATCCCAAAATCTTTTAAATCCATTTTTAGCGGGGGCGCCTTTGGAATTTGTTTTGAACCTTTTTCTTGTTCTTTTAACTCTTTGATTCTAGCGAGTAAATTTTCAGACTGTTGCTGTTGATTGATAAAGATCATTGCGCCTTTACCTTCGGTATTGATCAATTGAAAGATATCTTCTAGTCCTTTGTCATTTGATCCTGTTAACATCCCTAATAGGTCATTGCTAATTTGAGAGGAATTGATACGGGTTAAAACTGCTTCATCTAACTCCCAAGAGCCCTTTGTTAGAGCAATATGAACTTGGTTGTTTGTTGTTTGCTGAAAAGCACGAAGGCGAAATTCGCCAAAACGCGTCATGATTTCGGTATCTTCTCTTTTGAGAATTAAACTGTCATGTTGCATTCTGTAAGCGACTAGGTCTTCAATAGAAACCAGTTTAAGGTCAAATTTTTCTGCCACTTTCATCAATTGAGGTAAGCGGGCCATGGTTCCGTCTTCATTCATGATTTCAACAATAACCCCGGCGGCCTGCTTTCCAGCAAGACGAGCAAAATCAATGGCGGCTTCGGTATGTCCTGTTCGGCGTAGAACGCCTCCCTCTTTTGCGATTAAAGGAAATATATGACCTGGTCGTGAAAGGTCTTGTGGTTTTGTGGCTGGATCCACAAGGGCTTGCACAGTAAGGGCTCTATCACTGGCCGATATTCCTGTACTTACTCCTTTTCCTTTTAAATCAACCGAGACAGTAAAAGCAGTCTCCATGGGATCGGTATTATTACTTACCATGCGATCCAATTGAAGTTCTTTACAGCGTTTTTCGGTTAAAGGTGCACAGATAAGTCCCCGCCCCTCTTTTGCCATGAAATTGATGATTTCTGGGCTAATATTTTCAGCTGCAGTTAAAAAATCTCCTTCATTTTCTCGATTGTCATCATCAACAACAATGATAACTTCTCCATTTTTAACAGCGGCTATAGCATCTTCTATAGCGTCTAATTTCTTTTTTTCCATAGCGATTGAATCGATGCAAAAATAACGTTCTTAATTGAGCTAAACACTTTTTCAAGGGAAACAATGAAAAAATCATAATCGATTAGTCCTTTGTCTGTTGAGGCTCGACGCGTAAGGTAAATGGCAAAGGGTGCAATAACAAAAAGGGATAACCAACTTCCTAGAAAGGGGGAAATGCTGCTATCTTCGGCCGCATTTTTCCCAAATAGCCCAATGTAGTGGTAGGTCAAAAATATGAGAATGGCTAGCACCATGGGTAAACCCAAACCTCCTTTTCGAATGATTGCCCCTAAGGAAGCCCCGACTAAAAACAGAAAGAACACACTAAAACCGAGAGTGTATTTTTCATGTAAACTGTTTTTGTGTAGATTAATTCTTTTTTGATTGATGAAAAATGTTTTCTTCTTAGAATCTAAATTTCGTTGAAGACTCTTAATGGTGTTTTTTGCTGCCCTAACGACTTGTGAGTGACGGTTGAAGATGGAATCTCCAACAATTTTAAGGGGGTTCTTATAGTACGCAAAAACAGAATCTGATGTAGGTTCTATTTCTTGTGTTTCTCTATAATTGATATCATTTGCGATACTGGTTGTGGTGAAGTTTTCGGCATACACCTTTTTTTCCGATTTAAATTTCGTCTCTAAGGAGTCAATGCTTTCTGTTAGCTCATTCACCTGTTGCATGCGAAAAGTCGAGGTGTATTTTTCTTCCCCAAGATCTACATTGTTAAATTGAGAAAGGTCGATATTAAGAACATATTCCTTAAAGGAAACCTTTGCGTGCTTAATGAATTTTCGCTCCTGTGCTTTATTGGTATAAACTTCTTCATAGCGGTTACCGTCAAAGAGTACCAGTTGTAATTCTTGATCAATACTGGCACTTTTTAATTCTCCACTTTTGGCTTTAATGACAATTCTGTTTTGATTATCGGGGGATTTTTCATGAATGATGACATCTTCAAGGAAACGGTTATTTTCACCGTATTTTCGGGTCACCTTTATATTCATTTCTCCAATTTCGTTAAAGATCCCTTCTGTGATAGCCAGGGCAGGCTTTAATTTGGCTAAGTTTCGCCTTAAATTAAAGTACTTGAACTCTCCATAAGGGATAACATGATTTGAAAAATAATAACTTCCTATTCCCAAGAAAAAATGAAAAATGGTTAAGCCTAGAAGGGCCCTTTGCAAAGAAATTCCAGTAGATTTCATCGCAGCAAATTCATAGTTTTCGGCAAATGCACCATAGGTCATAATCGATGCTAATAAAACCGAAAGCGGCATGACTAGAGGGTACAGCTTTGGGGAATAATACGTTAGAAATTTAAGGATGATCTCTGCGTCTAATCCCTTTCCAGCAAACTCATCTATAAATAGCCAAAATGTTTGAATGATAAAGATTAACATCAAAATCAAAAAGACACTCGCTAATCGCGTTAGGTAGGAGGTGAGTATGTAGCGATCAATTATTTTCACTATTCGTTGATGTAATAATTGGGATATTCTGCGGCATTAAATTCAAAGTAATCATCTGGAAGACTAATGTTGAATTCCTGGCTTTTTAGGGTTAGGGTGGTTAAGGTTCCATTGCGTCCCACTTCAATTAGACGGTAAACGGTTAAACGGTCAATGTCAATGCCCAAGAGAAGATATTTTACTTCTTCGGAAGCTAGCGTGGGGATTAATTTGATGAATTGAATGTTGCGACCAGTAACCCTTTGTTGGATATCCCATTCATATCCATATCCCTCTTCATAAAAAGTGAGTAGTTTTGAAGGATTCACACTCACGTCCTCTTCATCCTCTGGTAAGCTAACGGTAATCTCTTCATTTTCTGGGACAATGGTATAGATCTTTTTACCGTCAAATAATTGTATGGCTTCAAGAAAGGAAAGTTGATATTGATCCCCAGCTAGGGTAACGTTCCCCTCCATTTCTTGACGTATTTGTTCTTTTTTGTTTTCTAGGACATAGGTAAAATCAAAGCGAATATTATCTTTCGCTTTCATTTCTTTGGATACCTTATCCAAAAGGTTTTTCGCTTGTTCATATCCTTGTCCAAAGCTGAAACTAGCGAAAAGGAGGAAAAGGGGGAGGAGGTGTTTTTTCATATGCATGCAACTTATGCTTCATTATTCAATAACTGTTCCAAAGTGGTTAAATCTGGAACTAATACCTGGCGAGCTTTACTCCCTTCAAATGGTCCCACGATTCCTGCCGCTTCCATTTGATCGATGATGCGTCCCGCGCGATTATAACCCAATTTTAATTTGCGTTGTAAAAGTGAAGCCGATCCCTGTTGAGCTGTTACAATCACCTCGGCAGCTTCTCTAAAAAGGGCATCACGGTCACTCGCATCAATGTCTAAAGCAGCACTTTCTTCTCCCACAAATTCGGGTAATAAATGCGCTTCGGGATAAGCCTTTTGACTTCCTATATATTCGGCGATATTTTCAACTTCTGGGGTGTCCACAAAGGCACATTGAATACGTGTAAGGTCATTGCCCTGGGTATAAAGCATGTCACCTCGCCCAATCAATTGATCGGCACCCCCATTATCTAAAATGGTTCTCGAGTCAATTTTTGAGGTTACCCTAAAAGCGATTCGGGCAGGGAAGTTAGCCTTGATAATTCCCGTAATCACATTCACCGATGGGCGCTGTGTAGCAATAATTAAGTGAATCCCAATGGCACGTG
>JBMZGM010000029.1:0-6854 GCA_049615925.1 Flavobacteriaceae bacterium | reverse complement strand
AACCCGCCTGGAATCAAAACAATCAATTATTTATCTGATTCGAAAAGCATCGAGCTAGAGTTTAATGAGCGGGTCTATCGTGATGCGAGTGCAACAAGTTCCATTAACCTTTCGAATTTTAATTTAACCCTAAACGATGGAACAGCCCAGCTCAATAATGATCAACCTTTAAGTATCACCAGCAGTGGAACAAGTTATATTCTAGGGCTAGACTTGAGTGGTTTTATCGATGGAAACGAAAAAATCTTTATCAATGTAGGAGACCCCATTTATGATGTGGCAGGAAACCAACTAAGTTTTGATGAAGACACTTATTCGATCAATTTAATTGACGACACATCACCCTATGTCACTAGCAGTCAATTAACGCAAGACAACGCCTTTATCCGACTTGAATTTAATGAGATGCTTTCGGGAACCTCTTTGACCAGCTTTGACAGTACTACTGCGAGCTATACTCAAATTAATATTCCCACAAAAAACACAGCTACAGGCAGTTGGGATCCTTGGACTGAGAATCTTGATATTAACATTCCTGAAGGGTATATTATAACCAAAGTAAGCTTTGACTTTGAGGCAAAAGACCAAGGCTGGGGAGGAACAAATCAAGACGCCACCATTAAACTCAACAACACCTTAATCGGTAAAGCAAAACTTACCCACAGTTATCAAAACTTCTCTTTGGAACAAAGTGGAAATTTTCCTGACTTTAATTACGATGGAACCAACAGCTTACAGTTTTATTTCATAGGATGGCCGGGCTGGAGTTCTACCACAAAAAATGGAGTTTTAACCCTCTACTACTCTCCTGTAGAAATCACAACCGAAGATTTCGCCATAAGCCTCAGTGGCGGCACAGCAAGTCTAAGCAGCTCTACACCCTCCTCTATCCTAGTGAGCGACACTATAGTTTCCCTGGGCATCCCGTTAACTGGAACTGCAAATGGAGAAGAAACCTTAACACTAAATACCCTTACCAATTCCCTTTTTGACTTTTCGGGGAATGTCGTCTCTCCTACCACCCTCAATTTCAACCTTTATGACCGTGTAGCTTCCTACATCAACTCTACTACCTTAAGTGACACAAACACCCAAGTACTAGTTCACTTCACAGAAGAGCTAAATACTTTCTCAAACTGGGGAGGTAGTGAACCCAATGATATGGGAACCGAGAACCATGCACACCTCACTGGAAGTGGAGCTTTTAATGACCATCGACTAAATCAAACTTTTAAAACTTTAGTAGAAGTTGATCATATTACCTCTTCTTTAAGTACGTTAACCCATGTAGGAGATTATAATGGTCATAGCTATTTTATACTGGAAGAAAGCTACACTTGGGAAAATGCTAAAACGATCATTGATCAAATCAATGGCGCTTATATGGGTATTGTAAGCTCACAAGGAGAAAAAGACTTTTTAACCAGCAGGTCCGTTGGTGAGGTATGGATAGGCCTATATCAAGACTTGAACGACCCTAATTACAGTGAACCCAGCGGTGGCTGGAAATGGGTCAATGGTACGCCTGCAAATATCGATGGTTTTAACCTCAATGCCATTCAACTGGCCATTAGTGGTGGAACAGCTAGTCTCACCACCACTACCCCATTAAGTGCCACCGAAGTAACTTCTTTAACCTATCTACTAGAACTACCTTTAAGTGGTGCAATCTCTGGTGAAGAAATCGTAACGATTAGTATCGTTGAAAATAGTTTGTATGATATGGAAGGAAATGCGCTCTCTACCAATCAAACAAACAATACCGTACAATTAAAAGATACTACTGCTCCAGTTATAATACTATCTGACGATCAAGAAAACAACCAACTCACAGGGAATGATTTAGTTGTAATTAAAGCAACCGCTAGTGAAGCGCTTAATGCTCCTCCAGTTCTTATATTTTCTGATCAAAGCACAGCGACTATGTCGGCGACAAATTCTTCTACTCAGTGGACCTATAATTGGACCGTGCCTACAACGATCAATTCGCCTGTAAGCATCACCGTTTTGGGATATGATCGTGATAATAATGCTAACACAAATAGTTCCTCTTTGACCTATTTGATCGATAATTCTGCTGCAAATGTTGTCTTGACGACAGATCAAGAAGACACTTTCATTAGAGGGGGAGAAAGCATTACCGTTACAGCCACCTTTGATGAAGCAATTGGTGGGGAATGTATTTTGGCTGTTACTCATTCAACTACTGCCAGCACTGTAGCCATGACAGCGGTTTCCTCTTCCCTTTGGACGACGAATTGGGAAGTCCCATCCTCTTGGCCCGAAGGAGAATTTACTTTTAGTATCGCAACTGCAAATGACACAGCAGGAAATGCATATAATGGAAATGCAAGTTCCACCTTTACCCTTGACACAACTTCCCCTACCCTAACCCTTGAATGGGATAATCAAAACACGCTCTTAAAAGGGGGAGAAACCGTTGAATTCAAAGCTTCCTTCAACGAAGCCTTAGCCAATGCACCTCTCATTAGTTTTGAGGGAATTATTGCTACTACAGCCTTTAGCACTACTGCTAGTGAAATGCTTTGGACGTATTCATTTGTGGTTCCTTCGGGAATCAATACCACAACAACAGTGCGTATTACTGCTGTCGATAAAGCAGGAAACGCCATGGAATATGAACTTCAAGATCGTATTACACTAGATAGTCAAGCTCCTATCCTAGAATCACTCAACATCTCGAATGATAATACAAGCCTTCAACTTTTCTTTGATGATCTTATTTTTAATGAGCAGGGAAGTTCAACATTAGACCTAGATAGCTTTTCATTTATCGTTGATGGCGGAAGCTTACAGTCGAATGAAATTTTGGCGCAAGCCATTACAATAGATCAGAAAACAGCAAGTATAACGCTAGCGATCTCTGGTGCAGTAAGTGGAGAAGAAACCTTGTCCATAGAGATTAAAGAAAATTCGGTATTTGACCTTGCAGGAAACGCTGTTTTGAGTCAGCAAACTACAAATAGCCTTTTACTTAACGATACTACTGCCCCCTATTTAACCGAGATTTCATTAATCGATGATACAAAAGTTCGCGTCATTTTCAACGAAATTGCTGGGCCTAGTTCAACAACTACAGCGAGCTTAGATAAAACAAATTTTGTCTTAACATCCAGCATCTCGAGTTCAACTGCTATTGCAGTAGAAGCCGAAGAAGTCACACAAAATGGGAAAGAAGTAATCCTAACATTTAAATTAAATGGACCATTAACCGAAGGGGAGAAATTAATTGTTCAACTGGCAACAGCAATTTATGATGCCAGTGGTAATGCGACAAATACACTCTCCATCAACAACATTGTTGAACTTATTTTAGACGAAGATCAAGACGGTATCCCAGATGAGATTGATCGTTGTCCAAATACAGCTGCTGGTGCAACAGTGAATGCAAATGGTTGTAGTTATGATCAATTAGACGATGATGAAGATAGCATTGCCAATGGTCTAGATAAATGCCCCGAAACACCTCAAGGGGAAACAGTTGATAACAACGGTTGTAGTGCATTACAACGCGATCCAGATCAAGACGGAGTTGAAAACCCCTTAGACCAATGTCCCGATACAGCAGCAGGACAAATTGTCGATGAAAATGGATGTGCACTACAAGATCAAGATCAAGACCTAGACGGTGTGCCAAATATCCTTGATGAATGTCCCAACACTCCTTTGGATGAAAAAGTGGATGAAAAAGGCTGCGCCGAAATTCAACGCGATGGAGACCTGGATGGAATCCCTAACGAAATGGATGGCTGTCCGGCTACACCCTTTGGAACACCAGTAGATGAAAATGGTTGTAGTGAAAAAGAAAACCAGCTCAATGAAGAACAAGGAGATGATGACTTAGACGGAATCATCAATAAATTAGACAGATGTCCCGAAACACCTGAAGGAAGCACCGTAGACAGCAATGGCTGTACCGTTGAAGAAGCTGCACAAATTGCTGTAACAGATACAGATTTTGACGGAGTAGAAAACGAAAAAGATCTTTGTCCCAATACCGAAAAAGGAACCTTAGTCAATGCCTTTGGTTGTCCACTTAGTGAAATTGATTCCGACTTTGATAAAGTAAGTGATGATATCGACCGTTGCCCTAACACACCCATTGGGGAACAAGTCGATGAATACGGCTGCTCTGAGGCTCAAAAAGAAAATGACTACGATCTTGACGGAGTAGAAAATGATAAAGATCGTTGTCCCGATACACCTTTTGGAGAAGAAGTAAATGAGATGGGTTGTAGCCTTGCTCAAGCAGAAGCTGATCTTGATCTCGATGGTGTTACCAATGAAATTGATTTGTGCCCCGATACACCACTAGAAGATGAAGTGGATGAAAACGGTTGTTCACAAGCACAGCAAGATGATGATCAAGATGGCGTTCCCAATGGACTTGATCGTTG
Source organism: Flavobacteriaceae bacterium (assembly GCA_049615925.1). Classification (GTDB taxonomy): domain Bacteria; phylum Bacteroidota; class Bacteroidia; order Flavobacteriales; family Flavobacteriaceae; genus Arcticimaribacter. The sequence goes on along the minus strand of JBMZGM010000029.1, from coordinate 2,436 downwards.
TGCTGATACCCCCAGTGATGAAAAGGTTGATGCTTATGGTTGTTCCGAGAATCAACTGGACACAGACGACGACAACGACGGAGTAAAAAACAGCCTCGACAAATGTCCTAACACACCTACTGGAGTGGCAATCGATGAGAACGGTTGTCCATTTAAAGCGGCAAAAATCTACGGCCAGGGCTTTGAACAAATCGAAAATAAACGAGACGATGACGTGTCAAACATCAATCTTCTCTTAGGGGAAATTCGCGTTGAAGACACGAATAAAGCTGAAGACGTATTCAATAATTCTGTAGAATTAGAAATTATAGAAGGAGAAGATGCACCGCTCTTTAGACTCGAGGGTAAAAAACTATACCTCGTGGGGGGACTAGATTTTGAAGAAAAAACTTCCCATAAAATCACCATAAAAGCAACCAATGATAAAGGAATAACTAGTACAAAAGAAATTATCCTTTCGGTACTAGACATTCCTAATTCTGTTTCGCGATCTAGTTTTAATATTTTGGTCTTTAATGTCCAAAATGAGCAAACGGGTTCTAAAGTGAGCTACAATCGTTACTTTAATCCAAAAGCAGACCGCGGGGTTGGGAAATGGAAAATTAAAAAGAAAATTGTCGGTGGAAATGACGCAGGGCTTTTCCAAATTAAAACCGAAGTCTTAACCGATGCCAAAAATGAAGTTTATAACGACTACCTAGATTTTATTACTCCTCCAGATTATGAAAATCCCATGGACCATAATCGTGATAATATTTATGAAGTTGATGTCGTAAACATCAACACAGAAGACGGTGATTCAACTCAACCCATTCCTGTGACTCAAACCAATATTGTCGTTCCCGAAAATAATCCTACTGCAATTGAGCTTCAATCCATTCCTGCTGCACCCACCGATGATACAGATGGAGACGGCATCAATGATATCATGGACAATAGTCCTTTTGTCCCTAATCCTAACCAGGAAGATAGTGATGGAGACGGCGTGGGTGATGTGACCGATGATGCTGATCACGATGGGGTATGGAATCCCTTTGACGAATGTAATGACACTCCCTATGATACTATTGTGGATGCAAAAGGATGTGCTATTTTCTACCTTTCCCCCACTAGTTTTAACCTAAGTACTTCAGAAAAATGTGCTGGACAAAGTAGTATTAACATTGCTTTTGAAAACAATGCCTACCAATATAATGTTCACCTCGATGGGATAAGTCAAAACCAAAGCCCAATTAGTGACCCTACATGGTCCATTTCACAAGTTACAGCTGGAGAGTATGAGGTTTGTATTACGGTAGAAGGACAAACGGTAGAAAGTTTCCAGCGATGCTATAAGGTCAATATTACCGACCCCCAACCCTTAAGTGTGTATGGGAAGTCAAGCGATAGTGGTAAAACAGTTCATTATAGCCTAGCAGGTGGAAGCAACTACACCATTACGCATAATGGACGCTCTTTCCAAACCGACCAAAATCAAGTCAGCATTGATTTAGAGAATGGAATGAACCAAGTGAAAATAACTACTGGCATCGAGTGTCAAGGAGTTTTTGTAGAAAACTACTTTAACTCGGCAGAAGTGTTCTTAAGTCCACTTCCCTTCAAGAATCAACTCACTGTCTTTGTGGGCGGGCAAGACAACGAATTAAACTTTGAACTTTACACCACAAATGGACGATTAATACAATCCTTTACAAAACGATTAAGTCCTTCTCAAAGAACGTTAAGCATCAATACTTCCCATCTCAAACAAGGGAGTTATATTTTAAAAACCAAGGGAGCAACCACCCTTACATCAAAATTAATTATCAAAGAATAGCATGATCAATCGCTACTTATACACGATTATATTCACCATTTTATCTGCCTTCTCTTGGGCAAATCCCACTAATGAATATAACGTAGCAGAACCCCTTACTTCAAATTCATCTCTCAACACTTGTACCATAGGGATTATTAATCAACAAGGATCAAGTGATCAAACGGTCACCCAATTAAATTCTGTTGAAACAGTAGTATTTGCCCTTCAAACCGACTGTCAAGAAACCTTAGTTGCTCAACTCAGTAATGGAGAATTTCCAGATGGAATTGTATGGAACTTTCAAGATAATATTCTAATCATAAGTGGAGTAGCATTAGGTGATCCTGGTTCGTTCAATTGGGAAATTACTGTGGACAATAGTGACCCAGCAAATACGGTCGATGCAACAACGAATCTTGTTCTTTCTGGATCATTTACAATCATAGAAGATCCCAATGCTTCTAGTGATCAAGACGCTGACGGTGTCCCAGATAGTGTAGACGTTTGTCCCGATACTCCTGCCGGAACACAAGTTGATGCAGCGGGTTGCCCCGTGACTACTACAGCAGATCAAGACGCTGATGGTGTCCCAGATAGTGTAGACGTTTGTCCCGATACTCCTGCCGGAACACAAGTTG
>JBMZGM010000028.1:0-11989 GCA_049615925.1 Flavobacteriaceae bacterium | reverse complement strand
CAGTCCTTTGCTCTACCAACTGAGCTAAGGTACCTCAATTGTGGTTGCAAATATACTGTCCTTTTTGCAACTCAACAAAACATTTTTAAAAGAAAAGAAACCAAAGCGCATTTTCGTTAAATTTACCCATGCATTTAATCCTCGATATTGGTAATACAACGGTCAAATATCATTTGTTTCAAAAAGGAAGACTAGTAAAAGCTGCAGGAGTTGATACTGTAGAAGAATTGAGTCCATTCCTCTTTGAAGAATTTTCTAATATTACGCATCTCGTCTATGCGGATGTTCGTGGGCTATACACCCTTCAACAATTGCAAGCCCTTTTTCCCACCTTAACAGTGGCTAACGTTAAATCCTTGACCCTGCCTTTTGACTCCCTTTATATGACGCCTACTACCTTAGGGGACGATCGTCTTGCTTTAGTAGCGGCAGCTGTAAAAAAATATCCTAAACAAGATTGCCTGATTATTGATGCTGGAAGCTGTTTGACGTTTGATTTTATTTCTGCGGCCGGGAAATATTTGGGAGGTGCGATTAGTCCTGGACTTCAAATGCGCTATAAAAGTTTGCATCATTTTACAGGAAAACTTCCTTTGGTTAATGGAGAAACTCCTCCAGCGCTTTATGGAGATTCTACCGAGCGCTCTATCTGTGCAGGAGTGATGCATGGAATTCTTCACGAAATCGAGGGGCAGATGAATGCTTACCAAAAAAAATACCCTTCTTTAACAGTTATTTTAACAGGAGGAGACGGGCTTAGCTTGTCTAAAAGCGTAAAAAACACCATATTTGCCGAGCCGAATTTTCTTGCAGAGGGTTTAAACTTTTTGCTGGAATACAATAAAAGTTAATGTTGAGAAAATTATCACTCGTTTTTGTGCTATTGGCCACGCTGTCTTCTTATGCACAAAATAGTTCTGCTTCACCGTACTCTCTGGGAGGTTTAGGAGACGTTACCTTCCGTGGAAATGCCATTGATCGTATGATGGGAGGGTTGAGTGTTTACGCAGATTCTATTCATGCAAATCTCAATAATCCCGCGAGTTTAGGGGAGTTGAAATTGACTACATTTTCTGTGGGCGTTCATTATAAAAATACGCAATTAAGTACCGTTGAGACAAACGAGAATGTTACTTCTGGATCGTTGGATTATATCGCGGTATCGATTCCCACAAAGCGATTCGCTTTTAGCTTTGGTGTGATGCCTTATTCATCGGTGGGATATCGCTTGCAATCCATTGATGATGAAATTGAAGGTAGTGCTGTTGTGAATCGCTATGAAGGAAGTGGTGGTGTTAATAAAACTTTTTTCTCTTTGGGTTTTACCCTTTTTAAAGGGTTAAATGTAGGTGCAACGGTCAATTACAACTTTGGAAACATCAACACCCAGGCATCACGTCAAGAAGAGAACATTGATTTTGGAACATTTTTATTAGGAGATTCGTCGATCAGTGGTTTTGATTATCAATTAGCCGCTCATGCAAAATTTGCCCTTACAAAAGGGATTCTTCTTGATGCATTTGGAAGCTATCAACCGCAACATACGTTGTTGTCAAAAAACAGTCAAACCTATTTTACCCGTTCAATTACTACCCAAGATCTAGGTGCGGTCCAGGAGGTTGATTTGTCTAGCCGTGGTCTTGATGAATTGGATTTAACCATAGGCAATAAAATGAGTTATGGTCTTAGTGTTGGAGAAAATAAAAAATGGATGTTTGGGGCACAGATGACTACAATGAATTCTGGAGAATTCAGAAATGATTTTATTCAGTTGAATAATATTATCTATGAAAACAGTAGCCGTTTATCTGTAGGGGGAATGTATATTCCTAATTATAGTTCAATCACAAGTTACTGGAAAAGAATAGCTTATCGTGTAGGTTTTCGTCAAGAGAATTCTGGCGTAGTGGTCAATGGTATTTCACTTGATGAAACTGGCATGTCCTTTGGAGTAAGTTTACCGTTAGGCGGTTATTACAGCGCTTCAAACGTATCTGGGTATTCAAATTTAAACGTCGGCTTAGAATTAGGCGAAAGAGGAATCAATACCGATGGATTAATAAAAGAGCGTTTTTGGGCTCTCCGTGTAGGGGTGTCGTTAAACGATTTGTGGTTTATAAAACGAAAGTATAATTAAAATAGAGTGATGAAAAAGTATGTACAATTTTTAGTGGCCTTACTTATTTTAGGTTCTGGTCAATTAGTTGCCCAAGACAACCAACAATGTTTACAGAACCTATCCATTTTTGCCGAGAGTGCAAAAGTGAAAAATTATGAAGCGGCCTATGAGCCATGGATGGCGGTAAAAGCAGAATGCCCTTCTTTAAATGTAGCGATCTATTCTTATGGAGAACGCATTTTAAAAGATCGTCTAAAAAAAGCAGCTCCTGCAGATAAAGCAGCCGTTCAACAAGATCTGCTTGCATTGTATGATGAGTGGATTAAGTATTTCCCTACTAAGAAAGGGGTAAACAAAGTAGGTGATATTTTGTCGAGCAAAGCGCAAAACATGATCGATTTCAAAATCGGTAGTTCAAAAGAGATTTATACTGTTTTTGATGAAGCTTACACTAAAGATGCAAAGAGTTTTACTAATCCAAAGCGTCTTTACAATTACTTCAAGACTTTTTATGATATCTACAAGTCTGGAGATGGGTCTATTACCACGGCCATGCTTTTTGATAAATACGAAGAGATTTCAGAAAAGTTTGAAGTGGAAGGCACCAGTCTTGCAAAAAAATTAGATGTTATTTTGAAAAAAGAAGAAAGCGGTGCTGCACTTTCAACGAGAGATTTAAAACGCCGCCGTATTTATGATACTAACTCAAATGCCATTGGCGTATTTTTAAAGAACCTCGATGCCATTATTGCAAAAGAGTCAAGCTGTGAAAACTTGATTCCATTGTATCAAAGTTCTTTTGAAGAGAATAAAACTAATCCTGTATGGTTAAACCGTGCGGCCGGTCGAATGAAAAGCAAAGAGTGTGCAGATGATCCTCTTTTTGTAACGATTGTTGAGGCATTACATGCATTAGAGCCTTCGGCAAATTCTGCTTATTATTTAGGGATATTGAACGATAAACGTGGAAATAGTAGTGAAGCGTTACGTTATTATGAAGAATCAATTTCCCTTGAAACAGATCCTTATAAAAAGGCAAAAACATTGTATAAAATTGCGTTAGAATTTAAGGCAAAGGGACGTAAGTCAAAAGCGAGAAGTTATGCGCGTAAAGCATTAAATTTCCAGCCTTCTTTAGGGAAAGCATATTTACTAATTGCCAACTTGTATGCAAGTAGTGCAAATGATTGTGGTAACACACAATTTGAAAAAAGAGCGGTTTATTGGTTAGCAGCAAATACAGCGCGTAAAGCAGCAAGTGTGGATGCTTCTATCAAGAAAAATGCGCTTAAAACAGCCAAAAGTTATGAAGGAAGAGCACCTAGTAAGACCGATATTTTTACCGAAGGTAAAGAAGGTACTAGCGTAACTTTTTCCTGCTGGATAGGAAGTAGTGTTAAAGTGCCAAAGCTTTAAGATGCGCTCCCTAGGGAATAAATATTACTTAAAGGTTGCCATCGTGATGGCAACCTTTTTTTGTTCTTGTGATCAAGGCAGAAGTGAAGCCATCAACCAGCTGCCTATAAAGGGCGAACCCGCTGCTGTGGCCTATGATATTCGAATGGTCTATACCGATTCCCTTCAAGTCAAAGCTATTTTAACCGCCGCGGAACACCGTGATTTCACCAATCTTTCCCTGGCACATTCTACCTTTCCAAAAGGGCTTAAGGTTACTTTCTTTGACGAGTTTAAACAAGAAAGTATTATCACTGCAGATTATGGTATCCTATACGATGGAACAGGTATTATTGATTTACAAGGAAATGTTGTCCTTCAAGCCAGTGACGGGGGGGTATTAAAAACACCACAACTCTATTGGGCTGCAGAAGAAGAATGGATTTTTACCGAAGAAACCTTTAATTTTTCTAATGCCGATTATGATGTCATCGCCACGCGATTGGATACCAATAAAGAATTCACTAAATTTAAAACAGGAAAATTAACAGGAACTGTTGCAGTTCAAGAAGAGACCAACCAATGAAAGCACACCGAATTTCAGAAATACTATACATCGTTATTGCCGTAATTTCTGTCAAAGAAGCCTATGTGCTTTGGACGGTACGTCCTAATAAAGCCTATCTCTTTTTAGGCTTTGCTGTTTTAGCCCTATTCATGTACTTTTTTAGAAGTCACTACCGCAAGAAATTTAACCGTCGCAAGCCTTAATGGATTTAGGAGACAGTATTATTTTATTTTGCTTAGTTCTTTCGGCTTTTTTCTCTGGGATGGAAATTGCTTTTGTTTCTTCCAATCGTATTTTCATTGAAATTGAAAAAAATAAAAGTGGTTTAACGGCAAAATTACTGAGCTTTATAACTCAAAATCCTTCGCGTTTTATCACCACCATGCTGGTGGGAAATAATATTTCTCTTGTCATCTATGGGATATTTATGGGGGATAAAATCATTGAATTGCTTTATCCAGAAGTCTATGGAAACGAGTTGCCCCTTTTAATTCTATTTTACCAAACCTTAATTTCAACGGGAATTATTTTATTGACGGCCGAGTTTTTACCCAAGGTTTTCTTCCAATTGTATGCAAATCAATTGGTCAAATTTTTTGTCTTTCCAGCGGCTTTTTTTCACGCAGTTTTTTCTCCTATAAGTCTTTTTGTCCTGCAATTAACCAATGCATTGTTGCGTCTATTTTTCAAGACAAATGCAGAGAAAGTAGATCTTTCTTTTTCTAAAATTGAACTAGGCGATTATATCGAAGAACAGGTAGAGGGGGTTGAAAATAAAGAACAGCTTGACCCCGAAATTCAAATTTTTCAAAACGCCCTAGAGTTTGCTACGGTTAAAGCCCGTGAGGTGATGGTTCCTCGTGCAGAAATGATCGCGATAGAAAAAGGGAAAAGCATTGAAGAATTAAAAGAACTCTTTGCCTCTACAGGCTACTCAAAAATTCCTGTTTACGAGGATAATGTTGACGATATTATAGGGTTTGTTCATGCATTTGAGATGTTAAAACAGCCTAAGAGCATTAAACAAATCTTATTGCCAGTTGAGTTCATTCATGAGCCCAATCCCATTAATGAAGTCCTAGATCGTCTCACACGAAAACGCAAAAGCATTGCAGTGGTTCTCGACGAATATGGAGGCACCGCTGGTTTACTCACCATCGAAGATATTGTGGAAGAGCTATTCGGGGAAATAGAAGATGAACACGATCAAGTGGATCATTTTGAAAAGCAAATTAGTGCAACAGAATTTGAGTTTTCGGCACGACTAGAAATCGATTACCTCAATGCGACCTATCAACTCGATCTGCCCGAGGATGAAAACTATGAAACCCTGGGAGGACTCATTGTATTTCACACCGAGGAAATCCCGGCAGAAGGAGGCGTTTTGACCTTAGGGAATTACAGGATTAAGGTGATCGAAGTTTCCTCTACTAAAATTGAACGTGTCACAATAGCGATAACCCCTTGAGGAGAAGTGATGCCTTTGGGTTTATCACCCTTTTCTCAATGGTCCAAAGGTTTTTATAATTCCAAAGGAAGTTGTACTTTCGCATTCAATATAAAAAAACCAATAGCATGGCCATACTGGGTAAAATTAGACAAAAATCCATCTTTTTGATTTTGGTAATCGGGCTAGCCCTATTCGCATTTGTGATTTCAGGAGCCTTCGGAAATGGAGCTGGAGATACAGGACCAAACGAACCCATAGGGATAGTAAATGGAGAGGAAATTCCACTAGAAAATTTTAGACTACTGGTCGATCAAACAGAACGTGCTTACGGCTTCTCTACGCTACAAGCCGTTGAAACAGTTTGGAACCAATTTTTACGTAACGAGCTGTTCAAGAAAGAATTTGAAATCCTTGGAATCGATGCAGGTAAAGATCAAATCGAACAAGTAGTGTCTTCTACAGAATCCATCATCACTGATGCGCGTTTTATCAACGAGGCAGGTTTTTTTGATTTTGGCCTTTTTGCCGATTTTATTGCGCAAATGCGTGATACAAATCCACAAGCCTATGAAACATGGAAACAACAAGAAGCTGGCATTATCGCTTCGGCTCGTGAATCCATTTATTTTGATTTAATTCAATCTTCTACAACAGTTACAGAGCAAGAAGCAAAAATGCTCTATCACCTTGAAGCGGATAATGTAGATTTAAACTATGTTCAAATCCCCTTTGACGGAATTGCAGATACTTTATTTACCGTCAAAGAAAGTGAAGTAAAAGCGTATATCGCCGATCACCCAAAGCAATACCAACGAGAGGCATCACGCAGCTTGCAATATGTGGCTTTTTTAGAGCAGGCAACCGAAGAAGATCAAACCATTATTCGCAATGGTCTTGAAAGTCTAGCCGATGATCGTATCGAATACAACGATGTTTCAAAATTAACCGATACCATCATTGGATTTAAAAACACAAAAAATCTAAGCGATTTTATCGACCGTTATTCTGAAGAAAGTTTTGATTCCATTTACACCTCAAAAGGGAGATTACCAGCAGAGTATGCTGAGATTCTATACAACCTCAAAGAAGGAGAGGTCTTTGGTCCATACAAAGACATCAATACCCTAAAACTTTCAAAGTTAATTGACAGAAAGAAGAATGCTAATATTCGTGCAAGCCATATTCTAATTGCTTACAAAGGAGCAGAACGCGCTCAAGAAGATGTAACTAGAACAAAAGCTGAGGCAAAAAAACTAGCGAATAACTTATTGCGTCAAGTGCGTCGTAACAGTGACCGTATTGGAGCATTAGCCTTACAAAACTCGGACGGACCTAGTAGAAACACCGCTGGAGATTTAGGGTTTTTCCAAGAAGGAGGAATGGACGAAAAGTTTTTTGCCTTCGCAGATAAAAACAGAGTAGGTGCTGTGGGACTAGTTGAAACATCTTTTGGTTTCCATGTAATCAAGGTAACCGATAAGCAAGATTTAGTATTACTCGCTAGTGTGAGTAGAGAAATTATTCCTTCTGAGGCTACTTCAAATCGCGTCTTCAAAAATGCGACTCAATTTGAAATGGATGCAGGGAAAGGGGATTTTTCTTCTATCGCCGAAGAAAGTAACCTTAACGCTAGAAAAGTAAATAGTGTGGCTCAACTTGATGAAAACCTACCTGGTTTGCCAGAGCAACGCAACATTGTCCAGTGGGCATTTAGTGAGGACACAAATGTAGGAGACATCAAGCGTTTCAATCTTTCCTATGGTGGTTATGCTGTGGTTCAGGTTACAGCAGCACGTGAGAAAGGACTGGCTTCGCCAAAAGAGGTGCTTCCTGAGGTAACCAAAGCCATTTTAAAAGAAAAGAAAGCCAATCAAATTATGGCTGAAAATAAGACGGCTAGTTCATTAGAAGATCTCGCTGCAAAAAATGGTCTTGAAGTGGTCAATGCTTTAGCTGTTAATCAAAAAAGTGGTACCCTAGTGGGCGCAGGTTATGAGCCTTATGTTGTGGGTGCGGCCTTTGGATTAAAAGAAGGCAGTAACTCAAAATTGATCAAAGGAAACAATGGCGTCTATATGCTTCAATTAACAGCAAAGAAGGTGGCAGATGACCTCGAGGACTATGCTGCTTATGCACGTCAACTTTCGCTTCAAGGTCGTGAGCGTTTAGGTGCGGCAATTGTCAAAGCGTTAGAAACATCTGGAGAGATAGAAGACAACCGCGCGTTGTACTATTAATCCTCACAATTATATCATTAAGAATCCCCTTTTTAGGGGATTTTTTTTTAGCCTAAAATAAAGTCCTTGTAGGGGATGATTGTAGCGTAGCCTTTTGATTCAAAATAGGCCTTGGATTCGGGATAATTCCCCGTAACTAATACAAAGTCTCCTCCCCAAGCGCCTAGGCTTTTTACTGCTCCATTATAATCTGGAAAGAGCTGTTTTTTTACAGGAGATTGTTGTAGGAAATCGGCTGTTATTGTTTCGTGTTCTTCGATGAGGTTACTAAAATCCGCTAGTTTTTTCACCTTTAGTATTTCTTCGCTTATGCTCGCTAAACGGTTTTTTGATTCAGTATTAATTTGTGCTTTTCTTCGATAGTTAGCAATGGCGTTTCTGCTGTTTTGTTTTTGATTTAAATGCACGAAGAACAAATGTTCTTTAAAAATGGGCGAAAAAGAAGTGGGGGTTACCTTTGGGTAATACCCATTACGTTCATAAAAGATGGGCATGCTGTGTTGTGCCGCAGCAATGTCATAACCGCTTCCTCCCATGGTTTTGTCAAGAAGTTCATAGGGGTTAAGTTTCAACCATTGTGCTAAATTATTTATCAGGGTAGATGACGACCCCAGTCCCCAGTCTAGTGGGAATTCCAGTTGTGTAATCAATTGGCATCCGTTGCCATAAAAGGCAGGGGAGAGTTCATTGAGACAGTTTAGGAATTGTTGTACGGCCTGGATGAGTTCTTCGGTGGTATTCTTTGCAGTTATACAGTTAAAATTAGTATCAAAACAAAGGTCTATCCAGCATTGATCATCGCTAGTATAACTCTTCCAGTGGATGCAATTATCTGTGGTGTTTATAATCTCTAAGGATTGCCCTTTTTGTGTGGGTAGTGCTACTGCTTTAACGCCCTCTAGTACAGCATATTCTGCAGTGAGTAAGACTTTACCATGACTGTAAAATTCCATTAGCTGTTGTTTTCAAGAAATTGAGCGACTGCACTATGACTAACCGCTGTGGTTTTAAAGTGGGCAATGGCTGCTTCTTTTTGTGATGGACTGGCATTGAGTTGATTCAATATGTTTAGCAAATGCATTTTCATGTGTCCTTTTTGAATCCCAGAAGTTACTAACGAGCGCACAGCAGCAAAATTTTGGGCGAGACCAGCCACAACAATAATTTGCATTAACTCTGTTGCAGAGGGATTCCCCAATAAACCTAACGACCACTTGACTAAAGGGTGAAGTTTTGTCAAGCCTCCCACGGTACCAATGGCAAGCGGAAGGGTTAACTCAAAATGTAATTTCCCGTCTTCAATGTAAGCATGGGATAAACTGCTGTACTGGCCATTTCTTGCCGCATAAGCATGAACCCCAGCCTCAACCGCTCTAAAATCATTTCCTGTAGCAATTACTACTGCATCTACACCATTCATGATTCCTTTGTTGTGGGTGACTGCTCTAAAAGGTTCTTTTTGCGCTATCTTGACTGCGCGAACGAATTTTTCAGCAAAGGCTTGTTGACTTAAACCTTCTTCTTGTTCAAGTTCATCAACTGGACAGCAAACTCTTGCTTTTGCAATACAATTGGGAACATAATTAGAAAGAATGCTCATCACGATTTCACACTTTTTTTCACTCTCGGTGAAACGTGGGTCTAAACCGATGTATTCCTGCAACTTTTTGGCAATCGCCTCTAAACAGGAATTAATGAAATTTGCCCCCATTGAATCTGCGGTTAAAAAGCAGAGGTGAAGCTGGTAGTAGTCTTCTAAAAGTTCGGTTTTATCGCGCAACTCAATCGAGCGAATTCCACCACCGCGTTTTTCCATATTGGCGGTAAGGGCAGCAACATCTTTACGCAGTTTTCCTTCTATCTCTTGAATGAACTGGGCTAGTTTTTCACTGTCGCCAGAGAAAATAAAATGGATTTGCCCTATCTTTTCCTCTCCTAGAATCTGGGTAGTAAACCCCCCGCGATCGCCCCAGTATTTTGCCGCTTTTGAAGCTGCGGCTACTACAGAGCTTTCTTCAATGGCCATGGGGATAGTGTATAAGGTGCCGTTGATGTTAAAATTTGGCGCTACACCCAAAGGAAGGTAGTAGTTACTAATGGTGTTTTCGATAAAGTCATCGTGGAGTTGTTGTAATTGTTCATCTTGATGCCAATACTTCTCAACCGTTGCTTTTGCTTCGGCGGTATCGTGGAAATGATTTTCAACAATCCAAGCGATTTTTTCTTTTTTCGAGCGTTTTGAAAATCCACTAACGGGCGTTTGCATACTGCGCTATTTTTTTTGTAAATATACGCTTTTTCACTCCCGTGATAATTTTTAAATCAAAGGGAAGAAGTCCGTTAAAATGTTTATTTTGCTTAGATTTAATTTTTTACCATGTTCAAAAAATATTTTACATCCCTTGTCTTTCTAGTTGTTTTATCTACTGCTTTTGCCCAAGAAAAAAACCTCACTAACGAGGCCATTTGGGAGTGGGAATTCGCTCAAGAGACCCTCGAGTCCATTCATCCTTTAACCACGCAAAGTGCCTACACTGTCTTGAAAGTTGATTATGAAAATCAAATTTCTAAAATAGTGATGTATGACTATGCTACTGCAAAGGAAATTGCAGTTCTTGTAGATTCTTCTACTGCTGCAACCATCCCTTTTTTCACGGCTTATTCCTTTTCTAAGGACGAACAAAAAATCCTTTTAGAGACAAACGTAGAACGCATTTATCGCCGTTCAAAGCGCGCTGAATTTTACATTTTTGACCGTCAAACAAAAAAGGTGGATTACCTCTTTGGAGGGAAAGTTCAACAAGCTCGTTTTTCGCCAGATGGATCCAAAGTTGCTTTTGTCTATCAACGCAATCTATACCTCAAAGATTTAGCAACTGCGACCATTGAGCAATTAACAAAAGACGGTAGCGAGCACATTATCAATGGTTTGACCGATTGGGTGTATGAAGAAGAGTTTGGTTTTGTGCGAGCATTTGATTGGAATGCTGCTTCTACAGCAATCGCTTACATGCGTTTTGATGAAACCAAAGTTCCCGAGTTTTCGATGGATATTTACGGCCAGGATTTATATCAATTTCCCTATACCTTTAAATACCCCAAAGCGGGTGAGGCAAATGCCAAAGTGAGTCTTCACCTCTATGAACTAGAAACGCGACAAACCACTGCAATACAATTAGGAGAAACTCCGCCTTATTACGTGCCAAGACTTCAATTTAGTCCGCAAGAAGATCGTCTCGTTGTTCAAACGCTCAATCGTTTACAGAATCACTTGACCTTATGGGAATACAACAGCGCATCAAAAAGTGCCAAAGTTTTATTAGAAGAAAAGTCAGACACTTATGTTGATGTTCACAACAACCTCCGCTTTTTAGACAAAGGAGATTTTATCTGGAGCAGTGATCGTTCTGGCTATAATCACCTCTATCATTATAATGCAGATGGGCGTCTAAAACGACAGATTACTAAGGGAGATTGGGAAGTCACACGTTTCTTTGGGGTGAATCAAAAGACCAAGGAGCTCTATTATGCTTCTGTTGAAAACAGCACCATTGGTCGCAGTGTTTTTGCCATCGGATTAAACGGAAAGAAAAAGCGACTCTTAACCCCCGAACGTGGAACCAACGGTGTTTCCTTTAGTGCAGATTATCGCTACTACATCCATACCTATGAAGATGCGACTACTCCTCGGGTGTATACTTTGAGAGCTACAAAAAACGCAGCTTTAGTTCGCGAGATTGAAAACAATAGCGCATTGCTCAAAAAAGTAAAGGAATATGGCCTTGTTCAAAAAGAATTCTCAACTCTGGCCGTAAATGGAGAAGAGCTGAACATGTATCTTTTAAAGCCCAAGGATTTTGATCCCACAAAAAAATACCCTTTGTTGATGTTCCAATATTCTGGTCCTGGCTCTCAAAGTGTGGCAAATAAATGGCATGGCCAAAGGGACCTTTGGCATCAATTATTAGTCCAAAAAGGCTATATCATTGCCTGTGTAGATGGTCGTGGAACGGGACTAAAAGGAGTGGATTTTAAAAAGGTGACCTATAAAGAATTGACCAAATACGAAACCCAAGATCAAATTGAAGCCGCAAAAAAATTAGGAGAACGCCCCTATATCGACGCTGCGAGAATAGGGATCTGGGGATGGAGTTATGGTGGGCATATGGCGACCAACTGTATCTTAAAAGGGAATGATGTCTTTGCCATGGCGATTGCTG
>JBMZGM010000027.1:0-14467 GCA_049615925.1 Flavobacteriaceae bacterium | reverse complement strand
TATAGACCGATTTCTCTGCTTTGTTTTTTGTGTGGTGTTCAATCACAACCCCATCGGTTGCAGCAGTAATTTTTTTCTCAAGGCTTTCTTCCATAACGGAATACTTTTTTTGTAAGCGTTAGAATTTCTTTTTCAAAACAGTACAAAAGTAAGAAATTACCGTCATTTTGTCATGTTTTTTAATGACATAAAAAGCGGATTAAAAGGTCCAATCTAATTAATGTATTTGTGAAAAGTTTAAGGATACATTGGGGTTAAAATTTGAGTCGAAGAAAAATTCACCTACTTTTGTTCTCGAAAAAGATTTCTCTATGGCAAAAAATTTAGTTATTGTTGAGTCCCCTGCAAAGGCGAAAACAATCGAAAAATTTTTAGGAAAAGAATTTAAGGTAGCATCGAGCTTTGGTCACATTGCAGACCTTCCTTCAAAGGAATTAGGCGTAGATGTGGAAGGAGATTTTTTGCCTAAATACATCGTGTCTTCAGACAAAAAGAAAGTAGTTTCTGAGTTAAAATCCCTTGCAAAGAAAGCCGATACCGTATGGCTAGCGAGTGATGAAGACCGAGAAGGAGAGGCCATTGCGTGGCATTTAGCCAATACGCTTGAGCTTAAAGAGGACAATACTAAGCGAATTGTTTTTCACGAGATCACTAAAAACGCCATCCTAAAAGCCATTGACGCTCCACGAGAAATTGATTATAATTTAGTGAATGCACAGCAAGCGAGGCGCGTTTTGGATCGTCTAGTGGGGTATGAGCTTTCTCCGGTTTTATGGCGAAAAGTGAAGGGCGGTCTATCGGCAGGTAGAGTACAGTCAGTTTCTGTACGACTTATTGTAGAACGTGAAAGAGAGATCAAAGCTTTTGTTCCAGTTTCTACTTTTAAAACGCAGGCAGAGTTTTTGACTTCTGGTCATAAAGCAATCAAGGCAGGACTCAATACAACCTTTGATGATGCCGAAAAAGTCGAAGATTTTTTAGCAAAAAATGCTACTGCACAATTTCAAGTAGCGTCTAAAGAGACGAAGCCAGCTAAAAAAAGTCCAACGGCTCCATTTACAACTTCTACTCTACAACAAGAGGCTGCTCGAAAGTTGTTTTTCTCGGTTAGTAAAACCATGACACTCGCACAACGCTTGTATGAGGCAGGTTTAATTACCTATATGAGGACAGATAGTGTGAACCTTTCTAAGGAAGCTCAGGGTGCTGCGCTAGGTGAAATAGGGAGACGCTATGGTGAAGATTATGCGCAAGCGCGCAGTTTTAGAACAAAAAGCAAAGGTGCACAAGAAGCACACGAGGCGATTCGTCCCACCGATTTGAGTCGTGATAAAATCACTGCCGATTACGATCAAATGCGTTTGTATGAATTGATATGGAAACGTACGATTGCTTCTCAAATGAGTGATGCAAAACTAGAACGCACGGTATTAAAAATTAATGCAAATCAACACAGTGAGGTTTTTACCGCACGTGGAGAAATCCTCACTTTTGAAGGCTTCTTAAAAGTCTATCTAGAGGGCGTAGATGACGAAGAAGAAGAGGCACAAGGTATTCTACCTCCTGTGAATAAAGGAGATGAATTACAGCTGAAATCCCTGGTTTCAACCCAGCGTTTTTCAAGACCTCCCTATCGTTTTACTGAAGCATCTTTGGTAAAAAAATTAGAGGAATTGGGTATTGGGAGACCATCTACCTATGCGCCTACTATTTCCACGGTTCAAAACAGAGGCTACATCGCTAAAGGAACCGTAGAAGGAGTACAGCGATCTTACCAACAATTTGCGCTTGAGAATGGCGAGGTTACTGCTAGCCGATTGACCGAGATGGTAGGATCGGACAAAGGAAAACTTGTTCCCACAGATATAGGAATGATCGTCAACGACTTTTTAGTCAACAATTTTGAAAACATTCTGGACTATAATTTTACGGCACAAGTAGAACAAAACTTTGATGAGATTGCCGAAGGGAAAGAAGACTGGATTAAAATGATCAAAGGCTTTTACGGGAATTTTCAATCGACAGTAAATCATGTTAAAGAACATGCAGAGCGTGAGTCTGGCGAACGCATTTTAGGGGAACACCCCGATTCGGGTAGAACTGTAAAAGTGCGTTTAGGGAAATTTGGTCCTATCGCACAAATTGGAGATGCAGACGATGACGAAGCAGTCGTTTTTGCAAGTTTAAATCAAGATCAACAGCTAGACACCATTACTTTTGAAGAAGCCCTAGATTTATTTCAATTACCAAAAGATTTAGGAGAATACGAAGGAGAAATTGTTTCAGTGAATAACGGTCGTTATGGTCCTTACGTGAAATTTGGCAGTACTTTTGTTTCCCTGCCTAAAGGGATGAACCCCATGGAAGTTGATCGAGATTTTGCGATTGAATTGATCGAAGAGAAGAAAAAAGCCGATGCACCCATCTATGTTTACAACGATTTACCCGTCACAAAAGGTAAAGGTCGTTTTGGTCCCTTTATCAAATGGAGTGGAATGTTTATCAATGTCAACAAGAAATATGATTTTGACCATTTAACCGAAGAGGATCTCGTCACCCTAATTGAAGATAAAATCAAAAAGGAAAAAGAAAAGGTCATCCACAATTGGGAAGAAGAAGGTATTCGCGTAGAGAAAGCTCGTTGGGGTCGATCAAACATCATTCAAGGAAAATTAAAGGTGGAATTATCAAAAGACATTGATCCTACAAAAATCACCTTAGAAGAAGCCATCAAGCGTTTAGAGGCAAAAAAGCCAAAAAAGAAAAAGGCGACAAAACGCAAAACGAAAAAGTAAATGAGTCTCGATTTTCTCACCCCAGTTGAAGATACGGTCCTTGGAGTAGCTACCTTACTTCCTCACCAGGTATTGGGAAAATCCATTCAAGTCCATACAGAAAAATTAAGCTTTCCCGATCTTGATAATGTAAAGATTGCCCTCGTGGGCGTACAAGAAAGTCGAAACAGTCATTACCCTGTTCAAGAATATGATGGGAATGCCTTTCGACGGGAACTCTATCAATTATATCCTGGAAACTGGAGGGTAGAGGTTGCCGATCTTGGGAATTTACCCTCTGGAGAAACACCTGAGGACACTTACTACGCTCTAGCTGAAATCACTACTCACTTGCGTCAAATGGATATTATTCCAGTAATTTTTGGGGGGAGTCAAGATTTAACGGTGGCCTTGTATCGTTCCTTTGAACAATCCAATCATTGGGTCAACATCGTTTCTGTAGATAATCGATTTGATTTTTCACAAGAAGAGGAATTAATCTCGGGTCGCTCTTATATGAGTGAGATTATTATGCAAACCCCTAGCAAGCTTTACAACTTCACTAATTTGGGTTATCAATCGTATTTGATTGCACAAGAAGAGCTAGATCTCATGGATAAGCTTTTTTTTGAAGCTTTTCGTTTAGGGCATGTTCTAGATGAACCACAGAGTACAGAGCCCGTCTTTAGAGAAGCAGATATTGCCAGTTTTGACATGAAAGTTTTAAGTGGAGTAGCCGATGGGACATTTCCTCAAGGAATGCCAAATGGGATTGACGCTCGAACCATCTGTGCGTTATCACGATATGCAGGAATAAGCGATCGGATGAGTGTTTTAGGCTGTTTTGATCTGCCTAATTCAGCAATATTTCATAAATTATTGGCACAAATAGTTTGGTACTTTATTGAAGGGGTGAACAATCGCTTTGAAGAGTATCCTGTTGCAATAAGTCAAGGTTTTACACGCTTTGCAGTGCAAATGTCCGATCGCGAATTAGTTTTTTACAAGAGTGCGAAAAGTCAGCGATGGTGGATGGAAATGAGTACAGAAAATTATTTGGATAATAAAAGTAAAAGAAGTGCGTTATTATCATGCACGCATCAAGATTATCTTGACGCTTGTAAAGATATTTTGCCAGATCGCTGGTGGAAAGCGTCGAAAAGAAGTTAGAAAAACCTACTATTTTTAACTTTTTTTGTAAAATATTAGTGTGAAATAAAATATATTTAACCACCCCACGTTAAAAGACTATATGAAAAAAATTATTGTTTTCATTTTTTCCCTCTTTTTGCTCTATAGCTGTGGTAACAAGCGTGGAGAATTAATAGGTGTTAAAGAAAAGAAATGGTTTCCCGAGAAGCCCTACGGAATGACCCTCGTTGAAGGGGGTGCGTTCATCATGGGGAAACAGGACGAAGACATTGCTCAATTAAAAAATGCTCCCGCTAAAACGGTAACTGTTCGTTCCTTTTACATGGACGAGACCGAAATCACAAATAGTGAATACAAACAATTTGTTTACTGGGTGCGTGATTCTGTTGCATTATCGATGCTTGCTAGAAGAGCAGATGACTTAAGCCTTGGCGAAGATGGGGCTAGCACTGAAGGGATTGGAGAATTTGCCTTTAAAGATGCTGATACAGCAGACATGACTCCTTTTCAAAAGTACATGCGCGAAAATTATATCGATCCAGAAACTGGAGAGCCATTATTGGGTCGTCCATTAAATTGGGATCAAGATGTAGAATACGACCCCAACAGCTATGTGGATATGGATTATGTTGAGGTGATGGATAGTTTATATCTCCCACCCGAAGTTTGGTATAACGGTGAGATGAAAATAGATGTGAGAAAACTCAAGTACAAATACGCTTGGTTTGACGCAGAAGCTGCCGCTTTAGCACGTAAAAGTGACCCTAACAATCGCGACAGATTACCTTTTATTCATCAAGAAGAACTTGAAATCTATCCCGATACCACCGTTTGGATTAAAGATTTCAACTACTCCTATAATGAGCCGATGCACAATGATTATTTTTCGCATCCTGCTTACTTAGATTATCCGGTTGTAGGGGTGTCCTGGACGCAAGCAGTTGCTTTTTGTAACTGGAGAACCCATTACAAAAATTCGTACCAGAAGTCTAAAGGCAAGCCTTTAATCAATAATTTTAGATTACCAACAGAAGCAGAATGGGAATATGCTGCACGAGGAGGAATACCCTCTGGTACCTATCCATGGGGATCACCCTACTTGTTAAATGATAGAGGATGTTTCCTAGCGAACTTTAAACCGATACGCGGTGACTACTCTGCCGACCAGGCAATGTATGCTGTAGAGGCAAAATCGTATTTGCCAAATGATTTCAACCTGTACAACATGGCAGGGAACGTGTCTGAATGGACTGAATCTTCGTATGATGCAGGCGCTTATGAATATGTTTCTTCTCTAAATCCTAACATGTCGCTTAACAATGAAAAACGAAAAGTTGTTCGTGGTGGATCATGGAAAGATGTAGCGTATTTTTTACGTGTGAGTTCACGTGATTATGAATACCAAGATACTGCCAGAAGTTACATTGGCTTTAGAACTGTTCAGGATTATTTAGGTTCTGAAAAAGTTAAGATTAAGTAGAAAAATTCTATCTTTAGACCATACTAAATTATTTCATAAAATGGACGCAAAACAATTAAAAGGACGCTTAAGAAGAAAAATCATCATGCACATGCTTTTCCAAATTGGAGGGGCGGTTGTAATCGTTGGAGCATTATTTAAAATTCTTCACTTAGAAATTGGCCCAATCACAGGGGGAGTAGTACTTGGTCTTGGATTAGGGACAGAAGCAATTATTTTCTTAGTGGGAGGTTTAATGCTAGATGATGTTCGTGAAGAGCATGCTGCCTATGAAGAACATCACGCTGGCGATGGCCATTCTTCAGGTGGAGGAAATAACGAAGGTTTATCGGGTAAAATTGATGAACTATTACAAGAAGCAAAAATGGATGTTGCTTTAATCAGTGGATTAACAAAAAGCATTCAAAATTTAGAAGCTTCTGCAAAAGCATTATCTCCTGCAGCCGAAGCAGCTTCATCCTCACAAAACTATGCTGATCAACTCAACAAAGCGGCAGTTCAACTTGCCTCATTAAACGAGCTCTATGCAGCCCAAGTACAAAGTGCTGGATCGCATGGGTCATACAACGATCAAGTTGCTCAAAATGCAGAACGCCTTAAAGCACAAATGGAAGCGTTATCAGAAAACTTGGCTAACCTTAACCAGGTCTATGGTGGAATGCTTTCTGCTATGAACAAAAACTAGTAGAAAATGGCAGGAGCAAACGAATCACCACGTAATAAACTTATTGCGTTGATGTACTTGGTATTCATTACCATGTTAGCATTAAACGTTAGTAAAGAAGTTTTGGATGGGTTTGGGCAAATGTTCAAGAAAATCCAAAGTGCTAACGAGCGAGTAAATCAAGGAAACATCATTTACTACGATAAAATTGAAGTAAATGCTAAAGAGAAAGAAGGTAAGTGGATCGGTCACGACCGAACTGCTAAAGAAATCCGTAAAGAATCGGATGCCTTTTATGCTCGTATCCAAGAAATTAAAGATCAAATCACATTAAAGCAAAGAGAAGCAGATCCAGAGCTGAATGAATATTCACAAATGGATAAGGGTGAAGCCCTTGACTTAATTTTCTTTGATGCAAACGGTGTTTCTCCCGATGGACAAGCATTCGTTGACATGATTAATGCCTATAAAATGCGCGTTATTCAAGTCTTTGCATCCCAATTCCCACAATATACCGAGTTGGTAGAAGAGCGTTTTTTCACCGGAGACTTTGAAGGTAATGTTCAAAATAGCGACGGTCAAGGTCAACCTTGGCTTTCTTTTAATTTTGAAGGCTTTCCTTTAATTTCATCCTTAGCGAAACTCACCATGATGCAAAATGACATTCGCTTAACTGAAAGCGATGTACTTAATGCATTACTAGGAAAGGAATTAGAAGCGAGTAGTAAAGTAACAACAGATAACTATATCACGTTATTGAAAGCAGAAAAAGGCGCTTACTATCAAGGAGAAACATTTGACGGTAGTGTTATTCTGGGACGTAAAAGTGGAGCACAAAACCCGAATGAGGTGGATGTAAAACTCGACGGTCGTAAGTTACGCGAAGATGAATACGAAAAAATTCCAGGAGGAATCAAGCTTAATGTTAGCGCTGGTAGTCCCGGGGATCACCTAATTGAGGGAGATTTAATTTTCCGAAATGCTGGGGTTGAATCACGTATTCCCGTTTCTCAATCTTTTGCGGTTATCTCAAAACCTAATGCGGCTGTAATATCTGCAGATAAAATGAATGTGGTATATCGCGGTGTTGAAAACCCGATGACAATTTCCATTCCAGGTATTCCAGCGAGCAAGGTGAAAGCAACTGCTCCAGGATTAAAACGTGTGAAAGGAAGTAAATATGTGATGAATCCTGGGAAAGGACGCGAGGTGAAAATTTCGGCTAGCGGAACTCTTCCTGATGGACAGCGTATTTCGACGGTAACTAATTATAGAATCAAAGACGTTCCACGTCCCACGGGATCGGTTAGAGGGCAAACAGGAGACATCAAAATTCCTAAAGGTAACCTAGAGATTTCAAGCGTAGGAGCTGTTTTAGAAGACTTTGACTTTGAGCTAAATTTGAAAGTTGTAAGCTTTAAATTTAAAGTACCTGGACAAGCAACTGTAAACGTGAGAGGGAATAGACTTGACGCAAAAGCAAAAAATGCGTTAAGACGTGCTAGAGCAGGACAAACCGTCCAAATTCTAGATATTAAGGTTCAAAACCCAAATAATCCAAAGTATCGATTTAAAAAGGTTGCGCCTGTCGTTATTGAACTCGTCAATTAATTAGCTACCCAGATGAAAACAAAACAAATCTTAAGTCTAATGGTGCTACTCACGTTATCCTTTAACGTAAGTGGACAAGCGAATTTGCTCAATTCAAGAGTCCCTCAAGAAGTAGGGAAACTCAATGAGCAACAAAAAGCCGCTAATGATGAAGAACCTTTAGCCTATGGCTTTATTGATGATAGAGATGTTTTGTGGTCAAAAACCATTTGGGAAACCATTGATTTAGACGAGCGAATTAATTTTCCTTACTACTATCCCACTGATACCATCAATCTAGGCAGCGATCGCCGTTCTTTGTTTGATGTGCTTAAACGCGGGGTAAGTAAAGGTCAAATTAAAGAAGTCTATGACGATGATTATTTTAAGGTTAAATTGACTTATGCCGAAATTCTAGAGCGACTGGTGTCAAAGGATACGCTCGATCTAGGTTTTGAACAGCTCAACGCTGGATTGCCAATTGACCCTCAATACATTAACGTTCGTAATATTACCTCTAAAGAAATAGAGCAATTTAAAATCAAAGGTACATGGTACTTTGACAAGCGTCAAGGTGAACTTAAATACAGATTATTAGCAATTGCCCCTGTGGCACCAGACATCTCTACACTAGATGCCGAGCCAAAGGATCAAGATCTTATTCCATTATTCTGGATATGGTTTCCAGATGCTAGAGAAGTGCTAAATAATGCAACGGTATTTAACACCCGTAACTCTTCTCAACCCATCACCTTTGATCATATGCTTAATTCACGTCGATTTAACGCCGTGATTTACAAAGAGGAAAACGTTTACGAAGATCGTCAAGTTCAACAATATATATTTGAAGACGCATTGCAGCAACTGCTCGAGTCAGAGCGGATCAAATCTGTCATTCGTGACTTTGAACAAGATATGTGGAACAATTAATTACATCGATTAATATTGTATGAAACGCTGCTCTAGGGCAGCGTTTTGTATTTTTAGAAGAAATGAAAAAAGTAGACACCCTCATTGTTGGCTTTGGTTTAGCTGGTTTGGCCTATGCCGAAACCCTTCGGCAGCACAATCGTTCGTTTCATGTAATTGATGCGGCAAAGGGCGGTTCCTCTCTAATTGCCGCAGGCATTTATAACCCCACCGTATTAAAGCGTTTTAACATGACCTGGAAAGGGCAAGAATTACACGCTTTTTCCCTACCTTTTTATCAAGCAATAGAACGACGTTTATCTTTAAAAGTGCTCCATTCACATCCAATTTATAAACTCTTTGGACAGTTATCCGATCAAAACCAATGGATGGTCGCTGCCGATCGCCCCGGGCTTTCCCATTTTTTATCTCCTAGTATTATAACTACACCCATAGAGGGGGTGCATACCCCTTTTGGCTATGCCATGCTGCAACATTGTGGACGCCTTGACACTACTGCTCTTATTCAGGCTTATAAAGCTAGTATTGCAGACGATTTGAGCCCAACTTCTTTTGAATATGATTTATTGAAAATAGACGCAAATGCTGTGAGCTATGAAGGATTTCAAGCAAAACACATTGTCTTTTGCGAGGGCTATGCCATGGTCAATAATCCGTTTTTTAATCAACTTCCCATAGTAGGGTCAAAAGGACAAATTTTAATCATACACGCTCCAGAACTCAAGCAAGAAGCGATTTTAAAAGGCCCCATTTTTATTGCGCCTTTAGGAAATGATTGCTATTGGGCTGGAGCCTCTTTTGAGCAAGAGGATAAAAGTCGCTCTACGACAAAAGAAGCTGAGCAATGGTTGCGCGATAAAGTGGAACGAATGGTCAAAGTTCCTTATAAAGTAGTGGAACATATTGCACACATTCGCCCCACGGTAATAGATCGACGCCCCTTGCTGGGGACGCATAAACATCATCCCAACGTTCATCTCTTTAACGGTATGGGCTCACGCGGTGTACTTACCGCCCCTACTGCAGCAAAGTGGTTATTTGACGCTATTAATGGGCAACATCCTTTGCCCAAAGAAGTGAACATCAATCGTTTTGAAAAAACGGTGTGAAACTAACGCTATGTCCTTTCGATTTCTCACTTTTGTAAAAATTTTTTTCCATGCTTAGCGTACAAAATATGACCGTCTCATTTGGGGGAGAAACACTTTTTAGTGACATCTCTTTTAGACTAGCTGCTGGGGATAGAGTAGGCTTAGTAGGGAAAAATGGAGCCGGGAAATCAACCCTACTTCACCTCATTGCAAGAGACCATGAACCCACAAGTGGTTCCATTGCTCAGGAAAAAGATATACGTTTAGGTTTTCTTCGTCAAGACATCGATTTTGAAAAGGGAAGAACAGTACTTGAAGAAGCCTATCAAGCGTTTGAAGAAATCAAACAGCTAGAGCAAAAAATGGAGCAAATCAATGCCGATTTAGCCTCCAGAACCGATTATGAATCCCAGGGATATAACCAGCTCATTATTTCATTAAATGAAGTGACAGAGCGTTATGAACTCATAGGTGGGTATAATTATCAAGGAACGACAGAGCGTATTTTACAAGGATTGGGTTTTCAAGCTCACGACTTTGATAAGAAAACAGACACTTTCTCGGGGGGATGGCGCATGCGCATTGAACTAGCAAAGTTATTACTTCAAGACAACGACATCCTTTTACTAGATGAACCCACAAACCACCTCGATATAGAATCCATCATTTGGTTAGAAGATTTTTTGACCAAATATAGAGGGGCTGTTGTGCTTGTTTCCCACGACAAGATGTTTCTTGATAACACCTCAAACCGCACCATCGAGATTGTTGCTGGCCGAATCTATGACTACAAAAAACCCTATTCTGCGTATTTAGTGTTACGGGAAGAAATCATGGAACAGCAGCGTGCTGCCCAAAAGAATCAAGCCAAGGAGATCGAACAGACCGAAAAGCTTATTGAGCGCTTTCGCGCTAAAGCGTCTAAAGCTGCCATGGCTCAGTCCCTAATTAAAAAGCTAGATAAAATTGAACGCATTGAAGTAGATGCTGTTGATAATGCTGCCATGAAACTCAATTTTCCTGTTGCACAACAGCCGGGAAAAGTAGTTTTAAAAGCCGAAAATGTCACCAAAAATTATGGGACAAAACAGGTCCTTCAGCAAGTTGGCGTAGAGATTGAACGAGGAACCAAAACAGCTTTTGTGGGTCAAAATGGCCAAGGGAAATCCACCCTAGCTAAAATCATTGTTGACGAAATCGACTATGAAGGAAAATGCGAATTAGGCCATAATGTATTGCTAGGTTATTTTGCGCAGAATCAAGCCGAATACCTCGATGGTTCCCTAAGCTTGTTGCAAACGATGGAAGATGCTGCAACCGACGAAAACCGCTCTCGAGTACGCGATATGTTGGGGGCATTTATGTTTCGTGGGGACGATGTTGAAAAAAAGGTTAAAGTACTCTCTGGAGGAGAACGTAACCGTTTAGCGTTATGTAAACTCTTGCTTTCTCCATTCAATGTTTTAGTGATGGATGAGCCTACAAATCACCTCGACATAAGATCAAAAAATGTCTTAAAAGAAGCGCTAAAAAAATTTCAAGGTACCTTGATTTTAATTTCTCACGATCGTGATTTTCTGCAAGGCCTCAGTGATAGGGTACTTGAATTCAAAGACCATAAATTAAAAGAATACTTAGGGGATATACAATTCTACCTCGAGCAAAAGAAAATGGATTCTTTAGTAGAATTGGAACGAGTGGAAAAAGTCAAAAAGAAAAAAGTTGAACCGTCAAATGACTATCAACGTCAAAAAAAACTTAAGTCCCTCCAAAATAAACAATCAAAAGCTGAACGACGTATCGCTGATTTAGAAAAAGAAATCAAGGACATCGATTTTGAGCTTGAAATTAATTATGAAGCTACCATTGCTCAAGCTAACTTTTTTGAGTCCTACAATCAAAAAAAGGAAGCACTTTCAAAAGCGATGGAACAATGGGAAAAGATTGTTGAAGAATTAATGGAATACGAGATTTAATGTACGAACATCATTTTCAATGCCCTTATTGTTGGGAAACGATTTCCATGTTTTTAGAGTCCCTTGAGGAAGAACAACAATATGTGGAAGATTGCGAGGTGTGTTGTCGCCCTATTCAATTGAATTATTTATTTACCAACGAATTAATTCATTTTTCTGCCGTTCATCTAGAAGAATAAAAAAAGGACCTATTAACGGTCCTTAATTAGTTCGTTAGGTTCAAGAGAATGTATTAGTTTTCTTTTGAACGCGTCCAAGAAAAGTCGGGAGAGTTCTTCTCTTCTTTTGATGCGTTTTCTTCTATGATTACCGCCGTTGAATTAATGGCTTTTTCTGCCTCTTTTACGTTAACTAATTCAAGATGGGTAATGCTTCCTTTGGCTTTTTCATCAATAGTGTAGAGTAAAGTTTTATCTAAATTACTTCCATCAATACGGCCATTTACTAATCTAAAATCACCGCTATCTTCTCCTGGTCCACCGTTAATTTCAATGGCATTATCAGCGTCTTCTACCATGGTGATACTATAGTTTGAAATGGTCCCATTATATCCTTCATCAATATCAATGGCATCGTCACTACTAGCATAAACAATCAAATTTGAGACATCAACTGTTCCGCCAAATAGCTCAATTCCATCATCTTGATTTGCAAATATTTCCACCTGATTGATGGTAGTTTTAGCTCCCACACCACACAGGGTTAAGCCATTTGATTCACTTCCTGTGCCAATAAAAACACCACCATGACGAATGGATACATATTCCATAACCCCTGAATTATCATCCTTGTCTTCTCCTCCATAATAGCTATTGTCACTATTAGGTTCGAGACCGATATAAAAGGTTTCGTCATCATAATTTCCTAAGGAGACGGGAGCATTTCCTAATAGTATGATACCTCCCCATAGCCCTACGTCGGATTGATTAAGAGAAGATTTCGTTCCAGTTTTTGGGTCAACATTATCATTAATTGAAGTGAAAATAATGGGTTGTTCGGGGGTTCCTTTGGCCATTATTTTAGCATTACGTGCTACCACCAGCATGGATACATTAGGGGCTTCCCCTGGATTTGCTTTAATCACAGTACCAGCTTCTATGGTTAAGGTTGTTCCTGGAGTAACCGTTACTTGTTTGTCCAGTACATATAATTTATCTGAAGTCCATCGAGTGTCCTCAGTAATTGCTCCAGAAATGGTGATCGTGCTGTCTTCTTTTGGTGTTTCATTACAGCCGATAAAAAGACTGGAAATTAACCCAAAAAAAAGCATTTTTGGTAGGGTAGCGTTTTTCATTTTGTTTGGTTTTCTAAAAATATAGTACTTCAATATAAAGAAATATTTTTAGCGAGACTGCTTGTTGAGGGTATAAAAGTGAATCCTTTAACTAGAACAGGGATGGAAGTAAAAAAGGATGATTACCTTTATCAACATTCATTTATACACTATCACTATGAAACCTTCTGTTCTTTTTTCGTTCTTATTCATTTCACTTTTGGGAAACCTCAATGCTCAAATTCCCATTCAACCAGAAGCAAAAAAGGCCATTAATGCTGTGATGCAGGCGCAAGAGAAATTTTGGAATCAGGGGGATATTGATCGTTTTATGGAGGGCTATTGGAATCATCCAGAACTTGTTTTTGTGGGGAAAAATGGACCCACCTATGGCTATTATAACACCTTAGAGAATTACAAGAAAGGCTATCCCAATAAGGAGGCAATGGGAGAATTGCACTTTGATATTTTGCATTTGCAACAATGGGATACGATCACCGTTCAACTTATTGGAAAATTTACATTGACCAGAAAAGATGACCAACCCACGGGCTATTTTACTTTACTGTTTAGAAAGTTTGACAAAGGCTGGAAAATTGTGAGTGATCATTCTTCCTCTTCCTAAGTGCGCAAGACAATAAATCCCCGTTGTACTACGTTATAATTTATTGAAGATAAATTATTAACTATTATTATTTAATTGTTGAAACAGAGTCCTGTATTTACAGCACAAAGAGCGGGTTTTAAGCTGTTTTTATTGATCCTTCTCATGCTAGGTCGACAAGCTTATGCGCAATGTCCAGGTCCTGCTGGGGATTGTGATGGGGATGGGATTTTAGATGCTGTTGATCTTGACGATAATAATAATGGGATTTTAGATACAACAGAGTGTCCCATCACCTATATTGATTTTTCATCTATTTCTACGGGTTTATCACCGAGCAGTACTTCTGCCGTATTCACCAAGTTTTTAGATGGTAGTGATCTTCCATCTTCGATTACTATTGAAGCACCGGTTCAATTAGTTGGGACCGATGGAAGAGTCTCCATCTCGTCGGTTAATGGTGGTAGCTTATTGCGATTTGAAGATGCAAATCCTGCTGAGATAAATCATTCCTTTACTACGACCATGACGTTTGGTTCACCTAGTACAATTCGTTTTGGGGCTAATAGCAGTATTGGTGTATCTAATATTACAACAGCAGATCGATTTCAATTTGAAGCTGTCAATCCCCCTGCTGGATTTCAATGGATGATTTTGTCTTCCTCAAATGCGAGTATCAACGCATCAGGGAGGACACTCACGGTATCGGGAACAACGATTTCTCCCTTTGCGGCTTTTGATATTTCTTCAAATTTGCCTGTGGAGGTAATCAAAGTAACTTACCTAAACCTTTCGTCAGAGTCCATTAACTCAGGACAATTTGTTTTCTCGATGTGTAAAGATTCAGATTTTGATGGAAATATTGATGGCGAGGATTTTGATTCAGATAATGACGGTTGCTCTGATGCTAACGAGGCCTATGGTGATAGCAGT
>JBMZGM010000026.1:0-15237 GCA_049615925.1 Flavobacteriaceae bacterium | reverse complement strand
TACTAAAACAATAAAACGGTTATACTATTATATAGTTAACCGTTTTTTTTATAGTTTTTCTACACCTAAATCTTTTTGCAATAAAAAATTAAATTTGCATGATGGAGATTCATGATTTCATACTAAACTCAATAATTCCTATATGTTTGTTCTTAGACCTAGTTTTGTGTTTATACAAATCAGAAGTTCAGAATCAAAATATTTTTCAATGAGAAAAATTACTCTACTAATTCTATCTCTGGCATTTTTAATGCTTGGATGTTTTCAAGAAAATAAGAAAATAAAAGATGTAGACATAACAGCTGCTGACATACTTGGAAATCCTGAGTATTTGGCATTTTCGTACGGAGGATATAGAGAAAACACAAGGGCGGTCGTGCCCACAATTAATGAATTGAAAGATGATATGAAAATATTATCTGCAACGGGAATCAAATTAATAAGAACATACAACACTCAACAATTTGGACATACGGCTAATCTCTTGCAGGCGATTAAACAATTGAAAGACGAAGATCCAAGTTTTGAAATGTATGTGATGTTGGGTACCTGGATAGAATGTGAAGGTGCATGGTCTGCATCTGCCAATCATAATGCCGGAAATGTAGAAAATAATACTGCAGAAATAGAAGCTGCAGTAAAAATGGCACAAACATACCCCGATATAGTGAAAATCATTGCCGTAGGAAATGAGGCGATGGTACAATGGGCAATCAACTACTTTGTCTATCCGAATGTCATTCTCAAATGGGTGGATTACCTCAAAGAATTACGAAAAAAAGGTGAAATTCCAACTGGTATCTGGATTACGAGTTCTGATAACTATGAATCTTGGGGTGGAGGAGCAAAAAGTTATCAGACGGACGAATTAGTAGCCTTGATAAAAGCAGTCGATTTTATATCACTCCACACCTATCCCTTTCATGATTCACATTACAATCCAACATTTTGGGGTGTGCCTGAAGATGAGCAAGACCTACCAAAACTGAAACAAATTGAGGCTTCAATGCTTAGAGCCAGGAATTATGCTATTTCTCAATATCAGAGTGCTGTTGATTATTTGAAAAGTCTTGGGATTGATAAGCCTATTCACATTGGTGAAACAGGATGGGCAACTATTGCAAGCTCCTCTTATGGAGTCACTGGCTCTAAGGCAGCAGATGAATACAAAGAGAAATTATATTATGAGCATATGAGGGATTGGACGAATGATGCAGGTATGTCTTGTTTCTATTTTGAGGCCTTTGATGAACAATGGAAAGATCAAGGGAATGCCTTAGGATCAGAAAATCATTTTGGGTTGATCAACCTAAAAGGAGAGGCAAAATTCCCATTGTGGGAAATGGTAGACAAAGGTGTATTTGATGGATTGACCCGAAACGGTTTAACTATAACAAAAACCTATGATGGAGATATAGGCAAACTAATGAAAGATGTTCTTGCCCCACCTCTAGAGAGCGAGATGGGATTGCTTGAAATTACTACCGTTAACGAAAACCGAAAAATTGGTCAACCTGTACATGAAAGTACTTATGTGGTGGTTCATGAAACTCTGGTACCGGAAGAGACAAATGACATATCTTATCCAAGTGAAAAACTGAAACTGAATGCATGGGAGGGCACCTGTGGTATTGAAATGTCAAAAGATGGAATTATAGAAGTAAAAACCGGAACTGGGGCATGGTGGGGTTGTGCAATCGAAATAGTTGGGGGAATTGGTGAAAACCTTTCTAATTATAAATCGGGAAAATTGAATTTTGAAATAAAAGGAAACTCTGTCTCATCTTTTCAAATAGGCTTTCAAACAGGTTCATTTGCCCAGGGAACTCAAACAAATAATAAGGTTACGTTTAACTCTGAAGGAGATAATTCAATGGCAAGTGAATGGAAATCGTATTCGATTCCTATCGATCAACTTGATGAGAGTGCAAATTTAAGTAATGTAACATCACTTCTATTTTTGAGAGGAGACAAGGATTTTGATGGAAAAGAAATCTATATAAAAAATATTTACTATTCAATTGAATGACAGTTGCCCACAATGTAAAAAATAATAGCCGAAGCTCTAGCTGCGTCAATTCCGATTATGCTTGAATTCATCAATATTGCTTGTAATGATAAATGTTTAAAAATAACCTAATTCAATCGGTTTCTCCACTACATTTAAAAAAATGTTTGGCTGCAACTTTTCATAATAAGGGTGATTATATGATGAGTATCAATTATATCTCTTGAAGTTATATTTATGTTCGATATTTCGAATGAGTTATCTACAAAGAAACTCCTTGAGAAATCAAGGAGTTTTTATTTTGGGGTCAATTGATGCTTGCATCGTTTTAAAACAAAATAAAAAATTGGATTGCGAAGTACTTGAAGTTTCTTTGGGTGGTTCGCTCTATTAACCATTCCGAGATAAATTAAGGAATGAATCCTGTTCTCGTTATTAGATATAGCAGGTCGTTCAAGAAATTGAGAGGCTCATTAATTTACATGCTATCCGTTTCTATTAAATCATTGATTAAGCCCCTTCCACAAAAAGACAATTACCCATTCGTTAGGCCTACTTGCTTTTCCTCCTCAAACTTTCATCCTGCGCCTTAAACCAGCTTTTGTTTAAAAGAGATAACAAAATCAAGAATTGCACAAATTAATATAGTAAGTAAATTTTTTATCAATACGTTAAAAAACAACTAAATAACAGTGATTTTGACATGTATTGAGGGAGAACAAATCCTTAAAATAATATTAATTTCTAATTAAATTTTTACGTTTAAAATTAATGTTTAGATTTGCACATCAATTCTACACAAATGAATTGGTTTATGGTTAGAAGTCCTCAGGTTCGCTTGAGGGCTTTTTTTTATTGTTTATCTTTATCACGCATGAAAAAGATACTCCTCCCCTTGCTCTTTTGTGTTCAATTGAGCTGGGCACAAATAGACAGTTTAGCCGTCATTCAACTGGATGAAGTAGAACTAAAAACCCTACAATTGAAAACAGCAGTTGAATCGTTTCCTGCGGCAATTGTTCAAAAAACACTCCCCCTTCAATGGAATGGTCCCCAGGTTTCACTTCAAGAATACCTAGTAGATTTACCGGGATTAATCAGTTTTAATCGTACTAATTATGCACAAGATTTACGTCTTTCGATTCGTGGTTTTGGAGCGCGCTCAGCTTTTGGGATTCGCGGGATCAAATTGATCGTGGATGGCATTCCCGAGACTACCCCTGATGGTCAAGGGCAATTAGATAATGTCCCTTTAGGGATCCTCTCGTCACTTGAATTATTGAGGGGCCCTAATGCCATGCGTTTTGGAAATGCAGCTGGCGGTGTACTTGCGCTCAATACCCTCGACAAGGTGGAAGAAAACTTTGCACGTTTTTCCTTGAGTACTGGGAGTTATGGCATGCGCCAAATGCAATTTACTAGCGGGCTAACTTCTACAAAGAATACCTTAATCGCACATCTACAGCACGCACGTGGAAATGGGTACCGCGAAAATAGCCGCTATGAGACCAACCTCTTGAATGTAAAATGGAAACATCAATTTTCCAATCATCTTCAAGGCACACTTCAACTCAATGCAACAAAAAGCCCTTATGCACAAGATGCTGGAGGGCAAAACCTCGAAGAATTTACGACCAATAGAAAAAGCGCCCGTGATCGAAATCTACTCTATCAAACAGGAGAGGCAATTGCGCATAACAAAGCAGGAGCTAGCTTAAACTATCAAAAAAATAAAGTGGCGGTATCGCTCTATGGCTTTTTTGCGCAACGAGATTTTGAAGGAAGACTCCCCTTTTCAAATGGTGGATGGGTCGATTTAAATCGGACTTATTCGGGACAAGGAGGTAGCATAGGCCTTAAAAATAAATCCCAAAAATGGCAACTAAACACCCAACTCAACTATGCGTTTGCAACACAGGCCGATGTGAGACAACGCTTTATCAATAGAGAGGGAGTAAAAGGCGAGAAAACCCTGAATCAAAAAGAGAGCTTTAACAGCTTTGGCGTAGCTATAATACAACACCTCAACTATGGGGCTTTTCATCTAAATGGTGGCATTCGCTGGGATAAAAACACCCTTGCTGTAAATGACTATTTTCTTGTTAATGGTGATGATAGTGCACAACGATCCCTCAATGCCTGGAGTCCACAAATCGGCGTTTCTTATCGCCTCTCCCCCCGCATAAGTAGCTTTGGGAATTATTCAAAAAGTTATGAAACCCCTACCTTGAGTGAATTAAGTGCTAATCCTACAGGTGACGGAGGTTTTAACCCAAGCATTGATATTCAAGTGGCCAATAACCTTGAATGGGGAATCCATTATACCGATCAAAAAACAACGGCTAGTCTAGTGTATTTTTTAATTGGCACACAAGATGATTTAGTCGCCTATGAGCTCGCTTCTTTTCCCGGGAGGACATTTTACCGTAATGTAGGGAGTACACAAAGAAAAGGAATTGAACTCACGATAAAACATCGATTTGGCGATCGTTTAAACGCTCAATTGACCTACAATACGGCGAATTTCAATTATGAAGACTTTTTCCTTAACGAGCGGGATTATGCTGGGAACGAACTACCGGGTATTCCTTCAAATTTTGGGGCCTTGAATATAAACTACCAATGGAAGAATGAACTGCGATTCAATTACACCAAAACCTATCGTGGTGAACTTTTTGCCGATAATGCCAATACGACAAAAATCCCTTCCTTTTTTAAAGATGATATCACCTTTGGCTTGCCTTTAAAAAAGCTGGGAGATGACGTTTATCTATCCCTGGGTTGCTTCAATCTTTTCAATGTTGCATACAGTGATAACATTCGCATCAATGCCTTTGGGAGTCGCTATTATGAGGCAGCGCCAAAACGAGAATTCTTTACTAGACTAAGGTGGCAATTCTAAAGCTGGATTAGCTTGAAGTCTGTTCTTCTATTCGCTTGATGCACTTCTTCGGATAGTTGATTACACGGATTTTCGGTTATCCAGGAACTGATCTCTTTTTGAGCGAGGTCGACTTGAATTTCATTGAGTTGCTCAATTTGATCTGCTTGACTCACTACTACCCTGGTTACATTATTAGACGGAAAAGCCACAGGAGAATAACCCAGTGCGACGAGGCGCTGCATCAATTGTTTCACATTTTGTTGCCGTGAAAAGGATCCTGCAATTAACCAATAGTCTTTTTGACCTGATTCATTTGCCCCTATCTCTCCATATCCTTTTCCATAAATACGTGCTGGCTTTTCAATACGAGCCTGTACATAGTCGATAATGGCCTGTGTTCTCCTTTGAGAAAGAGAAAGATTGTATTCCTCACTTCCTCGACAATCTGTGTAGGAACTTACTTCCACTTCTAGGGTGGGGTTTTTACGCATCACCGCTACCACCTTTTCGACGCGATCCAGGTATTCCTTCAATATATTGCTCTTGTCGAGTTTAAAGTAAATGGATGCAAAAGCTTCTGAGATTTCCGGACTGAGGGTAGAGGCATCGACTACAGCGCGATCTAAGTACACCCAAACATCGTCAGAAAATCCTTTTACGGTTTTAACTCGGTAGGCAAAGGAGTCTTTTGTGGCAAGGGGTTGCGTGTTTTTATAGAGAAAAGAACCATTGGCGTTAAGGAATACAGCGCCGTTTTTTGGTGCGACAGTAGGTAACACTTCTTTTTCAATGAGACGTTGTAATGGATCTTTTGTATTGAGGTAGTCCAGATCATTCTTCAATACACCATTATTGGCAATTACTAAGGTATCCGATGGAACATATCTATAATGATCTTTTACCCCAGCGATCTCTGGGAGAAAGGGAAAAGCATAAAGATCGTCTGCACCTTTTCCTCCCTCCCTATCTGAAGCGAAATAACCTAAGGACAGGGCGGCATTGATTCCAAAAGAAAAATCATCGGCTTTTGTATTGATGTCTTTTCCTAAAAGAAAGGTTTCCCATCGTTTCTCGATGACATGCTCTGTCAAATAAACATCTAACTTCCCTAGCCCTTCTCGACCATTAGAAGAAAACATTAATTGATCTACGTGATAAGCAAAAGGGAATACTTCATCCCCTTCGGTGTTAATGTCCGGGCCAAGATTAACCGGTGTAGAAAAACGTCCATTCTCAACATCAACATAATACAGGTCCATGCCACCATAACCCCCAGGTCGATCACTGGCAAAAAACAAACGTTTTCCATCGGGTGAAATGGATGGATGAAGTGTTGAATACCCTGCTACATTAAAGGGTAAAGGCAGCGCAATCTTATCTTGATTTATCGCATTTCCTTGAATGGAATACAGGTTGAGTTGAACTGTGTTCTTTTTATCAAAGCGTGTGTTTGAACGGGAAAAATAGAAGCGATCATTACCAGGGTCATATGAACCAGGGCCTTCTTGAAAAAAGGTATTGACCGAGTTTGGCAAAGCATCACCAGCTATAAGTGTAGGGGGATCAAGGGACATTTTTCCTTCATAAAAATTATAAATGGGCACATCTGACCTAATACGCTTTAGGATTCTTTTCTGTTCTTTTGTGTTTTCTTGATCGCTTAAATAAAAAATTCTGCTCTCTTGCCCTTCGGTTAGAAATAGTAACCCAAATTCATTATTGGCGGTATTGCCTTCAACAGCATTGATGCGATAGGTGGAACTGCCAAAACGTTTTTTAAATAATAAACTATCATTTTCAAATAAGGACGGACTGGACCAAGGCAAGCTATAGGCCTTTTCTCTATACTCTTGAGCCAAACGCTGTTCTTCCATTAATAAATCCGCATAACGGTAGTAATCTTGCACACTGGCTTCATTCGAATTTGCTACTGGCGTATATGTGGTTTTCGCTTTTTTAGGTTGACTTGTCAATAAATACGCGTGTGCAAAATTACGTTGTTGATCTAAACGCAATTCTTTTGTCGTCTTTTCAAAAAAATCAATGGCGCGAAGATAATCACCATTCATATAATGATAGTCTCCCCAGCTATCTGCAGGATAAAAAACAGGGGCTTCTTGCCCCACTAAACTAGAGGAAAAAAAGAAGAGTAAAACGACAAAAACAACGTGGTGCTTCATGACTAAAAGAATCTAGGTGAGCGCAAATATCCTTGCGATTTTGTGGTTAAATCGAAACGTAAAAACACTTCGTGAGTTGTAGCATTTAAGCCATTATTAATGACTGAGGTAGGGAAACCATAGGAATATCCCAGACTAAATTGTTTTCCTAAATGGATCCCCAAAAGTGCACTGGTACCTGTTCCAGAAAATGACCGAAACGTATCAGCGTTAAAGTTATTTCGAATCTGACCCCCTAGCCAAAAAGTTTTGTTGAAAATAGCCATGATGGAAAAGTCATAACCAGCAATACTTTTTGTTTGTTTTAAAAGAACACTCGGTTTTAACATAAAACGCGGTGAAACTTCAATCAACCCACCACTGATTAGATAATAATGACATTCTAACTGGTAATCTTCATGCGCTAGCATTTGAGGCACCGCCATCCCTAGGTAAAACTTTTGTGTATAATAGTAAAACCCAAAACCAATATTAGGCAATAGCCTTCTGTCTTGATCCAATACAAATGCTTGATCATTTGGGACCATCGTGTTGATCATATCTGGATTTAGAAAATAGTTCAACATACCCGCTTTTAAACCTACAGCTAGACGATGATCTTTTCGGTTCAAACGCAAATGATAGGCTAAATCAATATTAAAAGAGGTGTGACTTACAGGGCCAATTTTATCGTTTAAAACACTTAATCCAAACCCAACATTTTTAGAAGAAACCGGACCACTATAGGAGAGTGTTTGGGTTAAAGGTGCCCCTTCAATTCCAGTCCATTGCGAACGTAAAACAGAAGTGAAATTTGTCACTCCACGTGCTCCAACATACCCTGGATTAATCGCTTGATGGTTATACATGTAGTGACTAAAACTGCCCTCTTGCTGTCCATGGACTCCCCAAGAAAAACTACAAACGATTAAAAATAGATACAGTCTCTTCATCAGTTTGTTCTACGTTTTATATACACAAATCCTGTGATGGGGGCACGTCCATCATTCCATTCTAATAGGTAGAAATAAGTTCCTTCAGGTAATTTATTATCACTAGAAATAAAGGAGGAAACATTTGACGTTCCATCCCAGTCGTTCTGGTATTGTGATGTTTCAAATACCTTATTTTCCCAGCGATTGAAAACACTCAATCGATAAGAAGCCGAAGCATTTAAGCCTTGAATTTCCCAAGTGTCATTTTGGCCATCTCCATCGGGTGAAAAAGCATTTGGAATAACAATATCTGCCGTACCTAAGGTTAGGGTTTCAGAAATTAAGGGAGCTTGACAGTAGAGGGTCAAGTGATGCACCATAAGACGGTATTGTTTTCCTCCATAGGAAGCATCGGGATTATTCCATGAAATTTGATTGGTTTGACTACCTGTCAAAACAGCATCATCTGTACTATCTTCCCAAATGGGCGAACTATCCGAGCCCACATTCTCCTGCCATTGATATAATGCAAATGTAGGACTGTTTAAACTAGCTGACGCCTGCACGAGGTCATCAAAATAAACCATGGAAGGCGGTTGATTTACCCATGTCAATGGCGTACTTGTTTCCTGAAAATCAAAGATTCCGTTTGCATCACCATCGATTGGGTTTTGATAACCTCCTTCATTGATTACTCGCCCTTGAGCATTAACCGAAACGGGACTTGTCCCTAAAATACCATCGTCATCATCATCGAATGCTCCTGCTTCAAGGACATCTTGACAACCATCTCCATCTGCATCGAGATCCAAATGATCGGGAATACCATCGAAATCCGAATCCACAAAACCTTCATCACTATCAAGAATTCCGTCATTGTCATCGTCTTCGTCTAGTGTATTGGGCACTTGATCATTATCGCAGTCTCCTAGATCTAGTCGCGTTAATGTTATGCTTTGGAAAAGGTAACTACAGGGGTCATCTGGATCGGTTAAATCACTTAGCTCTTGTGTGTTTTCTACTCCATCACCATCCCGGTCATTATCGCACACATCTCCAATACCATCTCCATCAAAATCTAACTGATCAACATTTTCTATTAAAGGACAATTATCCGCTTGATCAAAAATACCATCCCCATCGGTATCGGCATCGTTATCTCGATTAATTATATAGATTACTTCAGATGAAAGACCACAATAAAAAAGATCACAATTTGCAGTAGCTACATCTAATAAAATACTCGAAGAAATATCTCCATCGATAAGGTTATCGTCCACTCCTATAACGGTAACCGTTTGAGGAACATTCCAATTATCTTGTGTAAAGACAAGCTGCGAGCTTGTAACAAATAACTCAGTACTGTCAATCACACGGATTAAAATGGTAGTGGTAGCAGCAATACTCGTTTGCAAGGCTACTGTAAAAGAAGTGGTAGAAGCATTTTCTGATACATCTCCCGGTAAATTAACTTGTAAACCAGCATTATCATTGTCTTGATTATAGAGGGAAACATCGGCTACATTTGCGGCTGTTAAGCCATTGTAGGGTCCATCTGCACTCGTAGGATCTCCAGTAACAAAAAGGACCGTTCTTCTTCCGTCAATAAGACTATCATCGACCCCTGTGATGACCACTTGGTTCAATTGGGGTTGATTCCAGTTCGCTGCTGGAATAACAATACTTGATACAGCTAAACTTAGTTCATCTACTTCTCCTGCAAGAGAAAGTGGAATGCTTACATCTGCAGTTGGCTGAGAAAGCAACGCAAAGGTTAGTGTCACTGTTTTTCCAGCTTCTGATGCTGTAAAGTCATTATTGATGGCGTTGATGACAACCCCAGGCGCATCATCGTCTTGATTAACTAAAACAAAGTCTGCCACCTCAACATCGGTTATCGCGCCAAAGTTTACATCAGTGGAACTCACATTTTCAGTAACGATTGTCACGGTTTGACTCCCATCAGAAAATGGAGGGTTATCATTAATTCCATTAATCAAAATTAGCTGCGGTATGTTCCAGTTCGCTGGTGTAAACTGCACTAAATTGGAGACAGGAAGTGCCTCTGCTGGATTTGTAGAACGCAATTCAACACTAACATTCCCCGTGGGTATTGCACTTAACTGCACCGAAAAACTAGCGGTATCCCCTGCCTCACTTGATAAATTATCAAGGGGGGTTAGCGTGATACTAGCCACGTCATTATCGGCATTAATCGCTGTGACCACTTGCGAAGCCACAGCAGTAAAACCAGGATCGGAACTAGTGTTAACCGTTGCGGTGATACTCACGGTTTGGCTTCCATCAATACGATAATCATCCACCGATTGCAGGGTGACAGTTTGCGTCGTATTCCATGTAGAAGGGTTGAACAAATAAGAAGTCGTTCCCAGATTAAC
Organism: Flavobacteriaceae bacterium; assembly: GCA_049615925.1. GTDB lineage: Bacteria > Bacteroidota > Bacteroidia > Flavobacteriales > Flavobacteriaceae > Arcticimaribacter. The sequence goes on along the minus strand of JBMZGM010000026.1, from coordinate 4,852 downwards.
TTCGCCTAAATCACTGGAAGAAAAATCAATGGTCACTGGAGTAAGAGGTTGAACGTTAAGGCTCACGCCAAAGGTAATCGTTGGTGTAGCAGCTTCGGTCAAACTCCCCACTAGTGGAGAGAGTGTAAATCCTGCAACATCGTTATCTAGGGTGGCCACTGTTAAGGTTTGTGTCGCCAGGGTTGTAAATGGAAAGGATGGAGAGGCAGAATTTACCGATACCTCTATCGTGCTACTCACTGTTCCATCTAAAATAATATCTTCAACACTTGTTAATGATACGACTTGACTAATGTTCCAATTGGCCGAAGTAAAAATTAAAGAAGTTGTCGTCGTATTGACTTGAGACTCTGTAGTGTCAAGAGAATTGATATCAATAATCACAAAATCTGATGGATCGGGGCGGGCATCTAAAACAACGGTAAAACTCACTGTAGAAGAACTTCCCTCCATTAATGGACCTCCATCAACTGGACTTAAGGTAAACCCAGGAATTTCGTTGTCTTGATTTGCCACGCTTATACTTTGTGAAGTAACACTGCTCACATAGGAGGCATCTGAACTAGGATCAATACTAAAGGTGATTGAACTAATGATCGTTCCGTCCATCCAAAAATCATCTAGAGCACTTATGACCAAGGTTTGTGTCGCATTCCAGTTAGCATTGGTAAAAGTAACACTCGTGGTAGAAAGTGAAATTTCATCGGTGGGAGAAGTGGTGATGCTTAAAATCACATCATTGATCGGTCGAGCGTTTAAGACAATTGTTAGACTGGCCGTTTGTGTCGATGCTTCGGTTAAACTACCGGTTATGGCCGAGAGGGTGAACCCAGGAATATCATTATCTGCATTATCCACAGTCACCGTTTGGGAGGCCAGAGCGGTAAAAGCAGGATCTGAACTTCCATTAACCGATGCCGTAATGGAGACTGTTTGGGTACCATCAACTAATAATTCATCAACCGAAGTTAGTGTTACGGTTTGTGCTACATTCCAATTAGAGGGAGTAAAAGTTAAGCTAGCGGTGGCTAGAGTAACCTCTGTGGTGTCTTGACTTTGTAGGTCAATTATGATATTGGTTAAAGGTGCCGCAGTTAAGACGACACTTACTTGAGCGCTTTGGCTATTGCCTTCTAATAAGCTACCAGCAACAGGGCTTAAACGATAGCCTGCTACTTCGTCGTCTAAGATAGCAATCACATAGTTTACTGGGGTGATGTTATAACAATCATCAGATGCAGCGGCATCTAGTTCAATGCGAAAGGTTTCATTTTGATCCCCATCTGCGATGAGATCGTCTACCGTTGTAATGGTTCCTGTTTGAACGACGTTCCAATTTGATGGAGTAAAGGTCATCGAGGCAGGAAAGACTGTCATCTGGGTCAAATCAGTTGAAGTGAGATCATACACAACATTTCCAGTGGGTTGATCGTCTAAAACAATAGAGAAGGTGCTAGTGTTGCTACCCTCAGTTAATGTAGCAAGTGTATTGGTTGAGGTAAACGTTCCAAAAACCAAATCTACCACCACGGCAAGTCGATTTTCACTTTCGCGATAGCTTGAGGCAGTTGGATCAGATAAATTTGCTGCTTCTACATAATAGGTTGTTCCATCGACAAGAGGCGTTGTAACGGGTAGAAAAGTTGTTGTCCCTGTTGCGGTAGAAAACCATACCAGGTTGTAAGGGTTATTTAAAATATCTTCTCGTGGATTGACGCCATCTGGGCGACTACCGCTCATCGCTAAATCATTTAAAGTGGGAGAACCATTTGCACAAATAGTTTGTGTTGTTGTCCCAGAAACCACATTTGTAGCAGTAGGCATAAGTATCTCATCGGTTACACAAATAGAATTATTATTGAATCGAAGACGATGAAAATTATTATGTCCTCCTGTCGCGGAAGTAAAGCCCCAATAGGAAAAATTCCCATTGAAAATAGTATTGATTAAGTCTATCGTTTTTGAATCTGAATAGGTGTTCCCATTGTTATGATTCAACACATATGAAAGCACCATAGTGGCAGGATCCCAAGAAACTTGCATATTATGCCAATTTCCATTTTCTAAATCGGGTACTTCTTGTATGTCTCCTGCAAGGATTTGACTTGAACCTCCACCTCCTGGAACATCTGTACTTCGACCATTAGGGACAAAAACTAGGTGATCTTGTGAACGTGTGGGCTGACTATTTGTGTAAGGTGGATCATAAGTGCCATTAGTATAAGTGTCAATTTCAATCGCATACGAAGGAACAATTGGATTTGCTCCTCCATATCCTATCCCGTACCCTGCAGTTCCTTGACCAGTATCGAGGTTTTGAATGACAAAGACCATCCCATCGGCTCCTGGATTTGTTTGATCACCTAAATAAATATCAAAATCAAGGTCAAAAGCCACACGTAAATCTAATTTATTTCTGTACCAAGCAGAACCAGAAATACCATTTACCTCTGGGGTAAGTTGAATGGTATTTGTCCCAACATTAGTTGCTCTATTGACAAGATTAAATTCACCCGCTACAAAAGGACGAGGCGTACACACCTCTGGATCATTATCTTGATTTCTTACCTGTCGTACTAGGTCACTTAGAGCATCAAATAAATCGTCTGAATTAGGATCATCAATCGAAAAAGTAAGGTCCACTGTTTTATCACCATCTCTCACAGCTTCATCTACACCCGATACTACAATCGTTTGTGTGGTATTCCAATTTGAAGCATTGAATACCAGGGTTGTAGATGATAAACTCACCTCGGCTGTATTAGGGTTGCTCACTAAAACAGTAACGTTTGAAGTGGGTTTTCGTTCAAGAATAACATTAAGGGTTGCCGTTACTGTTCCTGCTTCATTCACCGTAATTAACCCCATAGGAGTAACCACATAACCCGCTGCTCGAGGGTCTAGGTAATCCACTATACCATCGGCATCACTATCGTTGACATCGAGCTCTACACTATCCAGTAAGCCATCATCATCCGTATCTAGGTCCAAGTAATTAGGCGTTCCATCTCCATCAGTATCGGTGACTGTTTCGGTTGCGTCGTTGATGGTGTCGTTATCAGAATCTAAATCGAGGTAATTTGGCGTGCCATCGCCATCGGTATCAATGGTTCCCTCTGTTTGATCGGGTATTCCATCTCCATCAGCATCTAAGTCTAAAAAGTCTAGCACCCCATCGCTATCGGTATCGGTCGCAGTTTCTGTTGCATCTAGTATACCATCTCCGTCACTATCTAGGTCTAGGCTATTTATTGTTCCATCTCCATCAGTATCGAGTGAGCAAGCGTTTGCTGGTCGATCAAAAGAAACATTATCTAAGAAATTTCCAGAGTCACCACCACTTACCGCATTGAACATAAAAACAGTAGAAACTTGACCCGAAGGCACTAAATAAATACCAGTATAACGTTCCCAAGTTCCTGTTCCTTGCGCCGTTCTTGACGTCAATAACACCGTGGTTGAAGATGAAGCACCTGCACGAATTTCAAGTGTTTCTGGTCCTGATCTCCTTCCCATATGATAGGCAGACCATATCATATAGGTACCTGGAGTGGTATTAATGGTTTGATAAAGACCGCCTTGCATTGTAGCATTTGTTTCAGCAAACTGACTTCCTGCATAGGCACTAAAGGTCCCTTCAGTCACCGTTCTGGGGCTACACCAAATTTCAATATTATTATCTGTTGCTGTTGTTTCCCAACCAGGAACATTACTTTCATTGATATATCCTAAACAAGGAGAATTGGGACTTTCAAAGCCACCATTGATTAAACCACCGTTTATAAATCCACATTCAATACTATCTAATATCCCGTCGTTATCATCATCTGGATCAAAATGATCTGAAATACCGTCACTATCCGCATCTTCAAAAATCAACCGATCTGTTCCTATGGTCACTTCATCTGCGTCGGTTAAACCATCGTTGTCAGAATCAGTGTCGAGGTAATTTGGCGTGCCATCGCCATCGGTATCCACAGTGGTTTCTGAAACAGTAGAAATTCCATCACCGTCATCATCGTTATCTAGAGGATTTCCTATTCCGTCACCATCGCTATCAAGGACTAGTTCTGCTCCATTTGTAACTCCATCGGCATCGCAATCGGCTGTATTCCAAGCCAAAGTAGGGCTTAGGGTTTGAGAAGTAATTTCGAAAGAACATTGGTCTTGAACGGCTGTACCATCAGTTTGTTCTTGACCATTAGTCACTCCATCACCATCACAGTCGGATGCTAACCATTGGGAATTGAGTGCTGCATCAGTAGGTTGAGGAGAACAGGGGCCAATAACGTTTAAAACAGCATTACTTTGTTCTTCAAGACAGACATTATCAGCATGGGTTACAAGGAGTGAATATTGTTTTCCATCAAGACCAGTAACGTCGGTTATATTTAATACAATTGAACTGGTACCACTATAAATTCCTCCATCACTTAAATTCGCCCCATCTTCTTGCCATTGATACACAAGACCAGCAGCAGCATTTACACCACTAGCATAGTCAGGAGTACCGTCAGAATTAAATTGTTGCGTGTTTGTCGCTCCAGCCGAGGTGATTGTAAATGAAGTTCCAGTTCCACTAAAGACAGTTTTACTCACAAGAGCAGAAGCATCTACCTCTAGTGTAGTCGCATATTGATAGGTAAATACAGTTGAACTTATCACAGAAGTAGCTGGTGTAGTAGAATATGCATTCCCTGAAACTCCCGCTGCGATGACTAATCCATTGGCATCTACTTTTCCATTGCCACTGGTAGGAGTATCTTCCCCATAAATTCCACTATCTCCTCCATCTGCACTGCTATCACCATAGGCCTCGTTAGCATCAGAGCAACCGTCATTATCTGAATCA
>JBMZGM010000025.1:0-17148 GCA_049615925.1 Flavobacteriaceae bacterium | reverse complement strand
GCTAGTAAGTGGAATTGCTGCTTCGCTTTTACTCTTCTTTTTTTTAACTGAAAATAATTTCTCCTCACTTGATCCAGCCACAACTACCATTGAAGAAGATGTATTTGTAACATCGCTTTTAATGGATACCCTTTTACTGGATGAAACCCAACTGGATGAAGCGATCCAAGAGGCCTTACTGGATGATTTTGAAAATGATTTAGCATTGAATTGAAACTTTTTTTTACTCCAAAGGTCTAAGCATTAAACCCATTCTTATGAAAACAATTTATTTTCCTTTTTTGTCCTTCTTATTCTTTTGCTTTAGCGGTATTGCGCAAGAGATCAAGCCTGACCTAAACCTTAAACTTGAACGATTAGAAAGTCTTTCACATGAACAGAAAGCACTGTTGAAAGAGCGGAGTGAAATCATTAAGAGTTTACGCGCAGACTTTAAAGCGTCTTTGACAGAAACGCAACAAGCCATCTTGAAGAACGATTCGATGGATAAAAAAGAACGAAGAAAAAAGTTTGTTGCATCCTTAAACGACGAACAAAAAGCAATGTATCGCAGCATGCGTCAAGGAGTGAAAAAATCTCGGGGAGACTATCACAAAAGCTTATCAGAAGGTCAAAAAAAACGCATTAAAAGGCACCGTAAACATCGCAAGAATCATCACAAACCTCCCATGCCACCTGCTCCTCCAATTCCTGAAGAAAAGCAAGATCAAGGCTAAGTAACTGTGGGCCTAGTTTGATCAAATTTTTCAAACTCTTTGTCCAGAACAATCTCTTTTAAGCGCGCTACGGTTAGGTTAATCTCTTCTTCACCCACGTACAAGGGAGTAATCCCAAAGCGAATGTAATAATCAGGTCGAAAATCAGGAATGATTTTTGACCTGTCTTCTTTACCGTGCAATAAGCACTGGCAAATACGCCATGACTCTTGATGAGAAAGGGTGATATGAGAACCTCTTTCTTCGATTTTTCTTGGACTTTCAAGGCAATAGCCTAAAGGCACAAGTTCTTTCTCAAACAGATCGATAAACAAGGAAGACAATGCGTTACTTTTTCGATGGAGAGCTTCAATTCCAGCTTCGAGGCACAGGTCAATTCCCACTTCCATTGCCGCCATAGAAAGTATTGTGGGGGTACCTGCATCAAATTTTTCGATTCCTTCTGCAGCTTGAAAGCTAGTAGAAAAATCAAAGGGTTTTGCATGGCCAAACCAGCCTTGAATAGGACTATAAACCAATGGAATAAGGCTTTTGTCTAAATACAGAAAAGCTGGTGCCCCGGGACCTCCGTTTAGGTATTTATAGGTACAACCAATTGCAGCTAAAGTTTCGGTAGCTTTAAAATCAATGGTCACCGCACCTACCGCATGACTCAGATCCCAAATGATAATACTGTTGTGTTCTTTAGCAAAAGTATTTAGGGCCTTCATGGGATACAAAAAAGCACTTTTATAACTCACTAAACTTAAACAAACTACTCCAGGGTTGTTCTTTATAGTGGTTTTTAGCTGTTCAATGTCTGCTGTTATTTCTTGTTGATAATCTACACGAATGGGCGGTGCGATTCCTAATTGTGTGCTAATTCCTTCTAAAATATAATTGTCGGTGGGGAAGTTAAGTGTATCTGTGATGAACTGTTGTGGATAGTGTTTTGATTGAATAAGGGCAGTCGCGAGTTTGTATAAATTAACAGAGGTAGATTCCCCTACACGAATTTCAGCTGCTTTCGCATTGAAAAGTTTTCCTAGTTTATTCGCTAAACGTTGAGGGAGGTCTAACCAGTGATCGTTCCAGCTGCGAATCAAATTATTTCCCCATTGTTCTTCCACAACATTGCTTACGATATCTTTTGCTTTAAGGGGAAGTTTCCCCAAAGAGTTACCATCCAAATAAATTTCATTTTCGGGATGAGAAAAACGTGCTTTAAAATGAGCCAGTGGATTGTTTTGATCGACGGGCTGTGTACTTTCTTGACTATTCATTCGTACTAGGGTTAAAAAAGGGTAGGACATGATTAACCCAGCGTTTATACATGGCTCCACTGGGATGCAAGCCGTCGCTTGCAACAAGAGCAGGAGTAGAAGCAGCCTCCCTAGAAATTGGAGTAATATCAAAAAAAGCAACTTGATGGTTCAGGCATATTTGTGCGATTGCCTCGTTAAAGGCATCAATTTCTTGTGCGATTTTAGCCCGGTCGCGTCCTTGAGCAAAAGGCATTACTCCCCAGTCTGGAATTGATACGACCATTACATTTTTGTTTTTTCCTCTACTTAGGTCGATTGCGCGTTCCAGCAACTGGGTAAACTCTTCTTCAAAATTAGCGACACTTCTACCACGGTATTGGTTGTTTACGCCGATTAATAGGGAAACATAATCATATCGACTTAATAATGCAGCCTTGTCCATGGCCGCTGCTAGTTCATCTGTGGTCCAGCCTGTCTTTGCAATAATGGTAGCTGGCTCAAATTGGAATTGTGTTTGGTTTAGTGCTTTTACAAGTTGATTAGGCCAGCGCAGACTATCTACCACACTTTCTCCTATGGTATAACTATCCCCAAGGGCGAGATAGGTCATGGGGCGAGAAGCATTAACTTGTTTGGATTGACATCCTAGCAACGCAACGCTCAATAAAAAGAAGGTAAAATAAAGTAAATTCCATTTCATAATCTGCAAGATAACATTTCATCGAGAGAATACTGATTTCTTGCGAATGTTAAAGTAAATTTTGGTGAAGTTTATCTTCCCCTTTTTTGTACTTTTAGTCCATGATAAAAAGCCTTTTTTATGTCTTGTGTTTTGTAATTATGTTTCTTCCTGCTGGGGATCTTTTTGGTCAAAATGTAGCAGACGAAAAGCAAGAAATTCAATTGGAGGAAGTAAAAATTTCTTCCAAAAAGGAAAGAAGAAAACGAAAACAAATCGAAAAACTAAAGAACCCTAAATGGTTAAAAGTTGTGGGGAACAAGGGCTTTTTTACGGATAATAAAAGCGCTTATATCGCGCGAAATTCATTTGAAGCGAGACAACAATACAATGGGCGAGCACTACAGCAAACACGCGAGGAATTAGTTTACAGCAATATTGGAATTAATAGAAGTGGAAAGTTTGATTATGATCGTTTAGAAACACGCATCATTCAAATCGCTTTATTTCGACCAGAGCTAATGGAACTAGAAATTAAAGTAGCGGCGAATTGTGAAGGATTTCAAGATATTCAATATTTGTTTTTAATAGATGAGGATTTAAAGCTTGTTCGAGAAATTAATTCGATTGATAATTTTATCAAAGGCTTTAAAGTGACCGATCCTACAGTATTTAGAAAGATGGAGTTTATTACGAATACCTTATGCCAGTAGGGGAGTGTGTCGCAAAAAAAATGGCCCCATTGGGACCATTTTTAGCGAACATTATTAACTATTTTTTCATAGCAGCCATTTCTTGATTTTCTGAAGTGGGATCATAAATCCAGTTCGAGTTGACGATTTTTCCATCGACCCATTTAAAGGAGGCATGAAAAGGATTTGACCATTCCTTTCCTGTTCGATTTGAGGTTCCAGTCCACTGTCCCCACAGGTGACTCCACACCATATTATTATTGTTTTCATCATACATGGTTGTTTCGACAAACATCCATTCGATTTTGATGTCGCGATAAATGCTGTGATGTGCTGTCCATCCTTGACGAACAGCTGCTTTATCTGCATTGTTTCCGTTGAGGTTAAAGGTGACATCATCTGCATAGACTTGGTCAAAGGTCGTAAAGGTGTTGTCTAAATATTCTTTGATGGTGCTTTTTACGGCTTCGGAATATTTGTCACTGGTTCTTACATGGCCCGTTATCTCCTGGGCATAGGTGCTGGACACCAACATTAAAAATAGCGCGTTAATTAGATTTTTCATTTGTTTTGGTTTATGGTTAAAAAATAAAATTCAGTTTAAAGCGTCCCTTTTTTGGCACCATAAAGTAAAATAACCATTGTGGCTAAATTCATTGCTATAATGGGCAATGGTGCAGTGGGATCTCCTTTTATTACTCCAATTAAATCGGGTAAGGCAAAAAAGCCCATGATAACAAAAAAGAGAAAGCACAGTTTTTGTAATACTTCCACATTATTAAAGGAGAGACTGCCATACATTAAAAAACACAACCCTATTCCCATTAATCCCACAACTAGAGCGAAGGATTCAAACATGGTTATAGCATCTGACGAAGGGTTATCGCCAAAGCTATCGGTGAGTAGCATCAACATAAAATCTGCTGAAAAAAGGCTAATAATGAGTGGAAGGATTTGCAATAAAAGTAAAGCTATTGCCAGCTTGATGGATAGTTTAATATTCATTTAATTTGGTTTATGGTTGCTTAAAGTTAACTAAAAAGCTTACATAAACCTAATAATCAATGAATTAAATTTGATTACTCTTCGCTTTCTTGAGTGTCATTAGTAGCTGTTTCGCTTGAAGCGGTTGAGTTGAGTTGTAGCCTTAAACCAATTTCATGTGCACTGAATTGATTGATGATGGTATTCATTGCACCGTAGGTATCATAGGCATAAGAGAGTGAAATATTTTCATTGAGTTCTAGTTTCATCTTGAGGGATGTTACTGCCCCTGTTCTTCTTCCTAAGCCTAAACGAAACTTATTCTTGTAGTTTCCCCAGATGACTCCCTCTACTACAGCTTTTATTCCCTCTGCATTGCGATAAATCATTTTGGGTTCCAGTTGAATGTTTTCATTCATTGAAAATGCTGTACCAGCGGCGAGGTAAAGGTGGATTCTGTCTCGTGCACTAAGGTTTATTTCCTCACTTCTTTTTGCATTAAACAGGCGTGGCAAGGCAGCAGAGACCCATGTTTTTTGTTGTTTGAATAGGAATCCAACCCCGATATTAGGATTGACTCGGCTTAAATCTCTTTTAGCTGGGTCATTCCCTTCTCCATAGGCAATTAGTTGTTGAGTATCCGCTCTAAATGAATTAAAACCTCCTTTGATTCCTAGGAAGAGCAGTGCATCATTATTCAGGGTGAGTTTGTAGGAGAAATCAATTCCTACTGCGGTTTGTTTTTCTATGAAAAGTTGATCTGAAATGATTGAAATTCCTACTCCTACATTATTGTTTCTCGCAATAGAGTAGGCCATGGAAAGGGTTTTAGGGCTATCTTCTACAGCAGCCCACTGGTTTCTTGTATTCAGGAAAAATGACTGTTGCGCTTCTGCCCCTGCATGAGCAGGATTGATCAAGGGCATTTGATACTCAATCAATGCATTGTAGGTATTTTGCTGTGCTCCCACCTTAAGGGAAGTTAAAAGCAGAATAAGAAAGATTTTCTTCATCATTTTATCGCGTTAAATAAAGCCATCCTTTGTAGTCAATTGTTCCGTTTTGTTCAAAATCAACGGCATAATAATAGGCCCCTTCTGGCAATGGATTGCCATCTTTGGTCCCATTCCAGTTGTTTTGATAATTCGCTTGTTCTAAAACCAGTTTTCCAGATCTCGCATAAATCCACACTTTGTTATTTGGGTAACGTGCTATGGCTGGGTCGAACCAGCTGTCATTTATCCCGTCGCCATTTGGTGATAAAAAGTTGGCAATTTCAAAGTTGAGTTCTTTAAAGTCTGTCGGATTACTAGTAGGATCGGAAGGGTCATATCCCGCATTGACTTCATCAATGTTTGAAATACCATCTCCATCGGTATCGTTATAGGGATAACAATTTTGTGCATCTAATTCATCATTTACACCATCATTGTCACAGTCGAGTAAAGTAGATTCTAATGCATCGATGATACCATCATTATCGACATCGTCGTCTAGAGGGGAGTTGTTTTGATTGCGATCTTCAAAAGCAGTATCAATACCATCGTTATCATCATCAATATCGAGATAATCTGGAATGCCATCTCCGTCAGTATCAAGGACTCCTTCTTGGTTTAGATTGATTTCATCTCGCGTAGGGATGCCATCGTTATCATCATCGGTGTCTAGGTAGTCCATTATGCCATCATTGTCGGAGTCGAGCGGGATACCTTGAGCAAATTCAGCTAGGGTGGGTACACCATCGTTATCATCGTCTGCATCAAGATAATCTGGAATGCCATCTTGATCACTATCAAGGGCGTCTTGAGGGTCACCATCTATATTTGGATCAGCATTTTCGTTTAAGGTAGGGATACCATCTCCATCATCATCTAAGTCAAAATAATCGGGAAGTCCATCTCCATCTGTATCTCTAGCGTCTTCTGGGTTAAAGTCTTGGTTAGGATCAGGGTTTTCAAATTCTGTAAAGACCCCATCGTTTTCATCATCTGGATCGAGGTAGTTACTGATTTCATCGTTATCAAAATCATCCGATCGTATCCAACGCTTATTCTCTCCTTGGGTTTCATAACGAGAATAAATGTGGTCCCCATCATCATCTGGGTCGATTGGGTTGATGAGTCCGTCGGCATCGGTGTCAGAAGTAATTCGTCTTCTATCTACTGTAGCCAGCGGAATTTTATTGGTGGTTAATTGTACAACATCCTCTTGCCCAGCGGTAATGGTAACGGTATTGCTTTTGTTTGGGATAGGGACGCGCGTGTCTCCATAGGTAGTATTGATAAAGCCTACGAGCACTTCATATTCTCCGTCTCTATTCGCATCGTTTATTTCGCCAGGTTGCGGAGGATTTAGGAAAGAGAGGTAACCTTCACCCAAATCAGATTTTTCTGCACGTTTTTGGGATTGTAGTTTAGGTTCTCCAGATCGAATGGTAAAGAGACCAGCATCTGCTCCTCCAGTAATTTTCTTCCTGATTTTCCATTTTCCTACTCCTTTAATTGTCGAAGTATTCACTGGAAGATTTGTCTTATCACTCCCGTTATTAATTCGGATGTTATAGTATTCGTAAACGGTAATGAATTGGTGTTCTCTCCAGTCAATCACCCCATCATTATCATCGTCAATGTCTTCGTTATTTCCTACTCCATCATTATCGATGTCCCTACTTTCTGCGGCATCCTTAGGAAAGCTATCCTGTTGATCATTTATCCCGTCATTGTCATCATCAGTATCACTGTTATCGCCAATACCATCAAAGTCTGTATCGCTACTTTCACTAGGATCATTGGGGAATGCATCTTGTCCATCTGGGACGCCATCCCCATCGGTGTCTCGAATAAGCGGGTTGCAGCCTTTTACGATTTCTTCGCCATCATTGAGTCCATCTCCATCTGTATCAGGATTAAGTGGGTCGGTGTTGTAGATTCTTTCTTGACTGTCTGACAATCCATCGTTATCGTCATCATTATCCTTATTGTCTCCAATGCCATCCCCATCGGTATCAACACTTTCATCGGCATCTAAGGGGAATAGGTCTTCGTTATCTGGAATACTGTCTCCATCGGTATCGGGGTTTAGGGGATCGGTACCTAATAGGATTTCTTCCGCATCATTTAGTCCGTCACCGTCTGTGTCTTCTTCTAGCGGATTTGTTCCACTATTGTTTTCTTCTTCATCGCTTAATCCGTCTTGATCAGAGTCGCTATTTTTTGGATCAGTGCCTAAGGCAATCTCTTCTTCATCGGTTAATCCATCGTTGTCATCATCAGGATCTAAACCGTCTCTAATGCCATCTCCATCTGTATCGATGTTACCAAATGGATCCAGAGGAAGATCATCGTCACCGTCAATTACACCATCCCCATCAGTATCTGGGTTGTTTGGATCGGTTCCTTCGCTTGCTTCGTCTGCATCATTGAGTCCATCATTATCTGTATCTGGATTCAAGGGATTTGTGCTGTTATTGACCTCTTCTCCATCAGTTATTCCGTCACCGTCAGAATCTGGATTATTGGGGTTGGTCCCTAGGTTAGCTTCTTCAATATCGCTAATACCGTCGTTGTCATCATCTGGATCGATCCCATCACCCAAGCCATCATTGTCACTATCTTGGTTCTCTGAGGGGTCAAGCGGGAAGGCATCAATATCGTCTGTTATTCCATCTCCGTCGGTATCTGGATTTAAGGGGTCTGTTCCTGCTTCTTGTTCTTCTTTATCGTTCAATCCATCCCCGTCAGTATCAGCATTATTCGGGTCTGAATTAAAGAGGGCTTCTTCTTCGTTAGACAGGCCATCGCCATCGTTGTCATCTGCTCTACTAGCGTCAAGAGGGAATTGATCTAATCCATCGGGTATTCCATCTCCATCAGTGTCCGGGACTAAAGGATTAGTTCCTATGTTTTGTTCTTCTCCATCATCACGACCGTCTTCGTCAGAGTCACTGTTGAGGGGATCGGTCCCAAGGGCTGCTTCCTCTTGATCACTTAGGCCATCATTGTCATCATCGGGATCGATACTGTCATCGAGACCATCTCCATCGGTATCAGTAGTTAGATTTGGATCGAGTGGGAAATCGTCATCTCCATCGAGGACTGCATCTCCATCAGTATCTGGGTTAAGTGGGTCTGTTCCGATTTCTTTTTCTTCGCTATCGGTTAAACCATCGTTATCTGTATTACTTAAATAGGGGTTTGTTCCAAGACTAGTTTCTTCCTCGTCGGTCAAGCCATCATTGTCGTCATCGGGATCGGCATTATCTCCTATTCCGTCATTATCATTATCGCTTTGCTCAGAAGGGTCGAGGGGGAAGTCATCCAGATTGTCTATTACACCATCTGTGTCTGTATCGCTATTATTTGGATTAGTTCCATCTACTTGTTCCACGCCATCATATAAACCGTCGTCATCACTGTCATTATCCAATGGATTCGTACCTAAGCTTTGTTCTTCGGCATCATTAAGGCCATCGTTATCGCTGTCGGGATTATTAGGATTTGAGCCATTGTTAATTTCTTGCTTATCGGTTAGCCCATCACCATCGCTATCTGGATTCAATGGATTGGTCCCAAGGGTTGCTTCTTCAGCATCAGAAAGTCCATCGTTATCATCATCGGGATCTTCACTATCAGGGATTCCGTCTCCATCATTATCGTTTGATCGTGTACTGTCTAATGGATAGTCATCTTCGCCATCGTTGACACCGTCACCGTCGGTATCTGGGTTTAAAGGATTTGTTCCCTGGCTATTTTCTTCTCCATCAAGCGCTCCATCGTTATCACAATCAGGATTAAGGGGATCGGTTCCTAGGTTATTTTCTTCTGTATCAGGCAATCCATCATTATCATCATCTAGATCTGTACTATCTCCTATACCATCTCCATCGGTATCGCTACTTTCTGTGGGGTCAAGAGGGAGTTGATCTGCATAGTCATTTACTCCATCTCCGTCTGTATCAGGATTTAGTGGATTTGTTCCTGCGTCAATTTCTTCTTGATCGCTACTTCCGTCTCCATCACTATCAGGATTATTTGGATTTGTCCCAGCGTCAATTTCTTCATTATCGGGAAGACCGTCATTGTCGGTATCACGATTTAATGGATTACATCCTTGGGCAAATTCATCAAGGTCACTAACTCCATCGTTGTCGTCATCGGTATCCATGTTATTCCCAAGGCCGTCGTTATCTGTATCTTCTTGCTCGAAGGGATCTGTGGGGAATGCATCGGTATAATCATCAGAACCATCTCCATCGGTATCTAATTGCAAAGGGTTCGTCCCTCTCTGCTCTTCTTCTTTGTCATTGAGTCCATCCCCGTCAGTATCGGGATTAAGGGGATCTGTTCCTAAGGCAATTTCTTCTATATCAGATAGGTTATCGCCATCGTCATCGGTATCGTATTGATCTGGAATACCATCTCCATCGGTATCGCTATCTTGGTTGGGATCAAGGGGAGCGTCATCTTCTCCGTCTTCCACTCCATCACCATCGGTGTCTGGATTTAAGGGATCGGTGTTTCGGTTTTGTTCTTCGCCCTCTGTACTTCCGTCACCATCGGTATCTGGGTTGAGTGGATCGGTACCTGTATTGATTTCATAGAAATCGTCTACCCCGTCGTTATCATCATCTGGATCAGCATTATCGCCTATGCCATCGTTGTCGCTATCAGTAGTCTCATTTGCATCTAGGGGGAAAGGATCGGTTTGATCGTTTAGACCATCCCCATCGGTATCCATTTGCAAGGGGTTTGTACCTAAGTTATTTTCAGCGCCATCGTTTAAACCATCTCCATCACTGTCTGGATTGAGTGGATCGGTACCATCAACACTTTCTTGGCCATCGGTTCTACCATCGTTATCATCGTCGCTATCGGCATTATCTCCAGTGCCATCTAGGTCATTATCACTTGTTTCGTTAGGGTCTAAAGGGAACAAGTCTTCAGCATCATTTGTGCCATCATTATCCGTATCAGTATTCAAAGGATTCGTTCCTAAACTATCTTCCTCTCCATCACTAAGTCCATCTCCATCACTATCAGAATTCAAGGGATCGGTTCCATTCGTTACTTCGTCTGTGTCGTTAATTCCATCATTGTCATCATCGGGATCAACGCTATCATTTAATCCATCACCATCGGTGTCTGGATCGGTAACTTCAGTGACATCTGTTAACGTGATGCTAAGGGTTTGTGTACGGCTTAGCCCTACACGATCCGAAAGGGTGATTTCTAGGACAAATACATTGTCCCCATCCGCATCGGCTGGAGTTTCAAAGTCTGGAGCAGTGATAAAGGATAAATTAAGGGTAAATGGCGCTGATGCAGGGGTGTTTCCTAGCGCGTTAAATAAGGCTGCATCTGCTCCACCACTAATGGTGACGACGCTTCGTTCATTTGTTTCTAATGTTCCAACGTTTGTTTGTTCCTCATTCATGGACAAGTTGACTGAACTCAACAATGAAGGTGGAGTTCGATCGATGGTAATGACAGATGAAATGACCCGTGATGAGGTATTTAAAGTAGAATAGACCCCGGTAGGGTTCCCAGAAGTAATTCCCGAGGTGGTTGACGTATCAGTGGCAGAAACTCCCCAGTTAATCTCACCTTCAGGATCTGCGCTACTCACGGTGTAGGTAGCCTTATAAATATGATTACTTGCCGAAGTCAATACGTAAGTCAAAGGCGAAGTGAGGGTAGGAGTACTGATTCCTAAAATTGAACTTAATGCAAGGGGTTCAGAAGCTCGAACCTCAAAGGTAATGATGTCACCATCTGTTGCTGATTTTAAGTCCGTACTATTGTTGGTATTCGCCGTGACGTCTAAGGTTGGATTTGATGCTTTTACATGAATGATTCCATAATTCGAAATGGAGTTTCCAGCACCAATTGTGGGTAGCGTATTGTTGAGGGTATTACTTACAGCATCAGTTATTGTTGCACCATTAAGTATAAGCGAAGAAGTAGCTTTATACTCCAGTGCACCGGTGATATCACCGTCTTGAATGGTATAAGCAAAAAGCAGGGTAGAGGAGCCACTTCCCGACTGGTACAAGGCATTTTGGTCGTTATCGCCTGTTTCTAGTTCAAGGTAGGGTGTTCCGCCGCTGGTGTCCACATAAACAGCTTCAGAGAAAAGAACTTCTAGCGTGATGATTTGAGCATTACTTGGATTAGCATCATCATCGGTATAAAAACCACTTACGGGGCTACCGCGTACTCCAGTGATCGTGGGAATGGTCGTGTCACACCCACCCCATTGCGGGTAATTGTTTGTCGAAAGAGCAGAGGAGTTAGCAAAACCTATGGGCAGACTACTCAAGTTAATAACACACCAGCTTCTAAGGTTTTGATTGAAAACGGTAGCATCTGCAAACATGTATTCTAGGTTTGTTGCAGCTGTCAAATCCCAGTTGTTCAAGGGTTGATTAAAGCTTGTGGCCAATTGGAACATATTGTATCCAATGGATAAAGAAGAGGTGTCCCAATTGTTTAAGGGCTGATTAAAGGCAGTGGCGCCTCTAAAGAAGTACCCCATATTAGTGGCACTACTAACATCCCAGGCATTGATGTTTTGATTAAAACTGGTGGCATTTTGGAATATCCCAAGGAAATTAGTCACATTGCTGGTATCCCATCCACTGATATCTTGATTAAAACTGCTTGCTCCATTGAAGACATATTCCATAACCGTTACATTGCTGGTGTTCCAATTTCCAATGTCTTGATTAAAGGCCGTTGCTGTGCCAAACATATGCCCCATATTGGTCACGCTAGAGGTATCCCAGCCACCAATGTCCTGATTGAAAGCGGAAGCACTACTGAACATGTATTTCATGGTTGTCACACGACTAGTGTCCCAACTGCTTATGTCTTCGTTAAAGCTAGCATTCCCACCAAACATTTCGTACATCGTTGTGACATTACTGGTGTTCCATTGGTTCAAAGTGGAGGAAACATTCGCACTTTTGAACATGGCGCGCATATTGGTCACATTAGAAGTGTCCCATCTAGAGATGTCTTGATTGGAGGTTTTATTTTCAAAGAGGCGATTCATGTCGGTGACCAGTGAGGTGCAAACACAATCTAAATCAGCATCTCCATTGGTGATTTTTGTCCGTAGGGTAGTTTCATCAACAACGGTATAGGTTTTTCCATTAATTATTCCAGTATCACCATTTGATGCATTAGGACATTCAACGGTAATTCCATTTGAAGCTAGTCGAATGGAGGGATCAATTTGTAGTGTTAATGATGCATTTCCACTGTAGGGTTTATTTTGAGTATCGGTAGCAGAAATAGATACCGTATAGGTTCCTGTTGTTACTGAGGATGGAACCAAAAACAGATAGTGCCAAACCGTTGCAGAAGTAGTCAAGGACATTAGGGTATTTGTGTGCAAACCGCTAATGGAAATGGTAGGTGTAGCAACGACATTTGCAGAGAATGTTCCAGTAAGGGTAACCACTCCAGTGGTGATCAAATTGTCAGAATCACTACTGCTTAATGTTAATGTAACGGCTGAGGGACAAGAACCCCATTGGGGTTTATGGGAAGAAGTCAACGCTGAAGAAGTCGAAAAGCTTGAGGGTTCTGCTGTGATACCATTAACACACCATCCAGAAATATCTTGATTAAATAAAGTAGCCCCTTCAAACATTCCGCTCATATCATTTACCGATGAGGTATCCCATGCATTTAATGGTTGATTAAAGCTCTCGGCACCATTAAACATATTATGCATATCGACAACATTTGCAGTATCCCAATTGTTGAGGTTTTGGTCAAATGCATTGGCGTTATAAAACATCCAATTCATGTCGGTGACATTAGAGGTATCCCAGTTACTAATGTTTCCGTTAAACGAAGTGGCTCTTTTAAACATTTCGACCATGCTAGTAACACTGGAAGTATCCCAACTGTTGAGGTCGAAATTATAGTTCGAGTGATTTTGAAACATAGACGTCATGTCTGTCACCATGGAGACATCCCAAGCATCGATAGAAAAGTTAAAATCGCGCGCAGCAAAAAACATCAATCTCATATTGGTCACCGAGGAAACGTCCCAGCCCGAAATATCCTGATTAAAATCACTCGCTCGATCAAAGGTAGATCGCATAGTAGTGACATTGGAAACATCCCATGTACTTATGTCTTGATTAAAAATCGTTGCTCCCCAAAACAGCCCTTCCATATCAGTCACATTTGAAGTGTTCCAATCTCCTATGTCTTGATTAAATGCAGCGGCATCATTAAAAAGGTCGTGAAAGGTGGTCACGTTTGAAGTGTCCCATGAGCTAATGTCTTGATTAAAGCTTGAATTATTGTCAAACAAGCTTGATAAATCGGTAACAGCTGTAATACAGATACAGTCTAAGTCGGCATCACCATTTGTTACTTTTGTTCTAAGGGTGGTTTCGTTTACTGCGGTATATGTTTTGCCATCAACTACACCCGTACTTCCATTGCTTGCCCCTGGACATTCGATGGTAACACCATTACTGTTTAATCTAAAAAGGGGATCAATGCTTAAGTTTAAAGAAGCAGTTCCATCATATGGGCGATTATCGCTCGTAGCTGTGGCTGCTACGGTGACAGCAAATGTTCCTGTTGTTACAGTCGAAGGAATTTCCCAAAAATAAGTCCATGTAGTGTTTGAACTTCCTTGTGTCATGGCAGTGTTTGTCACAAGTCCTGCAATGGATACCAAAGGGGTTGCAGCCATACTTTCGGAGAAGAAAGCGGTTAGTGTGACGACACCTGTGGTGATGTTATTGTCGGAATCATTAGTTGTAATAGTAGCTGTTGCTCTTGAAGCACATGTTCCCCAGCGGGGTTTGTTTACTGATGTTAAGGGAGCGGTAGTCGAAAAACCAGAAGGTTCTGAAGTGATATTCGTTACACACCAGCCACTAAGATCTTGATTAAATGCTGCTGCACCAGAAAAGAGCGTGGACATATCTGTTACATTGGAAACATCCCAATTACCAATGTCTTGATTAAAGGCACCTGTGGTTTGGAACATTGAATGAATATCCGTTGCACCACTTACATCCCAACTGGTAATGTCCCCATTAAATAGGTCACATTGAAAAAAGGTGGCAAAAAAATTGGTCACATTTGATACATCCCAATTCGGTAAATCTTGATTAAAGCTATCGGCATCTTGGAACATTGCGTCCATCTCGGTGACATTTGATACATCCCATGCATCAATGTCTTGATTAAACGCATTTGCAAAACGAAACATTCCTGTCATATCTGTTACACTTGAGGTAATCCAACTGCCTAGGGGTTGATTAAAAGTCGATGCTCCATTGAACATATAGTCCATTCTAGTAACATTAGAAACATCCCAATTTCCTATGGATTGATTGAATGCGGTTGCATTCTCAAACATATTGTACATGTCTGTGACTGCAGCAGTATTCCACTTAGAGATATCTTGGTTAAAACTGCTTGCTTCTTCAAACATGGAATCCATATCGGTCACATTTGACGTATCCCATGTGCTTATATCTTGATTGAAAGACGATTTGTTTTCAAATAAATCATTCATGTCGGTGACAAGGGACGTACACACACAATCTAGATCAGTTGCATTGCTAGCCACTTTTGAGCGAAGTGTGCTTTCGTTTACGGCAGTGTAGGTTTTTCCATTTACTACTCCTGTGTCGCCGTTATTTGCATCGGGGCATTTAATGGTAGTGTTATTTGTATCGAGATAGAAAAGAGGGTCAACATCTAAACATACCGCAGCTGAATTGTTATAGGGGCGGTTAAGGGTATCGGTAGCAGCAATCGATATACAATAGGTTCCCGTACTAATAAAAGTAGGGACTTGCCATCGATAGGTCCACTGTGTGTTATCGACTCCTTGTGTCATCCCAGCAGAGGTATTGTAGGAAATCGTCGAGTAGGTTGAACTTGATGAGGCAGAAATTGAAATCATAGGGGTCGCAGCCATCGCATGGGAAAAATTTGCGGTAATGGTTACTACGCCACTTGTAATTAGATTGTCTGAGTCACTACTTGTTATGGTTGCTACAACGGCTGGAGTGTTGGTGACCTGAAGGGTGAACGCATCATAACCCGAAGGTAATCCCGCTATGTTGGCATTACTTGATTGATCCACAAAGCCAGCTGTACTAAGGTTGATTTTATAGGTTCCCTCGGGAACTTCCTCAGGATCGAGCATTAATGTCGCCGAATAGGTATAGGTTGCCGCTTCAAGGGGCTGGATGCTTTTGTAGGGGTGGCTAATGGGTAAATTCGCTGCTAATCCCCATTTGTGCGCCAGGTATCCTTCGGTTTTTTCAACAAAACTATTGTCTGTCCCACTGCTACCAGGTAAGCCTTTAACGGCGATGAACTCTCCCATATAGCCCTTTACTCGATCGTTTCCACGATTAATCATCAAACGCAACTGGTGCTGGTCTTTGAGGTTATTGTCATAATCGTTAATGGTGGTTGCTCTATTTCCATCAACATTGGCATAAATTTGATTGCCTGTTTTGTTAAAGGTGGCGTTGAAAATATGCCAAGAATTTTCATAGGAAGAACCCGAGGTTAAAACGGAAGCAGCGCTATTAAATGGTTGCGTATTCCCTGCCGTGGATGAAATGCGGTTATTGGACAGGGCATCTAAATCTATTTCACCTAGAAAAGCGGAATTATCTGCTGCAGATAAAGCGTAATCTCGTTTAGGGGATTGGGTTGTTTCAATCGACCACAGCGATTGCCGCTTGTCGGTAATTTGATTGATGTAGAATATTCCAATCGCCCAATGGTTTCCATTGGAAGAAATGGATTTATTTGTGGAGGATTTAAGGCTTCCTGTTCCATCAAAATAAGCCACATCTAAGCCGTTTAAATGGGTGATGTTTAATTTTGGAGCGGTTGAAGAATAAGGGATTGTTCCATAATTTGAGGCTTTGTCGGTTACGGAGTTAATGTTGTTTCCAGAAGCGCTTATGCTGCTTCCATCAGAGATATCTACCCATGCGGCAAGATTGCTAAGCTGGCTGGGAGACCAGTCTGTGGTAGTAGAGCTTGTATTGGTCCAGGCAGTAAATGTAGCATACCCAGAACTGATGGTGGGACTCCCAGCAGCACTGTATAGAAAAGGAGATGTACTAACGGCTGACAGGGTAGAAGAGTCTGTAGCGGTGATGATGAATGTAAGGGTAACGGGTCCAGAGGTGATATCGACAGTGGGCGAATAGGTAAACGAAGATAAAACGGGACCGCTGTTATCTTGTCCCATGGAAAAGGAAGAAATTAAAAAGAAAAGAAAAGCAAAAATTAACTGAAAAAGTCTGCTGCGAATAGGGAGGGTGTTTATTTTCAATTTACGCTAAATTATTATTTATAAATATACTAAGATAATATAGTACTTTAATCATTTTAAATGTACTGAAGTTTAGACTAACACCCCTCTATCCTCCTTCATGCCCCTACAAAGCACCCCCATTTTACTCCATCGAGAATTGTGCCTTAGACCAATTATAGCATAGGTTTAGAGCTGATTTCAATTGTGGTCAACCCTGCGAAAACTTTAGAAGCTTACAGCGGTTGGTTTAAATGCTATTCAGAGTGCTGCACTGCAAAAAGAAAAGTGAATTTCTTACCCCCAGCCCCTTCATAACTCTATAAAGCTCGTCAGAATTTTTTAGGTTTCTTTGTAAGAATGGAGGATAGAAATAGATTACCGTACATATACCGTACAGATATAAAATAAAAAATCCACTAGCTATCTGTTATACAGTAGGTAATGGATTTTTAAAGTGGAGTCGTAAGGACCCCTAACTTTACTATCCCACTCAATACCATAAGATA
>JBMZGM010000024.1:0-17508 GCA_049615925.1 Flavobacteriaceae bacterium | reverse complement strand
GTTTATCAAAGTCTTGACCTTCAAAATCATTTCTAACCTGAACATAGATATCTTCAACCCCATTAGGACGTAAACCTCCTGCGTCTTCCAAGTAGAATGTTTCTTGAATTCTAAAAGTATCTGAGGGTATATTAGAGGGCGACAGGAATTTAGTTGCTTGATACGTTCCGTTAAATTGATCACCACTAACTAATGACCAAGAAGAAAATTGGTCACTTCCAATAATTTGATCTTCCCCTTGCTCTCTCAAGTACCCTGCAGAGTATCCAGGCATAATGGTGACAGTAGAGGCATCGGATATTTGAACCGATAGGGTGATGGTTGCCCCTTGAGAGCTTATATCCACATAAGAAGGCGATACGGTTAAAGCACTAGCTATAGGGCGATCAAAATCTTGTGCATTTGCAAAAGCACACAACAAAATGACGATCAAAGAAATGAAATTAAGAGTTAATCTCTTCAACATGCAGCTAGTTTTCATTATAAAAATAGTAAATAAATAATAGACATAAATCATGCCAAGTCTTTAATCTTAAACCCTCTGCTGATTTCCATGAATTTTTTATAGTTTTAACGTATATCTAAACAAAATGAAAAAAAATCTATCCTTAATTGCAGTATTGTTACTCTCCGTTTTTATGCTTCAAGCGCAAATGAGCGAAGGACCATTTAATCAATTAATCATTCGTGGGGTTACCTTGATTAACGGTAATGGAGCTCCACCGATGGGACCGGTTGATGTAGTGGTTGAAAATAATGTCATCACTCAGGTGAAAACGGTGGGCTATCCCGGTGTAGCCATTAATGCAAAAAGAAGGCCTGTTTTAAAAGAAGGAGGCAAGGAAATCAATGCCGAAGGAATGTATTTACTCCCCGGTTTTATCGATATGCATGGCCATATAGGGGGAGTATCGCAAGGAGCCGATTGGGATTATGTCTTTAAACTATGGTTAGCACACGGGGTAACCACGGTGCGAGAACCCAGTGGCCGTAGCCGTGACTGGACACTAGATTTAAAACGTAAAAGTGCTCGCAACGAAATCATCGCCCCTCGAATTGTGCAATACACTGGTTTTGGTGCTGGGGCAAAAAATGGCGTAAATACGCCAGAAGAAGCTAGAGCATGGGTAAGAGCTAACGCTAAAGCAGGCTCGGATGGGATTAAATTCTTTGGCGCAGCCCCAGAAATCATGGAAGCCGCCCTCGACGAAAATAACAAGCTTGGACTAGGATCTGCCTGTCATCACGCCCAGTTAAGTGTAGCACGATGGAATGTGTTACACTCTGCAAGGGCTGGATTAACCTCTATGGAGCACTGGTATGGGTTACCCGAAGCTTTATTCGACGATAGAACAGTTCAAGATTACCCCCTGGACTACAACTATCAAAATGAGCAGCATCGTTTTGAAGAAGCAGGAAAACTATGGGAGCAAGCCGCTGCCCCATATTCCGATCACTGGAATGCCGTCATGGAAGAATTATTAGCCCTTGACTTTACACTAGACCCCACCTTCAATATCTATGAGGCTAGTCGTGATTTACATCGCGCTCGTCGCGCTGAATGGCATGAAGATTACACCCTTCCCAGCTTATGGCGTTTCTATCAACCCTCAAAAATTTCTCATGGATCCTACTGGCATTTCTGGGGGACAGAGCAAGAAATTGCCTGGAAACGCAACTATAAACTTTGGATGACATTTGTCAATGAATATAAAAACCGCGGGGGTAGAGTTACCACAGGATCAGATTCAGGGTTTATTTTTCAGTTATATGGTTTTGCTTATGTGCGTGAGTTAGAATTACTTCGCGAAGCGGGCTTCCACCCTTTAGAAGTTATTCGTTCTGCGACATTGAACGGGGCAGAAGCATTGAAGATGGATCATCAAATTGGAACGATCGAAGTTGGGAAATTAGCCGATTTGGTTTTACTAGAGGCTAACCCATTAGAAAACTTGAAAGTACTCTATGGTACAGGGGCGATTAAATTAACCCAGGACAATGAAGTTGTTCGAGTAGGAGGAGTAAAATACACCATTAGTAATGGTGTTATTTATGATGCCAAAGCGCTCTTAGCCGACGTGAAAGAAATGGTGGATCAAGCGAAAGAAGAGGAAAAGTTTACCCTTAGTCAACCTGGGGTTAACTAAGGGATTCTTTTGTTTTAGTACTGGTTCAACTGTGCGTAACGGTCGAGGTGATAATTGTAATCCCCGAAGAGTCGTTGTGCCACACGAGCGCGTTTAAAATAGAAGCCAATATTTACATCATCGGTAACCCCAATTCCACCGTGCATTTGCATGGCTTCATTTGAAACTAACTTTAAGGTTCTTCCTAGTTTAGCTTTAGCTAAACTGGCGAGCTCATCGAGGTTTTCGGCTTTTTGATCTAAGCCCTGTAAAGCTTTAATGACAACGCTTTTACACAACTCAATTTCACAAAACATTTTTGCTGCCCTGTGTTGTAAGGCTTGATAACTTCCAATGCGTTTCCCAAATTGGGTTCGCTCTTTTAAATAAGCAATGGTTTGTTCAAAGGCTTCTTTTGTCATTCCCAGCATTTCGGCAGCGAGACAAATAGCCGCAGTATTATTGATAAGATTGATAAGGGCTGCTCCTTTACCAGGTTCACTAATTCGTTGGTTATTAGCAACCATTACCTTATTAAAATTTAAACTGCAATAGGTCCCAGCATCCAGTAGCACATCAGTGGAACTGCTAAGTCCTGCAGTGTTCGCTTCTACTAGAAAGAGAGCATTTTCTCCTTCATCGGTTTTAGCGACAACCACATAAGCATCTGCTCCTTTTCCATCAATGATCATCTTTTTACTGCCGTTAATTTCATAGCCTGATGGAGTGGAAGTAGCTGTTGTAGCAATAGCTGAGGGATCAAAATAATTTTGCTCATCTTGTGCATAAGCCAAACGTTTGGTTCCGTTCATGATCTCTGGAATCCACGTCGCTTTTAATTCAGCATTGGTTGAATTGATTAAAGCCGAACCGCTTATAGCAATAGAAGATAGTAAAGGTGCCTTCGTGAGATTTCGACCCATTTCTTCGAGAACTTGTCCCAGTCCCACAAAGCCAAAGTCTAACCCGTTGTATTCTTCTGGAAGGGTTAAAGCAGTCCATCCCATTTCGACAATCGCTGGCCAAAGATCTGCATCAAAGGCTTCATAATCATTATCTCTAAGGGTTCTAAATTGCTCTATGGGTGCATTTGCTGCGAGGAATTCTTTGGCAGCATCCTTGAGCATTTGTTGTTCTTCGTTTAATATTAGTGCCATAGTGATGGAATTAAGAGGGGAGGTTTAAAATGCGTTTTGAGATAATACCTAATTGAACTTCTGAGGTTCCACCTTCAATGGTGTTTCCTTTGGAACGACAAAAAAGGCGGGCTTGATTCATAGCCTCTTTGTCTTCGCCCTCCCAAATCAATCCATCACTACCGGTAATGGCTGTCATCAATTCCATGCGAGAAACGTTTTGTTCTGTTCCATAGTATTTAAAGAAAGAGGAAAGTGCCCCTGCATTTACTCCTGTTTTTGCTTCGTCCATAATGCGTTGAATGGTCATTTCAAAAATGGCGTCATCCATTTCTTGTACCGCTAATTCTGAACGCAAAACGGCATCGGTCAATTTACCGTCTTTGAGGGGTAGGTTTTCTTTTGCAATGGTGTGTAAGGCTTTTCGTTGATCGGTTTCTCCCACACCTCCAATCATTTGACGTTCGTGTGTCAAGAGGTATTTCGCGATGCTCCATCCTTCATTGAGGTTTCCAATAAGGTTTTCTTTGGGCACCTTTACATGATCAAAAAAGGTTTCGCAAAAAGGGGATTTTCCACTGATGAGCTTGATGGGTCGCGTGCTCACTCCTTTTGAGGCCATATCGATCAAAAGAAAGCTAATTCCATTGTGTTTTGGGGCTTCAAAATCGGTGCGTACCAAACAAAAAATCCAGTCCGCTTTATTGGCATAAGAGGTCCAAACTTTTGAGCCCGTTACTAGATAGTGATCGCCTTTGTCTTCGGCTTTTGTTTGTAATCCGGCTAGATCGCTTCCTGCGTTAGGTTCACTATAGCCTTGACACCACCAGGTTTTTCCTGCAGTGATATCGGGTAAAAAGCGCATTTTTTGTTCCTCACTGGCAAATTTATGTAAGGCTGGGCCCAGCATGGAAATACCAAAGCTGAACAAAGGTTTACGACAGCCCAAGCGGGTCATCTCTTGTGTGAGGATATTGTTTTCCTCTCGTGAGAGGCCGCCTCCGCCATATTTTTCATCCCAATAGGGAACGATCCATTTCTTTTCAAGCATTCGTTCAAACCAACGTTGTTGCTCTTCGCTGGTGAAGACTGCATTGCGTCCTCCCCAAAAATAATCATTGGAATCCTTGATGGGTTTTCGCATACTTTCTGGACAGTTTTCCTCCAGCCATCGTCTTGTTTCGAGTCTAAAATCCTCGAGTCCTGTTTTTGTTGTCGTTTCCATACTGTCGTATATTAAAATAAATGATCTATTTTCTTTTTTTGAATGGCTTGTTGTGCCACTAAACCGTACAGGGCTACAATTTTATCTAAGTGTTTAAATCGGGGGTCTTGGGTATGTCCCAGATGATAGCGATAGTAAATTTGTTGCACGATCACGGCAATTTTAAATACCCCAAAGACAAAGTAAAAAACAATATCATCGATGGGTTGCCCACTTTTCTTCGCGTAAAGTTCTACTATCTCCCCTCGAGTGGGATTTCCTTTTTGGGTCGTTAGATTCAATTGATTTTGCGCAATAAAATCTGGATCGCTGTGATGAATCCAGTAGCCCAATGTTGTTCCTAGGTCCATTAAGGGATGTCCCAGGGTGGTCATTTCCCAATCTAAAACTGCTTTTACATTGAGATTTTCATCGGGGGTTAAGACCAGGTTGTCGTATTTAAAATCATTGTGGACTAAACTGGCACCAGGATGAGTTGGAATATTATTATTTAACCATTGCGCGGTGGCTTCCATTTCTTTGTGCTCCTGTGTTTTTGCGTTTTGATAGCGCTTGCTCCAGCCCACTACTTGACGTTCAACATAACCCACTGGATTTCCTAGATCTCCAAGGCCAACAGCCTTGTAATCCAACTGGTGTAATTCAACCAAAGTATCGACTAGATTACTCGATAGAGAAGCAAATTGCGCTGGGCTGGGCATTTGATCCTGAAGTGTTGATGCTCTCAAGATGGTTCCCTCCACTCGCTCCATCAAATAAAAAGGTGCTTCGAGTACACTTAGGTCTTCACAAAATAGGACCGGTTTAGGTGCTTTGTGATAGTTTCCATCAAGCGCCGAAAGGATCTTGTATTCTCGGCCCATATCATGTCCCGACTTGATGTTTGCCCCAAAGGGTGGGCGACGTAATACATAGTCTTTTCCCGCAAATTGAATCAAGTAAGTGAGGTTTGAAAAACCTGATGGGAACTGTTGTATGTTTAAAGTTCCGTTTTCATGTCCTAATTGATCGGCTAAATATGTTTGTAGCGCGGTTTCGTTTAAATTTTCACCTTTTCGAACGGCTTTTGCTTTGTCAAGTTCTACTCCCATTGAGCTTGTTTTAGTGTGTTGTTTTCAATTGATTCTTATGCTGGAGGAGTGTAGGCCAAGGCCAAAAACTCTGCAACACAAGCGGGTTTTTCTTCCCCCTTTAGTTCAAAAACAATCTTCATTTTATATTTCGCACCCCCTGGAACAGCATCATATTCCATCAGGGAAACTCTCCCGCGCAATGCTGCATCAGATCGGGTAGCATTAGGGAAACGCACTTTGTCTAACCCATAGTTGACCCCCATCACGACATTTTCAATGGAGAAAGCATCATATGATATCTTAGAGGCCAAGGAGAGGACTAAAAAGCCATGTGCCACGGTTTTTTTATAGGGTGAAAAGGCAGCACTCCTTTCTGGATCGGTATGGATCCATTGTAGGTCTTCGGTTGCTTCAGCAAAGGAGTTGATGCGGTCTTGTTTTATGGTCATCCATTCGGTGAGTCCTAGTTCTTTTCCAACATAGTTTTCTAATTCACTCAATTCTTTGAGTCGAGTAGCATAGGGGGTAGTTGTGGGTTGTTCCATCGTGTAGTTTTAAGTTAACATGTGACCTCCATCGGCATTGAGAACTGCCCCTGTGGTATAGGAAGAGGCCTCTGAAGCGAGATAAACCGCAAGTCCAGAGAGTTCATGGGTTTCTGCTGCTCGTCGCATGGGGAGATGATTGTTGACCTGTTGCATTAAGGCTTCATTACTCCACAAGGCTTGACTAAATTTTGTTTTGATTAGTCCTGGGCAAATGGCATTAGAGCGAATCCCGTATTTTCCCCATTCACTTGCTTGAGATTGCGTGAGCATAATGAGGGCAGATTTACTTACACTATAGATGCTTAGTCCGTTACTAGGTTTCATTCCTTCAACCGAGGCAATATTGATAATACTCCCCCCTTTGCGTTCTTTCATAGAGGGAAAGCAACGTTTTGCTAAATCAAAACAGGCTTTTACATTGACATTCATCACCTTATCAAAGATGTCATTTTCGATGGCCTCTACAGGAGCGAAAACGGGATTTGTTGCAGCATTATTGACAAGAATATCTACTCCGCCATAAGTTGCAATGGTTTTATCCACCAACTCTTTTCGTTGCTCCTCACGGCCTACATGGCAGGCAATCCCAACGGCTTCAAATCCTTTTGCCTTGATTTCGTTAGCCACTTCGTCCACCGCTTCTTGGGCACGACTACTCACGACTACCTTTGCGCCATATTCGGCTAAAGCTTCGGCAATGGCTTTTCCTATTCCTTTACTCGCCCCTGTTACTATGGCGACTTTTCCTTCTAGTTCAAATAATTTACGTGTACTCATTTTTTATGTTGGCATTGCTCCACCATTAGCATGTAGGGTGGTTCCGTTAATAAATCCAGCTTCTTTGGAGGCAAGGTATAAATAGGCATAGCCCATATCCTCTGGGGTTCCTATTCTACCCACAGGGATCATAGCGATTCCCGCTTTGACCACTTCTGGTGGCATGGAGGCCGTCATTTCTGATTCGATGAAACCAGGGGCAACAGCATTAGCTGTAATACCAAAGCGCCCTACTTCTCGGGCTAATGCACGTGTAAATCCAGCTACTCCTGCTTTTGTGGCAGAGTAATTCGTTTGGCCAAAGGCCCCAGCAAACCCATTGACAGAGGAAGCCGATATGATACGTCCATATCCTGCTTCTCGCATGTAAGGTAAAACGACTTGAGTCGTTGTAAAAAGTGAACTCAAGTTAACATTGATCACAGTGTCCCATTCTTCTTGGGTCATTTTTAGAAATGAACGATCGCGTAATACACCTGCATTATTGATCAAAATATCTATTTTATCATAGCCTTCTATGATTTCTGCTACAGCTTTTTCTACTGCTGTCCTATCAGTGATATCGACTTTTTGAAAAAAGATGTTTCCACCTTGTGCTTTAATTTTTTCAGCGGTTGCTGCACCTGTGTCACGAACATCCCATAAGGCAACAGTAGCTCCCGCCTTACAAAAGACTTGACAGATGCCTTCTCCTATTCCTTGTGCGCCGCCAGTAACGATAGCGACTTGTCCTTCTAATCGTAGCATTTGATAATGATTGTTTTAATTTTTTTCCGATTTAATATTCCTTACAATATAAAGTTTGTTTTTGACTTTTTCTTGCTTCTCTTGAGAGAAATCCAACGATAACTGAGGGGAGTGAAACAGTGTTCTAAGTTTAGCTTTTATTCTAGGGTATAAATAGCTATGAAGGGTTCTTTTAAGCTTCCTAGATAGAGTCGATTATTCACTTGGAGTACACTGGTTATATAATCGTATTTTCCTCCTGGGTCTTGCAGATTGTAAACTACTTCACCCTGTTCATTAAAACCTAAAAGCATGGCATAGCGTTGTGGGAGTACCGAATTTCTTACACTTTCTGGGAGGCGAAGTAAAATGGAACGTAAAAAAGGATATTCAAAAAGGGGTTCAATAGTAGGTACTCTTTGTGTGGGAATAGCCACCCAAAAAACACCCTCTTTAAAGGTGATATTATCAGGATAGCCGGGCAATCGATTGTTAACGATTTCTATCGTTCCTTTTTTAGGTCCTTTGATCCAATATTTAGAAAGGGTTAAACCAAAGGTTTCACTAAACAGAAAATACTCTTCGGTTGCATTGAGTGCGATGCCATTGGCAAAAAAAAGTTCATCCGTTAAAAGACTCAGTTTTTTTGTATCTAGCGCATAGGAGAATAATGCCCCTGAAGCCCGTTGCTCCCAAGCTTCGTTTTCCACAATAGAGGGGTTGCGCTGGGTGGCGTTACTAAAGTAAATAACCCCCTCCTTTGTAATGTCAAGATCGTCAATAAAGTTTAATTTTTCTCCTTTGTATTGCTCTACTAAAACTTCCAGCTGATTTGTGCTGTCAAGCTTGAGCAACCCTTTTATTTGATCGGCGATGATGAGATCACCATTAGGTGCGATTTTCATTCCAAGGGGTCGTCCACCTGTATTAGCAATGATTTTTTGGGATTTTCCCTCCGCATCAAATTGAAGAATGTCCCCATTAGCCAGGCCAGTAAAGTAGTGCCCTTTTGGGTGAAATACGATGGATTCTGGGCCAGGGGAGGGCAGGGGTACTAGTTTAGCATCGGCTAGTTTTGAATTGGGGGTAAAATCTCCTTGAAGTCGAGGATAGGGAGGTGTTTTTCGTGCGATGGGATCAAGCGCTATGGGATAGAAACACAGGTAAATGATGCCACAGAGGAGAAGAAAAATAAAGAGGGTTTTTATAAGTTTCATAGGAGAAGAATTTATTGCATCATTTTCATAAGAGCATTATACATTTCCATTCGATCGCCTGCAAGGTGTTCTAGACCGTCCACTGCAAGGGTAATACCGCTAATATAGGCAGCTAGAGGGCTAGAAAGAAAAAGGACTGCATTGGCCACATCTTCTGCTTTCCCAAAACGCTTCATCAGGTTTTTTGCTTCGCTTTTTCGAAAAAAGTCTTGCATAAAAGGGGGATAATTATCAAGACCCGAAGTGTCGATGGTTCCGGGCGCCACAGCATTAACACGAATGTTGTAGGTGGCCCATTCTTGCCCCAGACTTTTTGTGAGGTTTTCTACTCCAGCGCGAGCTGCACCCGTGTGCGCCATACCGGGAAAGCCGCGAATAACGTTTGCGGTGATATTGACAATATTCCCATTGTTTTGTGGGATGAAAAAAGTGTTGGCCATTTTTTGGCACATATAAAAAGTACCATTGAGGTTGTTGTTGATTACCGCAGCCCAGCCTTTCTCTGCCATGACATGGGCAGGTGCAGGAAATTGTCCACCAGCATTGTTGATTAAAATGTCTAGCCGTCCAGACTGTTGTTTGATTTGAGTGGCTAGAGCATCGATATCTTTGGTTGAACGAATATCGCAAACAATACCGTGGCAGGGCCCTTTTTTACCTAAGGTTAGGGCTGCTTTTTCCAATGCTTCTTTTTTACGAGAAGCGATATAGACTTTGGCACCATGCGCTAAAAAGGAAGCGGCAATGGCATATCCTATTCCACTTCTTCCTCCTGTAACGAGGATTACTTTATCTTGAAATAATGTGGGTACAAACATATCTCTTCAAGATAGTAAAAAGACACAAAATACAGTGATCTATAATGGGGCAAATCCCTTAAAGTAAAAATGTAAGCTAGGGTTTATCCGGCGTTCATACCACCGTCCATCACTAGAGCATGGCCGTTGACAAAAGAAGATTGATCGGATAGTAACCACGTGATGGTGTCTGCCGCTTCTTCAGCTTTTCCATGACGTTTTAATGGAACCCTGTGGGCTTTGACAAAGTCTAAAATATCCTTAGGGACTGCTTGAATGATATCCGTCTCTAAAAAAGAAGGACAAATTGCATTTACCCTAATGTTGTGTGCGCCGTATTCTAGGGCAGCTGATTTAGTTATCCCAATTACACCGTGTTTTGCTGTAGAATAATGCGATCCTGCCATCACACCTTTTTTACCGGCGAGGGAAGAAACGTTGACAATATTTCCACCGCCTTGTGGGAGTAAAATATTGATTTGTGCATGTAAGCAATAAAAAATACTGTTTAAATCTACGTCAATGACCTTATGCCAATTTTCGGCCGTCATTAAATGAATGGGAACCAATGTTCCACCAATCCCTGCATTATTGACAAAATAGTCAATGCGTTGATGTTCTTTAAGGGCTTGTTGATGAACAGCATTGACCTGTTCTTGTTGTGAAACATCCAGTAAATAGGTGGTGGCTTTACCACCAGCTGAGTTAATGTCTTTTTTGGTTTGATCAAGGGCTTTTTGATCGATATCTGTTAGGATAACATGGCAACCAGAGGCCGAAAGAGCAACGGCTGTTGCTCTTCCGATTCCTTTGGCAGCACCAGTAATGAATGCTATTTTATCTTTCATACTAGTTCTGATCCAGTACTATTATAGATCAAACGTGATTTTTCCAATCACACGTCTTCCAATGATAGGCATGTTCGCAAATGCGCGGTATTTTCTATCAAATAAGTTGGAAGCAGTTAAATCAAAGCGTACGCCATTTGTAAGGGTGTATCCGATATTGGCGTCAATTAAGTTTTTCTCTGGAGCGATTCCTGCAAATTGACCAACGTTAGCATAGAATTCCTCATCGTATTGATAAGAAACAGACCATCTAAAGTTATCGTCAGAATAACGAACTCCAGCTCTCATTTTTTTCTGAGGAGCGTTTAAGAAAGAGGTAAATGGAAGGTCATCATCTCCGATTGCCCACTCATTTTGACTTAGGTAAGAACCATTTGCAAAGATGGTATAGTTTTCATTTGCAAAATATTCTAAATCAACGTCAATACCATAGTGACTTCTTTTTGCATCTTCAAAGCGACGATATCCAGCAGGAATGTGAACAATTCCATCGTTTTGTGGTACACGGTCTGATTCTACAGCTCCAAGAGCAGCAAAAGCAGAAGCACCAGTGCTAGCAATTAAATTTTGTGCTCCACCGCCAAAATATTGACCTAATACACCTCCTAATAAACCAGCTGTTGCAGGATCAAGTAGACCATTTGATACCGCATAGGTTGCAAAGTCATTTCCAATGATTCCTCCAAATTCTGCAGGGATCCCATCGAGCGATGCAGCCGTTCCTAGTTGTCTTGGATCTCCACCCGCTTCAAGTAATCCAATTGTTGGACCAATAGCAGAGAACTGTGTGAATCCTTGTACTTCATAAGTATAAAAATCAACTGCAACTTTTAATTTATCAAATAAAAGTCCAGTATATCCAACCTCAAATGAGTTGGTGTATCCCGGTAGTGAACCTGGCGTTCCTACTGCTTCTGTCATAGGCTCTCCAGTAAACAAATTGTATTTGTAGAAAGATCCTACACTAGCCGAAGGTACATAGCCACTTCCGAAAAATGATTGTGCAATTAATCCAAGTGCTCCAGCTTGTGCAGCAGGCACTCCATTTGCAGCAAGAGCATTTGGGATAGTACCCAATAGTTGTTGGAATTCAGCATTACCCATTAATCCACCATAAAGATAAGCCGCAGGTAAAGCATTGGCTGCAAAAGGTAAATTGTCTTCAACACCAGGTGTTAAGGCTAAATCAATTGTTGGGTTTGCTGCGAATTGATGTGGATCTGCTTGTCCAGCTAACCATACGTCAAGAACTCCAGGAGCTAGAATAGCTAATGGGAAATCGATGAATTGCTGTAACGCAACCGGTCCACTTGTCGCACGGTTAAATGATGCTCTAAAGGTGTTTTTTTCGTTTAATTTATAAACGATCGCAGCACGAGGTGCAATTAAACCCTTATCAAAAATATTAAAGTCATCATAGCGCAAAGCATAAGTCAACTCTAATTGATCGCTTAAACGAGAAGTTCCTTGTACATAGGCACCTGCAATGATGTAATCATCATTAGCATCATAACGACCATATAAGGTGTTCGCTGAATCTGAGAAAATGTCTCTGTAGTCTCCACCAATGGTAAAGCTAGAATCCAAGAATCCAGGTAAATCAAAGTTGTACTGTAACTGTGCTTCAAAGGCAGAGCGGCGAGCAACTTGTCTAAAGCCTGAAGCATATAAGAACGTTGGGTTGTCTTCAAGTCCACCATCATTATAGTTGTAAGAAAGTGCTCCGAAGAATCCTCCTGAAGAAACACGTCCTTGAACCCAGTAGTCTGTACCTTGTGTCATCCCTGCACCTTGATCATTGAAGAAAAGACCATTTCCTTTGGCTAAACCTCCAGAAAGGAATGCTTCTGTATCATCATTTGGGCGGTACTGTAAATGTGCGTTTACAGAGTAGTTTCTGTATTCAGTAGAAAGTGGGTTTCCATCAAAATTGTCATCTAGATCTGCTTCGTTTAGAAGGATGGTACCAGGAGAGGTAACATCAATATAACCTGCAGATGTAATGTCGGGTTGAGAGATGGTTCTGCTAAATGTAGCGATTTGCTCTGCGTCTTCTTCGTTGTCAAGACCAAAGTCGTTTCCTTCTACATAGCGAGCATTGATTTTATAACCAAATTTTTTGTCCTCTGTAGCATAAGCATGACGAATAGATGCTCCTAGCGTGTTGAGAGAACCTCCTAAAAGTTCAACCGTTGTCCCAGGATAGTCAATAGGACTCTTACTCATGAAGTGAATCACCCCAGAGGTTACTCCAGGTCCATAAAGTGCAGATGCTGCACCGCGAACTACCTCAACTTTAGCAATGTCAATGTTAGAAAGTCCCGTTTGGAAGCTGTTGAACTGCCCTCCAGAAGGAGTCACTAGATAACGGTAATCCAAAATTGGGAAAGCAGATGTTCCAAAAATTCCAGAACCTGCACGCATTTCAATGTTGATTTTGTTGGCAGATTGTTGTTGTAATTGAACACCAGGGATATTTTGTAGGTGGCGGATAGGATCTACTGCTACTGCAGAATTTTCAATATCTTTCGATGAAATAATACTAACCGATGCTGGTGCGTCTTGTACTTTCTGTGCCTTACGTGAAGCAGAAACCACAATTTCGTCCAGATTTTCTCCCGCTTGTAGAGAAATATTAATCACTTGATCTGCAGATGTGACTTCAATAGACTGTGAAGAGAATCCAATCGAGCTGATTTGAAGCGTAAAAGGAACAGCCTGGTCTGAACTTAAGCTAAAGTTCCCATCAAAATCTGTGTTTGTTCCTTCAGTTGTTCCTTGAATAAGGATGTTTACCCCAGGAATGGGATCATTTGTCTCTGCATCTTTCACCGTACCACTTATGGTGGATTGGGCTAAAAGCAAATTCACACAAAACAGCCCAAGAACTGTGAGTGCAGTGGTCAATTTGTTTTTTTTCATAATTGTTTGATTTATAATTATTACTGGTTAACACAGTACAAAATAAATCAAGTACGAGGTAAGTTTAGTGGGCGAAACTTATGATGGAACTACCGTCCCATCCGTGAAAGATAATAAGATTTATTGTTTTAAGGGCAAGAGAGTGCTTTTTTTACGCCTAAAAACCTAGTAAATCGATCAAAAAAACGGTTACTCGAAAAGAACAGCAGCATCGTCATTATGCCATTGGAGATAGTTTTCCTGGTATTTTTTATCGACTTGGTTGCGTTTTATTTTGAGTGTAGGTGTAGTGAGGCCACTTTCTACTGTCCACGCATCTTTTACCACCACAATACTCGCTATTTTTTTATAACCGGGAAGTTGTGCGTTGACTTGTGTGAGACGATCGCTTAGCATGGTGGATAATTCTTTCTTGTCCATGGCATGACCAATTTCAGACAATACCCCTAAAAAGATGGGTTGTGGAAGACCTAATCCAGCTACGCAAATCTGTTCAAATTCAACGATATCAGCAAAATAGGCTTCTAAAACTAGTGGTTCAATGTATTTTCCTTTTGACGTTTTAAACATGTCTTTTACACGGCCAGTGATGAATAGAAAACCATCTTCGTCAATATGCCCTTGGTCACCCGTGTGTAGCCAGTCATCGGTCATCACTGCTTTGGTTAAATCGGGTTGTTTATAGTATTCTTTCATCACAAAAGGTCCTCGCATCATGATTTCAGCTGTTTCAGGGTCTGTTTTAATTTCCACTTCAGGCTGGGGCAGTCCCACCGAACCAGGTTTATGGGTAATTCTAGCATCCAATTGTGTCGTAATGGCGCAGTTTTCGGTCATCCCGTAGCCATTGGTAATGAAGATTCCTATTTGTCTAAACCATGCACGTTGAGTCTCTAGCATGGGGGCTGCTCCCGAGACAATCGCTCGAGCACGACTTAGGCCAAGGGCCTTTTTAAACTTTCTTTTTAGTAAACCTGAGAGAAGTGGGATTTTGAGTAGTTTTCCCAGTTTTTCTTGCGGAAGTTTTGCTAAAATACCGGTTTGGAATTTAGTCCATATTCTAGGGACCGCAAAAAACACGGTGGGTTGCGTATCTTGAAGGTTTTGGGCAAAAGTGTCTAGACTTTCTGCAAAGGAAACTGTTCCTCCAAAACGGAAGACCGCAAACTCTACAACAATTCTTTCGGCAATATGGTTCAAGGGGAGGTAGGAAAAGAAATCATTCTTACCGTTGAAATCTACTTTTAATGGATTTGATTCAAGGGTTAAAACTGCTGT
Organism: Flavobacteriaceae bacterium; assembly: GCA_049615925.1. Lineage (GTDB taxonomy): Bacteria > Bacteroidota > Bacteroidia > Flavobacteriales > Flavobacteriaceae > Arcticimaribacter. The sequence goes on along the minus strand of JBMZGM010000024.1, from coordinate 2,835 downwards.
TTTAGCATTAGCAAGGTAGTCTAAAACGACACCTTTTGGCTGGCCTGTTGTTCCCGAGGTAAATATGATGGTCCACGTATCCGACATTTTAGGCTGGTGCGGATCTTGAAGTGGTTCAAACTGATTAATGAAATCAAACCATTGATGGCCATGGTCAATTTTAGAATGGCCTTTGTATTGTGGAAAAGCAATTACGGGGAGATTACTAGGGACTCCTTTTTTTTGTTCTTCCCAGTCTTCTACTTTTCCTGCAAAAAGCAAATCAACATCGCCAAATTCGAGTAGGGTATTCAATTCCTTTGAGGTTAAATTTGGGAAAAAAGGAACACTGATGTATCCCGCCATCATAATGGCTAAATCAGCAATAAACCATTCGCGACAGTTTTTTGAAATTAGACCGATATGGGCATTTTCTCTTAACCCAAGGGACTTTAAACCTGTAGCTAATTTCCTGGCATATTCTCCCACTTCCCCCCAGGTATATTCTTCCCATTGATTCCCAAAGGGCTGTCGTAAAAACGGTTTGTCTTTAAAGCGTTTTTCCCACTCATAAAATTTAAAATCAAATAGGGCGTCGTTGGTTGAATTACTCATAATAGTTGGTCTTTAGTGTTCTTGTTATACAAGGATGATTTCCTGCAAAAGTCAAGGACTAAAACAGTATTCCTAAAGATACAAATCTCTTTTTCAAATCAAAATAGGGTGATTTTTCCTTTCTCAACCTTCCTTAACTTAAGTGATAAAAGCCCTGTGTTTTATTTTTTACCCAGTATATTTGGGAAAAGAACAATAACGTATTTAACGACTATATCCAATACAATTATGAGAGAAGCATTAATCGTTTCAACTGCAAGAACCCCCATTGGAAAAGCCTATCGCGGGGCATACAACAATACCACAGCACCTACTTTAGCAGGTATTGCGGTAAAAGAAGCCGTTCAACGTGCTGGGGTTGATCCTGCGCAAGTGGACGATGTCATTATGGGAGCTGCTTTACAACAAGGAACCACTGGAGGGAACATCGGCCGTATGGCGGCCCTTTCAGCAGGCTTGCCAGCTACTGTAAGTGGAATGAGTATTGATCGACAGTGTTCCTCAGGAATGATGGCGATCGCCACCGCAGCAAAACAAATTCAAAGCGATGGGATGGATGTTGTTGTAGGAGGAGGAGTTGAGTCGATTAGTTTAGTGCAAAATGAGCACATGAATACCCATCGAATGGTAGATAAGGCCCTTGTTGCTCAACACAAGCACATTTATATGCCCATGTTGCAAACAGCCGAAGTGGTAGCGAAACGCTATAATATTTCTAGAGAAGCGCAAGATGAATACGCTTTACAAAGCCAACAAAGAACCGCTGCGGCACAAGAAGCAGGCAAGTTTGTTGATGAAATTATCTCTACCACAACGAATATGGGGGTTATGGATAAGGAAACCAAAGAAATTAGTTTTCATGATTTTACCTTAGAAAAGGATCAAGGAAACCGACCTAGTACACAACTAGAAGGTTTAGCAGGGCTAAATCCTGTGATTGAGAATGGGTGTGTTACTGCAGGGAATGCCAGTCAATTATCCGATGGTGCCTCGGCCAGTGTATTGATGGAAGCCAGTGTAGCAGCAAAACATGCGGTAACCCCTCTAGGGATTTATCGCGGCATTGCTGTAGCGGGTTGTGAACCAGACGAAATGGGAATAGGCCCTATTTATGCTATTCCAAAATTATTGAAGACCCACGGTCTTTCAATGGATGATATTGGTTTATGGGAACTCAACGAGGCCTTTGCTGTGCAAGTTTTGTATTGTCGTGATCAACTGGGAATCCCAAACGAACTCATGAATGTGAATGGCGGTGCAATTTCTATTGGACATCCCTATGGAATGTCAGGAGCTCGTATGGTAGCCCATGCATTAATCGAAGGAAAACGACGTGGCGCTAAATATGTTGTTTCTACCATGTGTGTAGGCGGGGGTATGGGTGCTGCCGGTCTTTTTGAAGTGGTTTAATCGATTTATTAAGTTGATTTCCCTATTTCCATGGAATGATTTAACGTCCAGTTAAAACTTTCTCCTTTTTGTGGGGTCTAAGGTCTATGGATGCGATTCTTTCCTCGAATGAATTTAATGACAGTATAAACACAAGCATGAGCTACGATTTTACTACTTTATTGTCGCTTCACCACGATCGTTTGTACTGGATGATTCGAAATATTGTCATAGTTCACGACGATGCACAAGATGTTTTGCAAAACACCTGGATCAAGATTCATAAAGGTATTGATAGATTTAAAGGGGAGAGTAAAATAGAAACATGGATGTTTCGAATAGCGTATAACGAGTGCATGCGATTTTTAAAACAAAAAAAGCAACATTACAGCTTGGATGAAATGGATAGTAGCTATTTGAATGGCCTGGAAGCCGATGTGTATTTTGATGGTGACCAAACCAGTCTAGCCCTTCACCGCGAACTAGCACAACTCACCGAAAGGGAGCGACACATCTTTAGTTTAAAATATTTTGACGCCTTAAAATTCACCCAAATTGCCGATTTACTCACCCTAAACGTCAACTCTGTTAAAACCCTGTATTACAAGGCAGAAAAGAAACTACGACAACAGTTAGATAAAACATTTTGAGATGAATAATAAGAAAGCTAACCCCAGCACTAAGTTAGGATTTAAACGCCCTTTAAACCATCGGGATGAAAGTAAACAGCATATTTTAGACCTGATTAAAAAAGAGCAACCGTCCATCCATAGAAGAAATCGATCAAAAGTAATTTCGCTAGTAAGTGGAATTGCTGCTTCGCTTTTACTCTTCTTTTTTTTAACTGAAAAT
>JBMZGM010000023.1:0-18581 GCA_049615925.1 Flavobacteriaceae bacterium | reverse complement strand
GAAAACCAAACGGTTAATAACTGCGAATAACTCCTTTTCTTCCCCCTGTAATTATTTGTTATTTTCGTTTTGATGTATTTAATCTTTGATACCGAAACGACTGGCTTGCCCAAACGCTGGGATGCCCCTTTAAGCGACAGTGAAAACTGGCCACGCTGTATTCAAATTGCCTGGCAAATTCACAATGCTAAAGGTGAAATAGTCGAGCATAAGGACTATTTAATCCAGCCCGATGGCTTTACCATTCCTTTTGATTCAGAACAAGTACACGGTATTTCAACCGCTCTTGCTGAGGCGCAAGGGGTACCCTTGACAGAAGTGCTTGATGAATTTCACAGCGCTCTTGATCAGGTGGATTTTGTGGTGGGGCATAATGTTTCTTTTGATCGCAATATCATGGGAGCAGAATTTTTGCGTAGCGGGAAAAGCGATACGCTAGAGGGCAAAGCTGTGATCGATACCTGTACCGAAGAAACCGCAACCCTTTGCCAATTGCCCGGCGGACGAGGGGGAAAATTTAAGCTACCCACCTTGAGTGAGTTGTATCATTTTCTCTTTCAGGAAAGCTTTGAAGAAGCCCACAACGCTACGGCAGATGTTGAGGCGACTTCTCGTGCTTTTTTGGAATTATTGCGCCAAGATCAACTGCATCCCCCCGCCTTTGATACCCAGCAAGCACAAACCCTTGAATTGCGGGAGAAGACTTCTCCCTTTACCTTGATTGGCCTAAGCCATCAAAACCTTAAAAATGCCTCTGCCGCTTTAAAGAAAGAGAAGGCTACGCCAAAGCATACTGCGCCCTCTGCCAATGTAAATGCTGCTCTAGCTGATGCTCCTTTTGTGCATTTACACAATCATTCCCAATTTTCGGTTTTACAATCCACCTCGCGCATCAACCAATTGGTCGAAGCCGCTGCTACTGATAATATGCCGGCTATTGCCCTTACCGATCACGGAAATTTAATGGGTGCCTTTCATTTCATCAAAGCCATTAATGGCCACAATGCGAAAGTAGAGGAAGATCAAAAAATAAAGCCCATTGTGGGCTGTGAATTTTATGTTTGTGAAGATCATAAAGATAAAACGCGAAGAGATGATGGCTATCAAGTTGTCTTTTTAGCGAAGAATAAAGCAGGGTACCACAACCTGGCTAAGCTAACTTCTGCCGCTTATGTGGACGGCTTTTATTATGTCCCAAGAATTGATCGCCAACTGGTAGAACAGTACAAAGGAGATTTGATTGTTTTGAGTGGAAACACTTATGGGGAAGTTCCTTCGAAAATCCTCAATGTTGGGGATCGTCAAGCAGAGGAAGCCTTGCAGTGGTGGCACGAGCAATTTGGCGAGGATTTTTATATTGAATTGATGCGCCATGGGGAAGAAGGAGAAGATCGAGCAAATGAGGTGTTAGTTGAATTTTCTCGCAAGTACAACATTCCTTTAATTGCGACCAATAATACGTATTACACCCATAAAGAGGAGGCAAATGCTCACGATATTTTGCTTTGTGTAAAAGAGGGAGAGAAGCAAGCAACCCCTATTGGGAGAGGACGAGGATTTCGTTATGGTTTCCCTAACCAAGAATACTATTTTAAGTCGGGTGATGAGATGAAACAACTCTTCCAGGATCTCCCCGAAGCTATATTAAATATTCAAGACCTAGTCGATAAAATTGAACCCTTTGCTCTTGCACGGGATGTCTTGCTTCCTAAGTTTGATATCCCTGTGGACTACCAAGTGGAAGATGATGCCGATGGCAAAAAAGGGGAAAACAACTACCTGCGCTATTTGACCTATGAAGGCGCCAAAGAACGCTATGCTGAATTAAGTGAAAACATACGTGAACGCATTGATTTTGAACTTGAAGTTATCGCTAATACGGGTTATCCGGGTTATTTTTTGATTGTTCAGGACTTTATCGCTGCGGCAAGAGAGATGGACGTGTCGGTGGGTCCAGGAAGGGGATCTGCAGCAGGTTCTGTTGTGGCCTATTGTTTGAAAATCACCAACATCGATCCCATTGAGTACGATCTGCTTTTTGAGCGTTTCTTAAATCCCGACCGGGTAAGTATGCCCGATATTGATATCGATTTTGACGACGAAGGTCGTGGTCGAGTAATGGATTATGTCATTGACAAATACGGCTCAAATCAGGTGGCGCAAATCATTACTTATGGTACCATGGCGGCAAAATCTTCCATTCGGGATACCGCCCGTGTATTGGACCTGCCTTTGGGCGAAGCCGATCGCATTGCCAAGCTTTTACCCAATATGAAGCTGGGAAAAATCTTTGGATCCACCGATGCTGAACTAAAAGAAAAACTGCGTTCTGAAGAGATTTTACGAGTCAATGAAATCAAGAATCTTGCCGATGAAGATTCCATCTCTGGACAAACCATTCAACAGGCAAAAGTACTAGAAGGTTCTTTGCGTAATACAGGTATTCACGCCTGTGGGGTAATCATTACTCCAGATGATATTACACAGTTTGTTCCTGTGGCTACCGCCAAAGATTCGGATTTATATGTTACCCAATTTGACAACTCGGTAGTGGAAGATGCCGGCTTGTTAAAGATGGACTTTTTAGGACTCAAGACCTTGACCTTAATTAAGGATACGGTTAAGCTGGTTAAGTACAAGCACAACATTGATTTAGATCCCGATAGCTTTCCTCTAGACGATCAAAAAACCTATGAATTATTTCAACGCGGGGAGACCGTGGGAATTTTTCAATATGAATCTGCCGGGATGCAGAAATACCTCAAGGATTTAAAACCCACAGTTTTTGCTGATTTGATTGCAATGAACGCTTTGTATCGACCAGGGCCATTGGAATATATTCCCAGTTTTGTGGATCGAAAAAATGGAAAGGAAGAGATTGCTTATGATCTTCCTGCTATGGAAGAATACCTTGAAGAGACCTATGGGATTACCGTTTATCAAGAGCAAGTGATGTTGTTGTCTCAAAAGCTTGCTGGCTTTTCTAAGGGGGATGCCGATGTTTTGCGAAAAGCCATGGGGAAAAAGATTTTTGCACTACTGCAAAAGTTAAAGCCCCAGTTTATCGATGGAGGAAAAGCTAATGGTCACCCCGAGGAAATCTTAGAAAAAATTTGGAAGGACTGGGAGGCGTTTGCGGCCTATGCTTTTAATAAATCGCATTCGACCTGCTATGCCTGGATAGGTTATCAAACGGCCTACTTAAAAGCGCATTATCCCGCCGAGTATATGGCGGCGGTACTGTCAAATAACATGAACGATATCAAGCAGGTAACTTTCTTTATGGAAGAGTGCCGCCGTATGGGACTCAAAGTCCTGGGGCCAGATGTGAATGAGTCATTTTATAAGTTTACTGTTAACGACGAGCAGGCTATTCGATTTGGGATGGGAGCGGTAAAAGGAGTAGGGCGTGGGGCAGTAGAAACGATCATCGAACACCGAAAAGAAGGTAAATACAGTTCGATTTTTGATTTAACCCAGCGCATCGATTTAAGGGCGGCGAATAAAAAAGCCTTAGAAAACTTAACCCTAGCTGGGGGGCTTGATTCCTTTGGCACGACGCATCGTGCTCAATATTTTAACCCCGATGGAGATGGGATTACGTTTCTTGAAAAGGCCATTCGTTATGGAGCAAAACATCAGGAAAGCTTGAATTCTTCACAGACCAATTTGTTTGGGGAAGACAGTGCAATGCAGGTAGAAGAAATAAAAATACCCCCTTGTGATGCCTGGGGAACCTTAGAGCGCTTAAAACAAGAAAAAGAAGTGGTGGGAATCTACCTTTCTGCCCATCCACTGGACGACTTTAAACGGGAGATGAAGCATTTTTCTTCTGCTCCCTTAACTGTTTTGAGTGATCTTGAGCCTTTGGTGAATCGCGAGTTGAGTTTTGGGGGGATTGTAAATGGTGTAGATCATAGGATCGCAAAAAATGGTAAGGGCTGGGCTATTTTTCAATTGGAGGATTTTGACGATCAGTATGAGTTTAAAATCTTTGGGGAAGAGTATTTAAAGTACCGTCATTTTTTATTGCAAAACGGTTTTATTCGCCTCAGGGTAAAAGTGGTGGAAGGTTGGCGTAATCGAGAGACCGGAAAGGTGGGTGCTCCACGCATGCAGTTTGTCGCTTTTGAAATGTTGCAAGATACCCTGGCAAATAATGTTAAGCGACTTACGCTACAATTAGAGTTACAGCAATTAACCTCGGATCGTATAGAGCACATCGGGGCAATCATTCAAGCCCATAAGGGAGATAAAACCTTAATGGTGGACGTGTTTCACGCACAAGAAGAAATTAAACTCACCTTGCCCAGTAGAAAACAAAAAGTAGCGATATCTAACGAGCTCTTAGAAGAGCTAGAGCAGGAATCTTTGTTGTATAAACTCAATTAAAGATTAGCTTAGTTGATGTTTGTATAAAAGAAAGCAATTTAAGTTGTTTAGAAACGTTTCGAAATTAAATACCTTTGTTAAAAATAAATATTATGGCATTAGAAATAACCGACGCTACTTTTGAGGAAGTAGTTTTAAAATCAGATAAACCCGTTATGGTTGACTTTTGGGCAGCCTGGTGTGGGCCATGCCGCATGGTGGGTCCCATCATAGACGAAATTAGTACCGATTATGAAGGAAAAGCAGTTGTAGGAAAACTAGACGTTGATGCAAATCAAGAATTTGCTGCTAAATATGGCGTTAGAAATATTCCTACCGTTTTAGTATTTAAAGATGGTGAGGTTGTGGGACGCCAAGTAGGTGTTGCTCCTAAAACTACTTATGCACAAGCATTGGATACCTTATTATAATCAAGCTTTTGTTTAGAACATTTTGACCCTTCTTTTAGAAGGGTTTTTTATGTCTTTATTCTTCAACAAAAAAGCCACCCATTAGGGTGGCTTTTCTACTGTTATACCTAAGAATTAATTCTTAGAATCTGTATTTCATTGCAAGGGTATAGTTACGTCCTAATTGCCCTTGTTGTGAAACTTCGCTAGAGTATAAGAAACGTCCTCCAGCAGTTCCACCAGTTTGTTGATCGGTTACATCAGGATAAACATCAAAGGCGTTATTGATGATTCCAGTCAAACTTAAGTTAGGCGTGAAGTTATAAGTTACACGCATGTCTGTTACTAACTTAGAAGATAGTTCCTGGTCAAATGCTGGGTTTTCACCCGCATGTGCTACCGTTACAGGACCAAAGTTGGTGTTGTATAATCCAAAGCTGAACTTGTCAGCTGTGTAATCAACCGTTAAAGAAACTTTTGATCGTGGACGAGAGTTGGTGATCAAACTACGCTCTCTGTGAGAGAAGATTTCAACAGAACCGAGTTCGCTAGGCGTATCGATGCTATCAATGGTAGTTTTGTTAAAGTTCCCGTTAAAGCCAACGTTTAAGTTGTCTTTTTTCCAGTTCAATACAAAGTCAAGACCAGAAGTATTTGTGTTACCTGCATTGATCCATGCTTGTACAGCAACAACACCAGCATCTAATAAGTCTTGTTCTAATTGAGAACCTGCTTCACCTTGAATTTGTGAGGTAAATAAGACACGATCGTTAACTTTAATGTTGTAGAAATCTAAACTACCCGAGAAACCGTTACCGTTACCAAAAGTGATTCCAGCAGTAAAGTTTTGCGAGGTTTCATTTGTCAAATCTTGGATTCCCAATGCTCTTGCTTCTGGTGTTCCATTTTGAATGGTTCCTTGTAACAAAGGCTCTGTAGAACCAGCGACAATAATGTACTGTGTGTTAGAGATTTTTTGTTGGTGAAGCGTAGGTGCTCTAAATCCAGTAGAAAGACTTGCACGTAATGCAGTCGTACCACTTACTTTATAACGTGAAGCGACTTTCCAGCTAAAGTTATCACCAGCATCTGAATAGTCTTCATAACGACCTGCTACAGAGACCAATAATTTCTCGGTAAAGTCAATATCAACTCCAGAGTAGATTCCCACATTGTTTCGAGACCATTCTCCTTCTTGATCAGCAGAAATACCAGCAAAAGAATCAGATCCAGAACCCCAACGAGAGAAAGGATCTCCTTTGATCGCAGCAAACGTTTCTTCTTTTAATTCTAAACCTGCAGAGAACGATACCTTATCGCTAAAGGTCTTCGTGAAATCAGCGTTTTGGATTACATTAGAAAACGTATAACCTCCTGGTTTAAATGTTCTAGGACTCCAACCGTTTTCAGCTAAGTAACTTCTGTTAACAGAGCGATTTACAGTATAGTCAATGCTGTTGCTACCGTGAGTAACCGATAGATCAACTCTCCAGTCATTTCCAAGGTCTAAATCTAATCCAATCACGTTAAAGTGATCTTGGATACTTCCTTCAAATGTAGGGTGGTACCCTTCAAATTGCCCTGTTGGTGCTAAAAATTGAGAAGCATCTACATCACCTCTCCATGCTGGGTGGCGGTAGTATGCAAATGAACGGTTCCAGCGGTCAGAGAAACTGTGCGTGGTATAAAACTCAGAGTTTTCTCCCACTGGATGAGAAATGTTTACTAAAACATTCTTTTGTTTTAAATCAGGTCGTCCAACGATCATTCCTAGTGTAGGATTGTTTCTTGCCCACTCTACAACATGTGCAGGACCATCTGCAGCAACATCACCAGAGCTTAATCCTGGAGAACCAGCGCGATTGGTCAATTCTTGATCGGTATAACCTAAAGTAAGGTTAACACGTCCACCATCACCAAAAGCGAAAGTAGTGTTATAGTCGATGTTGAATTGGAAACCATCGCCAGCAGAGGTAATTCCAGTTCCAGCGTTGATGGTTGAAAATGCAGAATCTTTACGTAAGATGAAGTTCATTACCCCAGCCATTGCATCAGAACCGTATTGTGAAGACGCTCCATCACGAAGTACCTCTACACGTTCGATTGCTGCCATTGGGATAGCTGCAAGGTTTACGCCTACTTCCCCTTTTCCAGGTGTTCTGTTTAAGTAGGCCTGTGCTTGTTGGTTTACACGTTTCCCGTTAATTAATACTAAGGTACGTGAGGGACCTAATCCACGGATATCTGCTGGAGCAAATCCCGCTGTTGCATCAGAAATCGCTTGATCTTGAGCATTAAACGATGGGATGGCAAAGGTCAACGCACGTTGAATAGAAGCTTCTCCTACATTTTGAATGTCTGAGGTGCGAATGTTGTCAATCGGCACAGCAGAATCAATCGCCGTTCTAGGTTTGTTACGGTTCCCCGTTACTAATACCTCGTCAAGAGAAACACCTTCTTGCATGACAACACTTAAAGTACCACCATCATAAGTAATTTCTTGAGTTACAAAACCTACAAAAGAGATGACAAGTACGTCACCTTGATTTGCATTAATGTTAAAGGCACCATCAAAGTCTGTGGTTGCACCTTTAGTTGTTCCTTTAACGACTACGGTGGCACCAGGAAGTGGATTGTTTTGTTCATCGCTAATAGTTCCTCCTACCTGTGCAAAAGCAAAAGTAGTAGCTATCATAGCAACAAACGCTAGAATTGTTTTTTTCATTTCTATAATTATAGTTAATAAATTAAACCCTAATTTAATTTTAGGATATTCTAAATTAAGGGTTGTTTAGCGTTTTCACAAGATTTCTTAAGAAAATGTTAAACAAAGTGAATTGAGAACAGTGTTTTTCTCAATTTATAGGATTTATTGTTGCTGTATTCATAATCAATAAACAGCGATAAAAAGCTAAAATTTTATAATTTTTCCTGTAGTTTTTATTTGGGGATATCAAAATGGAGTGTATATTTGCACCCGTTCTAGGTCTGGTAGTTCAGTTGGTTAGAATACCTGCCTGTCACGCAGGGGGTCGCGGGTTCGAGTCCCGTCCAGACCGCTAGAATAACAAAAATCCGCTCAACTGAGCGGATTTTTTTATGCATTAATTTTTTCTAGCCTTATACCATTAACAATAATGGATTGTAGTGGGTTATTTTAAAGCAACTCAATTCTATCCTCAAACAAAGCAATGACCTTTCTTTTGTATAGAAATCCAATCGCTTTTTTGTACGCTTTTTTACTCATATTGAGTTGATCACGAATTTCATCTGGACTGCTTTTATCCGAAAGTCGAAGTATGTTGTCTTTTTTAAGCAATGAAATAATCTGATCACAGTCATCGTCTATAGCATTTCGAAAACCCTGTGCCCTTAAACTAACATCAATTTTACCGTCGTCTCGTATCAGTTTGATGTAACCCTTTACCTGTTCCCCTTTTTGTAGGGGTTGAAAAACGTCGCTTTTGAATAATAAGCCTTCAGTCGTGTTATCAATTAAGACAACATAGCCTAGTTGAGTGGCGCGAACAATAAATAAATCGACTTGATCGCCGGTAGAGTAATTCATGAGAATGGAATAATTACAAAGGTACATCAAATTGACCTAAAACAATTTTATGCGAGCTGGGATTAGAATAGAATAGATGTGTACTTTTACCAAAAAAAAAAGGATGGGAGAAAAATCAATCGATCCAAAAAAGTTAAGAAGTGTTGCAAGTTGTTTTGCCACAGGGGTTACCGTTGTGGGTGTATCAACACCAGAAGGCCAAATCCATGGGATGACCGCAAGTTCCTTTTTGTCGGTTTCACTTGATCCCCCCTTGGTGCTATTTTCATTAATGAATGAAAACCAAATGGCGAAATATCTGTCCAAAGGCACTCCATTAGGGATTAGCATTTTAACAGAGGAGATGGAAGCGGTGAGCAATCATTTTGCTAAAATAGCCCTGCAAGATACCCCTCCTTCTTTTAACGTTAAAAGCGATGCACCCGTTTTAGAAAAGACACATGCCTGGTATGCTACCCGAGTTGAACAGCTCATTCCTGCTGGAGATCACACATTGGTTTTGTGTCGTGTCGTTGATCTTGATGCTTCGCCAAAGGAGAATCCGCTACTTTACTATCAAGGTTACAAGAAAATTGCAGCATCATAAAAAAGATTCTTTTCTTTTTTAAGTATCTTGAAAGTCTAAATCTAACCTATGACATTTCAAGACTTCAAGGAGTTTAAATTAGCTGAAGGGAAAACGTTTGACCCAACCCCCTGGCTTAAAGTGACACAGGGGATGATAGATCATTTTGCCGCTGCAACACATGATCATCAGTGGATTCATATCGATCAAGAACGAGCAGCAAAAGAATCCCCTTTTAAAAAAACCATTGCACATGGTTTTCTGTCCTTGGGCTTAATCCCCCATTTTTTAGCCAAAGCTGTACAGGTTAACTCATTAAAGATGGGCGTTAATTATGGCATAGATGCAGTGCGTTTTCCTCATCCCGTAGTGGAAGGAGCCCTGTTGAGAGGAATTGTAAAAATTGAATCCATCATGGATCAAAAATTTGGTGGCTTAAAAATCATTTGGAACATTAAAGTAGAAATAAAAGACATCAAAAAGCCAGCTTGTATTGCTACTATGACCACCATTGCCTATGAAAAATACTAGTCTTTGGACAAAAGAGGATATTGTTAAAGCGATCGATTTCCAGCACACTGCTTTCAGCGCCACGATAGCCTTACTTGAAGAAAAACAATTTACCTTTTTATGGGAAGGTAAATGGACCCCAGGACAACAATTAGAACACATTCGAAAATCGGTTGCTCCAGTAGTGCTTGCTTTTCGCTTACCTCGATTTTTGCTAAAATATCAATTTGGATTAACGAATCGACCTTCTAGAACCTATGCGGCTTTAGTCCAGAAATATTTAACGGCCCTAGCGGGGAATGCTGCTATTGCACCAGTGCAATTTCAACCGAAAGAAGTGCCTTTTTCACAGAAACAGAAAAAGCTGAAAGCTTATGAAAGCACCATTCGAAAGCTATATGAGGTTGCGCTTAAAGCAACAGAAGAAGAGTTGGATTTATATGTCTTACCCCATCCTTTAATCGGGAAACTCACCCTGCGTGAAATGCTCTTTTTTTGCATTTATCACGTGCAACATCACCACAAGATTACAAAAGAGATAATTGGCAATTGCCCTTAGAATTGAATAAATTAACCTATCTTTGTTGTGAAAATATTAGCATCACAAGCTTAACAATGTTGTGTTGCTTGCACTAGAAGTGCAAGAGGTTTGTAGAAAACCAGTGAAGAGCTTTCCAATGACTTGGAGGGCTTTTTTTTATTTGGCTAGTTATTGCCGTTATAATTTTCTTCGGTTTTTTCTTCTTTTACAGTAGTGCCTTTATCGTCGCTTATTTCGATTCTAGTTTTCACTTTACGTTGCCCTAAATTCGAAGGAATTTTGTCGATTAAACGTTCAACTTGCTCTTCAGACATATTTTCTGGAAGTTCAACCTGTACTTTAATTTCTGCTGGAAAGCGAACAGAAACACAACTGGTGAGAAAGAATAGACCGATAAGTGTATAGAAGAATGATTTCATAAGAATTTAATTTACGTTCTTTTTGTAAGAGTGATGTTACATTAAAATGTTACAAAAAAAAACGCCCTTATAACAAAAAGGGCGTTTTATGTGTAGGAAAGATTTTTATTCTCCCAGGATATAAGGTGCTCCTGCTACTTTTAGTTTTTGATGTAGCATGGGGATGGCCTTTGTCGCAATGCGTTCCATCTCGGGGCGAAGTTCTTCCATCATTTCTTTTGCTAGTGCTAGGCTTTTGCGATGAAGAGGTGTAGGGCCGTAACTGGTTGAAATACCTCGATAGGCTACCCGGAGATGCCCTTGAACCGATGGAGGATTTCGCTCGCCTATTTCATCTCGGGCAGAACTACCTTCTGCTTTTCGTATCAAAGCAATCATAGCTTGTTCAATTTGGTACATTTCTCCAGCAAATATGGCTGGGGAGGCAGGTGTTTTTGCTAATGCCTTTTTCATTCCTTTAAAGGTAGTTTCTGCTTGATCGAATTGATCCATTAATCGTTGAAGGGTGTTTTGTACTTCCTCTAATTCTTTTCGGTAGTGGTTATAGGTTGCATAATCAACTCCTTTTAACACGCCCTTGCGAATGGGTTTTACTTCAACGTTTACCGCTTTACCAAGTGGGCTAACGACCCCGTCTTTCTCTAAGGATAATTGTGCGCTGTATTGCCCTGGTGTTACCATGGGCCCTGCGTTCCATCTTCCGCTACTGTTTCTGTTAGGATGAATGGCTTGTGTGCTGGCGTGACGCAGGTCCCATGCAATGCGGTGGGTTCCTTTTTTTGCTTTTTCTTGAAGGTGACGAATCACATTTCCATCAGCGTCTTGAATCGTTATCCATACTTTTGCCGCTTGTTCCACATTCTCTTGGTCTAAGGCTGCATAGCCCGGGAAAGGTACATTGCTTCCTTTTTTATTAAGGACTTTTTCTCTTTTCTTTCTCGCTTGCTTTTGAGAGGTGAAATCATCGGCGAGATGATAGGTGAATACAGCACCAAATTCAGGATTTTTTGCGATATAGAAATCGGCTCCAGTATTTCCTAGATTACTTCGAGGGATATACCATTTTGCTGTACGTGGTTGAAAAAGTGTTCCTTTGGCCGTTAGGACTTCAGGAGACATTTGGCGCAACGCGCTATAATCGTCCAGGACATAAAAACCACGTCCAAAAGAAGCGGCTACGAGATCGTTTTCTCTTTTTTGGATGGTTAAGTCTCTAAACGACATATTCGGTGTTCCGGGTAATTTTTGCCAGTTAACGCCCCCATCCAAGGAGGTGTAAACACCAAATTCGGTTGCTAAAAAGAAGAGGTTTTGATTCACATGGTCTTGAACAATTCTCCATAAAAGGGTGCGTTTAGGGAGGTTTTTTGATAAGGATGTCCAGGTTTGACCACGGTCGGTACTTTTGTAGAGGTAAGGGTTAAAATCTCCTTCTTTGTGATTGTCTAGAACAGCATAGACGGTGTTTTCGTCGTGTAAATCTGCTTTGATGTCATTGACAAAGCTACGTGCCGGAAGGCCCATTTTTGTCACCGGGATTTTTGTCCACTGGCCTCCATCATTCGTGGTGACTTGGATAAAACCATCGTCTGTTCCGGCATAGATTAAGCCTTTGACTAATGGTGACTCACTCAAAGAAGTAATGGTGTTATAGTTTGACATAGCGCCCACATCCCATGGGTTGTCCCAGGATTGCTGTCTCCCCATAATGGGTAAACTGAGGCGTTCTTCATTGCGGGTCAAGTCTCCCGATATAGGTGTCCAGTCATCGCCGCGATTGGTTGATTTCCAAACCCGATAGGAGGCAAAGTATAAGGTTGCTGCATCGTGCGGTGAAACAAGTATGGGTGCGTCCCAATTAAAGCGTTCGTGGGGCTCGTTTTTTCCAGCTTGGGGTTGAACCATTACTTGCTCGCCGGTGGTTAAGTCAACTCGGTGGAGACCACCTTGTTGTGTTTCGGCATAAATGATGTCATTGTATTCGGGATCTGTAGCCGATTGATGCCCATCGGCAAATAAGGTTTTGTACCAGTGTTTATTGCTTATGCCTTCGCGCTCATCTGTTGCAGAGGGTCCTCCTGTTGAGCCGTTATCCTGAGTTCCACCAAAGATGTGGTAGAAAGGCTCGGCATTGTTAACGGCTACTTTATAATATTGGGTTAAAGGAAGGTTTTTATGGTAACGCCAGTTTTCGGCTAAATCAAAACTTTCGTAAATCCCTGCATCTGTTCCCAGCATGATATAATTGGGATCGTCTTTTTTAAAGACAATGGCGTGATTATCAGAGTGTTTCTTTTCTTCTTTTAATTGAACAAAGGTCTTTCCTCCGTCTTCTGAGGTTAAAACTCTAACATTCATCAAATAAAGCCGATCGAATTTATGCGGGCTAGCATAAAGTTCTTGATAATAGTGTGGGCCGGTTGCTCCAGAAACCGCATCAGACATTTTTTTCCAAGAAGCCCCCTGATCTGCCGATCGAAACACGCCTCCTGTAGTACGGTCTAATTCGATGGCCGCATAGAGTACGTCGGGTTGTTGAGGAGAGATGGCTAAACCGATTTTCCCCATATTAGACTTTGGGAGTCCATTGGTTAATTCAATCCAGCTTTCACCTCCATCATTGGATTTGTGAATTCCAGAACCGGGTCCTCCACCCATTAAAGCGGCTACGGTTCTATGACGATCCCAGGTAGCGGCATAAAGTATTTGTGGGTTGCGTGGGTCAATCATTAAATCGGTTGCACCAGTCCATTCATTATTCCCAAGAACGCGCTTCCATGTTTTTCCGCCATTGGTGGTTTTATAAACGCCTCGTTCCCCGCCTTTGTTCCAAAGGGGGCCTTGAGCGGCTACCCAAACTACATCAGAATTATCAGGGTGAACGATGATTTTTGAGATGTGCTCGGTCTTTTTTAAGCCAAGATTTTCCCAGCTTTTTCCGCCGTCTTTTGAGCGGTAAATTCCGTCGCCATAAGCGACATGTCTTCCACCAACATTTTCACCTGAGCCTACCCATACAGTGGCAGGGTTTTGTGGGTCAAGGGTGATGCATCCCGTAGAATAGGACGCCTGTTCATCAAAAAGAGGGGTCCAGGTAGTTCCTGCGTTTTCGGTTTTCCAAACCCCACCCGATCCAACGGCAACATACCATATGTTTTCGTTGTCTGGATGAAAAACAATATCGGCGATACGGCCCGATAAAAAGGCAGGTCCTACATTTCTAAATTGAAAAGCATCTAATGGTAATTTGGTTTTTTGTGTTGTGGTTTTTTGTTTTTTCTTCCGTTGTGCAAAACCCTCTATTGGGAGGGTTAAAAGGGCAATACCCAAAATGCATAGTAAAATTCTCTTCATGTTAAACTGTTTTCGTTCCCTTAAATGTAAAAAAATAATTACTAACTTTCCTCAAATTCAATGAGATGCAGATAATTGAAAACAGTACGTATTATGATGTTGTGATTGTGGGATCTGGTGCTGGAGGGGGAATGGCTACAAAGATTCTAGCCGATGCTGGACTTAAGGTAGCCGTTGTTGAAGCTGGACCTTTTTTTGATCCTGCCGATCCTGCCCAACAAACGCAATTAAAATGGCCATATGAATCCCCACGACGGGGCGCTGGGACAAAGCGTGTTTTTGGGGAATACGACATGGCCTATGGAGGATGGGAAATCGAAGGAGAGCCCTATAACCGTATTGGTGATACAAAGTTTGATTGGTTTCGGTCTCGGATGTTAGGAGGAAGAACCAATCACTGGGGGCGTATTTCCTTACGTTTTGGACCAAGAGATTTTAAAGGGAAAGATCGTGATGGTTTAGGAGAAAACTGGCCTATTGGTTATGAAGATATTAAACCCTATTACGACAAGGTGGATCAATTGATTGGGGTTTTTGGTACAAAAGAAAACCTTCCCAATGAACCCGATGGTTTTTTCTTGCCCCCCCCTAAACCTCGCTTACACGAATTACTCTATATCAACGCAGCAAAAAAGTCCAATGTAACGGTAATTCCATCGCGTTTATCAGTATTGACAAAGCGAATCAATAATGAACGCGGGGTTTGTTTTTATTGCAACCAGTGTTCGCGTTCTTGCTCGGTTTACGCAGATTTTTCTTCGGGTTCTTGTCTTATTTTTCCAGCTCAAAAAGGGAAAGGACAGGTGGATCTTTATGTCAATTCCATGGTCAAAGAAGTCATGACAAACGAAGAAGGAAAAGCCACAGGAGTTACATATATCAATAAAGAAGACCGGCGAGAATATGCCATAAAAGGGCGTATTGTGGTTCTTGCAGCCTCTGCCTGCAGTACGGCAAGAATTTTATTGAATTCAAAAAGTGCACAACACCCTAATGGCTTGGGGAATAGCAGTAACCTAGTGGGGAAATATTTACACGATTCTACTGGAGCAGATCGCATGGCCTTTGTCCCCGCTCTTATGAACCGCAAGCGCTATAACGAAGATGGTGTAGGAGGGATGCATGTCTATTCTCCCTGGTGGCTAGACAATAAAACGCTAGATTTTCCACGCGGCTATCATCTCGAACAGTGGGGAGGCATGGGAATGCCCAGTTATGGAACGGGCTTTGACCCTAACGGACTCAACAAATACCTAGGAGAAAAAGTGGGGGGATATGGGAATAGCTTGCGCGAAGATGTCAAAAAGTTCTATGGCTCTGTAGTAGGCATTTCAGGGCGTGGCGAGGCCATCGCCCGAAAGGATAACTATTGTGAAATTGACCCTACGACTGTGGATGAATTTGGTATTCCCGTTTTACGCTTCCATTACAAATGGTCTGATTTTGAAAAGAAACAAGCCAAACACATGCACGATACCTTTGAAGAGATCTTAACCAATATGGGGGGAATTCTTTTAGGGGATAAACCCGGGGCCGATCGCAATTATGGCTTGCATGCTCCTGGACGCATCATACACGAAGTAGGGACCACACGCATGGGAAGCGACCCCACAACATCTGTAGTGAATGAATTTGAACAACTACACGATGTCGACAATGTATTTGTCGTTGACGCAGGTCCTTTTGTTTCGCAAGCAGATAAAAACCCCACCTGGACGATTTTGGCTTTAGCATGGCGAACGTCAGATTATATCATTCAAGAATTAAAGAAGCAAAATATCTAAGCATGGATAGAAGAGAAAGTATTAAATCCCTTTTATTGGGTTCTGTTGCTGGAGGTCTTTTATTGAACAGCTGTAACGAGCCTGCAGAAGAGGTAACCGAGAAAATTTGGAACTATCAATACGGTAGAAATAAGAAAGAAGCTGCCATTGATCAAGTTTTATTTGAAACTAGCTTTTTCACTCCTAGTGAAGAAGCCTTAGTCACCACATTAGCTAACTTAATTTTACCACCCAATGAACAGGGTACTATCGAAGAAGCAGGCGTAGTCCCTTTTATCGCCTTTATGATGGTGGATTATCCCGATTTTCAACTGCCCATGCGAGGTGGTTTGATGGCTTTAAACGCCAAAGCAAATAAGTCCTTTGGTCAAGATTTCACAACCTTAGAAGAGCAGCAACAGCAAAGCTTGCTCGATCCCATGGCATATCCCATTGAAGGAGTAGAAGAGCAACCTCAAGCGGTTCAGTTTTTTAGTTTATTGCGCAATTTGGTTTTAACGGGTTATTTTACCTCTGCCGTAGGGATTAAGGAGTTGGACTATCGCGGAAATGTTCCACATGTTTGGGATGGAGTACCGCAAGAAGTGTTGGATGAGATGGGGCTTGCCTATGATCCAGCATGGCTGGCAAAATGCGTCGATCAAGAAAAGCGAAATGAAACAGCTGTATGGGATGAAGAGGGGAATTTATTGACGTAACTTTTCTATCTTCACCACAAAAATCACAGCATGTCAAAACCCACTATTTTTAGAAAACCACAAGGTCCTATTGTCGTAAGAGGAGAGATTGATTTAACCGATACAGAAGGAAATCCCATAGCGCATGGTCCGCGTTTTTCCCTTTGCGGTTGCGGTAAATCGGCCAATATGCCTTTTTGCGATGGAGCTCACAAGGAGGAATAAGCCTCAAAAGCGGCAGACTGTTTGATTTCGGCTGTTGCTTGCGTTGATATCATCATCTAGTGAAAGACAGTTATCAAACCATTGCGGTTCCTGTTCAAGAAACGCTTTTTAAAGAAAAAGGCAGTAAGTTTTTTGGCTATGCCTTCCCCCTTATGCATGAGGAGGAGGTGAAAAGTTTAATTGATAGCTTGAAAAAGCAACACCCCACTGCTGGACATTTTTGTTATGCCTATCAATTGGGCGCTACTTCAATTCATTATCGTGTTGCTGATGATGGGGAACCAAAAAATTCTGCCGGCATGCCCATATACGGACAATTACAGGCCTTTGATCTCACGAATGTGTTGGTGGTGGTTGTTCGCTATTTCGGCGGAACAAAATTAGGGGTGGGTGGATTGATACAGGCTTACAAAACTTCAGCACAAATTACCCTAGCCGCCGCAGCCGTAGTAGCGCGCACCATTGACCTTATTTATGAACTTAGCTTTGGTTATGAAGAGATGAATAAGGTAATGCGAATAATTAAAGAGAAGAATGTTAAGGTACTTGAACAAGAATTAGGCGCCCGTTGTGTTTACCGTATTGCCGTTAGGAAACAAGCTGCAGAAGAGTTGTACCAACGTTTTGTCCATCTTTATAAAGTCACGATTAAGGAAATGGATTAAACCTTATTGATCGAGCAGTTTTTATAATAAATAATCATTAAGCTTAGATCATGAAATGTTCCAACTACTGTTGGATTTTTTTTGGAAGCTAAAATCAATAGTGTTTTTACCTATCATTTTTGTACTTTCAATTTAATTTCTAATTCCAAACAATTAATTATAATGAGGTCTAAACAATTTAATTTGACTAACCAATCTCTAATCCTAAATCAATAAAAATGAGAAAATCAACCTTCTTTTTCATAGTAATCTTAGTACTGTTTTCATGTAAAAATGAGACTAAAACGACTTCGGTAAATAAAGAACAAACAAAAGAAACTAAAAAATATCCAAGTGATGTGTTACCTTTTATGAACAAATGGCAAATCCTCTTAGGAGATGGAACACGTTCCAAAGATTTAGTCAACTTTGAGAAGAAAGATTTTTTCTATGTTGTTAAAGAAGGTAGTACAGATTGGGTAGTGTACAAAACACCAAATGCAGGAATTACGTCTCCTAATTCTAGTAATACAAGAACCGAATTAGGGAAAAAAAACGTTGGATTCCTGAAGAAGGAGGGAATTTAAAGGGAACCTTAAAAGTACAGCATGTTTCCACCACAGGTCATGCAACGGCTCGTTCAGCTTACTCAGTTGTTGTAGGGCAAATTCACAGTGATGAAGGTCATGAAAATGAACCACTAAAGATCTATTATAAAAAATTCCCAGGACATGAAAAAGGTTCTGTTTTTTGGAATTATGAAATTAATACAGCAGGAGAAAATGATGGACGATGGGATTATTCTATGGCAGTTTGGGGGTATGATTTTTCTGTGCTAGGTGAACGTCCAGATTCGTACCCAGAAGAACCGGAGGATGGGATTGCTCTAGGAGAAGAATTTAGTTATGAAGTTAATGTATATAAAGGTATCATGTATTTGACTTTTACAAGTAAGGGTCATGAGACTAAAACGTTTACTAAAAACTTATTAAAATCTGATTTTGCAACAAAAACGGATGTTCCACAACAAGTCATTGATTGGTATTCCTCAAAAAGACGTGTTGGTGTAGAACGAGAAATTGCCTATGCTGGTGAAAAAGTATTTTTTAAACAAGGTGCTTACAATCAAGCTAACGGAAAATCGACAAAATCAGAAACCTATGATGGAGTTATTGAAAAACAATATGAACATGGTAGTTATGCAGAAGTTTGGTTTAAAGCAGGGTCTTTAGATGAAGGCGTCAATCCCGATAAATAGTCAGGTATTGATAAACTTTATTGATTACATCTGATTTTAATTGGTGTGTCGATGGTTTTATTTAAAAGAGTTAAATTATTTCAACATCATTCAACCTTAAAAGAGTGTCTTTGGAGATAATTAAAATACTATAATAAAAACCTGTATATCAATAAATTAAGCAGTCATTTTGATTTCACTCAACCATTAAAAAATTAAAATAAAAAACCCTAACTAATTAAATTAAAACTAGTTAGGGTTGTGTGGTACCTCCAG
>JBMZGM010000022.1:0-19338 GCA_049615925.1 Flavobacteriaceae bacterium | reverse complement strand
GTGTAGACGTTTGTCCCGATACTCCTGCCGGAACACAAGTTGACGCAGCGGGTTGCCCCGTGACTACTACGGCAGATCAAGACGCTGACGGTGTACCAGATAGTGTAGACGTTTGTCCCGATACTCCTGCCGGAACACAAGTTGACGCAGCGGGTTGTCCCGTGACTACTACGGCAAATTCAGAAAATATATATTTTGAAAACGGAACATGTAAATGTCCTAATGCTACTGTGGGAGAAACAGCAGAAATTAATGGCATTACCTATACAGCAGTAGATAACACTTCTTTGAGAAGTGAGATTGCAACTGGGAATGTGAATTTGTGTACTTCCTTAGTAACTGACATGAATGGTCTCTTTAGTGAAAACAGTTCATTTAATGAAGATATAAGTTTTTGGGACACATCAAATGTACTCGGTATGCAATTAACTTTTGCTGGTGCGTCCTCGTTTAATCAGGACATCAGTAATTGGAACACACAGAATGTAGGTGCCATGAATGGAATGTTTGCTGGTGCAACTGCTTTCAATCAAGATATTGGCGGTTGGAATATTTCAAACGTAACAGATATTTGGGAGATGTTTCGTTACGCCTCTTCCTTTAATCAAAATTTAAGTTCATGGAATACCAGTAATATTTTTAGTATGAGAGGTATGTTTGAAGGCGCAATATCATTTAATCAAAACATCTCAACTTGGGATACGTCTTCTGTAACAGATATGAGTAGAATGTTTTTTGGATCCACCAGTTTCAATCAAAACATTGGAGCATGGAATTTAAATAATGTACTATACATCGACAATATGTTCAATGGAGCTACATTGTTTAATCAAAACATTGGAGGGTGGAATACATCCAACGTAGTCGGCATGTCAGGAGTTTTCGATTCTGCTGAGAATTTCAACCAAGACATTAGCAATTGGAACACTTCTTCTGTCAACAACATGGAAAGTATGTTTTTCGGGGCTTTCGCCTTTAATCAAGATATTGGAAATTGGGATACAAGTCAAGTTGCTAATATGAGCAATATGTTTAGAGATGCTACAATCTTTAATCAAGATATTTCTAACTGGTGCGTAGAAATAATTCCTAACGCCCCAGAAAATTTTGCCACTAATGCTGCATTGACTCAAGAGAATCAACCTATTTGGGGAGCTAGCTGCGGAGGAAATAACAACACAGCAGATCAAGACGCTGACGGTGTCCCGGATAATGTAGATGTTTGTCCTGATACTCCTTCTGGTATTCAGGTTGACGCAGCGGGTTGTCCTGTGAATGATGTGAGTTGTGAAATTGCAATCATAAACAATCCTTTTGATCAATCCCTGAATTTTTGTCTAGGAGAGGCTATCGCTCCCTTTGAATTGGAAATACGTTCCAGCTGTACGACAACTTCACTCAGCTTTGATTTAAATGGTGTCCCAGAAGGAATCACTTATGATGTATCAACAATCGATGATCGAACAATTCTTACCTTTCAAGGGACGCCTACAACCGCTGGATTGGAAATTGCTACGATCAATATCGCAGATACAGCTAATAATTTTGAATCCTCTCTAGGCGGGGTAATCTTTATTGACGGCAGCTGCGGCGGTCCAGGTACAGGTACAGGAAATTCAAATTGTGACCTCAACATCGACGGTAGTACCTTCGAAACAAACCCCACCCTATGTCTTGGTGAGGCGATTACCGACCTTAGTTTTGACATCAGCACGACCTGTACAAATTCTGCCCTTGAAGTTGTGGTAGATGGTTTCCCCGAAGGCTTGGAGTACAGTATCGAAAACAAAGAAGACGGACTAACTGTTACCTTTAGTGGGACACCCACTACGGCTAATGTTTACTATGCTACCCTGGGCGTAATTGATACAGCAAATAATATTGAAACCTCCATTGGTGGATTGTTCATCGTGGATGGCAGCTGCGGTGGTCCAGGTACAGGAACAGGAAATACAAATTGTGACCTCAACATCGACGGTAGTGCTTTTGAAACAAACCCCACCCTATGTCTTGGTGAGGCAGTTACCGACCTAAGTTTTGACATTAGTACGACCTGTACAAATTCTGCCCTTGAAGTTGTGGTAGATGGTTTCCCCGAAGGCTTGGAGTACAGTATCGAAAACAAAGAAGACGGACTAACTGTTACCTTTAGTGGGACACCCACTACGGCTAATGTTTACTATGCTACCCTGGGCGTAATTGATACAGCAAATAATATTGAAACCTCCATTGGTGGATTGTTCATCGTGGATGGCAACTGCGGTGGTCCAGGTACAGGAACAGGGACAAATACCGGCGGACAAAGCGACAGTGATTTGGATGGTGTACCCGATCAATTTGACGAGTGCCCTGGAACTCCACTGGGTTTACCAGTAGATAGTTTAGGCTGTCCAGATATACCAAAAGATTGTTCCATCACAGTCGAAGGAAATATCAATGCAGATATTTGTTTGGATCAACAAATCGAACCAATACGTATTTCACTGTCCACCACTTGTTCTAGCTCATATATAGATGCAAATATTATCGGATTACCTCCTGGACTAAGTTACTCCATGGAAAATACCGAGGATGGAAATCAATTTATCATTGCAGGTGCTGCTTTTATCCCAGGAGATTATCAAGTAACCGTTTTCTTTTATGATGTAGAAAATTACGTTGAGCAAACAATCAATGGATACATATACGTTGAATCAGATTGTAGTGCAACTGGTACAGGAACACAAAATGATCGTGATCAAGATGGAATTGATGACGACATTGACCTATGTCCAAATACGCAAGCTGGTGCAAATGTCGATGAAAATGGATGTGCGATAAGTGATGGAGACTGTACCATAGTCATCAATGCTCCAGAAAATATTGAGGAGCAAAGTGTATTGTGTATTAATAGCCCCATGGATCGCATTGTTTACACCATAGACACGAGTTGTAATAATGCTCGCATCGACATACTAGCAGAGGGCTTACCCCCAGGAGTAGATTACTATGTGTATTTAACGCCGTATGAAAAAGAGTTTGTTCTATATGGCGTACCATTTATTCCAGGTTCTTTTGATGTTAAGCTCATCTTTACAGATAGTTACAACAATGTTCAACAAGCATTAAGTCAAACAATTGTTGTGAGTAATGATTGTGAGGAGGGTGACTCCACTACTGCTACATCGACCATTGAAGACCAGGATAACGATGGAGTTAAAGATGATCAAGATGAATGCCCGGATACTCCACCTGGAATCGCTGTTGATCCCAAAGGTTGTAGTGCAGATCAACAAGTTGAAAGTTATTTAGGAGATGATGACAACGATGGCGTATTGAATTTTCTTGATGTTTGTCCAAATACAGCAGCCGACACTCCTGTTGACCCTAAAGGATGTTCTGAAGAACAAGGGGGAGTAGCAGAATATATTCGGGATGCTGATGGTGATGGCATCATTGACATCATTGATATTTGCCCAGATACAGCCGAAGGAGATTCCGTAAACGAATTTGGTTGCTCTGAAGCGCAATTAGCAGAAATCACAGATTTTGATCAAGATGGAGTGGACAATGAATTTGATCAATGTCCTTACACGCCACAAGGGCAGCAAGTAGATGAAAATGGTTGTTCAGTGGTTGATCAAGATAAAGATCTTGATGGCGTTATAGACACTGTTGATGCTTGTCCCAATACCCCAATTGGAGAGTATGTAGATGAATATGGTTGTGCTGTTGTTGAGAATGATAGTGACTTTGATGGTGTTAGTAATGAACTCGATCAGTGCCCAGATTCTCCTCCTGGAATTGCAGTAAACGAAGTGGGTTGTAGCGAGGCAGAAGAAAAAGCTAAGAACGATACAGCAGATGACGACAATGATGGAGTCATTAATCTTCTAGACCGTTGTCCTGACACCCCAGAGGGCATTGAGGTAGATGAAACGGGATGTACCCCTGAAGAAAGTGCCGAGCAAGAATCCACCGATAATGATCTCGATGGTATTCCAAATGAAAATGACCTTTGCCCTGGGACCGAACGTGGTGTTGCGGTAAACGAATTTGGTTGTCCGCTTTATGAACTCGATAACGACTTTGATGGTGTTAACGATAACGAAGATTTATGCCCAAACACCGCCGTTGGTCAACCGGTGAATCAATTTGGTTGTTCAATCGCACAAAAAGAAGCCGATACTGATATGGATGGTGTCCCAAATGAAAAAGACTATTGCGCCGATACCCTCCCCTATTTCCCTGTTAATAGCAATGGATGTTCCGAAATTCAAATAGCTGTTGACAGTGACTTTGATGGCATACTCAACGAATTTGATCAATGTCCCGATACTCAACCGCTAGTTACAGTCGATGAAAATGGTTGTTCAGAAGATCAAAGAGACAATGATCAAGACGGAGTAATTAATGCCTTAGATCGCTGTCCAGGAACTGCGGCAAATGAAAAAGTGGACGCCTATGGTTGTGCCGAAGTAGAAATTGATGGAGATGATGATCAAGATGGCGTTAATAATAGTATTGACCAATGTCCTGGCACACCAGCAGGAATACCTGTTGACAGCAATGGTTGTGCCTATGAACCACCCATTATTAGAACACAAAACTTTGAAAAAACAGAAAATAGTCGCGATACTGAAACTGGTGAAATTCGCACCTTCCTAGGGAAGCTACTCTATAGCGATCCTAATGCTAGTGATGGTACGACAAATAATATTAGCCTTTCCATTGCTCCTGGGGAACAAGCTGAATTATTCGAATTAGTGGGCGACTCAATTTTCTTAGTAGGAAGAACAGATTTTGAAGAAAATCCTACCCCTAGATTTACGATTGTTGCTACAAACAATTTGAATCAAAGCACAGAAAAAGAGATTGTATTAAATGTTCTTGACATCCCTAACACAAAAAAGGTGGCGAATTTTGAAATAGCTGTTTTCAATGTTGAGAATGAATCAACTGGTGCTAAAGTTGATTACACCCGTTATTTAAACCCCAAAGTAGATAAAGGGGTAGGGAAATGGAAAATTAAAAAGAAAATCGTTGGTGGAAACGATGCGCATTTATTTGAGGTTCAAAGTTTTGAAAACGCAACCGATAAAGGCAACGGTAAAACAATTCAAGAAGGAGATTATCTCGTCTTTATTAACGATCCTGATTATGAGAATCCTCAAGATCACAATCGTGATAACATTTATGAAGTAGAGGTGGTAAACATCAATACAAACGATGGAGAAGCTGCACAACCTATTGTTGTTCAACAAACCAACATCATCATTCCAGAAAATGACCCCACTGCTGTACAAATACAAACCGTTCCAGCTAATGCGACTGATGATACCGATGGCGATGGAATAAACGACATCATGGATAACAGTCCGTTTGTTCCAAACCCCAATCAAGAGGATAGTGATGGTGACGGTGTGGGAGATGTAACCGATGACGCCGATCATGATGGAGTATGGAATCCAAATGATAGCTGTAACGACACCCCACTCAATACTAAAGTAAATATTGAAGGTTGCGCGATCTTTTATCTTCCACCCAATAACTTTAGTGTTTCCACCTCAGAGAAGTGTATTGGACAAAGTGAAATTAATATTGCTACAAATGACCAGTCCTATACCTATAACGTTCAAGTTACTGGACCCACAGATCAAACATTTACTTTTGCTACAGAAAACTACACATTAAACGAAGTTCCAGCTGGAAGTTATTCTGTTTGCATTACTGTGGATGGAGTAGATCCATCAGAATTTGAACGCTGTTATTCCGTCACAGTGGAAGAGCCACAAGCATTATCGGTTTATGGCAAAGTAGGGTCTTCTGGCAAAAGTGTTCATTATGACCTTTCGGGTGGAGATGTATATACCATTACCCATAATGGTGAAAGTTTCCAAACAAACGAAACGAGTATCGACATTGACTTAGATGAAGGAATGAATCACATCAAAATTACAACAGGGATAGAATGTCAGGGTGTCTTTGAAAAAGACTACTTTAACTCTGCTCAAGTGTACTTCACGCCTAATCCTTTTGAAAGTGATTTATCCATTTATGTGGGAGGTAGTGATACCGAAATAACCATTGAATTTTACACAACTCAAGGCCGACTCGTTCAATCAAGTCAACACCAATTAAGCACTAGTCAACGCGTAATCAACCTCAACACGTCAAGCCTGCAACCTGGTGGATATATCATCAAAAGCTGTGGGGAAACCACAACACAATCTGAACTTATAATAAAACGGTAACAAATGAAGAAAACAATTGTATTACTGGCCCTAGCGATAACAAATTTAACCGCCTGTTCCAAAGAAAGTAGTGGTGGTAATGAACCAGAAGAAGTTATTATTCTACAACCCACCCGGGCAACCTTAAGTTTCCCTGCAAACAATGAACCTTGTCTAGAAACAACTCCAGTAAATGACAATCAAAGTTCAATTACGTTTCGATGGAATGCTGGGCAAAATGTAAGCTCTTATGACCTCACTGTAATTAATCTATCAACAAACAATAGTGCGGTTTATAATTCGACCACAAGTGATAAAGTTTTAACCCTTGAACATGATGAACCCTATTCATGGAAAGTCACTTCAAATGGTCAAAGTGGAAGTCAACCTGTAGAAAGTGATACGTGGAAATTCTACCTTGCAGGTCCAGCACAAGTCAACTATGCTCCTTTCCCAGCAGAGTTAACTAGTCCTATTTCGGGATCAACCGTCACTCCATCGGATGGAAACATTCCCCTACAATGGACCTGTACCGATGTTGACAATGACCTTGTACAATATCAGGTCTATCTTGACACAACCGATGGAAGTACATTAATTCAAACCTTAGATTTTGAATCTACCACCACCACGATTGATGTTGCGGTAGAAAACAACACAATTTATTATTGGAAAGTAATTGCTATTGATGCCAATGGTTATGAAAGTGATTCTGGGGTTTACACCTTTAGGACGAACTAAGGCGCTTTTTACCAAAGAATTCAATAAAAACGGAGACAACTACCCCACTTAGTATTCCCTCCACAAAACCAATTGTTAAGGTGGTTAAAGCTGTGATCAAAAGATACATTAGTTGACGTTTATTTGTTTGCCATAACTGTCCAATCAATGGAAAGTCAAATAAAAAGTAAACCGAATAAACAATAATGGCTGCAATCACAGGCTGTGGTAAATAATAAACTATTGGGGTCAATACTAATAGAGTAAGCAGTAAAATCAAAGCAGCGATTAAACTCGTCAATTGCGTTTTCCCGCCCGATTTAATCACTAGTATACTGCGATTAAAACTCCCAGCTGGAATTAGTGCCCCCGTGAAAGCACTCACTATTTTTGCCAGTCCTAGCGCAACTAAATCTCGATTTGCTTGCCAGGGGTTAATTTGTTGTTCTGCGACATTTTTAGCCATCACAAAACTTCCTAAGCTCGCGACAAATGCAATCCCAAAAGCTGCGGGTAACAACTGTAAAATACTAGCATCTATTAGTGGTAGCTCAAACGATGGTAAGCCTTGGGGAACTTCACCAATCAAAGCAACTCCCATGACTTCAAAATCAGCAATAAAAGCAGCCATTGCTGTAGCTACCAGCAGGACAATGGCTGTTGGGAATTTTGGTGCTAACCTTGCCATTACAAATAAACCAATTAAAGCACCCAAAAACAGAGCGGTGGAGAGGGGGTTAAAATCGTTACGTTCTAGCCATAAATAATACAACCGATCAAGATAGGTAGGTTGATCAACTAGCTCTACCCCAAAAGCAGCAGGGAGTTGCGCAATAATAATTACTACTGCGGCAGCTTGAATAAAGCCCGAAACGACGCTTTTTGGCAGATACTCAACATAACGTCCCAATCGCAAAATACCAGCAACAAGTTGTATGACTCCCGTCAATAATCCCAGGGTAACCACTGCAGAGACATAATCTGGAGAAAAGGGAGTTGCAATGCCTGCAATGGCGTCATAAATAAAAATAGCAATCACTGATACGGGACCAACATTCAAAAAATTTGAGGTTCCCAGTAGGGCATAAACCAATAGAGGAAGAAAAGCACCATATAAGCCATAAATAGGTGGCAATCCAGCAAGCAAGGCAAAAGCCATGGCTTGTGGAATAGTAATTACTCCCACAGTTATACCCGCAAAAAGGTCATCCCTATAGTGGTAATTCACAGGTAAATTAAACATTCGCATCTACGGTATCTTTGATCTTTGTCTAAGGTACAATTGTCTCAACGAACTTTGGATTCTCTCCAGAGAGAATTCCATCAAAGGATATCAACAATATCTATGGAACGGTTGATAAAAGACATGGAAATCACCTTTTTTAGCAAGGAGAAAAGAAGGGACTTTTTGTAGCTTTGGAAACAACAAAATAAGCGAACAATTATGGAGCGAATTAAATGTTTAATCATTGGGAGTGGCCCGGCCGGTTATACTGCGGCGATTTATGCAGCAAGAGCCGATCTTAAACCTGTAGTTTACACTGGAATGGAACCAGGAGGACAATTAACTACAACTACAGAGGTAGATAATTTCCCAGGCTACCCAAAAGGTGTAGACGGTCCCTCAATGATGGTTGAATTACAACAACAAGCAGAACGCTTTGGTACCGAAGTACGGATAGGACATGTTACCCAAGTAACACTAAGTAAAGAAATAGGAGGAATTCATACGGTAGTAGTCGATGACACGACTACCCTAGAAGCCGAAACCATCATCATCTCAACAGGAGCAAGTGCAAAGTATTTGGGACTACCCAGCGAGCAACGCCTTCGTGGTGGTGGAGTCTCAGCTTGTGCGGTTTGTGATGGCTTTTTTTACAAGGGACAAGAAGTCGCTATCGTAGGCGCTGGAGATACCGCTGCTGAAGAAGCAACCTACCTCGCCAATATATGTACCAAAGTCACCATGCTAGTGAGAAGAGACGTCATGCGAGCCTCAAAAGCCATGCAGCATCGCGTTAACAATACCAAAAATATCGAAGTACGCTACAACACCGAAGTAGACGAAGTATTAGGCGATCAAGTTGTAGAAGGTTTACGCATGGTCAATAATACCACACAAGAAAAAACCGAAATTCCAATCACAGGTCTTTTTATCGCGATAGGGCATCAACCCAATACCGATATCTTTAAGGGACAACTCGATATGGATGAAGCAGGATATTTAATCACCGAGGGGAAATCGACAAAAACGAATCTTCCAGGGGTCTTTGCCTCTGGCGATGTACAAGACAAAGAATACCGACAAGCTGTTACAGCAGCGGGAACGGGATGTATGGCAGCCCTAGACGCAGAACGTTACCTAGGCGCTTTAGGCTCGCATTAAGCGAACTTCGACACTAACGTTTGAACTAATTTGGAAAGTGGTTGAACCTCCTGTTCACCACTTTCCATATTTTTAAGAGTAGCCTCTCCTCGATTTAACTCTTCCTCTCCTATTAATACCACCCATGGGATGCCTTTTTGATTAGCATAAGAAAGTTGCTTCTTCATCTTTGCAGCATCAGGATAAAACTCTGTGCGCACTGCTGCTGCTCTCAATGCAGCAATCAATTGATTTGCTTTTAATGCCGAGGCTTCGCCAAAGTTGAGGAAAATCACCTGGGTTTCGTTTTGCACAGAGGCAGGAAATAAACCCAATTCTTCGAGCACTAAATAGATGCGTTCAAAACCAAAAGAAATCCCCACACCACTCATGTTTTTCATCCCAAAACCAGCGGTAAGGTCATCATAACGGCCTCCTCCACCAATAGAGCCCATCTTGACTCCTGCAGGAGCGGCCACTTCAAAAATACATCCAGTGTAATAGTTTAACCCTCTAGCAAGAGTGACATCTATAGAAAGATTTATTCCGTTTAATCCAATTTCGTTCAATTGAGTGATCACAAAGCGCAACTCTTCTACCCCTGTTTGACCGACGGTTGAATTAGCTAAGAAAACATCCAATTGTTCTAAACGCTCTTGTGCCGAGCCCTGCAATTCCATTAAAGGAGTAATTTTCTCAATCGCCGATGTAGAAAACCCTTTTTCGATCAATTCTTTTACAACCCCTTCAAAACCTATTTTGTCTAGTTTATCTAAGGCTACAGTAAAATCAATCAATTGATCGGCAGCACCGATGATTTCTGCAATCCCAGCTAAAACTTTGCGGTTGTTGAGTTTGAGGGTGGCCCCTTTCAATCCTAACCGATTAAAGGCAGAAGCATACAATTGACATAATTCAACTTCTTGCCATAGAGAATCACTCCCCACCACATCGGCGTCACACTGATAAAACTCTTGAAAACGGCCGTGTTGTGGTCGATCTGCCCGCCACACCGCTTGAATTTGATAACGCTTAAATGGAAAAACCAAGTCGTTTTGGTGTTGTACCACATAACGCGCAAAAGGCACCGTTAAATCATACCTTAAGGCTTTTTCAGAAATCGAACTTGCAAAGGCACCAAGACGATTCTCCTCTAGCGCATTAAAATCGGCTTTTTTGAGCTTTTCACCATTCGATAAAATCTTAAAAATAAGGCGGTCTCCTTCCTCTCCATATTTCCCTAAAAGGGTTTGTGACTTTTCAAAAGAAGGGGTTTCAATGGGTTGAAATCCCGATGCTTCAAATGTTTCCTGTAATATCGTTTTGAGGTAATTGCGCTGTGCAACCTCTTTGGATGAAAAATCGCGTGTCCCTTTTGGTAAAGAAGGTTTCATATATATAATCTAAGAGCCGTGAATACAAATATTCAAATTTTTGAGGGGCTTATGCAAGAAATTCAAGGATACTTTTGTAGCGTTTATCATTACTAATTTGTGCCCCCTTTAAAATCATTCCATACAGTTCCTCTTTGCGATCGTGGGTATACGCTTTTGAAGAGCGGTAAAAGGTAACTTTTTCATCGTGAATATGATGGAGCAACCATTGCCAGCCCTCGGTAGTAGTAATATCTTGATCTACCTCACTCACTTTAACGGCAATCAAATGCATTTCTTTTTCGAGGCATTCAAAAATAAAAAAGTGATTCGGGCTTAAATGTTCGAGATAAAGATCTTTTGATAAAACATCTTCCCAAACTAAATCCGAAAATTGATCGAGGTGCTGGTCCACCTGGGCGGGATCATTTTCTTTAATGGACTCCCATTGTTTACGGTCGATGGATAATGCAGCGAGGTACTTGGCAAACTCCTCATGCAACTCTTCTAGCTGTTCTTTACTAAGACGGTGATAGTTCATACAAAAAAACCCCACTAATGTGGGGTTGAATAACGTTAACTTTATAATTAAGCCTTCTCAGGAATAATTTCAAAAGGTGCTTGAACAACCACTTCTCTGTGTAAGCGAACTGTGGCTTCATAAGCGCCTAAACGCTTAATGGTGCGCCCAGGTAAACTGATGAATTTCTTATCGATTTCTTGACCTGCTTTGGCAAATGCGTCAGCAACATCTTGAGCACCGATTGATCCAAACAATTTATCACCTGAACCTACTTTAGAAGCAATTTTAATCTCTAAAGCGAGTAAAGCTTTTGCAAGCTTATTCGCATCGTCAATTAACTTTTGCTCTTTAAAAGCGCGTTGTTTTAAATTTTCAGCTAAAACTTTACGAGCAGAGGCGGTCGCCAATACTGCTTTCCCTTGAGGGATTAAAAAGTTTCTTCCGTATCCGTTTTTTACTGTAACGATGTCATCCTTAAATCCAAGGTTTTGAACATCTTCTCTGAGTATCAGTTCCATGATCTAAAGTGAATTATTTTAATAAATCGCCTACATAAGGCATTAAAGCTAAATGACGTGCGCGTTTTACAGCTACAGACACTTTACGTTGGTATTTTAAGGAAGTACCTGTCAAACGACGTGGTAATAATTTCCCTTGTTCATTGACAAAACCAATTAAGAAATTTGCGTCTTTGTAAT
Source organism: Flavobacteriaceae bacterium (assembly GCA_049615925.1). Taxonomy (GTDB): domain Bacteria; phylum Bacteroidota; class Bacteroidia; order Flavobacteriales; family Flavobacteriaceae; genus Arcticimaribacter. The sequence goes on along the minus strand of JBMZGM010000022.1, from coordinate 7,447 downwards.
CAACATATTTGATCCCTGAACGCTTGAAACGACAGTATTTCTTCTTGTTATTTGTCTCAATATTTAACGGAGTTAAGTAACGGATTTCTCCTTCTTTTCTCCCTTTTGATTGTTCTTCAATTTTAGACATCTCGTTTAGGCTTTAGCAGTTTCTTTTAATTTCTTTACACGTTTCTCTGCCCAAGCGATAGCGTGCTTGTCCAGTTTCACTGTGAGGTAACGCATTACGCGCTCATCACGTCTAAATTCAACCTCTAGTGGGTTGATTGCTGTACCGTCAACGGTGTACTCAAATAAGTGGTAAAAACCACTTTTCTTGTTCTGGATGGGATAAGCTAATTTTTTAAGCCCCCAATCCTCTTGGTTAACAAACTTACCTCCTTTATCAGTAATGATAGCGGCAAATTTCTTAACTGCTTCCTTTATCTGATCTTCAGATAAAACGGGATTCAAAATGAAAACAGTTTCGTAATGATTCATAAAAATTGATTTATTTAAGGCTGCAAAAATAACGCAAATACTCACTTAGACCAAACATTCCTTGCATTTTATTCTTTCCACAACGCGCATTTTTTTGTAAGTTTGAGTAAATACATTACGATGGCCCTAAATTTTATTTACATCGACGAAAACACTGCCGTACACAATAAATTGAAAGAACACCTCAATTCTCTTGAGGAGGTAGATCAAATTCACTGCTTTGAAAAGTTAAAAAAAGCCCAAAAATTCCTTTCAGAAAATAAGGTTGATGTCATTCTAATTGATCCTAACTTTAGCAAAGATTCGGGAATCCGTTTTATGGAACAATCATTAAAGGACTATTTTGTGGTGCTGCATTCAGCCAGAACAAAAGACGCCGTTGTGGGATTTGAACTGGGTGTATTTGATTTCTTACCAAAACCTTTTGACAAAGACCGTTTCGCCATAATGCTAAAACGGTTGTATCGACAAGACTATGTTATAGAAAAGCAACGCACCCTTCTCCCCTCCACTTACATAGAAGTGCGCTGTGATTTAATGAAGGAACGTATTTTACTCAATGCCATCTCACATGTAGAAGCCATGGGAGACTATGTTAAAATTGTGACAGAAAATCGAAAATATGTCGTCTTGATGTCGATGAAGAAAATCGAAGAACGCTTACCGTCAAATCAATTCTATCGCACCCACAAATCCTACATAGTGAATGCGAATAAAATCATTCAATATACGGCAAAAGAAGTGGTATTAGAAAAGATCAAAATTCCGTTAAGCCGTTTTAGAAAAAAAGACTTTTTGTCTTTTATGCAATCCCTTTAAGCGGGGTCGATATCAACATTTACCCGCACGGCTCTAAATTGACCTATGGCTTCAAAACTTTTTAAGGCACTGGAGACTTTTTCTTTCACATCTTTTCGCTGGGGAGAATCGGGATATTTTATCATGAGTTGTTTAATGTATTGATTTCTCACACGAGAAACCACGGGATCTACTGGCCCCAAAACAGGTGTGGTCAAATAACGATTCAACACATTGGCTAGCCATTGAGCAGCTTGTTCTACCTTGTGAAAATCCCTCGCCTTTAATGAAATGCGAATCAAACGAAAAAAAGGAGGGTAATCAAAGGTTTTTCGTTCCTTGAGTTGTTGTGCATATAAGGCCTCGTAATTGTTCGATATCACTTGCTGTAAAACAGCATGCTCTGGAGAAAAAGTTTGCAGGATCACCCTTCCTTTTGTGCGGGATCTTCCGGCCCGCCCTGCTACTTGTGTCAATAATTGAAATGCGCGTTCATGCGCTCGAAAATCGGGGAAAAACAACAGTGGATCGGCATTGATGACCCCCACCAAGCCCACGTTTTTAAAGTCCAAGCCTTTGGTTACCATTTGTGTTCCCACTAAAACGTTTACTTCTCCACTTGTAAATCGCTCAATAATACCTTCAAAAGCTCTTTTTGCTCGGGTAGAATCCCAGTCCATTCGTTCTACAATTGCATCGGGAAAATACTGCTGTACCTGTTCTTCTATTTGCTGGGTTCCAGTACCCTTCACATCGAGATGTGGACTGGAACAAACAACGCATTGTACGGGTTTCGCGATATGATAACCACAATAATGGCATCGCAATTGCTGATTGTATTGATGATAGGTAAGTGAGACATCACAATTCGTACACTGTGGAATATGACCACAACTGTGACATTCTAATAAAGGGGCATATCCTCTTCGATTTTGAAAGAGAATAATCTGTTGACCAAGTGCAAGGCAATCTTGGATGGCAGTGAATAAAGTGGGGGAAAACAATCCCTGCATGCTTTTGCGCTTATGCGCATCTTTTAAATCTGCCGTTTCAATCGTGGGTAAAATGGCTTCGCCAAAGCGTTCTAGCAATTGAACATGGCCATACTTTTTTCGCTCGACATTAAAGCGTGATTCAATAGAAGGAGTAGCCGATCCTAATAAAATCTTACACCCCTGTTGATGAGCCAAAACAATGGCAGCGTCACGAGCTTGGTATCTAGGGGCAGGATCAAATTGTTTAAAGGAAGTTTCATGCTCTTCATCAACAATGATCAATCCCAACTCCTTAAAGGGCATAAAAAGCGCCGATCGAGCTCCCAAGATGATTCGAGCTTTCTCGCTGTGATGCAGACTATTTTTCCACACCTCAACCCGTTCATGAATGGAATATTTTGAGTGAAAAACAGTCACTTGTTCCCCAAATCGCTTTTGCAAACGACGCACCATTTGTGCAGTTAAGGATATTTCGGGCAAAAGAAATAACACCTGTTTATTTTGGGCTAATTGCTCTTCGATTAAAGAGAAATACACTTCGGTTTTCCCCGAAGAGGTCACCCCTTCTAACAGTACAACTTCACGCGTTTTCCAGGCTTGCTTAACCCCATCTAATGCTTTTATTTGTGCAGGGGATAACTGTGGCTTTTCTCCCCTAGCAACCAGGGTCAAAATAGGACGATCTTCTTGTACAAAGCGCTCCTCTAGTATTCCTTTATCCAATAAAGTTCGGATCAAAGCACTATCCACTTTTACGCGCTTTCTCAACCCACTTAATTTAATCCATTCTTCCTCCTGTTGAAGTAAGGCTAAAAGAAAATTTGATTGCTTTGGAGCACGCTTTAACTGTTCAAATAAGGCTTGCATGGCTTCTTCCTTTAAATAAACCGGAGCAAGCCTAATGTAACGATGAAATTTTGGGGAGTACTTTTCTTTTAGGGATTGCAGCGTTTGTACATAGCCTTTCTCGACTAAGTCTTGTAGAAGTGGAAGCACCGTTTTCTTTTGAATAATGGCTTGAATTTCTTCAATCAGTAAGTCGCGATTCCCCACTGCTTCCATGACTAGGAAAGCATCGTCTGATAGTGAATCCCAATCCACTTCCACCTCGGTTACTTTTGAAACAATGGTTTCACTTCCTAATAAAAATGCACTGGGTAAAGCTGTACGCAAAATACTTCCCATGGAACAGCGATAATAATCACTCATCCATTCCCAAAAAGCAATTTGCCCAGGAGTGACAATCGGATGGTCTTCTAATATGACCTCAATGGGTTTGGGGTCATAGGTTTGAGGATGCACGAGATGTTTTTTGTAAACCAAGCCCGTATAAAGTTTATTCTTTCCAAAGGGAACAGCCACGCGAAAACCCGGAGTCAAAAAATGGTATTCTGCTTCATCAACTAAATAGGTAAATGCTTTAGGTAAGGGCAAAGGCAGTAAAACATCAATAAAGTAGTGCATAAAAACAAGCTATTTATTTTCTTGTTTTAAACGACTAATGGTGGCATTGAGCTCAAAGCCTAAAAGAAGTACAATAGAATTGATCCAGGTGTATAACATAAAAATCAATAAGGCCCCAATTGATCCATACAATTGATTATAGTTAGAGAAATTCTCAATATAAATCCCAAACAAGTACGTACTGCATATAAAAAGCAATAAGGTCATCAAGGCTCCTGGAGAAAAGAAATGCGTGAGTTTACCTTCAATGGTGCCAAAGTAATAAAGAATGGAAATAGAAAAATATGCTAAAAGAATGAAGAAGGTGTTTTGACCCCACACCACCCAATTTAATGTCTCGGGCAACACATCTTGCATGGCTAATTTAAAGTAGATAAAGCTAATCACTGCGACTAATAATAGGAAAGCAAGCAATACACTTACCCCCAAGGCAAACAGGTATTGCTTAAATATATTGCGCAACTCCTTGACGTGATAAGAAACCTCAAAGCTGGTAAAAATAGCGTTGACTCCATTTGCCGATAATAAAATGGAAAGAATAAAAACCGAGGACAACAATCCACCTCGAGGCTTACTTTGGATATCTTCAAATATTTCATTAAAAAAACCATGGGTATCTGCTGGTAAAAGGGTTTCAATAAAATCCAACAGCACAAGGTCAAAATTATCGATGGAAAAAACAGTGGGAATAAATGGAATCAAATTCAATACAAATAATAGGAAAGGAAACAAGGCCATAAAAAAGCTAAAGGAAATAGAACCCGCACGTGCGGTTAATGCACCTCTCACAATACCCACAAGGTAGAGTTCTAGCAAGGCATACATCGAAAAACCCTTTAGTCCAGGGATGCGCAAAAGTCGCAAAAGGCGAATTATTTGCTTCACTCCAGGAAGATGCGTCCATTGATTACTCACAGTGGTTGTTTTCCCAAAATTAATGCATTTCATGGGGATATCCTGCTTCCCCTTTGTATTTTTACGCCATGGAATGTGTCTTACTTTGCGTGGGAAAAACAGATCAAGCCGAACTTAAACAACTCATGGAGGTTTATCAAAATCGTTTACGCCACTACACGAAATTTAGCTTGTCAATTATTGAGGACATCAAAAACAGTAAAAACCTGTCTGAACAACAGCAAAAAGAAGCTGAGGCAAAGTTACTCCACAAACAGCTAAAACCGGGGGATCGCATCATTCTCCTAGACGAAAAAGGGAAACAATTTACATCTGAAGAATTTTCTACATGGATCAATAAACAGCAAATATCTGGGATTAAACGATTGGTCTTTATTATTGGAGGACCCTATGGTTTTTCCCCTTCGCTCTATACGCTTGCCCAACAAAAAATTAGTCTGTCAAAAATGACTTTCTCCCATCAAATGATTCGCTTATTTTTTGTGGAACAACTTTATCGCGCGCATACTATTTTAAAAAATGAACCTTATCACCATCGCTAATGAAATTAGTTTTTGCCACCCACAATACAAATAAACTAGAAGAAGTAAAGCAACTACTTCCTTCCTCTATTGAGTTATTAAGCTTAACCGATATTGGCTGTACAGAAGAGATTGAAGAAACCGGTAATACCCTAGAGGAAAATGCGTACATCAAAGCCCGTCATGTGAAAAAAAACTATGGCTTAAATTGTTTTGCCGATGACTCTAGCCTTGAAATCGATGCCCTAGACGGAGCGCCGGGTGTTATTTCGGCCCGCTATGCAGGGCCTCAAAAAGACAATGAGGCAAACATTCAAAAAGTATGGAATAAGCTAAGCTCTCAACCCAATAAAGCAGCACAATTTCGTACGGTGATTGCCGTCTGTATGGAGGACAAAGAATGGGATTGTCAAGGAATTGTTCGCGGTACTTTAATTCTTGAAAAGCGCGGGCAAGGTGGTTTCGGCTATGATCCTATTTTTATTCCAGAAGGATATCAGCAAACCTTTGCTGAGCTAGGAAGTGAGATTAAAAACAACATTAGTCATCGTGCAAAAGCGACAAAAGCCTTTCTAAAAAGACTACTGGAAATAGGTAAATAAAGGATTAAGCCATAGAATGCCCGCTTTATCCATTAAACTACCGTACCTTTGCGGCAATGAATACATTCCACGAATTAGGGCTTAGTAAAGAACTTTTACAAGCCATTGAAGACATGGGGTTCAAAACCCCTTCTGAAGTCCAAGCTAAAACCATCCCCTTATTGCTAGAACAAGAAACCGATGTGGTTTCGCTAGCACAAACTGGGACCGGAAAAACAGCGGCCTTTGGTTTTCCTATGCTCCAAAAAATCGATACGACTAGCCGTGTGACACAAGGTCTTATCCTCTCTCCTACTCGGGAATTGTGTTTACAAATTACTCAAGAGTTAAAAAATTACGCCAAGCATCTTAAAGGGGTGAATATAGTCGCCATCTATGGAGGGGCGAGCATTACCGATCAAGCTAAAAATGTAAAAAAAGGAGCACAAATTCTTGTGGCTACCCCAGGTCGAATGCAAGACATGATTCGACGTAGAATGGTAGACCTTTCAAAGGTAGAATACTGTGTTTTAGATGAAGCAGATGAAATGCTCAACATGGGATTCTTTGAAGACATTACGTCAATTCTTTCCAATACCCCAGACGATAAAAGCACCTGGCTCTTCTCGGCAACCATGCCAAAAGAAGTGGCAACCATCGCAAAAAAGTTCATGTACCAGCCACAAGAAATAACCGTGGGAACAAAAAATGCTGGAACAAAAAACGTAAAACACGAATATTATCAAGTCTCTGGACGTGATCGCTATCCCGCTTTAAAACGACTAGCCGATGCGCATCCTAACATCTTCTCGGTGGTGTTTTGCCGCACAAAACGCGACACCCAACGCGTAGCAGAAAAATTGATCGAAGACGGATACAATGCTGGTGCCCTACACGGGGATTTAAGTCAAAATCAACGGGACATGGTGATGAAATCCTTCCGCAATAAACAAATCCAAATGCTGGTTGCGACTGATGTCGCTGCCCGTGGAATTGATGTAGACAATGTTACTCACGTAATCAACTATCAATTACCCGACGAGATTGAGACCTACACCCACCGTTCTGGGCGAACAGGTCGCGCTGGAAATAAAGGGGTATCCATGATTATTGTCACCTCGAGTGAATCCCGTAAAATTCGCACCATTGAAAAAATCATTCAATCAAAAATTGAAGCCAAAAAAATCCCTACGGGCATAGAAATATGTGAAACGCAATTGTACCATTTGGCACAAAAAATCCATCAAACCGAAATTAACGAAGAAATTACTCCCTATTTACCAAAGGTGGAAGAAGTCTTAAATGATTTGACCAAGGAGGAATTAATTCAACGCCTGGTTTCGGTTGAATTTGCTCGTTTTCACGATTATTATAAAAACGCCAAAGACCTCAACAGTAGCGGTGGAGACCGTGGAGAAGGAGGACGTGATAAAGTGAAACACAACAAAAAGGACAGCACACGATTCTTCATCAATGTAGGAGCACGAGATGATTACAACTGGATGCACCTAAAAGACTTTTTAAAAGCTACTTTATCCCTGGATCAAGATGATGTCTTCCATGTTGATGTAATGGACAGTTTTTCTTTCTTTAACACGCCTAATAGTCAACGAGAAAAAGTCTTACAAACCTTTACCGATTTTCAACTCGACGGTCGCTATATCAATGTAGAAGTATCAGAAAAAGCCCCTCG
>JBMZGM010000021.1:0-20290 GCA_049615925.1 Flavobacteriaceae bacterium | reverse complement strand
AAAGAGTTACCTAAAGAAAGATAACTCAATTTATAAAGTAAAACTTAAAGATGTGGGCGCTGAGGGATTCGAACCCCCGACCCCCTCGGTGTAAACGAGGTGCTCTGAACCAACTGAGCTAAGCGCCCTTGCGGGTGCAAATATAATGTACTTTTTTTGATTACAAAGCCTTCAGGAAAGAATTTCTGCCACAACAAAAGTACTTCCGCCCACATAGAGAATATCTTCTGCTTGAGCATTCTCCCTTGCAGCGTGATAGGCTGCATTTGAAGTAGAATAGAACTGTGCATTAAGTCCATGATTCTCAGCAATTCGCTTTACTTTTTCAATGGACATCGCACGCGGTATCGCGGGTGCGCAAAAATAATAATGACCATCTTTGGGTAAAAGAGCGAAAATTGCTTCGAGTTTTTTCCCCTCGACAAATCCCAGGACTAAATGCAACGTTGTTTTATGCAAGGCATTTAATTGGTCCACAACATACTTAAATCCCTCGGTATTATGGGTGACGTCGGCAATTACTTTAGGTTGCTCTGAAAGGATTTCCCAACGTCCACGTAACCCAGTATTTTCAACTACTTTATTAAACCCTGCTATGGCTGCTTTGGGCGGTTGCTCGCCCATTAAAATCGTTAAAGCCAGATAGGCGGCACGGAGGTTTTTGAATTGATAAGCACCCATTAAATCCGTCGATAATGAAGGGGCGATTGTTTCTTCGGCAAAATAGAGTGGTGCTTGTTTTTCTTTTGCTATTGCATGAAATACAGGTCGCGTCTCGGCCTGCGCTTCCCCGATTACTACGGGAATATTTTCTTTGATGATCCCAGCTTTTTCTGCGGCTATTTCTGCAAGGGTAGTTCCTAAAAATTCAGTATGGTCTAGACCAATATTCGTGATGACAGCCAATAAAGGAGTAATAACATTTGTCGCATCTAATCGACCCCCCAATCCCACTTCAATCAAAGCATAATCAACTTTTTGAATAGTAAAATACGCAAAAGCCATCCCCACTGTGATCTCAAAAAAAGACAGCTGTTCTGATAAAATATACGCTTTGTGCTGTTGAACAAAATCAATGATAAACTCTTGCTCTACGAGTTGTCCATTTAAACGAATTCGTTCTGAAAAATCCAGTAAATGAGGAGAGGTGTACAAGCCCACGTTATAACCCATTTCTTGTAAAGCGGACGCCAAAAGGTGAGAGGTTGAACCCTTACCATTTGTCCCAGCTACATGAAGCATTGGAAAGGTGGTGTGAGGGTTTCCTAAATAGTCGACAAAGGCTGTCATCTTTGTCAAGCCCGGCTTATAGGCTGTAGCCCCTTGTTGTTGATAAACTGGAATTTGTGTGTAAAGCCACTGGGTGACTTCATCATAAGTATGCACTATTCACTCAATTTAAAATTAATCACCACAAAACCGATTTGGGTAGTCGGTGCATTTTGATCTGGGAACCATTTATGTAAAAAAGCGGTTTCTTTTGCAGGTGCGAGTAAACAAGGATGTACATTCGTTGATCCTTTTACTCCTGGCTCGGCTTCAATGACTTGTCCCTGTTGATTTACCGTAATACGTACAACAACTCTACCTTCTTCATTGCAGGCTTGAGTAACCGCGCCGTTTGACTGTAAATTTCGACCATTTAAACCATATCCTTTCCCATTCCCACCTAAACCGGCGCGATTGTAATAACTACTCGCATAAGGGTTCCCTTCTAATTTTCCTTTGTCACCGGGCGTGCGGTTATCCCCTTCTCCCTTTTGCTGCTCCCCTTCTACCTTTTTTGCATTGAGCATATTTGATAGGACATTTTTCGTCGCGGCATCAACCTTGGGTTTTGGGGGTGCTGGTGGAGAGGGTTTTGCCTCAGCTTTAGGGGGAGTCTTTTTAGGCACTACTTTTTTTGGGGCGGGTTTTGGGGTAACTTTTTTAGTTTCTTTTTTAACCACAGGGACAGAAGCCTCTTTCTGCGTTAACACCTTTTCGGTGCTTTTTTTCACTGGTGGTGTGGGTTGTTTGGGACGTGGCTGTTGCACTTGTTTTGGTTCACTCGCGACTGTTTTAGTGGGCTGTACTTTTCCGCTTCCCTGGTTTGATGTGCCAAAGTTAACTTCCATCCCATAACGAATAGGGGGATCAAAATACTTTAGTCCTATGATCGAAAAGAGCAATAAAAGCAACACCGCAATAAGAGCAGTCAACACAGCAGACTTTCGTTCATGGGGTGTTTTTAGGTATTTCATTTTATTGAGCATCAACGGCTAGAACAACCTTGATCGCATTTTGATTTGCAATATTCATCACATAAACCACCTCATCAATGGCAACACTTTTTTGCGCTCTTAGAACAATCACTTTTTCTTCCTGCTCTTTTAAATTCGATAAAAGTTCAGCTTTTACCGCATTTTTTGCAATGCGTTTTCCATCGATAAAAAAGCGATTATTCTCATTGATGGTTACCGATACCGATCGCCTATTTTCGGTCTTCCCTTTTGCTTGGGGTAATTTAACTTCAATGGTGTCTAATTGCTTTGCTAGAGTCGAAGCAATCATGAAAAAAATCAACAATAGGAAAACAACATCGGTCATGGAAGACATGTTGAATTCTGGAGAAATTTTATTGCGCCCGCGTAAATTCATTTATACTGCTGGTTCGTTGAGTAAGTCTAAAAAGGCAAAAGATGTCGCCTCCATTTGATACACCACTTTATTGGTCTTTACAACAAGGTGGTTATAGGCAATATACCCCACAATTCCCACGATTAAACCAGCAACGGTTGTGGTCATGGCAGTATATAATCCGTCTGAAAGTAATTTCATGTCAATATTCCCTCCTGCGTTGGAAATCTCAAAAATAGATAAGATCATCCCGATTACTGTTCCTAAAAATCCAATCATAGGCGCAGCACCAGCGATAGTTGCAAGTACACTCACATTTTTCTCTAATTTGTACACCTCTAAACGACCCGCATTTTCAATGGTCGTATTGATATCTTCTAACGGACGGCCAATACGCGAAATCCCTTTCCCAATTAGACGGGCGACTGGAAGATTTTCTTTCAAACAAAGGGCTTGAGCCGCTTCAATCTTGCCTTGTCCTACATAGAGCTTTATTTGCTCCATAAAGTTTTTATCCACCCTACTTGCAGCGCGAATGGCAAACCAACGTTCAAAGTAAATGTAAATTGCAACCAGCAGTAAAAGGAATAAAAGGCCAATGATAATTTGTCCTCCTAAACCACCATCGCGAATTAACTCAACAAGTGATAAGGTTTTTTGCGTCCTTAATGGGCTTTCTTGAAAAAGGAAAATATAGTGCATTCGGGTCATATGATTCTTTTTATAATGAACGCATGAAAACCGAATAAAGTATATGAACCTATGCGATATATCCGCGTAATAACATAAATGTAATGGAACCAGCAAAGAAACCTAAAAATGCTAGCCATGAAATCTTCTTGAGGTACCAGAAAAAATCGATTTTTTCCATTCCCATCGCCACTACTCCAGCTGCAGAACCAATGATCAACATACTTCCTCCTGTTCCTGCAGAGAAAGCGATAAAATGCCATAAAGGATCATCGGTTACTTGAGAGAACATTCCCATTGATGCAGCCACTAGAGGCACATTGTCAATTACAGCAGATCCAATCCCTAACAACATGATTACTATGTCGGTATTTGGGATGGCAGTGTTTAAACCATCGGCAAAAGTGAACAATAAGCCTAGTGATTCTAAGGCAGCAACGGCTAATAGGATCCCTAAAAAGAAGAGAATACTGGGTAACTCAATCTTTGAAAGTGATTTATGCACTGGGCTGTGATGCGCAGCATCATCGTGGTCATCATCGATAGAAGTGATGTTAATTTTTGTCGCACTAAAGATTTCGGCAAAAGTGGCAACAATGGCTAATGAAAACATCATTCCAACATAAGGAGGTAAATGTGTCACCGTCTTAAAAATTGGAACAAAAACAATCGCCGAAAGACCTAAATACAGCATTGCAGCTCCTTTAGGGTGCGTCGCCTCCTCTTCTTGATCTCCTTCAATGGCAGGAATATCTCCTTTAAAAGCAGGTAACAAAGAGGCAATAAATACTGGAACGATTACACATACAATGGACGGTATTAATAAGTAAGCAATTAATTTTCCTGTAGTTACTTTATTCCCAATCCACAACATGGTCGTTGTAACATCTCCAATAGGAGACCAAGCGCCGCCTGCATTTGCAGCTACAATGATTAAACCAGCGAACCAAATACGCACATCGCGATCGGCAATGACTTTTTGTAAAATGGTAATCAAGACGATGGTTGCCGTAAGGTTATCAATTATCGCTGAAAGGATAAAAGCTAGTACTGCAAAAATCCACAATAAGGATTTTTTAGATTTTGTTTTGATGAAAGATTTAATCGTAGCAAATCCATTGAAATAATCAATAATTTCAACAATGGTCATGGCCCCTAAGAGGAAAATAATAATCTCTGCAGTTTTCCCTAAATGATGGAGTAAAATCTCCTCAATATGCGAAGGAACAAGTTGCTTTAATGCAGTATCCACCTCAAAAACAGGTAAATGTGCCAAAGATACTATGGCCCACAATAAGGCCATCATCGCTAATGCTGGGATTAATTTATCAACTTTAAGGGTGTGTTCAAGAGTAATGGCTAAATAGCCTAAAACAAAGATTGAAATGAGTAGTACTTCCATGAAATATAGGTAAAGCTAGTGCTTGATTTTTTGGTTATAGAAAAACGAAAATAGACAATTCTAAATAAAATGCTGTGGTCTAGGGCAAAAATATCTTACCAGAAGAATGATCGTTTAATGCACCCGTAACACTGGCTAAACAGTTTACTTCCCCCATTTGGCGTAAAACGCCTAAAAAAGCAAATACTACAGCTTCTTTAAACTCAATTATTTGCGCCGAAGGAAGTACTATTTTTGCCTTGCTTTGGGCTTGGATCAATTCAATTAAAAACGAATTATGACAGCCACCACCGCTAAACAACACCCTCCCATCCTCAGGCAACTCGTGTTGAATTTGATGCGCGCAATGCAAACTAAAGCTGTGAAGAAGATCTGCGATAGAAGCATTTTTATACTTTAACAGCAAGGGATCAATGGTGGAAGCAACCCATTCAATACCAAGAGATTTAGGATAAGGTGCTTTATAATATGCAAGCTGGTTTAAGGCTGTGATTAAAGAGGGAATCGCAGTTCCACTTCTAGCTAGCGCCCCATCATTATCATACTTGAGTCCCAAGGGATGTACCAAAGCATTCATTACTATATTTACCGGACAAATATCATAGGCGACTACTGGAGACACATCCATGCGCGTGATGTTTGCAAATCCACCTAAATTAATACAGGCATCATATTCACTAAAAAGATGAACCTCTCCTCCTGGAACGAGTGGAGCACCTTGCCCCTTGAGCGCGACATCGGCAACTCTAAAATCACAAATCACTTGATGACCCGTGATCTTAGCTAAATCAGGTAAATTCCCCATTTGATAAGTAAGCCCTTGATCGGGTTGATGAAAAACCGTGTGGCCATGAGAACTGATAAAATCAATGCTTGCTTTTTCTTCCTTTAAAAACTGGTTAATTGTGTTTCCTAAATAGTGGGTGTATTCTACATCAAGTTGAGCTAAATCTTCTTTTGATAAAAGTGCACAACGCGCCAGTTTTTTCGCCCATACCTTGGGATAAGGTATTGTTGTAGCTGCGTGGATGCGATAAGTCCAGCGTTCCTTTTTTTGAAAGTGGACTAAGGCAATGTCTAAACCATCTAAAGACGTTCCAGACATCACCCCCAAGACCATGTTTTCAGTTTTTACCCTCTTTTGCATAATTATCACAACAAAAGTAGTGTGAAAATTATACATCTATTAAATCAACCTCTTATTTTATGAGAATATGTAAAAAAATGAGCTGCTAAACTTTCAAGTTCAAAAAACCGACAATAAACTAAGCTTACCCCCTAAGAATCATGCATCTGATATGTTAAATTTGATGCTCTTAAAAAACCGATACAATATGTTACCAGAAAAACAAGGGCTCTATTCGCCTGACTTTGAGCATGATAATTGTGGAGCAGGATTCATCTGTAGCCTTGAAGGAAAAAAGACGAATGACATCATTGGTAAAGCCTTGGACATTCTTGTTAAGCTAGAACATCGCGGGGCTGTAAGTGCCGATGGAAAAACAGGAGATGGAGCAGGTATTTTGATTGAAATCCCTCATGATTTTTTGGTGAGAAATGTAGATTTTGAACTTCCTGAAGTACATCAGTACGCCGTGGGAATGACATTTTTACCTCAAAAACAAAACCAGCGTGAGTACTGTATCGAAGTATTTGAAACCGAAATAAAGCAACAAGGACTAGAAGTCCTTGGTTGGAGAAAAGTACCTGTTAATAAAAGCGTTGTAGGTCGAATCGCTTCACAAACAGAACCTTATATCGCACAAGTATTTGTAGGCAAGGGTGAAAAAGAAATAAGTGATCACGAGTTTAATGTAAAGTTGTTTGTTGCCCGTAAAAAAGCCGAACACACCATTTATGAATCCAAACTTTCTGAAGCAAAGTATTTTTACTTCCCTTCACTATCGACACACACCCTAATTTACAAAGGGCTTTTAGTTCCAGAAGATATTGAGCCCTATTATACCGACTTATCTAATCCGTCGGTGGTTACACGTTTAGCCTTAGTTCACCAGCGATTCTCGACTAATACCTTCCCTACCTGGGATTTAGCACAACCCTTCCGCTACATGTGTCACAATGGGGAAATCAACACCTTTAGAGGGAACTATAGTCGAATGCAAGCTAGAGAAGAACTCTTTAAAAGCGAATTAATTGGTGATGATATCAAAGAAATTCTTCCCGTTATCCTTCGTGGAAAGTCAGATTCTGCCTCGATGGATATGGTCGTGGAATTATTGCTGGCTACAGGAAGATCCTTACCCGAGGTAATGATGATGCTCGTTCCAGAAGCTTGGGAAAAACACAAATCCATGGACCCTGCTAAAAAAGCATTCTATCAATACAACGCTTGTTTAATGGAACCATGGGATGGACCAGCATCAATCCCATTTACCGATGGTAAATACATCGGTGCACTTTTAGATCGAAATGGTTTACGTCCTTCGCGCTACACTGTCACAAAAGATGGATATGTCGTGATGTCGTCTGAAGCAGGTGTATTAGATATCGATCCTGCAAATGTCGTAAAGCATGGACGTTTAGAACCCGGGAGAATGTTCCTCGTTAATATGGATGAAGGACGTATCGTAGAGGACGAAGAAATCAAAACTCAAGTGGTAAATGAACGCCCTTACCAGAAATGGTTAGATGAAAATTTACTTCCTCTAGCAAAGGTTCCTTACACAGGAAATCACCTCGAAGTTGAATCCGAAGATTACGAAACTCGACTTCGCGTTTTTGGCTACACCCAAGAGGATTTCAAAACCATCATTCTTCCCATGAGTCTTCAAGGGAAAGAAGCCATTGGATCCATGGGAACAGATACACCCTTAGCAGTATTGTCTGAGCGACCACAACTCCTCTACAATTACTTCAAGCAATTATTTGCCCAGGTAACAAATCCACCCTTAGACGGTATTAGAGAAGAAATTGTTACCGATACTTCTTTAAGCATTGGAAATGACCTCAATATTTTTGATGTTACAGCGGCTCATGCTAAAAAATTAAGCATCCAAAACCCTGTGATCTCAAACGAAGACCTGGATAAAATCAAACACATCGATCATCCAGATTTCAAGGCCATCGCTATTCCCACGCTTTATGAAGTTCACAAAGGGATGAATGGGCTCGAAACTGCCCTCGATCAAATGGTAAAATCCATTGAAAAAGA
Organism: Flavobacteriaceae bacterium; assembly: GCA_049615925.1. GTDB lineage: Bacteria > Bacteroidota > Bacteroidia > Flavobacteriales > Flavobacteriaceae > Arcticimaribacter. The sequence goes on along the minus strand of JBMZGM010000021.1, from coordinate 12,407 downwards.
GGTGGACAATGGGGCGAATATCGTTATCCTTTCAGATCGAGGAGTATCCAATTATTTTGCTCCCATCCCTATGCTACTCGCTTGTGCACACGCACACAATGCTTTAAAGCGACTCAAAAAGCGTTCAAACTTTGGTATCGTCATTGAATCGGCAGAGCCACGCGAACCACATCATTTCTCCTGTCTCTTTGGCTATGGAGCAAGTGCGATTAACCCTTACATGGTAAATGAAATTATTGAACAACAAGTAGAAAACGGCGACCTCAAGGGTATCACTGCTGCCGCTGCGATTGAAAATTTCAATAAGGCAATCGCCAAAGGAATCGTGAAAGTGATGAATAAAATTGGAATTTCAACCCTGCATTCCTATCGTGGTGCTCAAATTTTTGAAGCCCTAGGCCTGAGCGAAAAATTTGTTGACCAATTCTTCTGTGATACGGCAACGCGAATCGAAGGAGTGGGATTATATGAAATCGAACGTGAAATTTCACGTCGTTATAAGAAAGCCTTTAGTAAAGAAGGACTCGCAGGACTTGACTTAGAAATCGGCGGGGAATACCGCTGGAGAAGAGATGGAGAAGCACACATGCTTAACCCCACCACCATTGCAAAACTGCAGCAAGCGGTTAAGCAAAATAAATGGGAAAGCTACGAGGTCTATTCAAAGATGATCAACGAACAGTCCGAAAAACTGATGACCATTCGTGGATTATTTGAATTTTCTAGCTTCGATCCTATTCCACTCGATGAAGTTGAACCCTGGACCGAAATTGTCAAACGCTTCAAAACCGGAGCGATGTCTTTGGGCTCAATTTCTGCTGAAGCTCATGAGAACCTAGCCATTGCCATGAACCGCATTGGCGGGAAAAGTAACTCTGGAGAAGGAGGAGAAGACCCACAGCGTTTTCAACCAGACAATAACGGGAACTGGCGTAACTCGGCCATCAAACAAGTTGCTTCAGGGCGCTTTGGGGTATCGAGTCACTACCTTTCTTCGGCCAAAGAAATACAAATTAAAATGGCACAAGGGGCCAAACCTGGCGAAGGAGGTCAACTCCCAGGGCCTAAAGTAAATCCTTATATCGCCTCGGTTAGAAATTCAACACCTTATGTTGGTTTAATCTCACCACCCCCCCATCACGATATTTATTCCATTGAGGATTTAGCACAACTCATTTATGACTTAAAGAATGCTAACCGCGAAGCGAGAGTAAATGTCAAGTTAGTTTCAGAAGTAGGAGTAGGAACCATTGCCGCAGGAGTAGCAAAGGCAAAAGCCGATGTGGTCTTAATCTCTGGTTTTGATGGTGGAACAGGAGCCTCACCACTCACTTCGCTTAAACACGCAGGTCTTCCTTGGGAATTAGGAATAGCCGAAGCACAACAAACGCTTGTGATGAACGACTTACGAAATCGCATCGTTCTTGAATGCGATGGACAAATGAAAACAGGACGTGACGTTGCCATCGCTTGCTTATTAGGGGCCGAAGAATTTGGTTTCTCTACCGCACCTCTAGTAGCATCGGGTTGTATTATGATGCGTGCTTGTCACCTCAACACATGCCCCGTGGGAATTGCAACCCAAGATCCCGAGTTGCGTAAAAACTTCAAAGGAAAACCCGAACACGTAATCAACTTTATGTACTTCGTTGCTGAAGAATTGCGCCAAATCATGGCAGACCTTGGCTTTAGAACAGTTGATGAAATGGTGGGACAATCCCAAAAAATCAATATGAAAAAAGCAGTTGATCACTTTAAAGCAAAAGGAATCGATGTCTCTAAAATTTTATACAAGCCCGAGGTTGGACCAAAAGTTAAACTTCACAATACCCAAAAACAAGACCACGGCCTAGAGAATGTACTTGATTTTGATATCATTCGTGCTGCTCACCCAGCGATTTATCGCAAAGAAGAGCAACACCTTGAGTTTGACATCAAGAACACCGACCGTACCGTTGGAGCGATTCTATCAAACGAAATCTCAAAACTGCATGGTGCAGATGGTTTACCAGAAGACACCTTGAGTTTGAAATTCACTGGAACTGCAGGGCAAAGTTTTGGAGCATTTGCTGCAAAAGGACTCTTCATGAAAGTTGATGGTACGTGTAACGATTATTTTGGTAAAGGACTCTCTGGTGGTAAATTAATCGCCCAAGTGCCTAAAACAGCAACATTTAAAGCCGAGGAAAACATCATAGTTGGAAACGTAGCTTTATACGGCGCAGTAACAGGTGAAGCCTATATCAACGGAATTGCAGGAGAACGCTTTTGCGTTAGGAACTCTGGAGCTACTGCGGTGGTAGAAGGAATAGGTGATCACGGATGTGAATACATGACCGGTGGAATCGCTGTTATTCTGGGAGAAACAGGAAGAAATTTTGCCGCTGGAATGAGTGGTGGAATTGCCTATCTCTACAGTAAAGACGGTACTTTTGATGAAAAGAAATTCAACCTTGAAATGGTCGAATTAGAAGACCTTACCGATCAAGATCGCGATACTGTACACCGCCTGTTGAATAATCACAAAGACTATACCTCTAGTAGTAAAGCAAGCGAAATCTTAAAGGATTGGCCAGATAGTTCAAAGAACTTCATCAAAGTTATGCCAACCGATTACAAGAAAGCGCTAGAGCTACTTGCTGCAGAAAAAGAACAAGAACAAAACGCTTAATCTCATGGGAAAATTAAGAGGATTTATGGAATATGATCGCATCAAAGAAGAAGCGATTCAACCAAAAGAACGTATCGAGAACTACAAAGAGTTCACCATTGCACCTAAAACCGATCAATTACAAGAACAAGGTGGACGTTGCATGGATTGTGGTGTACCATTTTGTCACAGTGGTTGCCCTTTAGGGAATTTAATTCCCGACTTTAACGATGCTGTGTATAAAAACGAATGGGAAAAGGCACTTAACATCCTTCATTCAACAAATAACTTCCCAGAGTTTACTGGACGCCTATGTCCTGCACCTTGTGAAGAAGCCTGCGTGCTAGGAATTGTCAACCCACCAGTTTCGATTGAATTAATAGAAAAGTATATCGTGGAACGCGGTTTTTCTGAAGGCTGGATAAAAGCACAACCTCCTATACAACGCACAGGAAAAACAGTAGCCATTGTGGGATCTGGTCCCGCTGGACTTGCTGCAGCACAACAACTCAACCGCGCTGGTCATAAGGTGACTGTGTATGAAAGAGACAATAAAATCGGGGGACTCTTGCGTTATGGAATCCCTGATTTTAAAATGGAAAAGAATGTTATTGATCGACGTCTTGCACTCCTTGAAGCAGAAGGAATTGAATTTGTCGTCAATACCGAAATTGGAAAAGACATTCAAGCAACACAACTGGAAGAAGATTTTGATGTAGTCTTGTTGTGTATGGGAGCAACCGTTAGAAGACAACTCCCCATCCCTGGAGCCGAACTCAACGGCGTGGTACAAGCCATGGACTTTTTACCCCATAACAATAAGGCAGTGGACGGACAGCATGAGCGTGAAGAAAAATACCTAGCAACAGATAAGAACGTCATCGTTATAGGAGGTGGAGACACCGGTTCTGATTGCATTGGAACATCAAATCGCCATGGCGCAAAAAGTGTGACCAATTTTGAAATCATGCCTAAGCCTGCCGATGGACGCACAGAGGAAAACCCCTGGCCATACTGGCCATTTAAGCTCAAAACTTCTTCTTCTCACGAAGAGGGTAGTCATCGCGAATGGTCCATCTTAACAAAGGAATTTATTGGAGATGAAAAAGGAAACTTAAAGGCACTAAAAACGGTTGAAGTAGCCTGGAAAAAAATCCCTGGAGAACGTCCTCAATTAATCGAAAAAGAAGGTAGTGAAAAAGAATGGCCATGTGAACTAGCACTTTTAGCCTTAGGATTCACAGGACCCGAATTAACCGTTCCTGAACAATTTGGATTAACCTATGATGCGCGTGGGAATGTCAAAGGAGAAAAGGATTATCAAACCATTAAACCTAACGTATTTACGGCTGGAGATGTAAGAAGAGGACAATCCCTTATTGTTTGGGCCATTTCTGAAGGTCGTGAAGCAGCACATCAAATTGATCTACATTTAATGGGACATTCGACCTTACCAAAGAAAAACACAACGGGAGACCTTGTCTCTGTTTAGAGGGATAACCATTCCTTGAATTAAACGGCCCCTTCTTTTGAAGGGGTTTTTTATTTTTCTTCTGGATTTAAGGCTTTATCGATCAAATCGGCAACATTGATGCGTGCCCCTTTTGGGATTGTATCTGTGACGGTAAGTAAAAGTAAGTCCTTGCCTTTAACATTTAAAAGGATTTTTTGGCCCATGGGTAAATCAACGCCACTTTTAGAAAAAGGACTCAAATTTGGATTCATGATTCCTGGAATTTTTAACGGAATGGATTGAGCTGTAGTATTCACGAGATAAAACCCGCGCTGCGGTGTAGGTGGGCCTTGTTTCTTCTTTCCTGGTTTTCCTTTAAATACGATATACTCTACCTTAATCGGAGCTAAAAATCGATTGTCTAATTGCAAATACATCTCTTCTTCTATGGCTAGAGTAGCATTGGCCCCCTTGGATAAGCCAAAGCCTTTTTGCAAGGAATCATTTTTATCTAAGCGGGCAGAAACCCCTACATCAAATTTACTTTTGTTCCATATTTTCACCACAAAGCCTTTGTAGTTAGGGTAGTCAAGTTGTACAACCTGTTTTGGAGAAAGAAAAAGAACATTGCGCTCTTGTTTTTGGGCGTGACCCATTAGAGCAAAAAAAAGGAGAAGGAGAGTGAAATGTTTCATGCACTAAAAATACAATCCTATCTTTGAAACCCATGGAAAAAATAAAAAAAGTAGCCATTGTTGGCGGAGGTGCAGCAGGATTTTTTGCAGCATTATCGGTGATACAACATCACCCCAGCGCACAAGTGATGCTTTTTGAAAAGACGTCAAAACTTTTATCCAAAGTCAAAATCTCTGGAGGAGGACGCTGTAATGTCACCCATCATTGTTTTGATATACCCACTCTTATCCAAGCCTATCCTCGAGGTGGGAAACAATTGCGTTCCATTTTCCACACCTTTCAACCAAGGGATACTGTAGAATGGTTTAGTTCAAAAGGTGTCGCCTTAAAAACAGAAGAGGACGGCCGTATGTTTCCTGTATCAAACAGCTCACAAAGCATTATAGATTGCCTACTCAATGCCTGTAAAGCGGCAAAAGTTGACATCCGTTGTAATAGCGCAGTCGAGCAAATCGTTAAACAAGATGGACAATGGCACTTAAAAAGCAGCAATCAAACAATTTCTTGTGACACTGTTATTGTAACCACAGGAGGAAGCCCAAAACAAAAAGGCTTTGACTGGCTCGCTAATTTAAACCACACAATCGTACCGCCCGTTCCCTCTCTTTTTACGTTTAATATGCCAAAGGAGAACATTACCCAACTCATGGGAGTGGTCGCTCCACAGGCGAATGTTTCCATCACAGGAACAAAAATCAAAACCCAAGGTCCATTATTAATTACCCATTGGGGAATGAGTGGACCTGCAATTTTAAAAGCATCTTCTCTGGGAGCAAGAGAATTAGCACAGTCCAACTATCAATTTAACATCCGCGTGCAGTGGCTTGATCAATCTCCTCAAGAACTACTGGAACGACTAGAAAAAACAATTGTGGAAACCCCACAAAAGCAACTTGCTAAACGCAACCCTTTTCCTTTACCTAACCGACTATGGCAGTATCTACTCGATAAACTTTCTCTTCCCAAAGAACGTCGCTGGAATGAACTAGGCAATAAAAACCTACATCGATTAATCGATCTTATCACTAATGATCATTATCAAGTACAAGGAAAAACGACGTTTAAAGAAGAATTTGTCACCTGTGGAGGAATCAGTTTAAAGGACATTAACATGAAAACCATGGAGAGTAAAAAAGACAAAGGCCTCTACTTTGCTGGTGAAGTACTCGACATAGACGCAATTACAGGAGGATATAACTTTCAAGCTGCATGGAGCAGCGGTTATGTCGCAGGAAAACTGGGTTAATTTTTAACACGCCAAGATAATTTTTGGAAAGGAAATAGTTACTTTAGAAGATCAAAAGTCAACTAATTTTATTCACGTGCAACAGTTTTCTTTCTCCCTTAAGAATAAAAAAAGAATAGGAGCAATTCTTATCGCTCTACTTGTCATTGCATTCATTCACCATGAATTCATGCATAGGGTTAACGACCATTCTTATGAAACATCACTATTGAGTGAATTTGAAGGAATCTATTTTGATCAACCCTATCCTTCTTTAGTCTTTGATGAAGCATTTATCCCAAAAAACGTGGGGCAACATGCTTTAATTGTTGGTCCAGGAAAATCGGGAGCACAAGAAATAATTCAACAATTAGAAAAACAACACGGTTCCTTTAATGGAAAAAGTATTCGTTTAAGGGGAACCCTCTACACAACAAATAATAAAACCCTGATTGAACTATCCCAAGGAAAAGATGCCCTTTTGGCCATTGAACGCAGTTTGACCTATCCCGTTCAACGCACCGCAAAAAAACCCATCGAATTAACCGGGGAAATTGTCAACGCAAAATGCTGGTTGAGTCAACAAGAAGTACGAGAGGGCTATTACCATAGTCGCTGTACAAAAGCCTGTATCAAAAAAGGAATCCCTCCTCTTTTAAAGGTGAAAAATGAGGGAGGAAATACCCTCTATGTATTGGCAGGGTTGAATGAGAGTGCAAAAGCAGATCTTTACGACCACATTGCCCAATTAGTCACCATCAAAGGTGAGGTGAATTTTCAAAATGGCTGGAGTGTTTTAAGCTTTGCCAAAGGCAATATCTCACCCTCTAATTAATTTCTCATGCGCTACCTCCTTTCCAATGAAGAAACAAAACGTTTATATTTTAGGCCTATAGAAGAGAACGATTGGGAAGAATGGTTACCTTTTTTCTGCAGTAAACAAGCGATGCAACATTGGGACATGAAAAACCTAACTAGTGAGGAATACGCACGACAATGGTATAATAAACAATGGAATCGCTATAAAAATGGCTGGGGTGGTATGAATGCATTAATCGAAAAAGAAAGCAATCAATTAATCGGACATGCTGGGTTGTTAACACAAAAAATAGAAGGGAAAATTGAACTCGAAGTGGCCTATTCTCTTTTACCAAATTATTGGAAAAAAGGATTTGCAACAGAAGCTGCCCTAAAATGTAAATCCATCGCTTTTGACAAAAACTATTGCCAGCAACTCATTGCTTTAATCGCCCCCAAAAATACACCCTCAAAGGAAGTAGCTAAACGCCTTGGTATGAAAAAAGAAAAAACAATTCTATTTGAAACAGTCACAGCAGATTTATACACTATATTGAAATCCTAAGTAAAACGACAAAAGATGAAAAAAATATTCCTTCTACTTAATAGTTTATTCCTTTTAAATGCTTGTACCACAACTTCATTCAATCAAGTTGAAGTACGAAAACAAATTTTGACAGAAGAAACCAGAGAAATCTTATATACCCTGGCCAGTGATGAAATGAAAGGGAGAGATAGTAAAAGTGGAGGGTATGAAAAAGCGGCAAACTTTGTCTCGGCTTATTTCAAAGAGCATAACGTTCAACCTTTTTATCCAGCCTATCGTGACTCCTTAGTAACAGATAGTCTAGTTTCCTATAATATCGTAGGACAAATAGGCGACTTTTCTCCTGAAAAGAAAACGGTACTAATTGGGGCACATCTCGACCATGTAGGAATAAGAGGAATAGAAGGAGACACCATTTACAATGGAGCAAATGACAATGCTACGGGTTCTACCGCTGTTCTTCAAGTCGCATCCTATTTGGCGCAACATCAATGGGAACAAAACATCATCATAGCGCTTTTTGCTGATGAAGAAAAAGGCCTTAAAGGTGCCTATCATTTAGCCGAACGATTAAAAGAAGAAAAGGTGAACCTTGCCTATATGGTGAATTTTGAAATGCTAGGCATTACCTTAACCACTGGAGCAAATCAAGTGTATATGACCGGTTTTGAACGTTCTAATATGGAAAAAGAAATGAACCGTATATCGTCTAATTTTGTTCAATTTCTCCCAGAGGCTAAAGAATTAAATCTCTTTAAACGCTCAGACAATTACGCTTTTCACAAGGCCTTTGGTGTTCCTGCACACACCCTTTCCACCTTTGATTTTAAAAACTATAACTTCTATCACAAGGCGGGTGATGAAGCCGAGAAGATGGAAGTGGACAACATGAACCAAATCATTGGGACAGCTACCTATGTGATTGCTCAATTATTAAAACAAGACACTAGCATTTCCCTCTATCCCGAAGAATAGTTTACTGATTCTTTTGCGTTTGCTCGCGAAAAGTGCTTTCAAAAATCTTATCAGCATTACCCGCTTCAAAACCTTCGCGTCGATGCTGTCGTTCTAGTTCATCGTGAGATAAATGGTTGTGCTGTGGTAATGGAAGACGCTCGGCAAATTCAACATAACTCCCTGGAATTTCTTGGGTAGTTCCACAAGAAAAAGTAGCCGGTATCATTTTAGCAACAGAGCTGGATTGCCGCAATAAACCATCGGGGCTAACTTTTATTTTCCCTCCAGAAGTATTTAAAATCACGCCTATCTCCTCTAAAAAAGCTGTGAACTTTTCAAGCGTATTATGTCCAGGCAATGCGTGAACACTAATGGTATAGTGATTAAGATAATAGCGATTGTAAATCACCCATGCGGCATATTCGCTTTCCTCGGCTAGTGTTTCATATTCTGCTGCTGTGGGTAAATTCCATAAAGGGTGATGGAAAAACGCTCCTACCTGTTCGGCATTATTTAAATCTAACGCATCTACAGGATCGCTTGTAATGGATTGAGTAAATCGATGAATGATTTTTTGACTTGCTTCAGATAGATCTTGAACGCGTAATTCGCTAATAAAAATTCGTGGATATTTGGGATTTGGTGGAGCATACCAATAGGCATCTAATTTTTTCTTTGCAAAAAAATAGGGGTCCATTTTGGTGTAACCATAATGTAAAAAAATCTTTTCAAACGATGCAATCCCTAGATGGGGTACCCCCAAAGTACGAAAGGCTACATGATCATTTTCAATATCACTTTCTTGTTGAATCATTCCTTTTTCTTGCATGGCTAAAATGATTTTACCAACATCGGGAACGCGTTTACGGTAGGGCGTAAATAGGGCATCCATAATTTGATCTAAAGCTTCCATGGGTTTTATTTTTCAATAAATGTAGGAAGATATTTGTAAATTGTCCATAGGAAGACTTCTTCATATAAAAACAACCTTTATTTACTTTTTAAAAACAGAAACCATGAAACGATTTCTTCAATCCGTCCTTATTGCCTTTTTACTGCTTTTATTAGTCATGGTTTATAAAAGCCTGAATTTCCCTTCCCAACAGTTAAACGTTTCTGGCGTAGCATTGAGTAAAGTGGATGAGGCGGCCATTGAACGTTTTTCAGGAGCATTACAGCTAAAGACCATTTCTCCAGAAAAGGAAATAGAATTTGATTCTATTGCCTTTTTTCAATTCAATGATTACATAAAAACCACCTACCCCTTGGTGGACGCGCTGTTAGAGAAAAAACAATTCAACCATTTTAGCCATCTCTTTTATTGGCAAGGAAGTGATCCTAGTTTAAAGCCCGTTATTTTAATGGGGCATTTAGATGTTGTTCCTGTGATTGAAGAAAATTTAACTGATTGGAAACAACCGCCTTTTGGGGGAAAAGTGGTTAATGACACCCTTTGGGGCAGAGGAACCATTGACGATAAAATCGGAGTTATTGGCTTACTTGAAGCAACCGAAGGCCTTTTGGCCAAAGGCCATCAACCCAAAAGAAGTCTCTACCTTTCTTTTGGACATGATGAAGAAATCGGAGGACTTAGAGGAGCAAAAGCAATTGTAGAACACCTTGAAGCGCAGGGGGTAGAAGCAGCTTTTGTCCTTGACGAAGGGGGCACTATTTCCCAAGGAATCATCCCTGGGATCAAGAAAGATGTCGCCTTAATCGGTATTGCAGAAAAAGGCTATGTCTCCCTTGAACTTTCGGTAAAAAAGGAAGGGGGCCATTCTTCTATGCCCGAAAAAGAATCGGCCATTGATATTTTATCATCGGCTATTGTTCAACTCAAAACCAATCCTTTCCCAGCAAAATTAGCAGGACCCATAGCTAATTTTATTGATTTTTTAGGTCCAGAAATGCCGGGGCTCAACCGCTTTGTTTTTGCAAATCGCTGGTTATTTGAATCAATTATTACAGGGATCTATGAAAAAACAGCTTCTGGGAATGCACTCGTACGAACAACTACAGCTCCCACCCTTTTTAACGCAGGGATAAAAGACAACGTCATCCCTCAATCGGCAAAAGCGACAGTGAATTTTCGTATAATGCCAGGTGAAAATTCCAGTACTGTTCTAGCACGGGTAAAAGAGTTGATTCAAGACCCACGAATTCAAATTTCAAAAGGACGAATGCAGTCAGAACCTTCTCACGTTTCAAGTATAAAATCTAAAGGATTCAAAACCCTTAGGCAAACCGTCGCAGAAGTATATCCTGAAGCCTTAGTCGCACCTTTTTTAGTCATTGGTGGAACCGACAGCAAACACTTTGAGCCCATCGCAAAAGACATTTATCGCTTTTCGCCGATGATCATTAATCGGTCTAACATTAAATCCTTTCACGGGTTAAACGAACGAATTGCAGTGAAGGATTTTAAAAAAGCCATTCAATTTTACGATCAATTGATTGTCAATAGTACTATGGAATAAGGGTTGTCCCTTCTCACCTATTTCATCCACTTAAATAAAAAATAGTACATTTATACAGCACAGTACCCAAAGCTGTGATGAACTTATGCCTATTTTGACCTACAGCTACCTTCGCTTCATTCGAATATTTTGTCCAAACGGGATTAACCTTGGATCAAAAAAGCATTCGTACAATGCATTTCCTCAAATTCTTCATCCTTTCAATTCTAATTCCATGAAACTAGCAGTATCCGTTTTAATCCTATGGATGTTTCCCATGAATGTTTTAGCACAAACTAACTTTAAAAATAAAGCCGGAGATAGCCATCTATGTGGTCCCTTTCCCATTGAGCGACTCGAAAAAGATAGCTTATATCAATCCTGGTTTACAAAAGGATATAATGCCGATGAATACCCAAAAGATCAACCTAAATGGGCGAAAGAGTTAAGCAAGGTTGAAATTGAAATTTTCATGGGCACCTGGTGTGGAGATAGTAAGAAATGGGTGCCCCGATTTGTTCGTCTCTGGGATGAAATAGGCTTGAGTAGGTCGCAATTGTCATTTATTGGTCTCTATGATTTTACCGATGGGAAATACAAACAGGGTCCTAATGCAGAAGAACAGGGTCGAGAAATTCATCGTATTCCTACCTTTATTATAAAACGAAAAGGGCGAGAAATCGCGCGAATTGTAGAATCCCCAGTAGAGGGTTTACAAAGTGACTTAGAAAAAATTGCATTAGGTCAACACTACATACCGAACTATCGCGCGGCCAATTATCTCATGAAAAAATTCAAGAAAAATGTTCCAAAGAAAAAAAGAGATGCAGAGAAACTTAAAACAAAGTTAGCTAGTTTAACTAAAAACCATAGAGAACTAAATACGTTAGGATTTGTTTACCTCGATGCTGGAAAAGAAGACAAAGCCCTCAAAACGTTCAAATACAATAGCTTAATCTTTAAAAACAACCCCGATACATTCATCAATTATGCTTATGCCCTAACCAAATTGGGTAAAATAGAGGAAGCCATCGAAAACTATCGTAAAGTACTGGAACTAGATAAGGATAACACCTATGCAACAAGACAGTTAGAACAATTAGAACAGACAAATAAAGAGTAACCCCTTGCAACAGCCTTCCAGAAGAAGAAATCACTACTGCCTATTGCCTCTTGCCTCTTGCCTATTTGCCTCTTGCCTCTTGCCTAAAAAAAGGGCCAAAAAAAATCCCCTCCACAAAATGTAGAGGGGATTAGAAGAAGGCGACGACCTACTCTCCCACCGCTAGGCAGTACCATCGGCGCAAATGTGCTTAACTTCTCTGTTCGGAATGGGAAGAGGTGAGCCACATTGCCCTAGTCACCTTAATTGTCGTAACTGTTTACTTCGGCTTGCTCAGTAAACGCTACCTAATAATGTTGACAGTATTAAAAATAGATACAAGCTTGTTGCTTATAAAGAAAATAAAAAATAAAAAGAAAAGGTTGACGATAGGCCTACGGGTAATTAGTATCACTCGGCTATGACATTACTGCCTTTACACCTGTGACCTATCAACGTAGTCGTCTCCTACGACCCTTAAAAGAAATCTCATCTTGTGGTGGGTTTCGCACTTATATGCTTT
>JBMZGM010000020.1:0-20698 GCA_049615925.1 Flavobacteriaceae bacterium | reverse complement strand
GGCTACGCTACACCCCGAAAAATGGTAGGCAAATATACTATTTAATCTTTGAGTGCCTACCCTTTTTTAAAAAGAGTTCACGAAATAGTTTATTTGGTGTTTTAGTATTCTTTTTTTTCTATTTCTAGCCCATCTTCATCAATGTTTACTTTGATTGTGGTCGTGTCATCCGATAGGTTGATTTCCAGGCTATCTTCATCAAACTGCATGTTGCCATTGACTTTTTTACAATCTTGACATTGGAGTTTTCCTTGTTGCATTTTCCATAAATGCCCGGCAATTCTTTTGCGATAAAAATCTTGATCATTATTGATTTTATGGGACAAATAAGGAGCGAGATCATTATCAATATAAAGGTATTTTCCTTCGGGTACAGTTAATTTGAGACGAACACTTTCTGGGTGGCTTTTATGGTTTATGGGCGATAGCCAAAAATTATCTAAGACCAATTGATTGTCATAATAGTCCAGGGAATAGTCGATCACTTCAGTGTTTTTTTTCGCTTTGGATTGACTCCATCCTTTAGCTTCTTTTTCAATGGTCATGTGAAGCGTGTTGTCTTTGTTTTCTCCTATCCATAGACGAATATTATCATCAATTCTAAACTTTTCACCTGCTTCATTTTCGATTAATGTCACCTGGTTAAAAACCGTTACTGTTTCATTATAGGAATGGTCGTCGTTGAGGTAAATTTTTAGGGTGTCCTGTGTTTGCTGCTCCCAGTGGATGTCTTGCGTACTTTTTGCACTAATCGCAAAGGATTTTGTTTCAATGATTCCAAAGACCATCAAGGTGATGAGAGAAATAATCCACACGCCTAAGAGAATCAACTTCGAGAATCGACTCATGAAGGACTTGTTTCGAGCTAATAATTGTAGACCTAAACTGAATAAAAACACAAAAGGAATTCCAATGATGAGCAAGGAAAAGAAGCCCAATACAACAATAGGGATATCTAGCGAGAGTCCATATTGCATTATCTCATTAGGAATAACTGCGGTAAAAACACTCCCTATAATTGAGCCTACAAAAAGAAATAGCAAGACCATGCTAGAAACAAAAAGGAAGAATACCCCGATAAGCAAGCTGAGGAGCTTGACAATACCCTTAACTAGTTTTAGGAGTATGTCCGAAAAATCTTTGGACTTTTTTTTTAATTGGTCTCCCATGTTCTTGTAATCCACGTCTTTTACTTTATCACTTACTTGTTCAATTTCTTCTTTAATTTTGTTTTTAATCGTTGAGACATTGACGGGCTCTCCTTTCATCATGAGTTTTTCAGCCGTTGTTTTTGCTTCAGGAATTAAAACCCATAAGAGGATATAGACAAGTACGACTCCACCGACAGAGGAAAAGAAAAGAATCAATAAAATCAATCGAATCCAAACGCTATCAAGTCCTAAATAATGGGAAAGCCCACCGGCAACACCGCTTAAAAAACGATCATCGGGGTCCCTAAAAAGTTTTTTTGGACTATCGTATTGTGGGGTGCTTTCTGTAGTGTCTTCGCTGGCGAGGTCTTCTGGGGTGCCCAGGGTTTCGATGACTTTTTCCACATCTTCAACAGAAATAACATAGAGGTTGTCTTTTTTAAGGGCAGTGAATAATTCTGCAATTCTTGCTTCGATGTCCTCTAGGATGTCTTTGGCGCCCTCGGTATTTTGAAATAAACGTTCGAGTTTATCTAGATAATTTTTTAATAGTGCGTAGGCATTTTCATCAAGTGAAAAGAGGGTTTGTGCTAAGTGAATATTGGTTGTTTTATTCATGATTTTATTTTTTGATTAGGGTGTTAACTGCATTGGACAAGTCGCTCCATGAGGTGTTGAGTTCTTTTAGAAAGGCTTTGCCTTCTTTTGTAATGGTGAAGTATTTCCTCGGTGGACCTGCATTAGATTCTTCCCAGCGGTATTCAAGGAGTTGCGCATTTTTTAGTCGGGTAAGAAGCGGGTAAAGGGTGCCTTCTACTACCAGTAGTTTGGATTCTTTTAATCCTTCAAGGATTTCAGAGGAGTATTTGGGTTTTTTATCAATTGTTGATAAAATACAGAGCTCTAAAATCCCCTTGCGCATTTGTGCTTTTGTATTCTCTATGTTCATAAATCCTATTATTGATTTGAGTACTTTCTTTTGCAAAGATAAGTATAAAAGATAGTATTATGCAATACATAGTACATATTTTAACATTTTCACAACAGCCTTGTGTAGTATTAAAGGATATGTTTGTTTTAAACCAAACGAAAATGAACCAACTCGATTATTACAAAACAATCCTTCAAAAGGTGAGTTTTGACAAGGATTTATTTAAGAAAGAATACATCAAAGCCTTGAGTGATTTGGCTCCTTCAGATAAATTGAAATTGATGTATTGGTGTGAAAAGGAGTTTTCTTTATCAGAAATTACGGCAAAATCCTCACTTTAAGGGCTGATAATTTTAACGTTTTCAATGGCGATGGCTCCACGCACAATACCTTCAATGGTTTTTTGAAGGGCGTCAATGATTTGTATTTTTAATTGACTTTTAGGAAAAACTAAACTGATTTCTCTTGCAGGCTGCGGGGCAGTAAAGTTTTTGAGTTTTGCTTTGTTCTCCCGTGATAAGTTTAAGGTGTTGAGGTAGGGTACCAGTGTCATGCCTAATCCTTCATTTGAAAGGTTGATCAATGTTTCAAAACTTCCGCTTTTTAAATCAAAGGCAGCGTTTTTCTTCAAACTGCAAAAGGATAAAGCTTGATTTCTAAAACAGTGTCCTTCTTCTAAGACTAAGATGTTTTCTTCTAAGAGGTCTTCTTGTGTTAAGGATTCCACCTTGTTGAGGTGGTGTTGTTCAGGGAGGTAGCATATAAATGGTTCATAATAGAGCGGTCGTTCTTCTATGTTGTCATATTTTAATGGAGTAGCAGCAATCCCTGCATCAATTTTTCCTTCTTTTAATTGAGTGATGATCGAATCGGTGGTTAATTCTTCGATTTTAAGGTTGATTTTGGGATGCTTTTTAATAAAAGAATTTAGGAACATGGGGAGTAGTGTGGGCATCACAGTAGGGATGATTCCTAATTTGAATTCTCCACCGATGTATCCTTTTTCTTGAGCAACGATATCATCCATTCGTTTGGCTTCTGCAATGATGTTTCGCGCTTGATGAAGAATTTGTTCTCCGACTTTTGTCAAGCGAATAGGTTTCTTGGTTCGGTTAAATATTTGCACCCCTAGTTCCTCTTCTAGTTTTTGGATTTGCATGCTCAAGGTGGGCTGGGTTACAAAAACTTTTTCGGCTGCTACAGTAAAATTACCAGCTTCGGCTACTGCGATCATGTAGGAGAGTTGGGTGAGTGTCATATTATTATTTCTTATAATTTTTCAAATATAATAAGAAAACACAATAATATTTAATTTTCGAGAACTTTAACCTTCATTCGAATGTTTTCAATCGGTGCTTCTCTATTGTCAATTTTTTGTGCACAAATCGCATCAACCACGTCCATCCCTTTGATTACTTTCCCAAAAGGGGTGTAATTTCCATCCAGGTGATAGGCTCCTCCCTTTTGTTGTACAATAAAGAATTCAAAGGGGGAGGCGAGACGATGGGGATTATCCATCTCACTACTGGGCATGGAGACCACTCCTCTGTGATGTTTTAATCCTTTTTTTACATCAGGCGGGAGGAGATAGCGCCCGATACGTCGTCTTTTTTTTGAGGTGTTTGGATGGTCAGAGTTTCCTCCTTGAATGACAAAATTTGGTACAACCCGGTGAAAAAAGGTGTCGTTAAAATAGCCTAATCGTGCTAAATAGATAAAGTTAGCTTTGTGATAGGGGGCTTCATCAAATAATTCAATGGTAATAGAACCAAAGCGTGTATTGATTTCTATTCGATTGGGTAAATCTTGTTTTTGGTATTCGAATAAAAAGGGGATCGCATTTTTTTCGTTTAAAACAATCTCAGGCTCTTCAAGCAGTAGGGGTTTCTTTTTCGGGCGTTTTACTTTAGCTGGTGTATTTTTTTGAGGAGTTACAGGTGTTTTTTTTGTTGATGGAGCGCAAGCCATCCCAAAAAATAGTGGTATAATTAATATGTATTTTCGAAACAGCATATGGGCATAGATTACATTGATCAATTAGCATCAAAAATAAACGAAATTCCAAAACCTGGCTTGGTCGCTCAATTAAAAATGGCTCCACCACAACGTTTTGGGACAAAGAAAAGCTTAATTAATGTACCCAAGGATGCTAAAAAGGCGGCAGTGCTAATGGTGCTCTATCCCGATGAACATCAGGTGTTGCATTTTTGCTTAATTCAACGAACAACCTACGACGGGAAACACTCGGGTCAAATTAGCTTTCCGGGAGGGAAAAAAGAAGAGAAGGATAAGGATTTCTGGGAGACAGCCCTTAGAGAAAGTCATGAGGAGATCGGTCTAGACCCCACCTCGGTTGAATTACTAACTAATCTCTCTACCACCTATATTCCTCCCAGTAATTTTTTTGTTTATCCCTATTTAGCTGTAACACGTCAATGTCCTAATTTTAGTGCAGAAATAGGCGAAGTGGATCATATAATTGAAGTGCCACTCCATGCCTTATTAGGGGAAGAAGCAGTGCAAGAAGGACGTATAACCGCATCCTATGCAAAGGAAGTGGTCGTTCCCATGTATGTTTTTGGGCGCTACAAGGTGTGGGGGGCAACAGCAATGATTTTATCAGAAGCAAAAGAAATCATTCGCTTAGTTAAATAATACTATCTTTACGCGATTTTAGATGTATATGAAGTTGTTTGAGAGAAACCCCTTTGGGCAGTATTTGTTTTTGAAAAAAATGCTTATACGTTATTTGGGTGTTTTCACCCATAGACGTTATAGAGGCTTTAATGAGCTCAACATAGAAGGGTCTGAGGTAATCAAGAACTTACCCGATGCAAATGTTCTTTTTGTGTCAAATCACCAAACGTATTTTGCTGATGTAGTGGCCATGTTTCACGTGTTTAACGCAAGTTTACACGGTAGGATCGACAGCATAAAAAATGTGGGTTATTTGTGGAACCCAAAGCTCAATATGTATTTTATTGCGGCAAAGGAAACCATGAAAGCTGGGTTGCTCCCAAGGATTCTAGCCTATGCAGGTTCTGTTTCCATAGAGAGAACTTGGCGTGACGCAGGAAAAGACGTCAAGCGTCAAGTTAAAATGAGCGATATTTCTAATATAGGGAAAGCGCTGGACGACGGTTGGGTTGTTACTTTTCCTCAAGGAACCACGACTCCTTTCAAGCCTTTAAGAAAAGGAACTGCTCATATCATAAAAAAATATAAACCTGTTGTTGTACCTATCGTAATTGACGGCTTTAGACGTTCCTTTGACAAAAAAGGACTCTTGATTAAAAAGAAAGGTATTTTGCAGTCAATGGTAATCAAACCACCCCTAGAGATTGATTATGAAAATGATTCAATGGAGGCAATTATCGAACAACTAGAATACGCTATTGAGCAACACCCTTCTTTTTTAAAGGTACTCACACCAGAGGAAATTGAAGAACAAGAAACACTCAATAAACAGAGAGAGTGGTAGTTTAATCGTTTATCTTTTCTAATTCTTTTTCGTTTTGTTTTAAAGGTTGAAGGTAGCGACCGTACACAAAGTAGTACAGTAAACCAAAAACCCCAAGGATACTTGCAATAACAATTCCAATGACAAAGATCACCATTAGTAATGAGCTGTTTTTTTCTTGTAGTGCAATCATGTTTTCATCAAATTGAAATGCTGCCACAAGCACTACAATGGTAAATACAATCAAAATCCCCACATTACAATAAAAGTATTGATTCACCGCTCGACGGGTTTTTAAAATGGTACTCAAATGCTCTTTAATGGAGTTTGCTACAGAGATTTTTCTATAATTCAAAAAGAATCGCCACATGAAGTACAAGAGAATAAGGTACCCGAAGAGGGTCGTCGCAATACTAAAATTCAAGAGATTTAAGGATTTGTAATAATCAAACGAATCCAAATAATTAGGTACTAATAAGGGAAAGCTTAAATACAAGACAAACTCAAGGATACTCAAATAGAAAATCCATTTGATTGAATGGGTCGATTTCTTTTGTAAAAACCCTTTAATCTCTTCTTTTGAAAAAGGTTGGCCAAAGTTTTGCTTGGCCCACTGCTGTTTTAATTCCTCTAACTCCTTCATACTATTCTTGCTTGATCATTTTCTTTAATCGTTCCTTAATACGATTCATTTTAACACGTGCATTACCAGCAGTAATCCCCAGGGTTTCTGCAATCTCGTCATAACGTTTGTCCTCTAAATAAAGTAGGACCAAGGCCTTGTCAATCTCAGAAAATGTTTCGATTTGTTGATATAACCATTGCAATTGTTCATCGATAATAGGATCGTATTGATCGAATTCAATTGACTTAATTTCGGAATTGAGTGGATGTGTATCCACTCTTTTTTTATTTTTTCGGTAAAGGGTAATCGCTGTGTTAAGTCCCACGCGATACATCCAGGTAGAAAATTTTGATTTCCCTTCAAAGCGCTCGTAAGAGCGCCAAAGTTGGATCGAGATTTCCTGGAACAAGTCGTTGTGTTCGGCCTCTCCTTGGGTGTAAAGACTACAGATTTTATGGACAATGTTTTGATGCTCTTCTAAAAGTGCAACAAACTCTACTTCTAGTTTTGGCTGGGACACGTTCTTTTACCAGGAAAATTTACTCGATAATGCCTGCACAACTCACACGTGCACCAGCAGCACCTGATGGTTGAGAGCTTAAATCATCTTCTCCTTGATGTACAATAATGGCTTTACCGACTAGGTTTTTGGTTTCATCCTCACAGCCGATACACCACAAATCAGTAGTAAATGTAATCATCCCATGACCGGTTTCATCGGCGGTAAAATTCCCAATGTCTCCTCGGTGAAAACCCGTTGCTGCTCCCCATGCGCCATGTGGGGAAAAAGTAGGATTCCAGTGTCCTCCTGTAGATTTTCCATCTTCAGACGAACAATCGGCTTTTTCGTGAACGTGAATAGCATGTACCCCTGGTGTTAGGCCATTGATATGTGCTTCAAGGCTCACTTTACCATCTGTTTCGGTAAATTCAACCATTCCCGTGGCAGTACTTCCACTTTTTGGATTTAGGTTGAATTTGAGCTTTTTTACTGTTTTGTTCACTTGCTTTTCAATAGGGGCTTCGTGGGCTGCCTCTCCTTGTTCTTGAAGGATTTGTTTTTTGTATTGATCTAATTGAGCATTAACTTCACCAGCAGTGCCTTCCACTACCTGTACTTCCTCGGTGATTTTATCTCCCGTAATGTATTTCGTTACAATCGTCGCCTTGACGATGGTGTCATTGATTTTCTTTTTTTCAATGCTAATTTCTTTATGGGTTTCTTTTTTAGTGTCAGCACAACTGCTTAAAAGGGTGAGACAAATAAGGGCGATAAGGGTGTAGTACTTTTTCATGATACGTTAGTTTAGGATAAAGGTAAACAATTTTTGAATGTTCTTTTAGCTTCCTTTTCATTCCTAGTTTTTCGCTTGTTCCGTCAAAATTCATGTATCTTTAAAAGAAAAAAATTGAAAAAGAGTATTCTCCTTTTAATAGCGCTTGCGTTATTGAGTTCCTGTAAGACTACCTATAAAACAGCTTCTTTTGCCTCTACTGTAATACCAGCAGCCCCAGATTATGCACAATCGGATAATTGGGCGGTGTTACCTGGAAAGTATCCAGAAGCGTTAAAAGAAATCACAGGGGACTATGTCGCCAAAGATGTAGATGTATTTTTTGTTTATCCTACCTTATTAACGGATAAAAAAGACCCTTCTTGGAATGCCGATATTAAACGAGAAGACCTTAGAAAAAAGGTCGTCGCACAGTCGGTTAAATTTCAAGCTTCAGCTTTTGCAAAAGCGGGGAATTTATATGTTCCGTTTTACCGACAATCCCACTATAAAATTTATGTACCACCCTATAACAAGCAAGAAGAAAAATCAAGGATGATTGCTTATCAAGATGTAAAGGCAGCCTTTCAATACTATTTAGACCATTACAATCAAGGGAGGCCCATTATCATTGCATCCCACAGTCAAGGGAGTATTATGTGTGGGATGTTGTTACAAGAATTTTTTGATGGGACTCCACTGCAAAAGCAGCTCGTTGCGGCATACATTCCAGGAGTAAAGATTCAAGATGAGAAGTTTCAACAACTCACGAAAATGGAAGATCCACTCGCCACAGGGGGCTATGTGAGTTGGAATACCTACAAGCGAAAAAATTATCCCGCTACCTATGTACAATGGTATCAAGGGGCGACTACCACAAATCCCATTAGCTGGGATCGTTCGACTCTTACCACCTTTGATCAGCATCTAGGCG
This sequence comes from Flavobacteriaceae bacterium, assembly GCA_049615925.1. Taxonomy (GTDB): domain Bacteria; phylum Bacteroidota; class Bacteroidia; order Flavobacteriales; family Flavobacteriaceae; genus Arcticimaribacter. Next base: position 12,323 of record JBMZGM010000020.1, on the reverse strand, counting down.
TACTCAATACCGATGGGAAGGTTTATCCCAAAGCGTTGAAATTAGAAGTCATTGACGGCTTGGTTTGGTCTACTGTTCCAAAAATTCCCAAACGATTTTTCATGTCTTTTATCAAAAATTATCACTTTGCCGACATCAATCTCTTTTGGAAAGACATTGAGAAAAATGCGTTAGATCGCGTTGCATCCTGGCAAGAAAAAAACACGAAAAATGCTCGATAATATTTTAAAGGAATGCCAAACGGCCTGGATCAAGACCAAGACAAAACGCAATCATGCTTTTCGTTATTTTTCTTTAGCAACTACTGCAATAGACGGAACCCCCGAAACCCGCATGGTCGTATTGAGGAATTTTGATGCCACCGATTATCACTTCACGATTTATACCGATGCACGAACGCCAAAAATGAAATCCCTCCATCAACAGCCCAGTGCAGAATTGTTGTTTTATGATCACAAAAAATTACTGCAAATACGCGTAAAGGCAGTTTGTATAGAAAGCCGAAAAGATCCTGATTTATTTGCTCAACAACATGAGGGTGCTCAAAAAGATTATACCACTAGTGTGGCACCTGGCACCCCAGCAAAAGGCATGGATCAAGTGGTTTATACCGAAGAAAATCACTTTACCGTACTGGTTTTTAAAGCGCAATCAATTGACTATTTACGCTTGAAACGCCCTAATCATCAACGAGCATTTTTTCGTCGAAATGAACAAAGATGGGAAGGAACTTTTCTCACCCCTTAAAAGAGCGCTTTTTTTTCTTAGCTTTAGGTAGTAATTAAAAGTACTTAAGTCATGAAGAAAAAACAGCCTACTCGTTCAAGAAGAGATTTTATCAAGAAGAGTTTACTCGCTTCATCCATTGTAATTGTGCCACGGCATGTTTTGGGTGGAACAGGATATACAGCACCTAGTGATCAACTCAATATCGCTTCGGTTGGTTGTGGTGGAAAGGGACGATCTGATATTATCAATGCCGCTGTTGGAGGAAGGGAGCGCGTGGTCGCTTTATGTGACATTGACACCTTTGGCAAACACGGAGTTGTTTCAGCAAAAAAGAAATTTCCAAAGGCTAATTTTTACAATGACTTTAGACAGTTACTAGCCGAGGAAAAAGACCTCGATGGCATCACCGTTTCCACACCAGATCATACCCATGCAAACATTGCAATGGCAGCAATGGATCGCGGTGTCCACGTATATGTTCAAAAACCGCTGACCCACAATATTAAAGAAGCACGTCTTTTAACCGAAACGGCTCGTGAGAAAAAAATTGTTACCCAAATGGGGAATCAAGGAGCCTCAAACCCTGCCCAATTACAAGTTCAACAATGGATTAATGAAGGTCAAATAGGCAATGTACACACCGTTAAAGTATGGACAAATCGTCCTGTGTGGCCACAGGGTATTCCAGTGCCTAAACCCGATCCAGAAAACCTTCCAGAAGACTTAGCTTGGGATTTATGGCTAGGTCCAGCAAAAGCAACGCCATATAGCTCGGCAATGCACCCCTTTAACTGGCGTGGATGGTGGGAATATGGGACAGGTGCTTTAGGCGACATGGGATGTCATTTGATTGATATTCCTTTTAGAGCATTGGGCCTTAAATATCCTACGGCAGTAGAATGTAGTGTGGGCAGTGTCTATCGTCAAATGTGGACCCCAGAACATTTGCCTCAAGGTTGTCCTCCTTCTTCTTTTGTGAGCATTAATTTTGATGCAACCAAAATTAACAAAACCCCATTAACCATGGAGTGGTCCGATGGAGGTATTCGACCCGCACACCCCGACCTAATCCCAACCGAAGACTTTTTAGGTGATCCAGGGAGTAACAATGGGGTAATGATGATAGGAGATGATGGTATTATCACCACTGGTGTCTATGGCTATAACCCACGTTTGTATAAAAAAGGACAAGCTGTAGTAACCTATGAACAACCAAAAAGTAAGGAAGCCGAGCACGGTCATCAGCGCAAATGGATTGATGCAATAAAAGCAGGCTTTAATAGCACAGAACATAAAGCACTAACATCCTCTTTCGATTATGCCGGTCCATTAACCGAAACGGTTTTGATGGGGAACATTGCCATTCGATCTTACTTACTCCGTAAAAAATCGGGTAGAAATTATGATTATTACGGGCGCAAAAAACTCCTTTGGGATGGTAATGCCATGAAAATAACTAACCTGGAAGATGCGAACCAGTTTGTTGGTAGAGATTACCGCAAAGGCTGGGAACTATAGAGAGATTATGAAGCAACAAGTTGTTTGGATTACAGGTGCCTCTTCTGGTATAGGAGAAGAATTGGCAAAACAATACATAAAAAGAGGGGATAAAGTTATTTTATCTGCCCGTCGAAAACCCGAATTAGAACGCGTTAAAGCCAGCTGCCTATCTCCAGAAAACACGGCAATTGTTCCACTCGATTTGACCGATTTTGAGGCAATGCCAAAAAAAGTAGCGGAAGCAATAAGGTGTTTTGGTTCCATCGATCTTTTGATTAACAATGGTGGAGTGAGTCAACGCTCGTTGATTATCGAAACGGGTTTTGAGGTTTATCAACGCCTTGTAGAGATTAATTATTTAGGAACTGTAGCGTTAACTACCGCTCTGTTACCCTACTTTATAGAACGGCAAAAAGGACAGTTTGCGGTGGTGACCAGCGTGATGGGGAAATACGCTTCTCCTTTTCGATCGGGTTATGCAGGGGCAAAACATGCCTTGCATGGCTTTTTTGATGCATTGAGAATGGAACACCAAAAAGATAATATACAGGTGAGTTTATTGTGTCCAGGTTTTGTGCAAACCAATGTTACCGTGAATGCCTTAACAGGTGATGGTAGCACCCTGGGACACGATGATCCTGCAACACAAAATGGATTAGCCGTTAACTCCTTTTGCCGAAAGGCTATTAAAGCGCTTGACAACAAGGCGTGGGAAACCTACTTTGGAAGAAAAGAGAAGCTGGGCGTATATTTAAAACGCTTATCTCAAAAATGGTTACACGCAGTCGTCATCCGTTCGAATGTACGTTAATTAAATATTCATACTATGAAACCCGCAAAAATGAATCGTCGTGATGCAGTAAAAAAAGTAGCTTTGGGGACCTCTGCTGCAATGGTACTTCCATTGAATGTTTCAAAACCCGCTTCGTCTCAACTCAATTCTCCTTTAAAAGGGAATATTAATCATTCTGTTTGTGAATGGTGTTATCCCGATTTGAGTTTAGAAGAACTTTGTGTCCTGGCAAAAGAGATTGGCCTAGTGGGAATTGATTTAATTGGGCCAAAAGGATGGCCCGTATTGAAAAAGCACAATTTGATTTCGACCATGTGTAATGGTGCAGAGATTAGTCTAACCGAGGGTTTCAATCACAAAGAATATCATCCAACTTTAATTAAAAATTATCTTGAACACATTGAACTAGTTGCTGCTGCGGGTTATCAAAATTTAATCTGTTTTTCGGGAAATCGCAATGGAATGGACGATGAGACGGGGCTTAAAAATGCGGTAGAAGGCCTGCAGAAAATTCTCCCTTTAGCCGAGAAAAAAGGCGTAATTATTCAAATGGAATTATTCAATTCCAAAGTCGATCATCCCGATTATATGTGCGATAATTCGGCCTGGGGGATTGAGTTGTGCAAACGACTGGATTCACCAAATTTTAAATTGCTTTATGATATTTATCACATGCAAATTTCTGAGGGGGATATCATTCGAACTATTCGTGATAATCACCAGTATTTCGGTCATTATCACACGGCAGGGGTTCCTGGGAGAAATGAAATTAATGAGACACAAGAATTATTTTATCCTGCGATCATGAAAGCAATTATAGCAACGGGATACCAGGGATATGTCGCACAAGAATTTATTCCCACACACGATGATCCTATTTCCTCCTTACGTTCTGCCATTTCAATCTGTGATGTTTAGGGACATTTTTTAGATTTTAACATAGTTTACCATCAGAGTTTGTATTTTTGAGTAAACTATATTGTTATGAAAACGATTTTCCGTACTGGCCTTGCCCTTCTCTCTATTTTACTTCTTTCTTGTGGTACTTCTTCAGGAGTTGATCCACATCTTTCGGTAGAAGAACAACAAGAGGAAATGCAGGTTAACTTAGTAGGTAAATGGAAAATTAGACGTCCGCAACCTATTGGTTCTGGGAAAATAGGAGGATGGGCAGTCGCAGATTGTACTGTCGATCAAATTGAATTTTTTGACAATAATAATTACATCCTCAATCTTAGTAGTCTAGACGAAAGTGGCCTCGCCCTTTCAAAAATTTATCGCGGGAAGTACGATTTATTATTTGAAGAAACGGGGGATGAAGTGCGTCTAGAAAAAATCGTCTTAATGGAACAAAATTATCTATCGGGGAGTAATTTCCCCATACAAGGGAGTATTGCTACGATAGATGAAATTGAGCTCAGCGAGCGTTCGGTTTCTTTTCGCATCCAATTAGAAGAAGGTACAAGCGAGTTTTGTTCTACTGCTGCGGCAGTCGCTCTGTCTGGAGATAAAGAAGAGCCGGTTGCACCAGATGCTGCCGAAGATTCAAATCATGTGAGATTTATCAACGAGTGGCGATTAATACGTGTTACTACAACCGCTGTGGGACCAGATGTTCCGTCTGATGGAGAACTCATCTGTGGTCTTTTAGAAGGAGAGTATTATGATCGTTGTTTTGATGCACCCACGGGAGGCTATGCCGAAGATTGTCGTCCAGCGACTAGCATTACCTTACTGATAAGTGAATATGGAACTTACTTATTCAATTATTTTGATGCTGAAGAAAACTTATTGTCCACAGAACAAGGTGATTGGCGCTGGCGTACCGATACCGAAGAATATACTGTCTTCAATGTAAAAGATCCAGATGAAACCTTTAATGAGGACAGTATTCGTATTGCTATAATTGAACTTACTGAAACCTCACTTCAATTATCTGAAATTCAAGAAGGCGAGGAGGGAAGTATCACCTTGACCTATTCTTTTCAATTGGCTTCACTCGACTACAATGGTATTGATTGTTCCAATTACAGTACAGATGGAGCTGGGAAGTAATCGGTAGAATAAATTTGATGAAGTTTAGCCTTTTTTCGCTAGGTATAATTTGCTTATTTGTTATTGGCTGTGCACCAAAGGAGCGTTTTTTGGACGAAGTCCATGTGGTGACTACAGGTCAAATAAAGCAGTTTTTACATGATGAATCTCCTTTTACAGGGACATTAATTGATCGTTCTACTACCGCTGGAAAAGCGATTTATATCATCGAGCAGGGCTACATCAATGGTGCGGTGGAACATTATGATGCAGCGGGACAATTGCTTTTGCGTGAAAACTATCTTGCAGGAGAATTAAGTGGTCTAGTTGAATCTTTTTTTCCTAATGGTACCAAGCGTTATGCCTTCAATTACTTAAAAGGACGAAAAAGTGGGAAACAGTTACGGTATTATCCTTCTGGAAGTTTAAAAGAAGAATTGTTTTATCACGGCGATCAACTAAAAGGGGATAACTTTCTGTACTATCCAAATGGGATTTTACAGCATCATTTTCATTTTAATGCACAAGGACAACGTCACGGTTTGTGGGAAAAGTTCCATTCCAATGGTCAATTAAAAGAAGAAGCTGCCTATGACAGTGGCCAATTAATCTCACCGATTAAACGCTTTGATCGTTCTGGTAAACGGGTTAATTACACACCTTAGAAGTGATCAATGTATAACTTCCTGCATTGACGTTAATACTAGCATCAAGATGGCAGAAAGTATAGGCTTTCCCCTTTGGAACATAAACACGAACGGTTTTGCACAAGCAATCGGTATAACTAAAGGATACCCCATTTTGTCCTGCTTCGATAATGCTTTCGGTGCATGGGCTACAACTCAGTACGATGTTGACAGTGGTGGTACTGCTTGTTAGGCTTCCATCAGTTGCAGTATAGGTGAACGAGTCTCCTGAGTTGAGGGTGCCATTTTGTACATAACTAAAGGTTCCACCAGGGTTAAGTGTGAGGGTTCCAAAGCTAGGCGATGAAACGAGTGTGGCGGTTAGTACGTCTCCATCTGGATCGCTGTCGTTTGCTAAAACGCTACTTTCACCATTGTCTAAGGTTGTGGCTGTTCCACCTAGAGAAACTATAATGGTATCCCCGCTAGCAATCGGCGCATCATTTGTTCCCGTAACGGTGATGCTTACTGTAACAGGAGCACCGGTGATTTTTCCATCATTTGCACTGTAGGTAAAACTATCTGATGAGAGGTTTCCACCACCATGAACATAGGTAAAGGTTCCGTTGGCATTGAGTGTTAAAGTACCTTCTGTCGGATTTGAAACTAATACTGCTGTAAGCGGGTCACCATCTCCATCGGTATCATTTGCTAATAAAGATGTGGTTACACCATCATTTAACGTGGTGGCAGTTCCAGCTTCTAAAACAGCAATTGTATCGGCTACTGCTACTGGAGGGTTATTAATGTATATCGTAACACTTGTCGTGTTTCCTTGGATGTATCCATCGGTAGCTCGATAATAAAAGGTATCTGTCGACGTAGCAGACCCATCATGTGTATAGCTAAAGGTTCCATTCGAATTTAGGATCAGTGTTCCATTGATTGTTGTTGTAACCAATTGAGCACTTAGTGAGTCGCCTTCAGGATCGGTATCGTTATCAAGGACAGAAGTCGTGGTTCCATCGTTTAATGTAGTAATGGTATTTCCACTCACCACACTGATGCTTTCTGGATTTGTAGTGGGTCCGTCGTTGACAGACGCTATGATTACATCAAACATATCATCTGTCGTACAATTGATGTCACCATCTGTTGCCGTTATTAGGATGGTTGCAGAACCAAAGGCATCATCTTGAAAGTCTAAAACAATACTTGTTGCCGTTAAAGTGGGTACTACGATGCTTGGATCATTTGAAGAGACCGAGTAGTTTAGGGTAGGGCTTTCTAAATCTGAAAAAGTATTTTGAATATCAATCCAAACATCTGCATCGTCTTCGGTCGCATTGATATCTACAATTGGGTTATCCAATGTGGGACAATCATTTATTGGTCGTACTGTAAATATGAACGGAACTTCTAGGGTACATGCAGCGTCTCCGTCGCTTATGGTAACCGTTCCTGTCATTGTACCATATTGGTTTGCTTTTGGTGCAAATGATGGATCACCTACAGAAGGGTCAAACGTAACTGTAGCTAAACTGGCATTTGTGTATGTAACCGTGTAGGAAGCTAATGGATAGGTGTTATCAGCATCTGTAACATCTGATGAAGCGATAGGATAACCCAGTCCGCCACTATCTTCGTCAACGGTTGTGTTTCTAACAGTAGTATTCCAAACGGGGCAGTCATTGACTGGAATAATCGTAATATTGACTGTAACAATATTTCCTTGATCTTGTCCATCATAGGCACGGTATGAAAAACTATCAGTGGTAGTTTCAGAACCATCGTGTGTGTAAGTGAATGTTCCAGTACCCGACCAAGCTAGGTTTCCGAATTGAACATTGTTCACCAGTTGCATCTCGATAGGATTTGGACCATCCACATCACTATCATTATCTAATAAGGAGGTATTCGATGCGGTAGTGGTAGTGACAGTTCCACCTTCATTTACTACTAGGGTGTCTGTTACTGTGTTTGGTATGTCGTTGATTGCATTCACTGTGATGTTAAATACATCGTCTGTTGTACAGTTAGGCATGGCGTTATCATTAGCAGTCACAGTGACGACCATGCTACCCGTTTGATTATCAGCGTAGTCTATGGTTAGGGTGGCGGTATTTAATGTAAGTGTTGCAAGCGATGCATTGGTATGGGTTACCGTATAGGTCACATTGTTGGGTGCAGGTAAAATATCTTCATCAATAAAGACATTGTCAAAATTTAATACCGTATCGGGATCATCTTCATCTACTGTAATATCAAGGGTAGGAGTAGCTGTAATAGGGCAGTCATTCACCGGGTTTATGGTGATGGAGACGGTAACAGAAACGGTTGAAAGATTATCAGAGAGAAGGTAGACAAAGCTGTCGGTTGTTGTTTCAGAACCATCGTGTACATAGGTAAAAGTCCCTGTGGCCGAAAGGGCAAACCCACCAACATGATGAAGAGGAGGGGTGTCGAGTGTAGCCGTTAATGGATCGTTTTCCATATCGGTGTCATCTGCTAGGACAGAGGTATTATTTCCTGTCGTCGTAGTTGCTGTACCTCCTTCATTCACTACAATTACATCGGGACTACCCACGGGTGGATCATTTTGAGGAACCACAGTAACCACAAATACTTCCTGTGTTGAGAAGCACGAGGTATCATTCACATCTATGGTGATGGTGGCTACACCGGTTTGATTATCGATATAATCTAGGGTGAGTGTATTCGTATTTAGGGTTGCTGTTAAAAGTGAGGTATTCGCATTACTTACCGTAATGGATAATACATCATTTTCAGCATCACTAAAGAGGTTATCGAGATTAAAGACATCATCTGGATCATCCTCCATGGCTGTAAAGTCAGCAATAGGGTTTGCTACATCAGGACAGTCATTTACAGGAGTAATATTAATGGTGACGGTGACTGTATTTCCGTCGTTAGTTCCATCGTATGCTCTATAGGTAAAACTATCTGTTGTTGTTTCACTCCCATCGTGGGTGTAGGTAAAGCTCCCTGTAGAAGAAAGAAATGTAAAGCCCCCCATTGTTGCATTGATAGGGCTTGATCGAAGATCTGCTGTTAAGCTGTCTCCATCTGGATCGGTGTCATTGCTCAAGACCGAAGTTGCTCCCGATGTAGTCGTGGTTACTGTTCCCCCTTCGACTAAGGTAATGCTGTCGGTATTGGTCACAGGAGCATTTGAATTAGCTGTAAAAGTTCCTACATAGATTCCACGACCAAAGGTTCCCGCCACTACGCGATTATCTGTTGCCGAAGTTCCTCTGTATACCATATCATGGACAGCGACATCGCTCATACCTTCCTCTGCAACCACCCAATTCGGACTAGCGTTAGTGAAATTACTGGTTCGCCATACCCCTAATTCTGTCCCTATAATAACTTCTTCTTCCTCAAAGGGGTTGTGTAGGATAGCATAAACTGGAATATCTGGAAAATCTCCTTCTTTTGAGGTAAAGTTCGTACCATCGTCAGAATAAACAATGTTCCCATTAATCCCATAATTAAAATAGGTGATATAGATTTCGTCTTCAGTTTCCCCAATGTGAATGTCAGAAACACTACCTGTGGCGTTGTAAATGGTAGCAATATTTTCACTACCGTTACTAGCAGCACGGGTGATTTTTTTGACTTCTCCACTGCGCATTCCAATGAAAAGTACGGTAGAATCCGTTGTATGTCGTGATACTTCAAGTGCCGTGACATAATCAGAACTAGTTCCCACGGTCATTAGGAATGTTGCTGGAGTTCCATCCAAATCTGTGATTACACGAACACGTCCACTACCTGCATTTGAAAAATATACATCGTTATAGGAGTCCAGTGCAGCTGGATTAATAAAGCTTCCCTCATTATTGGGAATTGCAGTTGAAATTTCTCCTTGACCAGTAACATTCCCCATGGCGTCATAATTGACCTTGTAAATGGCGTCGTTATATACATAGTTTGAGATCATATAATCTCCCCCTACTTGATCAAAAAAAGTGGCTGCTCCATCTCCTCCTGTTACAGTAAAACCATTAACCGTATTGTTTTGTGGATTACTTAACCGATACGTTCCATTATCTTGTGTACCACCGAAAACCATATCTGTTCCCGCAAAATCGGGTGGTGTTTGTGCTACTCTATAAAATTGCGTCGTGATAAAATTCCCCTCCATTTCGGTAAACGCAAACGTATTTGATGCAGTGGATAGAGAACTACAATATGCAAGTCCGCCATCGTTAACAACAACGGCTTGATTTGAATTATTTGGACGGAAATAAAGACCGTGTTGATCGGCATGAACTTCTGAAACATTCAGGGTATTCATGTTAGGATTATTCGACCATTTACTTATTTGTTCCCAACTAGCTCCACCGTCACTACTTCTGTGCCAGTTAATTCCCCCGGCATAGACGATATTGTCATCGTTGGGGTCAACTTCAATTTCTAAATCATAAAAGGATTGATTTCTAGTAAAATCTGTTGCCGAGATAGAATTATCCGCATCATTAGGTTCTGCAAGGGATTGAATGGTTGCAAAATCATCGGTTGTTTTGTACAAGTTTGCTTCGTTATTAACACTTGCTAGAATGTAGTGGGTATCTGTATTTGTTGCACTAGGAGCGATTTCTGTCCTTCTGATGTTTGTTGGAGCAGTGCCCCATGTTGGTGTTTTTCGTGTTATGTTATTTGTGCCATCGGGTTCAGCAAAATAAAAGTTTCCTCCTGGAGTATTGTTATACGTACTAGTAGTACTTAACCACAGTCGGTTTGAAACAGTTTGAACGTCAATATCGTTAAATTGTTCTGTGATATTAGTGTCTGGATTTGTAATGTTGAGTTGTGTCCATGTCGTTCCTCCATCTGTCGAACGGAAAAGGCCATAATCAAAAAGGTCTAAGAAGGTAGAATTCATTCTGCTGTGACTACTTTGACCTAGCGCTGCATAGAGGTGTTCTTGTGTTGCAGGATTGTTATCGTGATCCCAAATGGCTAAATCATTGATGTAAAAATAGCCCTCAACCTCATAAATGCTATTTCCAGAATCATATGTTGAAGTAGCTTGACCAGAAGAGCTCCCAAAGACCAGCGTCCAGTTATTTCCGCCGTCTGTACTTTTATATATCCCGTTACCCGTAACGTCTCCCGTGGTATAAGATTCCCCAGTTCCCACATACATCACATTAGTATCGGTGGGATCTTGAATGATGACGGATACCGCGAGGTTTCCTGGCACACCTGTCACTCTAGACCATTGTTGTGCAGCATTGTCAATATCACTATTGATCCATAAACCACCACTCACCCCACCGGCAATAACCCTATCATAATCGGGACCATCGGCGAGATCGAATAATGCCGCGCGGGTTCTTCCAGCTTGATTATTTGGTCCAATGGTGTACCATGGCGTAGCTGTATCTTGTCCAGGAACAGCTCCTATCCTAAATTGAAACGACTCTTCTACACGATTTTGGATACGTTGTTTACTGGAATAGTTAGGAGATCCAGTAGAAGGGTCCATGGTTAATTCATACATTTCTTCATAGAAACGATCGGGTGAAAGTCCCTGTGCAAAGCGATCGAGTTTGCTTTGATGTTTCGTTTGCTTGAATGGACTGTTGTTTAAAAAGTAGTGATGTAATTCTTTGGGGTTCATCCCCTCATCTTTTACAGCAAAAAGTACAGCTACAGCGACGAGAATGACTTTACCTAAGAAAACGGTATTCTTTTTTAACAACATAATTATAGTAAGTAACTATTAAATATAACGTTAACTAACGCAATATCGTATATAAAAAAGGGGTTTTTTCAAACCCCAAATAAATCACGTTTAAGCGTGTAATTAGCTCATTAAGGATTGCACCTTCATTGCAAGCCCCATATCTCCGGCAATTTTTACTTTTCCGCCCATAACGGCCATCATAGGATTTAAATCTCCACTTTGTAATTCTTGTAAAGTTGCTGCAGAAGTGATGATGGTGCAATCTGCTTCTTCATCACTCTCTGATACAAGGTTGCTATTGCCTGTCCCGTCGACAAAAACGGTGAGTTCATCAATAACAAATTTTAATGTTCCCCCAATGGCTTCAGCTTCGTTTGCTTTTTGTTGTAATTGGTCAAATACTGGATTACTCATAGTTAAATTTTATTTCGATAAAAATAATTAAATAATTAACGCTTCCCCAACTTTTCAAATATCTTTTAATCGTTGAAAATAAAAAACCCCAGCCCTCCAGGATCAATCAAAACAAGGTTGTCTGAAGTGGTTTCTTGATTAAAATAAACCTCCTGCAATACAGGGAGTTGCAAGGCTTTAATTTGTTGAATGATGGCTGCATTATGTTTACCGTTAAAAAAGGCCAAAGCAGGAGTTGGGAAAAGGTGAGGACAAGAATTTGCTTGCATAAGGCTAAGGGAATGATTTGAGGTGTTTGAAAGGGTTATCCAGCTAGCCCCGGGGGAAAGTGTACCTTGAAAATCTTTTGATTTCCAAAAACTACAAGAGGCTTTAAGGTTCAGGGTTTCGAGACAAACACCATGAAAATTTCCTAGGCTACTCTGTGAATTTGAGGGGTTTTTTAGGCGAATTTTTTCCTGTTTGACCCAGGTGCCGCTGGGGCTTGCTTCTATCTTTTTTTGTGCTG
>JBMZGM010000019.1:0-28212 GCA_049615925.1 Flavobacteriaceae bacterium | reverse complement strand
ATGGCGACCAACTGTATCTTAAAAGGGAATGATGTCTTTGCCATGGCGATTGCTGTGGCGCCAGTGACAAATTGGCGATTTTATGACACCGTTTACACCGAGCGTTTTATGCGTACTCCACAAGAAAACCCCACGGGATATGATGATAATTCCCCCTTAAATTATGCGCATTTATTGAAAGGGAAATACCTTTTGATTCACGGTTCTGGAGACGATAACGTTCATGTGCAAAACACCATGCGAATGGTAGAAGCCCTTGTCCAGGCAAACAAACAATTCGAGTGGATGATTTATCCCGATAAAAACCATGGGATTTATGGGGGGAACACCAGTCTCCATCTCTACACTAAAATGACTAAATTTATAGAAAACAATCTCTAATCAAGAGACAACCAATTGAATGAATATGACTACTGAATCTCAAAATGAAGCAACCCTTCTAGGGCACCCCAAAGGACTTTTTTATTTGTTTTTCGCCGAATTATGGGAACGTTTTAGTTTCTATGGAATGCGTGCATTATTGACCCTCTATATGGTCAATGAAATTTTTGAAGCACTAGCATCAAGAGATATGGCTGCCGCAGCAGTATATGCCTCTTATGGCTCTTTGGTCTATGCCTCAACGGTCATTGGGGGGAGGATTTCAGATTCATTACTAGGGTTTAGGAAATCCATCTTGCTGGGTGGAGTATTGATGGCATTGGGTCATTTTGTTTTAGCCATAGAATATGATATAGCATTCTATTTAGCCTTGGGATTAATCGTAGTTGGGAATGGTTTTTTTAAGCCCAATATTTCCACATTTGTTGCGGCCTTGTACAAGGAAAATGACCCTAGGAAAGATTCTGGTTTTGTCATCTTTTACATGGGAATTAACATTGGTGGTTTTGTTGCGCCATTGTTGTGTGGTTGGTTAGGTGCGACCTATGGATGGCACTATGGTTTTGGTCTAGCAGGAATAGGAATGCTTACAGGTTTAGCGTTCTTTTGGCAAGGAATTAAAGCCGGCGTGTTCGCTCAAGAGGGACTGCCTCCATCAGAAGAGCGCTTGAATAAAAAAGTAATGGGGATTTCAAACGACCACTGGGTGAGCATCCTCGCATTTTTATCGGCTCCTGTGATTGCATTTATGCTTGCTTCCTATAAAGCTGTAGCAGGAGGAAATTCGATCTTAGGCGATCAAAACCTTGTCAATCTCCTCTTTAAAGGAATTGGTATCGTTGTGGTAGTATACCTGGGATACATTTTATTCCAAGCTACAGCAGCAGAACGAAAAAAACTTATCGTGGCCATTTTCATCACGGTATTTATGACTCTCTTCTGGGGTTTTCATGAATTATCGGGGAGTGTCATTACCCTATTTGCCGATCGAAATGTAGATCTATTCTGGATCAATGCTTCACAAACAAACGCTTTGAACTCGATGTTCATCATTATTTTGTCCATCCCAATTTCTCTTTTATTTACTTATTTGAGTAAAAAGAATTTGAACCCACGCACTCCATACAAATTTGGTATAGGCTTATTGTTGGCTGGGGTTAGTTTTTACGTGTTAAAACTCAGTGGAACCTCTGCAAATACAGAGGGATTAGTTCCCTTTGCTTACTTGATTATTATGTATTTCTTAATCTCGATAGGGGAATTGTTTATGTCTCCTGTGGGACTCTCTAAAATAACAGATTTATCCCCAAAACGCATCGTGGCTTTCATGATGGGAATTTGGTTTTTATCTTCCTCTTATGCATTCCAATTGGTAGGCTTCATTGGAAAACAATTGGCCGTGGAAAGTACAGGAACTGAAGTAAGTAGACTTGTTTCTCTCCCCATTTACATCGATGGCTTTGCTCTAATTTCAAACTACGCGCTTGGTGCTGGAGTGATTGTATTACTCCTGGCACCCTTCTTGAATAAACTTATGGGAGACGTACATTAATTATTACTATGAAAAAGTATATTATCGCCTTTATTCTTTTATTGAGTACCACGGTTAAGGCTCAAGAAATTCAATGGATGACCTTTTCTGAGGCGCTAGAGGCACAAAAGACCGAGCCAAAGAAAATCTTCATGGATGTTTACACCAAGTGGTGTGGTCCTTGCAAATTATTAGATCAAAAGACCTTTGCCAATAAAGATGTCGCTCGTTACATTAATGAACATTATTATGCGGTAAAGTTTAATGCCGAAGGGGATGAAGAAATCGCTTTTTACGATAGGGTATTTCGCAATCCCAATTATGATCCAAATCGACGCAGTCGCAATTCCACCCATCAATTCACACAATTTTTAGGGCTCCGTGGATATCCCTCCATGGTCTTTTTTAGCGAGGATGGCGATCCGATTATGCCCATAACAGGCTATTATAAACCGCAACAACTTGAGCCTTATTTAAAGATGATTAAACAAGGGGACTATGCTGTATTTAGTAAGCCAGAGGACATTGAGATTTATTTGAAGAACTTTATTCCTCGTTTTCGTGGCTAAGGTTGACCGCTCCCGATTTGCTTGTGATGTGATAAGGAATTCCAGCTGTTGATAAAGTAGTGCTCCATCGATCAATATAATAAGGGCTATTACTGCCATCGATAATGACCTTTTTAGGTTTAGCCTCTGCCAATAAACGACCTAGATTAATTTTTGGATTATTGTGCAATAACCAATAGTCCTGGGGTAGAGGCGATACATCAAAAATCCATTCATCATCAATCACAAGAAGCGATATTCCATTGATGGTGTAACTGTTTTGTAGAGGTAGAAAAATTTTCTTTCGCTTTTGTAAAAAGGATGCATAATCTTGTACAAAACTCGATTCTGGTGAAAGGCGGTGAGAATGAAAAAAACGTACTTCATCCTGGTCACTAATAACAATGACACTTTGCTTGTATTGATGCACGACCCACAATTGCGGAGGAGTAACGCGGAGGCTATTTTCGTTCATTAAGATCATCCCTAATAAAGTCATATAAATCCATTTTATTCGAAAGGTTCGCCCATAGCTCACCAAAGCGAATAAACAGCAATACAATAAAATTAAATTGAATTTATCTAGATAGAGACCGGTAAATAGAAAGGCCTCTTTAGCCGCAACCCATTCCACAAATTCAAGCATTAAGCGCACCGCTTCGTCAAGCAAAAACGCAGCGTAAAAAGGCAAAGAGGTGAACAACACAACAATTAAACTCCCGATACTTAGGTAGAGAAAAAGTCCAATAAAAGGCAGGATGACCCAATTACTGAGGAGGAATAAACCTGGAAATTGATGAAAATGAAAAATACTCAATGGCGCTACGGCTATTTGAGCCGCTAGTGAAACGGTGGTCAATTCCCAAAACCATTGAAGTGCTTTAAACTTAAACCTATAATGAAAAAGCGGGGCAATGAAGAGAATACCATAAACGGCTAAATAGCTCATTTGAAAACCCAATTCTTCAATAAAATGAGGCCGAAAAAACAGTAAAATCCCCATGGAGAGAAGTACCATATAGGTCGTGGGAAGTTTTCGACCACTATTGCGCCCTATTTGATAGGCAGAAAAGAGGGTCACAGCCCTAATTACAGAGGGGGAACCCCCGACTAAAAAAGCATAGCCCCATAAGCATAATAATACCCCTAGACTTTGCCAGCTTTTCCCACCCGAAATAAAACGTAGTGGGTAAAATAGGCCTTGAAAAAACAACATCAATAAACCCACATGTAAACCAGAAATAGCAAATAAATGAATGACTCCTGCCCTAGAAAAAAGGGTGCGAGTAGTGGGGTCTAGTTTACTGCGTTCTCCCAGTAACATCGTTTGAAGTAGGCTGGCTGTTTTTGATTTAAGCCCACTTTGATTGATTTTATCACTTAAGTAGGCCTGGTATTTATGAAAAGAAAAATCACTGTTTTCCCCTGTGGTGATACTGTTCGTGTGGCTCTTTAATTGATGGAGGATGTTTTGCCCCCTTAAGAAGTTTTTATAGTCAAATGCTCCAGGATTTAATGGTGGCGCTATGGGGTGTAATTGCCCCTTGATGATCCATCGTTTGGCGGGATCAATCATTTGTCCATCTGGATCTACCGTTAAGGTGAGTAATAATCTACCTTCATATGGTTTTTCATTAATACGAATGAGTTTAACATAAAAACGTTCACGATTTGACGACGCATATAAACGTTGTTGAGGTGCTACTTCAAAATGGTGAACTCTTTCTAGGTTTATGACATGTGAATAATGGTCTTTGGGTAGCCATTGGTCTGTTTCTGCGAGATAAAATCCTACAACAAAAAAACCTATGCCTAGAAAAAAGTTCCACCATTTTAAGGGTGGAAAAAAAGAAAAATAGCAGAGTAAACAAATAGCGAGACTAATGTCTATCCCTACAAAAATGGTTGCTTCTTGAAAAGCAGCATGTATCCCCAGCACAAAGACCAGAAGGAAGGGAACAAGGGGTAAAGATAAGGGCTTCACCTACCCAAAGTACAAAAAATGTCTTATCGAACTGTGGAGACGATAGCATTTGCTACCTCTTGACTTGCGTTTTTCTCTCCTAATAGATGAGCTAAATCTGCGTAATCTTTTTCAATTTTTTTCCGAACATTTTCCTTTCCTAGACGAGTGAGTTCCTCAACTATTTTTTCAAGGGTACAATCGTGTTGAATGAGCTCTTTCACCACTTCTTTTTGAAGGATTAAATTGACCAACGAAATGTAGTCTAATTTCACCACTCGTTTAGCAATGGCATAACTCAAGTTGCTGCTTTTATAGCACACCATTTGTGGGACCTTGAATAGGGCAGTTTCAAGCGTTGCCGTTCCACTGGTCACAATTGCAGCAAAAGCATTTTTTAATAACGCATAGGTTTGGTCATGCAAAAGTGAAACCGAGGGGTGTAGGGTGAATTTCTCATACCAGCTGGGATCGATTCCTGGGGCACCTGCAATGACAAAATGATAGTGAGGGAAGCGCGCTACCACCGATAAAAACACCGGCATCATTTTATTGATTTCTTGTTTTCTACTTCCAGGTAAAAGCGCAATAATGGGTTTTGTGCTTTCAATTTGAAGCGGTTGAGGTTGCGTTTGTTGGTTTTCCTCTTTGACTACTTGTATAAGTGGGTGTCCTACGAAATGGACGGGATAGTTGTGTTTTTCTTTAAAATAAGTAGCTTCAAATGGAAGGATAACATAAAGCGCATCGATATCTCGCTTGATTTTTGTGATGCGGTTTTCTTTCCATGCCCATAGCTGGGGACTAATGTAATAGTGGTTTGGAATTCCTTGTTTTTTTGCCCAGGCTGCAATGCGCATATTAAAGCCAGGGTAATCAATGTAAATGAGGACATCTGGCTGGAAAGCGATGATATCTTTTTTACAAAAAGCAATATTGTTAAGGATGGTTTTTAGGTTGATAAAAACCTCCCAAAATCCCATAAATGCTAGTTCCTTGTAATGTTTTACAATGGTTCCACCTTGTTCTGCCATTTTATCGCCACCCCAAAAACGAATGTTTGCATCGGGATCGGCTTTTAAAAGGGCTTTCATTAGATTTGCCCCGTGTAAATCCCCCGAGGCTTCCCCAGCGATGATATAATAGTTCATTTAAATAGCTTTAAGGAGGGCGACAACCCCTACCAAAATAATTAAAACACCCACCAGTCCATAGGCTATGCGATACTCCCTCTTTCGTATTAAAATAAAAAAAGCAGGTAGGTTTAGCAAGGCGCCTAAGCTAATTAACGCACCTAATTTCTTTTCTTGATATAAAAACATTAAGCTGTTTAAAAGAGAATCCTCGGAAAGGAAAAGAGTGTAAAGCGACATTCCTATCCCAGTTAATAATAGTCCAATGATAACACCAATTACTGTTTCCTTATTTCTCAAAGTTCCAGGTATTTAATTTTTGAATAGCGTGATGAGCAGTCAAGTCAAATTGAGTAGGTACAATAGAAATGAAGCCTTGTTCTAGTGCTGCTTCATCGGTATCATCTCCCCTGTCTTCATTGATGAATTCTCCAGTTAGCCAATAGTAATCTTTGCCCATGGGACTTTGACGTTTGTCAAATTTTTCTACCCAGTGAGCTTTTGCCTGTCGGCATATTTTAATGCCTTTTATGCCATCTTTTTCGCGAAGTGGGAAGTTGACATTTAAAACCACATCCGATGGGATTTGTTCTTCAAGTGCATTGCGTACAATGGTTTCCACATAAGGTTTAAGAGGTTCAAAATCTGCCGTCCAGCGATAGTCTAGTAAGGAAAAACCAATGGCTGGAACTCCCTCAATACCTGCTTCTATTGCCGCACTCATGGTCCCAGAGTAGATTACATTAATGGAGGCATTTGAGCCGTGATTGATGCCAGAGACACACAGGTCGGGTTTACGATCCATTAATTCGTTAATGGCAAGTTTGACACAATCTGCTGGAGTACCAGAACTTTGAAACTCCTTTTGTGGTCCATTATCTACGCTTATTTCAGTACATTCAAGGGTAGAGTTTATGGTAATAGCATGACCCATTCCAGATTGTGGACTATCTGGAGCAACGACAACAACATCCCCTATTTTATTCATCACTTCAATAAGTGCTCTAATTCCTGGTGCAGTAATTCCATCGTCATTTGTGACTAAAATCAAGGGTCTTTTTGCCATGAGTTGTTTTTTCGCTAAGGTAAGAAAATACTTCCCTAGGCTGTTAAAATAGCGTCAAAAAGGGAAGACTAGCTTGCGAAGACGTAGTCAATTCGATATCTTAGACTTCAAATCCAAATGCTATGAAGAAAATTGTCGTTTTGTGCTTATTGTTGTTCGGTGGATTGAGCCTAGTTGCTTTTAACAAGATCATTGAAAATCCATCCAAGGATAAACTACTGATTGAGATTATTGCCTATGTTCTCAACCGGGGTCATTATGCACCTTCTCAGATTGATGATGCTTTTTCGGAAAATGTTTACATGAACTATTTGAATAGTCTTGATGGAAGACATCAATTTTTTATCAAAGCAGACATCAACAATTTTAAGGCCTACACGCACAAAATTGACGATCAAATTAAAGCTTCAAAAATCGAGTTTTTTAATCTCACCCATGAGAAATTTTTACAGCGTATGGCGCAAGTGAAAAGCTTTTATCCTGCATTACTTCAACGACCCTTTGACTTTACTTTAGACGAAAGCATTACAACCGATTATGAGAATGCCCCCTATGCACAATCCTTAACAGAGTTAAAGACGGTCTGGAGAAAATTTTTAAAATTTAATGCGATTGGTATTTACGCCGGTCTAAAAGAACGGGAAGAAGACAAAGTAAAAAGTGATTCTACTTATGTGGCCAAATCAGACATTGAATTGGAAATAGAAACCCGTGATGTCTTGAAAGATGACATGAAGTATTTTTTTGAGGCACGAGACGATCTAGAACGAAAAGATTATTTCTCTCTTTATGTCAATGCAATTGCCCTGCAATTTGATCCACATACAGCCTATCTTGCTCCTACTGCAAAGGAGTTATTTGATCAAAATATTTCGGGAAAATTTGAAGGTATAGGCGCACGACTTTCAAAGAGAAATCAAGAGATAGAAATTGTTGAAGTTATATCAGGGGGACCAGTTTGGCGAGGAAAATTAATTGAGCCCGGGGATAAAATTTTAAAAGTAGCCCAGGTAGATGAAACCCCAGTGGATGTGGTGGGAATGCGTTTAAACGACGTGATTAAACTCATCAAAGGGCCTAAAGGGACACAGGTGTTTCTAACCATTAAAAAGGTTGACGGTTCTATTGCCGTTGTTCCCATTACTCGTGATGTAATTGAATTAGAAGAAGCCTTTGCAAAATCCACCATTATTGAAAAGAATGGACAGCGTTTTGGGTTAATTCACTTGCCGCGATTTTATGTGGATTTTAATGATTATGGTAATCGAAATGCCGCAACAGACGTAAAGAAAGAAATCAATAAACTCAAAGACGAGGGAGTTGAAGGAATTGTTTTTGATCTTCGAAATAATGGAGGGGGCTCTTTGCAAACCGTGGTAGATATGGCGGGGTATTTTATCAAAGAAGGTCCTATCGTTCAGGTGAAATCAACGGGGGGGCAAAAGCAAATTCTTAACGACTTGGATCAAAGTGTGGAATGGGATGGTCCATTGGTGATTATGGTCAATGAATTTTCGGCTTCGGCTTCTGAAATTTTGGCTGCTGCTTTACAAGATTATAAAAGAGCGATTGTGTTAGGTAGCAAACAAACCTTTGGTAAAGGAACTGTTCAAAATGTGATTGATCTCAATCAAATTATATCGAATAACACCTATGGGGATTTAGGTGCGATGAAATTAACTACCGATAAGTTTTACCGTATTAATGGAGGATCTACTCAATTAGAAGGAGTGAAAAGTGATGTTGTTTTTCCTAATCGCTATGCTTATATCGATATAGGAGAGAAAGATCAAGATAACCCATTAGAGTGGGATAAAATTACGCCTGCTAATTTTTCATTGTGGTCCTCTGGGGATCAATATGATTATGCCATTGAACGAAGTAAGCAACGTTTAGCCGATAATCCTTTTGTTCAATTGATTGATGAACAAGCCCGATGGGTAAAATCACGTCAAGATGATTCTGACTTTTCCTTGAACTTTAAAGCGTATTTAGCCAAAAATGAAGCTACCGATCAACAGACGGAGAAATTTAAAAAGTTAAAAGAGTTCAAGAGTATTCTCTCGTTCAAGCCTTTGGCAAAGGATTTGCCATTTATTCAAAAGGACGAGGTATCCAAAGAGAAAAGAGTGCGCTGGGAAGAGAGTCTAGGCAAGGATATTTATGTTGACGAGGCCATTAATGTATTGAGTGATTTAATGAAGTTTAAAGGAGGCAAGCGATCGGTTGCACAAGTAAAATAGTCTTCTTTTGAAACAGCAGTCCACCTATTTAAAGGTGTTAAAAAATCCCTTGGGCTCAATAAGCCTGCTTTACATTTGTATCGTTACTTTTTGTGCCCTTGCTGCAGGTTTTTTAGCCCCTGACACTACTCCTTATGCAAATCAAATGCATTTATCCATTCATTCTAAGCCACCAGGGTTTACCGTTCAACTATTAACGCTACCTTCTAATGATGGTGGGATTATAGAAGAAATCCCTATTGAGGACTATTATTGGGAAAATGGAGCATTGCTTTATCGCACCTATGGAAGCAGCGAGACCTATTATCAGTCGATGACAAAAACAGCTTTTGCGCCTAATTTGACGCAAGAAAAAATTGAACAGGACTATATTTCAACGCAGCGTTTTTTATGGGGTACAGATAAATTTGGCCGTGATCTTTTTAGTCGAATGCTTTTTGGCGCTCGTATATCTTTGTCGATTGGCTTTATCGCCGTGTTGATTTCTTTGATAGTTGGCATTAGTTTAGGGGGCATAGCGGGTTATGTAGGTGGAAAAGTAGATCAATTTATTTTGTGGTTGATTAATGTGGTGTGGAGTATTCCTAGTTTACTCATGGTGATAGCGATTACACTGGCATTAGGCAAGGGTTTTTGGCAAGTATTTATTGCTGTGGGTTTAACCATGTGGGTTGAAGTTGCACGTTTAGTTCGCGGTTTAGTGCTATCCATTAAAGAGCAAACCTTTGTGCAGGCTGCAAAAGGGATGGGTTTTTCTCCATTACGAATTTTTACCCATCATATTTTTCCTCTTTTGGTTCCCTCGATCATTGTAATTGCTACCGCAAATTTTGCAAGTGCAATCTTGATTGAGAGCGGTTTAAGCTTTTTGGGAATCGGCGCACAACCTCCAGTACCCAGTTGGGGAGGGATGATAAAAGATCACTTTCGTTATATTCTTTTAGGGAAAGCCTATTTGGCAATCATTCCTGGAATTGCGATCATGAGCTTGGTCTTGGCATTTATGTTATTAGGCAATAGCCTAAGGGATGCTTTAGACATTAAAAACTAGCTTCATTCAATCGATTTGCATCCAGGTTGAGGTAGATCGAGATTAATACGGTAAAGGCTAATAAGCTTGAACCACCATAGCTAATAAACGGCAATGGAATCCCAATCGTTGGCACCAGCCCAATTGACATACCGATGTTGACAAAAAAATGCACAAAAAGTATGCTAGCTACACTATACGCATAGACCCTTGCAAACTTGTTTTTTTGCATTTCGGCCCGGCTCAAGATCCTAAGGATTAATAAACTAAATAGAATGACAACCCCTGCGCTGCCTATAAAGCCCCACTCTTCTCCTATGGTACTAAAGATATAATCGGTGTGTTGCTCTGGTACAAAGCCCCCTTTTGTTTGAGTTCCCTGTAAAAAGCCCTTTCCTTCCCATCCACCCGAACCAATTGCAATTTTCGATTGATTTAAGTTATAGCCAATTCCTTGGGTATCGACCTCTTTCCCTAAAACGATATTAAATCGATCTCGGTGTCGCTGTTCAAACAGTTCATTGAAAATATAATCGACAGAGTAAACATAACCACAGCTTAGCACTATAGCGATTAAATAAGGGGAAAAAGAAGCTTTTTTATTGACCTTTTTAGAAAAGAAAAAGAGAGAAATTATTGCAAAGACGATGCTAACATAGACAAAAGGAAGCGGGGCGGCTAGGGTAAGAATAAAAAAGAAAATTAACCCAGCAGTAATTAAAATGTAGGGGGTAGGCAAGCCTTCTCTAAATAGAACAAAAATAAATGCCCCAAAGACCAAAGCAGATCCAGCATCGGGTTGAAGTAAGATCAACACCATGGGTAAACCAATGATTAGAACGACTTGTAGTAAGGAATTAAAACGTCTAAGATCAATTTGAATCTCACTGAGTAGTTTTGCTGTTGCCAGGGCAACAGCCACTTTTGCAAACTCTGCTGGTTGAAGATTTATCCCGCCTAATACATACCACGAGCGCGCGCCAGATATAGTATTCCCAAAGGGGAATAGGCCGATTAATAAAAGCACTATAATGAGGTAAACAATACTGGCAAAACGTTCAAATAGTTTAACTGGAGCAGCTAGAATGAATGCTGCTGCTGCAATACTAACAATGAAAAACACCAATTGTTTTCCTATGGAACGACTAAGGTTGAGCAGCTCGGGTTGATCAGCATCAAAGGTAGAGGAATAGATATTTGTAATCCCAAACACCACTAAAATGAGGTAAATGAGTACAACAAGCCAGTCGAGTTTAAAATTCCTATTCATTGATTTCAAAAGGTTCCCCAGAAATGGGTTTTAAATATTCATGGGTAAGGCTACCATCGATCATTCGTTTTTCTAGCCATTTTCGTTTAACCTCACCGTTGAGGTAGTCTTCAATCATTAAACTTGCAATGGGGGCTGCCCATCGCGCACCCCAGTAACCATTTTCAATAAAAACGGCGATGGCTATTTTTGGGTCATCCTTTGGTGCAAAAGCGACAAAAATAGAATGATCGGTCAACTGTTTTCGTTCTCCATCAATGCGCGTAAAGTTCTCTGCTGTACCCGTTTTCCCGCATACTTCTATTCCTTTAATACGTGCAATTCTAGCAGTTCCTTTTTCCACTACTTTGTGCATCCCATCGATAACCACTTCAAAATGCTTTGGATCAATACTTGTGATTTTTTTAGTAAAGCGTTGTGCCAGCGAGTCATTTTCAATTTGTTTTACAAAATGAGGGGTGTAATAAAAGCCGCGGTTGGCAATGGCAGCTGTGAAATTGGCCAATTGAATGGGAGTGGTCAATAATTCTCCTTGCCCAATTGCATTAGAAATGATAGTGGGTGCTTTCCACCCTCCAGTAGTATAGGCGCGATTATAATAGGCAGCACCAGGAACGTGTCCCGGCCGACCAATGGATAAATCGTAGCCCAAATAATTTCCTAGGCCAAAACTTTTAAGGTGTTCTTTCCATTGATCTACTCCTTCTTCTGGTGTAGGGTATTTTTCGATTATCGCTTTGTAAGTATGAGAAAAATAGGTGTTACATGATTTGTAAATCGCACTGAGTAAATCATTGCGCGTTCCTCGATTACAATGACATTCCATGAATGCGCCTTTGGCGTAATAATGCCCGCGATTGCAACGGTGTTTTGTCTCGGGGGTGATGGCTTCTTCTTGTAATGCGATTAACGCATTTAGGGTCTTAAAGGGGGATCCAGGAGGATACTGCGCAAGTAAACCTCGATCAAAAAGAGGCTTCGCCAAAGTATCATTTGCCAAGAGGCGGTAATTTTGTGAACGTTTTCTACCCACTAATATACTGGGGTCATAGGAAGGAGCATTCACTAATGCGAGGACCTCTCCTGTAGCGGGTTCAATCGCTACGATTCCTCCTCTTTTATTTTGCATAAGTTGCTCTCCATAGGCCTGAAGTTTTGCGTCAAGAGTGAGTTGAATGTTTTGCGCCGGAGTAGGGTCGATATCATAGGTTCCTTCCTTGTAGGGACCTAAGATGCGATTAAAGCGATCTTTTTGTAAAAAGCGTTTCCCTTTTGTCCCTCTTAATGCTTTTTCATACGATTTTTCAACACCTTGTCTCCCGATGATTTCTCCTAGGCGATAGTAGTCATCCTTCTTTAGGTCATTATTGTTAACCTCACTAACATAGCCCAAAACATTTGCAGCATGTTTTATACGGTACTCTCGTAATGATTTTTTTTGGATAAAAAAGCCCTCAAACTTCCACATTTGTTCTTGCAGTTTTGCATAGGTTTCTTTTGAAATTTGATTCACCACAACCGAGGGGAGTCGTTTAGAGTACCGGCGTGCTTTTTTTAGGTTATAGATTAACCTTTTTTTACTCACCCCTGTGAGTTCACAAAATGCCAAGGTGTCAAAAGGCGAGACGTTTTCTGGAATAATCATTACATCATAGGCCGTTTGATTAGCCACAAGTAGCGCTCCATTTCGGTCATAAATAAATCCTCGCTCGGGGTATTCGGCGATTTCTAAGACGGCATTGTTTTCAGAAAGGGCTTGATAGGTGGTATTGATTACTTGAAGGTCTAACAGTCGAAACAAGAAAGCACTTGCCATTAAAACTGTGATTGCACGAAGTAAAAAAATACGCATCATTTTTTGGGTTGCAATAGATTAATCGTTGCTGCAATTAGAATAAATGAAAAGAGGGTATTGGTAATACTATGCTTAAAGATAACCCAAAAATGTGCCATAGTAAAATAAGCCACAAAAGCAAAGATGACTTGATGAACAATGATCATTAGGAAAAGGTAGAGTAAGCGATTTGAGAGGAGCGTTCCAGTAAACATTGCATTAGGTTGATCGAAATTTGCCCCTAACGAAAACCGAGCAATTAGTGGACGTAGAAAAGCGGTTGATACACAAGCAACACTATGTGCTCCTGCAGTTTGTGTTAGTAAATCAAGTAGTATCCCCACTAGAAAGCCAATGAAGATAAACCCAAATTGGTCTTGTGTTAAGCGGTACACAATTAAAATGATTAAGTAAACAGCAGGATTACTAAAACCAAAAAGATTAACATGGTCAAAAATCAGTATTTGAAATAAAATCAATACCAGTGCCAAGCTGAAAAAACGAGAGTAATACTGTATCATTGGGTTTGATCCATTAGTTCAATGATTTCTGCTCTATTTTTATTACCAATGACATAAACATACTTTATGTCGGTCATATTATTGATTAATCGAACTTCAATATCATAGTAACCACCATTACTGGGTCGATTCACCTTGCTCACAGTTCCAAGGGTAATGCCCTCGGGAAAATAAGTAGACATCCCCCCGGTAACTAGCGTGTCTCCCACGGCGACAGGATTAATCACAGAGATATCTGCCAGTTGCATGCTTTCTGGAGATTCTCCTGTCCAATACAGGGATCCAAAAACATTTGAATGTTTGAATTTTGCATTGATTTTCACATCGAGATTTAATATCGAGAGAACGCTTGCATAACTTTGACTAGTTTGATTAATGATGCCAATGATTCCCTGGGTGCCAATGACTCCCATTTCTCGTGTAACACCATCACTCTCCCCTTTGTCAAGGACTAATATGTTTTTGCTTTGAGTGAAACTATTGCGAATTAATTTTGCTGGAAGGGACCAATACTTTGGTCCAGCTAGATTTTCTTCTTCAAGGGCTAGAATCTCAGAATTATTGAACTTGTCCAGCACAAGGTTTTTTAGGGTGTTGTTTTCTCGTTGTAATCGTTCATTTTCTTCACTTAAGTCGAGATAACTTGAAAAGCTATTGAAGGGTTGATGAATGATCCCACTGAAAAAAAGACTTGTTTTTGCTAGCTGGCTGTGATGGTACTCACTTTGGGTACCTGAAAAAAAGAGACTAACACTTAATAAAAAGAGATAGAGCAAAAAGTTCTTATAGCGAATTATGGCATTTAAGACCCATTGCATTTTTTAATTATTTAAGCAAGATAGTTTTGTAACGATCGATGTTTTTAAGTGCGATTCCTGTTCCGCGAACAACAGCCTGTAAAGGGTCTTCTGCGATGTAAACCGGTAAATCTGTTTTTAGAGAAATCCGTTTGTCTAATCCGCGAAGCATTGACCCACCACCCGCAAGATAAATTCCTGTGTTGTAAATATCAGCTGCTAGTTCTGGAGGTGTTTGAGATAGGGCTTCCATGACAGCATCTTCAATACGAAGGATGGATTTGTCTAAGGCACGAGCAACTTCACGATGTGAGACCATTGCTTGTTTTGGTTTTCCGGTTAAAAGATCTCTTCCTTGAACCGACATTTCTTCTGGCGGATCGTCCAGGTCTTCAAGGGCCGCTCCAATATTAATTTTTATTTTTTCTGCGGTACGCTCTCCCACATATAGATTGTGTTGACGACGCATGTAATAAACAATGTCGTTTGTGAAGACATCTCCCGCAATTTTGACAGATTTATCACATACAATTCCCGAGAGTGCAATAACCGCAATTTCTGTTGTTCCACCACCTATGTCCACAATCATATTTCCTTTGGGCTGTTTAATATCAATCCCAATTCCAATTGCAGCGGCCATGGGTTCGTGAATCAAGTAAACTTCTTTACCGTTAACTCGTTCTGCCGATTCTCTAACGGCGCGCATCTCCACTTCGGTAATACCAGAAGGAATACAAATCACCATTTTGAGGGAAGGAGTAACTAATTTCTTTTTAAGGGTGGGCACGCTTTTGATGAGCATGCTAATCATTTGCTCAGAAGCATTAAAATCTGCGATTACCCCATCTTTTAATGGACGAATAGTTTTGATGTTTTCGTGGGTTTTACCCTGCATCATACTCGCTTCGTGTCCTATAGCAATTACTTTATTGCTCGATCGATCTATGGCAACAATAGAGGGGCTATCCACCACAACTTTATCTTTGTGAATGATGAGTGTGTTAGCCGTCCCTAAATCAATTGCAATTTCTTCCGTTAAAAAGTCAAAAAACCCCATGTGTGGTACTATAAATTAGGTGGTTTCCCAAAGTTAAGCAATTAATGTTTAAAATGACGTATTCCTGTGAAGACCATTGACATCTTTTGTGCATTGCAATAATCAATGGATAATTGATCTTTGATAGAACCACCTGGTTGAATGACAGAGCGAATACCAGCGTTGAAGGCAATTTCTACACAATCCGGGAAAGGGAAAAATGCATCACTTGCCATTACTGCATTGTTGAGGTCAAACCCAAAGGAAGTGGCTTTTTCAATGGCTTGTCTCAACGCGTCAACACGAGAAGTTTGTCCTGTACCAGAGGCGAGTAATTGCCCGTCTTTTACTAATACAATGGTGTTTGATTTTGTGTGCTTGCAAATTTTTGAGGCAAATAGCAAGTCGGTAATTTCTTTTTCTGATGGAGCTTTTTCTGTGGCCGTAGTAAGGTGTTCTTTTGTATCGGTTACATTATCACGGTCTTGAACCAAATATCCATTCAAGCAAGTGCGAATGGTTTTATGGGCAAGGGTGGCGCTTTTTTGAATGAGTAGAATACGGTTCTTTTTGCTTTTTAGAACCTCAAGAGCGTCACTTGTAAATGCTGGTGCAATCACGACTTCGCAAAAGAGTTCGTTGATTTTTTCGGCGGTGGCTAGATCAATGGTTTTGTTTGCAATTAAAACCCCTCCAAAAGCCGAAACAGGGTCTCCTGCAAGGGCATCTTCATAAGCTTGAACTAACGATTGGCGTGTAGCGAAACCACAGGCATTATTGTGTTTTAGTATGGCAAAAGTGGGATCACCTTCATAAAATTCTAACATTAAATTTACGGCAGCGTCGATGTCTAGCAAGTTGTTGTAGGAAACTTCTTTTCCATGGACTTGCTCGAGTAAGTCATTTAAATTTCCATAAAAGGTTCCTTCTTGGTGGGGGTTTTCACCATAACGTAATGTTTTGGCTTCTTGTTCACTTATTTTCAATGCGCTAGAAGCCGCAGTGTCTTGATTGAAGTAATGGAAGATAGCACTGTCATAGTGAGAAGAAATTTGAAAGGCCTTTGTTGCAAAACGCTTACGGTCTTCTCTGCTTGGTGCACCTTCGCTACGCACTAAAAGTTCCAGTACTTCTTCATAATCGTTTTTATCGGACACACATAAGACATCTGCAAAGTTTTTAGCAGCAGCACGAATAAGCGAAATTCCTCCAATGTCAATTTTTTCGATGATGTCTTGTTCACTGGCTCCAGAAGCCACCGTTTTTTCAAACGGATAGAGATCAACGATGACTAAATCCAATTGTGGAATTTCATACTGTTCGAGTTCTTCTTGATCTGAAGCGTTGTTTTGTCGATTTAAGATTCCTCCGAACACCTTTGGGTGAAGTGTTTTTACTCTCCCACCTAGAATAGATGGATAAGAGGTAAGGTCTTCTACCGCGACAACCTTTATGCCTAAATCACGAATGAATTTTTCTGTCCCACCAGTAGAGTAGATGGTTACTCCTTGTTTGTTGAGTTCTTGAACGATGGGGCCAAGTCCTTCTTTGTCAAAAACAGAAATAAGGGCTGAGGTGATTTTACGAGTTGTGCTCATGTGTTTGGATTAAAATAGTTTTTCGGCAATAACCGTGTTGAGTTGTTCTAAAAAGCTGGCGTCTTGTTGCGTAAACGCGTTTATTTTGTTTGAATCAATATCAATTTGACCAATGTTTTTTCCTTGCGAAAATAAGGGGACAACAATTTCAGACTTGACATGAATATCACAGGCAATATAATTGTCTTGAGCCGATACATCCTCGACTAAAAAGGTAGCATTTGAAACGGCTACTTGACCACAAATTCCTTTTCCAAATGGGATGATTTCATGATCTGTTGGGATTCCTGCAAAGGCTTTTAAGTGGAGTGTTTTTTCGCTGTGATTAGCCATATAAAATCCCACCCAGTCATAGGCTACAACTTCTTTTTGTAGATAAGCACAAATCGATGTTAGCAAGGTGAATTTATCTTCTGCTTTTTCTTGAAGTAAAGCGGTGCAATGGGTTAAAAGAGCTGAATAATCGGTCACTTATTTTTTTTTCAAAAATAGCGAAAACACCGAGGAAATTGCTAGCATTCGTCAATGAATTTACAGAAGTGATGACAATTAAAAACAAAGTATATTTGTTTTATGAAACAACACGTTCAAGTCTTGGGGATGACCTGTCAAAATTGTCGTAGAAAGGTCGAAGAAAAAATCGCTTCAATTGATGGGATCACCGCAGTTGAGGTTAATTTAGAAAAAGCCGAAGCCTGTTTCACTGCGGCACAAATCATTTCTCTGGACCACCTTGGGATTGTCCTGGGTGAAAAGTATCAACTCTCTCCTATAGGGGAGGTTAAAGGAATTATCACATCTTCTAAATGGAAAGAACTCAAGCCCCTATTTTTGATTTTTGGTTACATTATTGTCGCCAGTATAGGGCTTTCAAAAGCAGCTTCTGTTAGTTTGTTCATGCGTTATTTTATGGGCTTATTTTATGTGGTTTTTGGTTTTTTTAAATTCTTAGATTTTAAAGGTTTTCCCGCCTCTTTTCGTCAATATGATCCTATTGCAAAGCGGTTTTCATTCTATGCATGGCTATATCCTTTTATTGAAACTGTGCTGGGAATTGCTTTTTTATTAGAATACCAGCTACAAATAGGCTTGTGGGTAACCTTACTTATTCTGGGAAGTACCACCATCGGGGTAGTGCAACAACTCAGGAAAAAGACGAGCATTCAATGTGCCTGTTTAGGGACTGCCTTAAATTTACCTATGACAGAAGCTACCTTAATTGAAAACACCATAATGCTGGGAATGGCTGTTGGCATGCTTTTAGCTACGGTTTAATTCATTACCTTTGTGTTGAAATAATTGATGATGAAGCGATTAGGCGTTTATTTACTGTTGCTGCTTTTCTTGCAAAGCAAGGTAGGTATAGCATTGAATGTCCATTATTGTGGTGCTCATATTGCTAAAATATCCTGGGCGTTTGATGCAAAAGGTTGTGGGATGGAGCAAAAACAAACCACCGATGATACGCTTCAATTCAATCAAAAGACCTGCTGTGAGGATGATGTCATCATTGCGCAAAATGATGGTGATCAAAACAGTGATTGTTCACAACAATTTTCCATCAATGGTATTCATCTACCTGTTTCATCCTTTTCAGCTAATAATGAAACAAGAAGCGAAAGAGTAGTTTACTGCCTTTCTCGTCCTCCTCCTAAACAAGCATTGTATAAATTGAATGGAGCATTTCTTTTTTATGGTTAAGTAGTGGATAATTCTTTAAATCAGCTATCTACCATTTAACACATAAAAAAATGAAATACCTATTATCCTATTTTACCCTTCTATTCCCATTATTTTTATGGGCCCAAAATCCCATTGAAGGAAAGATACTCATTCAAGAAAGCAACGAAACCTATCCACTGGAGGGAGTCAATATTTTTTGGCTTGATTCTGCCGTTGGAACTGTTTCAGACAAGCAGGGAGCGTTTGCTATTCCCCCTGTAACTAGTACGAATCAACTGGTGATAAAATACCTAGGCTTTAAAACCGATACTTTGACGACGGTGATTGGAAAAAAAATCTTTCACTTTATGAAAGAAGATGAAGGAGAAAGTCTGGAAGAAGTTCAATTGACACAACGCAGGAAAGCACTGCAAAAGTCCTATCTAGCCGCTCAAAACATTGTTCAAGTGAATAGCGCTGAATTGCTTAAAGCAGCCTGTTGTAATCTTTCTGAAAGTTTTGAAACAAATCCTTCTATTGATGTCAACTTTTCTGATGCCTTGACCGGTACTAAGCAAATTAGAATGCTAGGGCTCTCGAGTCCATATTTATTGATTACCGAAGAAAACATCCCCTCAGTTCGTGGAGCCTCACAAAGTTATGGTCTCACGTTCACTCCTGGAACTTGGATAGAAAGTATTCAAATCACCAAAGGGGCTGGAAGCGTTACAAACGGTTTTGAAAGTATTGCTGGACAAATCAATACCGAACTCCAAAAACCTTTTTCGGATGCTCCTTTTTTTATTAATCTTTTTAGCTCGATTAATGGGCGTCAAGAAGCAAATGTGCATTGGAATCAAACACTCTCCAATCGATGGAGTACGGGATTATATGTACACGGGAATCAACGCACACTTGTAACCGATCGCAACCAAGACGATTTTCTCGATTTCCCTTTGGCAAAGCAAATCAATCTTCTCAATCGATGGCAATATACCGATGCGGAAAAAGGGTGGGTTAGCTTTTTAAGCCTCCGCTATCTTGACGATCAAAAACAAACTGGAGCGATAGATTTTGTGCCAGAACAGCATGGAGGAACAAGTCAAGAGTGGGGGAGCGAAATTGATACAAATCGCTTTGATGCGTCGCTTAAATTAGGCTATGTTTTTCCTCTATTGACCTATCAAAGTTTCGGTTTTCAAGCTGCCTATAGCAGTCACGATCAAGCAGCCTATTATGGCTTAAGGCAATACGATATAAATCATCAAAGTTTTTTTAGTAATCTACTATTTAATTCCATTTTAGGGAACACTAAGAATAAGTTTAAAACAGGGATAAATATCGCCTGGGATCAATACGATGAACTTGTTGATGGGACGAACTATCAACGGGTGGATCGAGTAGTGGGTGCCTTCTTTGAATATACTTATGACAGCATGGATCGCTGGAACATTGTTGCTGGACTTCGTTTAGATAGCCATAATAATCTGGGTACTTTTATTACCCCAAGGTTGCATGTGCGGTACACCCCTTGGAATCGTGCAGCCCTTCGATTTTCTATGGGACAAGGAAGGAAAGCCGCCAATATCTTTGCAGAAAATCAAACCCTTTTTGCAACAAACCGCGCCATTGATCTTCGACAAAATGGAGGAAGTGTTTATGGACTTCGCCCAGAAAAAGCATGGAATTACGGCGGGAGTCTTCAGCAGGGGTTTAGTCTTTTTGGGCAACAGGGCGACATTACCTTAGACTATTATGTTACTAACTTTCAAGATCAAGTAGTCGTGGACTGGGAAACGGCTCGCTATATTCGCTTCTACAATCTCGATGGGAAAAGCTATGCGAATAGCTTTCAATTTAGTGCAGACTATACCCCTTTTACAAATGTGAGTTTTCGATTTGCCTATAAAAATTATCAGGTAAAAACGAATTATCTAGACGGTTTAAAACAAAAACCGATTCTGCCAGAACATCGCTTTTTTGCTAATTTTGATTACACCAATATCACTCCCGAGGGGAAGGGCTGGCGCATCGATTTGACCCATCACTTTGTGGGAGAACAGCGTGTACCGATAAATCCACGTGATGGCATTGATTTTTCATCGCAACCTTATGGTTTATGGAATGCACAAATTACCCGCGTGTTTTCTTCGCAGTTTGAAGTATATTTGGGAGGTGAAAATTTAACCAATCAACGTCAAGCGAATCCAGTTGTTGGAGTCGATCGTCCATTTGGCAGGAATTTTGACGCAAGTTTAGTCTATGCCCCTGTATTTGGGCGAATGATCTATGCAGGATTACGCTTTAACCTAAAAAATAAATAAGATGAAGAAAATAATTTTTTTGCTACTTATTGTAGCTCCCTTAAGTTTGTTTGCACAAAAAAAAGATGTACAAAAAACATCTTTTGAAGTAGATGGCGTTTGTGGAATGTGTAAAGCTCGTATTGAAAAAACTGCCTTTGGTTTAAAGGGGGTAAAGTCGGCAAAGTGGGATATTCCTACGCATCAATTTACAATCTTGTTTGATGCAAATAAAGTGAGCTTGGAAGATGTGCATCAAGCCATTGCGAATGCTGGGCATGATACTCCTTTAGCAACTGCACCAGATGAAGTATATGAAAATTTACCCATGTGCTGTCTTTATGAACGCAAGAAAAAAGTAGAATAAGAAAAGCGACCCATAGGGGTCGCTTTTTTTAAATCAAGCAGTTTTGCCATTGACAAAACCTACCGTTCCTCCCATAAATGCCGTCATAAGACTTCCAATAAGGATTTCACGAATGAAATCCATCACTTCAAAGTGGCCATTAAAAGCAAATGAATACCAGCAAAGGGCATAGAGCAGACCTAAGGTAAAGGCTGCATAAAAACCTGTTTTAAAGGTGGCAATACTGGCCCAGCGTGTAAAAATAACGGCATAGATAAAGGAGTAAAATAAACACCCTAGGAAAATACCTAAGGGAGATTCGTCTCCAGTAGCTAATTCGGGAAATAAAAATCCGTACACTAACCATCCTAATAAGTAATAAACGATGGTACCAGCAATTCCTGAAAAAAGTAAGTTTTTAGTCATAATAATAAGATTTTGGTTCTGTTAAATGTAAGCATTTTAAGTTAAAGACAAAAAAAGCCGCTCAAAATGAGCGGCTTATGTAATTCAACGAAAGCGATTGCTTACATCATTCCGGGCATTCCACCGCCCATAGGAGGCATGGCAGCTCCAGCAGGAGCATCTTCTTTGATGTCCATTAATGCACATTCTGTGGTTAGAATCATTCCAGCAACAGAGGCTGCATTTTCAAGTGCTACACGTGTGACTTTTTTGGGATCAATGATCCCTTCTTTTAACATGTCAACATAGGTTCCTTCTTTCGCGTTGTAACCATAGTTTTTATCGCCTTCAAGTACTTTAGCGACAACGACAGATCCTTCTCCACCAGAGTTCCCTACGATGGTGCGCAATGGGGCTTCTACTGCAGCATTGATGATTTGAATACCAGTCGCCTCGTCGGCATTATGAGATTTGATTTTGTCGAGACCTGCTTTTGTGTTTAATAGGGCGACTCCACCACCAGCAACAATTCCTTCTTCAACTGCTGCACGGGTAGCGTGAAGAGCATCATCTACACGGTCTTTCTTTTCTTTCATTTCTACTTCAGATGGTGCCCCCACATAAAGCACAGCAACCCCTCCAGAGAGTTTGGCTAAGCGCTCTTGTAGTTTTTCCTTGTCATAGTCTGATGTTGAGTTTTCAATTTGTGCTTTGATTTGTCCTACACGTCCCTCAATAGCATCGACTGCCCCAGCTCCATTTACAACAGTAGTATTGTCTTTGTCAATGGTAACTTTTTCTGCAGTCCCCAGCATTTCAATAGTGGTGTTTTCTAGGGTGAAACCACGCTCTTCTGAAATTACGGTACCTCCTGTAAGAATAGCTATGTCTTCTAGCATGGCTTTTCTACGATCGCCAAAACCAGGTGCTTTTACAGCAGCAATTTTAAGGGCACCACGTAATTTATTGACCACTAAAGTTGCAAGGGCTTCACCATCCACATCTTCGGCAATAATTAACAATGGTTTTCCCGTTTGTGCGACCGGTTCTAGCACAGGAAGAAGGTCCTTCATGGCAGATATTTTTTTGTCGTACAATAAAATATAAGGCGTTTCTAAATCAGCCTCCATTTTTTCAGAGTCTGTTACAAAATAAGGAGAGAGGTAACCGCGGTCGAATTGCATTCCTTCTACTACATCAACATAGGTATCCGTTCCTTTTGCTTCTTCAACTGTAATGACACCTTCTTTTCCAACTTTTTCGAAAGCTTGCGTAATTAAACTCCCAATGGTTTCATCGTTATTAGCAGAAATACTTGCTACTTGCTTTATTTTTTCTGAGGAATCTCCCACCTCTACTGCTTGGGTTTCTAATTCACTCACGATAGCGTCGACGGCTTTATCAATACCGCGTTTTAGGTCGAGTGGATTTGCTCCAGCAGCAACGTTTTTTAAACCTTCTTTAACGATGGCTTGTGCTAAAATAGTAGCCGTTGTGGTTCCATCACCAGCGAGATCATTGGTTTTAGAAGCAACTTCTTTGACCATTTGCGCTCCCATATTTTCAAGGGCGTCTTCAAGTTCTATTTCTTTGGCGACCGTTACTCCATCTTTTGTTACATGAGGCGCGCCAAATGCTTTTCCGATGATTACGTTACGTCCTTTTGGACCCAAGGTTACCTTAACGGCATTTGCTAGGGCGTCCACCCCTCTTTTTATACCGTCTCTAGCGTCGATATCAAATTCTATTTTTTTTGCCATGATTTATTTTTTAGTGCTTTAAACAATTGCTAAAATATCTGCTTCTTTCATGATGAGGTAGTCGCCTCCTTCATGACTCAATTCTGTACCGGCATATTTTCCATACAGTACAGTGTCACCCACATTTAAGGTTACAGGGTTCTCTTTTGTCCCTGGGCCCACGGCAACTACAGTGCCTCTTTGTGGTTTTTCTTTCGCTGTATCGGGTATAATTATACCCGAAGAAGTCTTTGTTTCTGCAGCAGCAGGTTCAATTAGAACGCGATCTGCTAAGGGTTTAATGGATAATTTGCTCATAATATTAAATATTTGAAATGTTTTTTCCAGAAATTATGCCAAGGCAATTTTTTGACAGTTTTTCCCATAAAAAATGCCAGCTTGTCAGTAAGCTGGCATCAGAATTTATTTTTTCTAGTGGCTATTGCTCTGGCGTGTTGTCCACTGGTACTTCAGGGATTTCCTCTGGAATCGTTTCAGGGATGCTTTGCTCTGTAGCTGCATCAATTAGTTTTGATTCGTTAGAGGTATTGCTAACACCGCTATCCAGTCCAAAATTTGATAAAAGGATCAATACTAAAAGTAAGGTAGCTAGAATCCAAGTACTGCGGTCTAAAAAATCAGTTGTTTTTTGAACACCCCCCAGTTGTTGTCCACCTCCACCGAAAGAAGAAGATAATCCCCCTCCTTTTGGGTTTTGTACCATCACTACAAGAATAAGAAGGAAACAAACGATGAGAATTAATGTGATAAATATTGAAAAAGTACTCATGACTTTGGTTTTTGTTGTAACTGTTTAATCTTTTTGATTTGGTCTGCAAAGAAACTATTTTTTTCTGGATATTTCAAACTTAATATCTTGTAGGCATAAAGGGCCTTTTTGAATTTCTTTTGTTGGACATAAACCTTCGCTAAAGTTTCGGTCATTAATTCCTCTTTATTGAATTCATTATCGGCCGAGAGGTCCACTTTTGGTTGGTCTTGTTTAACAGGGGGGATTTTAGGTTTATTTTCTAAAAAGCTATCGATCAAAGCAATTTTTTCTTCGAGGCTATTGCTCTTTTCTTTTGTAGCAATTTTACCTTTTGAGGAATAAATGACCCAATCGGTATAGGTCATGGTTTTAGGTGCCGACTTTTTCTTTGTTTTTTCTTTGTCTTGCGTCTTTGCAACCTCGACTGTTTCTTTGGTTTTTAACCCTGTTTCAGTAGTATTTTCTTGATGGCGCTTTTCGTTTGACTCTTTTGTCTCTTCTGTTTTTATTTGCTCCTCTTGATTGCCTTGCTCAAGCACTTGCGTTGTTTGTTCTTCTTTTGTTGCCTGTAGATTAGCCGTTTCGATTTCTTCCTTGCGCTCCAGCCAATGGTGTAATGCTTCCCTTTCTGGGCTAAGAACGGCTGTTTTGCGCAGGATTAAGTCGAAATTGAATTGTTCTTGTACTTTAAGGGCTTTCAGATAGTGTGCATAAGCCGATTGAAAATAGGGATAACGGTAAGTGATTTTCTCAAACGCTTTACGATGTGTTTCGCTTTTGGGATCAAAATTGGTGATTAAATCACTGTATTCTTGTGCTTTCATCGCTTACCATTTTGCCAAAGAGGCGTTAAAAATTTCTTGAGTGATGCGTTCAAAGATTTCCTTATTTGCCGCGGTTTTAACATCAAATAACTGCTGGTTTGCGTCAAAATCATAAAAAAAAGAAAACCGTTGTTCAAAGGAATCATCTTCATTTTTATTATTGGTATAACGCACGTTAACGGCCATGGTAAGGCGGTTTTGCGCTGCAGTATTATTTGCTGTTGAAGTGGTGGGGGTGATGCTGTATTGTGTGATTTCCCCTTCATAGATTAGATCAGCATTATTTTTGACCAATGTAAGGTTAGTTTGATTCATTAAAAGGTCTTGCAATGCAATGGTAAACTCTTGATCTAATCCAGGTTCGATCGTTGAACCAGGACGGTTTCCCGCTTCGTTAGTGAAATAATTAACCTGGAAAGTTTCTGTTCCAGGTGGAATTGACGCTCCTGTAAAAGAATAGACCCCGCATTGTAAAAAGCTACATGCAAGCAATAGGGAGGAAAAAACCAGTAAGACCCTAGAGGTCATCTTCATTGAGATCATATTGTTTAATTTTTCGATAGAGGGTTCGTTCTGAAATTCCTAACTCTTCTGCAGCTAATTTACGTTTCCCATTTGAACGATCAAGGGCTTTTTTAATCATTTCAATTTCTTTTTCAAGCAAGGAAAGGGGTTCTTCTGCTTCAATGGTTTCAGCATAAGAATATTGATCTTGAGCGGGAACTGCCACCGCAGTGTTTTGAGTCTCTTGAGATGGATTCATCACGGTGAGGGTGTTCTCATGGGAGGTTCCCATTTTCTCATTCCCGTAAATTTTTTGAATCAAACCTTCTTTTTCTTCCGAACTAATTTCATGGTTCATGAGTTCTAAGGTCAGTTTCTTTAAATCATTGAGATCATTTTTCATGTCAAAAAGAACCTTGTAGAGTATTTCTCTTTCTGAGGCAAAATCACTTTGCTCTTTTTTATGGTCGACTAATGCGGGGAGTTGAGCGCCCATATTGGGTAAATAGGGTCGAAGACTAGCGGCAGATAGCATGCGTTCTTGTTCAAGAACCGACATTTGTTCTGCTACATTTCTAAGTTGACGAATGTTTCCATTCCAGTTATATTGAACGAGAAGATCCTGGGCCTGTTCGTCAAGACGCAAGGTGGGCATACGGTATTTTTGAGCGAAATCCGCGGCAAATTTTCTAAAGAGCAGGGGGATGTCTTCTTTTCTCTCACGTAGGGCGGGAAGGTGAATTTCAACCGTGCTTAAACGATAGTAAAGGTCTTCTCTAAATTTGTTTTTTTGGATAGCATCACGCATGTTGACATTTGTAGCCGCTACAATACGAACATTTGTCGTTTGTGTCTTTGAAGACCCTACTTTTAAAAATTCTCCCGTTTCTAGAACACGCAATAATCTCACTTGAGTCGATAGCGGAAGTTCTCCTACTTCATCGAGAAAGATGGTGCCGCCATCGGCAACTTCAAAATATCCATTTCGGGTCGAGGTTGCACCGGTAAAGGCCCCTTTTTCGTGCCCAAAGAGTTCACTGTCAATGGTCCCTTCTGGTATGGCACCACAGTTAACTGCGATGTATTTTGCATGCTTGCGATGGGAGTTTTGATGAATGATTTTTGGAATGTTTTCTTTCCCTACACCACTTTCTCCTGTCACTAGGACAGAAATGTCTGTGCTGGCAACTCTAAGGGCTTTTTCGAGGGCGCGGTTTAATCCTTGACTCACCCCAATAATCCCAAAACGTTGTTTTATACCTTGTAAGTTTTCCATGATTCCTACAATTAAATGTCTTCTGAAATTCCAATAGCTGTTCCCAGAAGAGTCGCCGAAGTGCAATCTTCAATTTTCACATCGACAAATTCTCCTACGTTATAGTTTTCTTTTGGGAAAACTACAACCGTGTTTTGAGTGGTTCTTCCACTCCATTGTTCTTTTGAGCGTTTGGATTCTTTTTCAATCAAAACACAAACAGTTTGCCCTAAAAAGGCTTCTGTTCTATAGCGACTGTGTTCTTGTTGTTTTTCGATAATCTCTGTGAGGCGTCTTTTTTTGACATCTTGCGGAACATCGTCTTCCATTTTACGCTCGGCAAGAGTACCGGGTCGTTCAGAATAAGCAAACATAAACCCAAAGTCGTATTTGACATAGTCCATCAAGCTAAGGGTGTCTTGATGGTCTTCTTCTGTTTCTGTAGGGAAACCCGCAATCATATCTTGTGAAATGGCACAGCCTGGAATGATTTTACGGATGTTATCAATTAGATCAAAATATTCTTGTCGTGTGTGTAAACGATTCATTTTTTGTAAAATTCGATCACTCCCTGATTGAACGGGTAGATGAATGTATTTACAAATATTGGGGTGTTTAGCCATGGTATGTAGTACATCAACCGTCATGTCTTGTGGATTTGAGGTTGAAAAACGAAAACGAATGCGAGGATAAGTTTCAGCTGCCATGGATAATAACATTGAAAAATCAACGGCTGTTTTTTGTTGTAAAGGAGAAGCTTTAGTAAAATCCTTTTTTAGCCCACCGCCATACCAAAGGTAGCTGTCCACATTTTGTCCTAAAAGGGTGATTTCTTTAAAGCCACGTTGCGCAAGATCATCAATTTCGGCTAAAATACTTTTGGGGTCACGACTGCGTTCGCGACCACGAGTGAAGGGAACAACACAGAAGGTACACATGTTGTCACATCCTCGGGTTATAGAAACAAAGGCACTAACTCCATTTGAGTCAATGCGAATGGGGGCAATGTCGCCATAAGTTTCTTCTTTGGATAAAATAACATTGACGGCATCTCTTCCAGCATTGATTTCTTCTAGGAGATTTGGCAGGTCTTTATAGGCATCTGGCCCCACGACCATGTCGACGATTTTTTCTTCTTCAAGAAATTTGTGTTTGAGTCGCTCGGCCATACAGCCCAGTACCCCCACTTTCATACTGGGGTTGTCTTTTTTTACGGCATTGAATTTTTCCAGTCGTTTTCTAACGGTGAGCTCGGCCTTTTCTCTTATAGAGCATGTATTGACGAGGACTAAGTCTGCCGTTTCCATTTTAGCGGTAGTTTGGTATCCTTCTCCAGCTAGGATGGAAGCAACTACTTCACTATCGGCAAAGTTCATTTGACAACCATAGGATTCTATATAGACCGATTTCTCTGCTTTGTTTTTTGTGTGGTGTTCAATCACAACCCCATC
>JBMZGM010000018.1:0-25000 GCA_049615925.1 Flavobacteriaceae bacterium | reverse complement strand
GCTTCTTCTTTTACAATGAAACCAGGTTTTGTTGAGAGGCTATCTTGTTTTACGGATAGTGAGTCTTGACCGCGTACTAAAGTATCTCGCTTAATGGTTAAGCTATCTGCACTTGCCGCTAAAGGCTGTTCTAAAGTTTTGGTAGAAGTAGAACTTGCTTCATTCAATAAAAGTGTATCGTTGTTTTGAGACCTTAGCTGGAAAGAAACCAAGACCAAAAAGACAAAGAAATACCTGTAGGGCATGAGATGCTGTATTTTGTGCGAAGTTATAATTAAATTTGATTCGATGTTTTAAAAATATTCTCCTTGCAAAAGTTTAAACCCCACCGACCAAAAGTAAAGATCTGTTGCATTTCAAATACAGAAGAAGCTGGCCTAGCCATAAAGTATGGTAGTGATATTTTGGGGTTGGTTGGCGATATGCCTAGTGGACCAGGTATAATTAGCGACAATGAAATTTTAACGATTTCTCGCTTCACCCCACCGGGTATAGATACTTTTCTTCTCACCCAAGAAACGAGAACTGATGGAATTTTAAAGCATGTTAATCGCACCCACACAAAAAGTATCCAGCTTGTGGATGCTGTTCCTGCTTCTGTGTACAGTGAACTCCGAATGCACCTTCCCTATGTGAATCTAATTCAGGTGATTCATGTGCTTGATCAAAATTCTGTTGAAGAAGCTATCGCAATTGCTCCTTTAGTAGATGCGCTATTGCTGGACAGCGGTAACCCCAATTTAGCTATTAAAGAGTTGGGTGGCACAGGGAGAACCCATAATTGGAAATTGAGTAAAACCATTGTTGATGGTGTTGAAACCCCTGTTTTTCTTGCAGGCGGACTCTCTCCCTACAATATCGTCTCGGCATATGAACAGGTAAACCCCTATGGTTTTGATCTTTGCAGCGGGGTGCGTACGGACGGAAAGCTCGATGAAAAAAAATTAAACGCATTTTTTACTGCATTAAATGGCGCAATTACCCACACAGTTTAGCGAATTACTTGAGGCGGGAACAGATGAAGCTGGAAGGGGTTGTTTAGCCGGTCCAGTTACTGCTGCTGCTGTAATCTTGCCCAAGAACTTTTCGCATCCGTTACTCGATGATTCTAAAAAACTATCGGACAAACAACGCTATGCATTGCGGCCTATTATAGAAAAAGAGGCCCTCGCTTTTTCTGTTGCACATTGCAGTATTGAAGAAATAGAAGAACTTAATATTCTTCATGCTTCTATTAAAGCAATGCA
The DNA here is from genome assembly GCA_049615925.1 of Flavobacteriaceae bacterium. GTDB lineage: Bacteria > Bacteroidota > Bacteroidia > Flavobacteriales > Flavobacteriaceae > Arcticimaribacter. The sequence goes on along the minus strand of JBMZGM010000018.1, from coordinate 23,753 downwards.
CAAAGCAATTGAGTCACTTGAGCTAACTCCTGAATTTATCGCAGTAGATGGAAACCGTTTCCACGCTTTCAAAGAGATCCCTCACCAATGCGTAATTAAAGGGGACGCAAAATATCAAAATATTGCAGCTGCATCCATTTTAGCAAAAACCTATCGCGATGATTTGATGCTTGCATTGCATGAAGAGTTTCCTCATTATGCATGGGATAGAAACAAGGGCTACCCTACAAAGATGCATCGTGAGGGCATTAAAACCACAGGGGTAAGTCCACATCACCGAAAATCTTTTCGATTACTCCCAGAACAACTTCAAATTGATTTTTGAGTTTCTTAATTTTACCCCATAAATACAGTTTATGCAACTTCCTTCAAGCATCCGCCCCTTCTTTATTTTTCCCCTAGCACTCCTGGCTATAGTGGCGTGCGAAAAAACAAAGCAAAACACTACAACTTTGGTTGATTGGGTTCCCCAAAACACAGCGTTTGTTTTACAATTAAATAACAGCAATGAACTTGAAGGAGCGCTTAAAAACAATCCTGTTTTAAAGTCTTTATTGCAAGATTCCCCCTTGCTTTCTGATGAAATCATGCAGTATGATAATGTTGGTAAAGGCACGAAAATGATTAGCATCACTCCCTATGGGAAGGAAGAAAAAGCGTTTAGCGTGGTTTATAAGTCTACATTAGACAGTAGTTATCTGGACTTGCCAACTTTAGAATACAGCGGACAGAAAATTTTCATGCGCAAGAAAGAAAAGGAAACAACCTACACAGCCTTTGTTGATGGTTTTGCCCTTCACGCTGACAGTAAAATTATTTTAGAAAACTGTATTCGCAACTACCAACAAAAAGCAAGAGGTATAGCGGAAGATGCGTTTTACACCATCGCAAAAACGGCAGACGAAAACGCACCCTTGAGTTTTCACTTCAAAGGAAACAAGACGCTTGCCTTTAAAACAATACTAGGAGAAATGCCATTGTTTCCAAAAATTGGAGACAGCTGGGCTAGTGTTGACCTGCAGTTCTCACCAAAAACTGTTGAAGCAGACGGACTATTGCGGGTTATAGATTCTGTAGGAGATCCCGTTGGCTTACTTCATTCGAGCACACCTAAAAAAACAGTAATTACGCAAGCAGTGCCCTCGAATGCTGAATCAGCTTTTTTAATGACTATTGACAATGTTCAGCTATTGGAAGACAAGTTTAAGAAATGGGTTCTCTTTCACAATCTCGCTACACTTTCAACAGATTTGTCTGCTTTAAATGGCATTGATGAACTCGGCCTTGTTCAACTCAATCAAGAAATAGGATTGATTTTTCACCTTAGAGATGAAGCTTCAGCCGAAGCAAACTTTATCCCAGAGAGTCAACAACGAAAATACCGTGATATTCCCTATTACAAAACTTCGCTACCAAGAGAGCTAACTTTAGCCATTGTAAGTTTGGGAGAACAAGTGAATGCCAAATGGGTGGCAAAACTAGACGATTTCTTATTCTTTGGTGAAAGTGAAACTGGAATTAAGGCGCTAATTGCCGCATATAAAGACCAAAAAACACTTGAAAACACTCCTGCCTTTAAAGAATTTGCTAACGAAACACTTTCCGAAAAAAGCAGCTTACTATGGGTGGGTAATAACGCTCAATTGAAGAAGAATAGCAAAAAACAATTTTGGAACGATTTAGATGTTGAAAAGTTCCCCTATACTGCCTTTCAAGGGGTAGTTGAAAATGATTTCATGCATCTGCATTTTAGAATACAGTACAACGAAAAAGAGCTGCCAAAAGCAACGGCAACTAACGTAGGAATAATTAGCTTAGAGCAAAAGGTCGCTACAGCGCCACAGTGGCTAAAAAATCACCGTACAAAACAAAAAGATATTGCTGTTCAAGACGAAAACAATACCCTGTATCTCTACGCTAATACAGGAACTCTGTATTGGAAAAAACAACTAACAGGAAAAATTCAAGGACCAATTCAACAAGTTGATTTGTATAAAAACGGACGTTTACAAATGGCTTTCCGCACAGAAGATCATTTTTACATTTTAGATCGCAATGGTAAAATTGTTCCTCCTTTTGATAAGAAAATAAGCGATGAATTACCCATTCAGCCCTTGGCTGTTTTTGACTATGATCAAAGCCGAAACTATCGTTTTGTTCTAGCACAGGGGAACAGCATTCAAATGCTTGATGCAAAAGGAAAACGCGTAAAAGGTTTTAAGTTCACTAAGAGTGATGGACCGTTAACAGCAGCCCCAAAACACATTCGGATTGACAAAAAAGATTACATCGTTGTACAAGAGGAAAACAAACCCCCAAAAATTCTTAATCGAACAGGTACACCAAGGGTGAAAATTAAATCTGAATTTACACCTTCTGGGGAAGCAGTCTATTCTTATTTGAAAACCTTTACGACTACCGATGTTGATGGGAATTTAATTCAAATTGACGGGAAAGGAAATGTAGTTTCTACTCCCCTAAATCTTAAAAATGGGCATCGCATTTACAGTACAACAAAATCTTTGGTTACCCTCTCTGAAAATAATTTAACGATTAAAGGAATTCCTGTAGACCTTCCTTTTGGACAATATAGTGCGCCAGAGATTTTTTACCTTAATAATATTGTCTATGTCTCAGTAACAGATATTGAGGCCCAGAAGGTTTACCTGTTCTTTAGTGATGGTCGACCTGTTCCCGGCTTCCCTGTTTACGGAACTTCTGCCATTGATTTAAGCAATGCAGACAAAGACAACGCTTTGGAATTTTTGGTTCAAGCTGAAGAGAAAGATGTATTGATTTATAAGATTAAATAGTCGCTTTTGCCTTAAACAATTCGCAAAAGTGATGCAATACCTTTTCTTTTACTTCCTCTAAAGGCACTTCACGTTTAAGCTCTGCTTTTAGTGAGGTAACTGCTTTACCTTGTATTCCACAAGGAATAATATAATCGAAATAGCGCAGATCAGTATTAACATTAAGCGCAAAGCCATGCATGGTTACCCAACGACTGGCTTTAACACCCATGGCGCATATTTTTCGAGCAAAAGGTGTGCCTACATCTAGCCAAACACCTGTCTCGCCCTCACTACGCTCAGCCGAAAGACCGTATTCTTTTAGTGTTAATATAATCGCCTCTTCCAGTAGACGAAGGTATTTGTGAATATCGGTAAAGAAATTTTCTAAATCTAAAATGGGATAACCTACCAATTGACCTGGACCGTGAAAGGTGATATCTCCCCCACGATTGGTTTTGAAAAATGCTACTCCCTTTTCTTTGAGCTGGTCTTCATTTATAAGTAGGTGTTTGGGCAAACCACTTTTCCCAAGTGTAATAACAGGGGGATGTTCCACCCAAATCAAATAATTTGGCGTGGGCTGTTTGTGATTGGAGTCACGATTTTTTCGCTTTAAATCAACAATTGACTGTAGCTTCTCTTCTTGTAAATCCCACACAGGTTTATAGGACTTTTGCCCTAAATCAATAACGTTTACTAAAGGATTGCGAAGTTTATCCAAATTGATTGGTGTTGTTAAGAATTACCAAAGCAGCAATGGTTCCGGGAACCCAACCACAAATGGTAAGTATAAATACAATAACGATAGATCCACACCCTTGGTCGAGCACTGCTAAAGGTGGAAAAATAATGGCCAGTAAAACACGAAAAATACTCATGATAAAAAAAGATTCAGTAGGCTAATTTAACAACTTTGAATTGTAGCAGACTCCTTATCTTTGCTAAAATTTTTTATCTATGGCCGGTCTAAGCGAGCAGGAAATCATTCGAAGAGAGAAATTAGCAAAATTGAGAGCCTTGGGCATTGACCCCTATCCTGCCCCACTTTTTCCAGTGGATCATACTTCAGAAGACATAAAGAATAATTTTGAAGAGGGGAAAAAGGTAGTCATCGCGGGGCGTTTGATGTCGCGTCGCATACAGGGTAAAGCGAGTTTTGCCGAGCTTCAAGACAGCAAGGGTCGTATTCAGGTGTACTTTAACCGTGATGAGATTTGTACTGGAGATGATAAAACCCTCTACAACGAGGTCTATAAAAAACTACTCGATATTGGGGATATTATTGGCCTAGAAGGAACGCTTTTCACCACACAAGTAGGCGAAAAGACGGTGCAAGTCAGCGCTTTTTCTGTACTCAATAAAACCCTTCGCCCGCTACCCTTACCAAAAACAGACGCAGAAGGCAAGGTTTACGATGAATTTAACGATCCGGAATTACGCTACCGTCAGCGCTACGTAGATTTGATTGTTAATCCTAAGGTGAAGGAGACTTTTATTAAACGAACAAAGATCACCAACAGCATTCGCTCTTTCTTCAACGAAAGAGACTATTTGGAGGTTGAAACCCCTATTTTACAACCCATTCCTGGTGGTGCATCTGCACGACCTTTTGTTACCCATCACAATGCATTAGACATTCCTCTTTATTTACGTATCGCCAATGAGCTGTACTTAAAACGTTTGATTGTGGGAGGTTTTGACGGTGTATATGAGTTTTCTAAAGATTTTAGAAACGAAGGAATGGACCGCACCCACAATCCTGAGTTTACCGTTATGGAACTCTATGTGGCCTACAAAGACTATTTCTGGATGATGGAAACTACAGAAGCGCTTCTTGAAAAAGTTGCTGTAGAATCAAATGGAAGTAGTGCAGTGACTGTAGGAGATAATACCATTGATTTTAAAGCGCCTTACCCACGGGTCCCTATTTTAGAGGCCATTGAAACCCATACGGGAATCGATGTTTCTGAAATGAATGAAGAAGAACTTCGTGAGACAGCTAAGAGGCTTGGGCTAGAAGTAGACGAAACGATGGGAGTGGGTAAACTCATTGATGAAATTTTTGGTGAAAAATGTGAGCACCATTACATACAACCAACTTTCATAACAGACTATCCAAAAGAAATGAGTCCTCTTACCAAAGAACACCGAACCAACAAACGGCTAACTGAGCGTTTCGAATTAATGGTGAATGGGAAAGAGTTGGCCAACGCATATTCTGAGTTGAATGACCCCATTGACCAGCGAGAGCGTTTTGAGGAACAACTGCGCCTGAGTGAAAAAGGAGACGACGAAGCCATGTTTATCGATCAAGACTTCCTGCGTGCATTGGAATATGGAATGCCCCCTACTTCGGGAATTGGCATTGGAATTGATCGCTTGGTGATGTTAATGACCAACAACAGTTCCATACAAGAAGTACTTTTCTTCCCCCAAATGCGACCAGAGAAAAAGGCAGTTGAATTGACGGATGAAGAAAAAAGTATTTTCGAACTCCTCAAGAAAAATAACCCCGTAGCGCTTGATGTGCTGAAAGAACAAGCGGGATTAAGCAACAAAAAATGGGATAAAGCCCTGAAAGGACTCACTAAAAAAGGGGTTTCCAAAGTCGAAAAAGACGACGAAGGCTTGTGGGTTAAACTAAATTAAAGTTCTTCTCTTTTAGATTGACTTTAACCAATCCTCAAAAGCATCAAGGGTAAACTCAATGTCTTTATAGGACAACGCATCATTTAAAAAGTAACTCTCAAAGGCACTTGGCGGTAAATAGACGCCACGGTCTAGCATTCCATGAAAATAGGCTTTAAAGTGGTCATTGTTTCCTAAAGCGGCAGTCTCAAAATCGACCACTGGGGTTTCTGTAAAGTGAAGCGATACCATTGACCCTAAACGATTGAATTGATGCGGAAGTCCTTTTTTCTCAATAAGCGATTGCATTCCCAGATGTAGTTTTTCTGTCTTATCATCTAGTCGCTCAAACAAGTCTTTGTCTTTTGAGAGTAATTCAAGGGTTGTTAAACCAGCTCGCATGGCCAACGGATTACCACTTAAGGTACCTGCTTGATATACGGGCCCTTCTGGAGCCAATTCTTTCATAATTTCAGCGCGGGCTGCGAAGGCACCAACCGGTAACCCTCCTCCAATCACTTTTCCAAAAGTAACCACGTCTGCTTGTATGCCTAAACGCTCTTGTGCTCCGCCCAAAGCCAAACGGAATCCTGTCATCACCTCATCAAATATCAACAAGGCATTATTTTGATCACAAAGGCTGCGAAGTCCTTCTAAGAAACCATCTTGAGGCAAGATACACCCCATATTCCCAGCAACTGGCTCAATTATGATGGCTGCAATAGCATCACCGTGCTGATGAAAAAGTTCCTCGACACTAGCAAGGTCGTTGTAACGTGCTAACAACGTGTCTTTGGCAGTGCCTTGAGTCACTCCTGGGCTATTGGGTGCACCAAAGGTTACAGCACCACTACCAGCTTGTATTAAAAAAGCATCAGAATGTCCGTGATAACATCCTGCAAATTTGATGATTTTCTCTTTTCCTGTATATCCTCTCGCCAAGCGCACTGCACTCATGCAGGCCTCCGTTCCTGAATTCACAAAACGTACCTTATCGATGTTGGGTACCGCATTGACCACCAGCTCTGCTATAGCAGTCTCAAGCGCAGTAGGAATTCCGTAGGAAGTACCTTTCTCTGCCTGTTTTTGAATGGCTTCAATGACTTCTTCTTGTGCGTGACCCAACAGCATTGGCCCCCAACTCGAGATATAGTCAATCAAACGGTTTCCGTCTGCATCATAGAGATAAGCTCCTTTTGCTTTTTCTACAAAAATGGGAGTCCCACCAACTGATTTAAAGGCACGAACTGGAGAATTCACACCTCCGGGAATCACTTCTTTCGCCGCTTCAAAGAGGGCACTACTGCGTTGATATAACATATTATTTCTTTGGTAAAACAAGTTCTTGCCCCAAGTAAATGGTATTGTCTTTTATTCCATTAGCTCGTTTTAGGGCATCGAGTTCTAAATTTAACTTTTTTGCAATTGAGTATAAGGTGTCGCCCGCTTGAACAATATAAAGCGGTGTTTTCTTGCCTTCTTTAATGCTTGGGGTTGGTGGTGTTAAAACAACCTTTTCTTTTTTGTCATAGGCGTCTAATTGAAAGCGCTCAATGAGACGAATTAGCTTGTCTGGGTATTTTGGATCGGTAGCATAGCCGGCTTTCTTCAAGCCTTTTGCCCATGCCTTATAATCTTTTTTCCCAAGGCGAAATAAAAAGGCATAACGGTCGCGCCCTGTGAGAAAAAGGGAATGATCTCGATACGATTCTCCAGCATCAGCATAAACACGGAAGCACTCTCCTTTTTCATCATCGTCGTGGTAAATGCGCCCCCCTTGCCAACCGCGGTGACATTTAATCCCAAAGTGGTTGTTCGCCTCTATGGCCAAACGCCCCTCTCCAAAACCAGACTCTAACAAACCTTGTGCAAGGGTTATGCTTGCTGGGATTTTATATTCCCGCATTTCTCGTTGAGCAATAGGACCAAAAATGGTTAAGTACTGAACTACTTTTTCGTTGTTACTTAATGGTCGTTTTGGTAGTGTTTTTTCAGCTGCTACGTTGGAAACAATTTTTTTTGTTTCTTTCTTTTTGGACTGAACAACTACCTCAGTGTTTTTTTTGCGAACACTTTTGGTGACACTACAGCTGTACAAAAACAGCATACAACCAAGGAGAAGAAAGGGCCTTACTAATGAATGCATGGCCGATTTTTTTCTTTTTGACGTAGGTTGAATCCCTTGATTGCTTGTTGCCCTCCTGTGTGAATAATCAGTACATTTTTTCCCCAGCGCCATGCCTTATTTTTTATGAGTGTAAAAATACCAAAAAGCATTTTTCCAGTATAGGTTGGGTCAAGAAGAATTTTGTGGGTTTGATGAAATTCATTGATAAAATCAACTAAACTGTTGGGCACCTTCCCATAGCCGCCAAAAATAAATTCGTCTATCAATAGGCTGGGCGATAGTGAACTTTTGTGTTTTTCAATAAAGGCAACAACTTTAGGATCGTTTACCGCCATAAAACCCAAAAGCTGTTGTTGTGCTGTACAACTTTGGCTTAAACCCAGAAAAGTTCCACCGGTTCCCACTGCAACAGCAATGGTATCAAACACATGGTCGTTTTGTGTTAAAATTTCACGGCAGCCTTTTATGGCCAGGTCATTTGTCCCTCCTTCGGGTAAAAGGGTGTAGGAATTTTGATTTATATACGATTTAACGCTCAAGGCATTTTCTTTTTCGCGATAATCTGCTCGGCTTAAAAAGACCAACTCCATGCCCTCATTCTTACAAAATGTAAGCGACGGATTTAAGGGTTTACCCTTTAATTCTTCTCCGCGAACAAAACCTAAGGTAGGCAAGCCAAACTGTTTTCCTGCTGCTGCTGTAGCGACTAGGTGATTGGAATATGCCCCGCCAAAAGTAGCCACACCTTCTACAGCACTGTCTTTAAATTTTTTAAAATTATAATAGAGTTTCCTAAACTTATTGCCTGAAATGTGAGGATGTAGTTGGTCTTCTCTTTTGATTGTAATGGAAATACCGTTTATTTGTGTAATAAATTCATTATGAACAAGCTGTGTGGTTTTCCAATCCATATTTAAGTCTTTTCAAAGGTACAATTTTTAAGCGCTCGAGTCGAGAGAATTATGTTGGGAGATCAAAAGTTAGAAGAAGGAGACTACTATCTTTCGCCAGAAGGATACAAGGTGTTTACAGAACAATATCATTTAAAAAGAGGGTACTGCTGTGAGAGTGGATGTAGACATTGCCCGTATGGATTTAACGCGAAAAAAAAGAGGCATTAAATTTGATATGTATAGTTTAATTTAACCATAAACATTAATCATGCGTAGACTTTATTTTTTATCTATTTTACTGCTAATTGTAAGCTGCTCTAGCATACGTGTGTTTGCAGACCATGACAGTAGTGTGGATTTCTCTAACTACTCTAGTTATGCATTTTTTAAACCCGGCATAGAAGAAGTTGAAATTTCAGACCTGGACAAACGTCGCATTCTTAAGGCCATTGAACAACAAATGGAAACAAAAGGCATGCAACTCTCTTCCGCTCCTGACATATTGATTAACATCGCGGTTAAAGCTACTGATCGGGTGGTGGTCAACAACAATAACCTCGGTTGGGGCTGGGGTTGGGGCTGGGGTTGGAATCCTTGGTTCTGGGGTGGTAATAACAACACTATTTCTACACAAACTCGTGGAGAATTGTTCATTGATTTTGTTGATGCTAAAACAAAACTTTTGGTATGGCAAGGCAAAGGTTACGGGGGTATTAACGAGTACAGTAAGAATCGAGATGAGCGCATTCAGACATTTGTCACAGAAATCCTCAAGAATTATCCGCCTGAAAAAAGCGAAGAGTAGTTTTAATATTTCTGAATTTTAAAGTAAAAAGCTAGAGGGAAAGCGTACCTTTGCGGCTTCTTAAAATGAAGCCATTGAAAACACTACTCTCCCGCCTGTCTCCCAATCCGAAAAATGATATTTTATCTGGTTTAACCGTAGCATTAGCTTTGGTACCAGAAGCTGTTGCTTTTGCATTTATTGCGGGGGTTGACCCTCTAGTTGGACTTTATGGTGCCTTCATGATGGGCCTAGTAACAGCAATTTTTGGTGGTCGCCCGGGTATGATTTCTGGAGCTACTGGTGCCATGGCTGTTGTAATGGTGCACATGATTCAACAGGGAAACAGTGTTGGTAGTGAATTAACCACTCCCATTGAAAATCTTGGCTTATACTGGTTGTTTATCACCTTATTATTTGTGGGGATACTTCAAATAAGTGCTGGGGTATTTAAATTGGGGAAATTTGTTCGTCTTATCCCTCATCCTGTCATGATGGGCTTTGTGAATGGTTTAGCCATTGTGATTTTTTTATCCCAACTGGCGCTATTTAAAAGTACATCAAATGGAATCACAACTTGGTTGAGTGGAGAAGCGCTTTACATCATGCTGGCTTTGGTGGCACTCACCATGGCCATTATGTATTTCTTACCCAAACTAACCAAAAAAATTCCATCAGCTTTAACAGCCATCATCATTGTTGCCTGCATTACAATTTTTGGTGGAATAGAGGTGAGCACCGTTGGTTCTTTTATTCGCGATGGTGGTGGGAATAGTCTTCAAGGCGGACTACCGCAATTTCAGTTTGAACTATTTCGCTTATTCAATACACTAAACGGACACTGGGATTTAATTTTGTCTACCGCATTTCTCTTGGCTGCAGTAGGTTTGATTGAATCTTTGATGACGTTGAATCTAATTGATGAAATCACCGAAACACGCGGAAGTGGTAATCGTGAGTGTTTGGCGCAAGGTGCGGCTAATATTCTAAACGGACTCTTTGGTGGTATGGGAGGCTGTGCAATGATTGGTCAATCAATCATAAACGTAAATTCAGGAGGACGTGGTCGACTTTCAGGAATCGTTGCGGCTGTTGCTTTGCTTTGCTTTGTGCTTTTTGGAGCGCAGGTCATTGAGCAAATCCCTATCGCTGCTTTGGTTGGCGTAATGTTTATGGTGGTAATTGGCACTTTTGCCTGGAGTAGTTTCCGTATTATAAATAAGATTCCACGTAAAGACGCATTTATTTTGGTGGTGGTTTCTACCGTTACTGTTTTGGAAGATTTGGCCATTGCAGTATTAGTAGGTGTTATTATTGCTGCCTTGGTTTTTGCTTGGGAAAATGCCACTATGATTCGTGCACGAAAAAGCATCAAAAAAGACGGTACTAAGGTGTACGAAATTTGGGGGCCTTTATTTTTTGGTTCAGTTCAAAACTTCAACGCAAAATTTGATGTAAAGAACGACCCTGAAAAGGTGGAGATTGACTTTATTGAATCTAGGGTGAGCGACCATTCGGGAATTGAAGCCTTAGAAAGTCTAGTTGAAAAGTATCTTATGCGAAAGAAACAAATTAGACTCACTCATTTAAGTCCAGAGTGTAAGTCTCTTCTATTAAAAGCAAACCCAAAGTTCGAATCGATTATTGAGGCATCAATAGATGACCCACGATACTATGTGGTAACCGACTTAGTTGATCAGGAAATTTAAACTAAATCATTTGCGGCTGCTAAGGCAGCAGCTATACCATCGGGATTTTTTCCCCCAGCGGTAGCAAAAAAGGCTTGACCACCTCCACCGCCTTGGATGTGCTTTCCGAGATCGCGAACAATTGCGCCAGCATTGTAGTCTTTTTGTGCTACAAGTTCTTTTGATATGTAACAGCTAATCACAGGTTTCCCCCCTTTTTTAGAGGCCAAAACCAAGAATAAGTTAGTTTTGTTTTGCCCCAAAGCAAAGGCTAAGTCTTTCATCGCTCCTCCCTCTAAATCAACTTCTTTGGCAAGAAAAGCGATGCCTTCTTTTTCTGAAATTTCGTTCATTAGCTCGGTTTTGGCTACCGCGAGTTGAACTTTTGCCAAAGCTTGAATTTCTTTTTTCATACTCACCATATCTTCCTGCAGACTTTCTATGGCCTTGAGGGTGTCTTGTGGCTGATTAAGTAATTGCTGTACCTTTTCTAGTAGTTCTGTTTGGTCTTCAAAATAGGTTTTAGCAGCGTCGCCAGTAATCGCTTCAATTCTACGAATTCCAGAAGCAACAGCGCTCTCGCTGGTGATTTTAAAATGCCAAATGTTGGCGGTATTGCTCACATGGGTTCCTCCGCACAATTCGATGGATTGACCAAAACGAATGGTACGCACGGTGTCGCCATATTTCTCACCAAACAAAGCCATTGCGCCTTCAGCCATCGCTTCTGCTAATACAGCTTCTCGGTTTTCTTCTAAAGGCAGTTGTTCTTGAATTCGCGCATTCACAAATTGCTCTACGGCTCTCAATTCTTCTGCACTTACTTTAGCGTAGTGCGAAAAATCAAAACGGAACATTCCAGAATGTACCATGGAGCCTTTTTGTTCTACATGATCTCCCAATACTTCGCGTAAGGCTTGGTGCAATAAATGTGTTGCAGTATGATTGCTAGAAGTTCGCAAACGTTGCTTTCTATCTACCACAGCCTTAAAACCACCGTCTAATTTTGTTGGTAGTGTTTGGGTGTAATGAATGATAAGGTTATTCTCTTTCTTGGTGTTTATGATGTAGTATATGTCACCATTAGCAGCTTCTAGGTATCCTTTGTCACCAACTTGACCACCGCCTTCAGGATAAAACGGGGTTAAATTAAATACCAATTGATAAAAGTCTCCTTCTTTGGCTGTAGTCATTTTGCGGTAGCGGGTAATTTTCACTTGAGCCTCCAAATGATCATAACCAATAAATTCTTCTAGCTCATCTTGTTGAAGCACTACCCAATCTCCTGCTTTAGAGGAGGCCGCAGCTCTTGACCTGTTTTTCTGTTGCTCCATAGAGGTGTGAAATCCTGCTTCGTCAACAGTAAATCCACGTTCACTGGCAATTAGAGCGGTAAGGTCGTAGGGAAAGCCATAGGTGTCATACAATTCAAAGGCTTTTGCACCCTCAAGAACATTGTTTTTGCTCCCTTTCAAAATAGTATCTAACAACAACAGTCCTTGATCTAGGGTTTTAAGGAAAGAGTTTTCTTCTTCTCTAATGACATTGAATGCCAATTTTTGCTCGCGTTTAAGCTCTGGGAACGCATCGCCCATTTGTTGCTCTAGAGTTGCAACGAGCAAATGAATAAATGCATTCTTTTGTCCCAAGAAGGTAAAGCCATAGCGAATCGCTCGACGTAAAATTCGACGGATTACATAACCCGCACCCGTATTACTAGGCAATTGCCCATCTGCAATGGCAAAATAAACTGTACGCACATGATCTGCAATTACACGAATGGCTCGATCTGTTTCTAGTTTTTTACCATATTCTGTTTTTGTTAAGGCCTCTATTTCCCGAATCAAAGGAGAGAAAACATCGGTATCATAGTTAGATGTTTTGTTTTGAAGCACCATGCACAAACGTTCAAAGCCCATTCCTGTATCAATATGCTTTTCAGGCAACTGTTCTAAACTACCGTCAGCTTTTCGGTTGAACTCAATGAATACAAGGTTCCAAACCTCGACTACTTGCGGGTGATCTTGATTGACAAGTTCTGCTCCAGGCACTTTTTGCTTTTCTTCGTCAGAGCGAATGTCAACATGAATTTCTGAACAAGGTCCACAGGGTCCTTGGTCTCCCATTTCCCAAAAGTTGTCTTTCTTATTCCCAAGCAGAATACGGTCTTCTGGAATAAATTTTTTCCAAAAGTTATAGGCTTCCATATCGCGTTCAAGTCCTTCACTTTCATCGCCTTCAAAAATGGTTACATAGAGAATTGAAGGATCAATTTTATAGCGCTCAGTTAGCAATTCCCAAGCCCATGCAATGGCTTCTTCTTTAAAATAATCGCCAAAACTCCAGTTCCCCAACATCTCGAAAAAGGTATGGTGATAGGTGTCAATCCCAACTTCTTCCAGGTCGTTGTGCTTTCCAGAAACACGCAAACATTTTTGGGTGTCTGCTACCCGCTTGTTCTTTGGTGTTTTATTTCCTAAAAAGAACTCTTTGAATTGATTCATCCCTGCATTTGTAAACATCAATGTAGGATCATCTTTTACCACCATGGGGGCAGAAGGAACAATTTGGTGTTGCTTTTCGTTGAAAAAATCTAAAAACTGTTGACGTATTTCAGCGGATTTCATGGTCTAAATGCGTTAAAATGTAAATCTTGCGCGCAAAATTGCTATATTTGATGAACTTTTTTTGCTATTGCAAAAGAAAACAAAATTTACAAGAAATCTGTTTATGGCAAAGGTTAAATATTATTACGATCCTGAAACACTTTCTTATCGCCCCATTCAAAGCGGAAAAACCCTTAAAATCTCAAACTTTTTCCTCTTCCTTATCTCTTCATTTTTGTTCGGTCTTTTCACTCTATTTGGCCTTTTAACGACTGATTTTTTAAACACTCCAAAAGAACTGTTGTTAGAACGAGAATTGCAGAATTATGAGTTTCAATTTGAACTGTTAGGGCAGCGATTAGAACAAATGGAACAAGTGATGGGGGAAATTGAAACCCGAGATAACGAAATATATCGCGCCTATTTTGAAGCTAGCCCCATTCCGGAGGAACAACGTCGTGCTGGTTTTGGTGGGGTGAATCGCTACAAAAAACTAGAAGGTTTTGGTAATTCTGATCAAATTATAGAGACAACCAAACAAATTGACATTCTTTCTAGAATGCTAGTGGTACAATCAAAATCACTTGAGGAAATTCAGTTATTAGCTGAGAAGAAAGAAGAATTTCTTGCAGCCATTCCTTCCATACAACCCATTAAAAAGGGAGACTTAAAACGCATGGCATCTGGATTTGGATGGCGTATTGACCCATTTACCAAAAAACGTCGTCGTCATAAAGGAATGGACTTTTCTGCCAACCGCGGCACGCCCATTTATGCTACAGGAGATGGAATAGTTAAACGTGCAGATAATCGTTCTTCTGGTTACGGAAGGCACGTTCGCATTGACCATGGTTTTGGCTATGTTAGTTTATATGCTCATTTGTATAAATACAACGTAAAACGAGGTCAAAAAGTTAAACGCGGTGATATTATAGGCTTTGTTGGGAGTACAGGACGTTCTGTTGCCCCCCACTTGCATTATGAAATTCTCAAGGACGGTGTAAAAATTAATCCTTTGAATTTTTATTTGGACGATCTCAGTCCTGCTGAATTTGATGCTATTGTCAATCAAGCTTCCCAAGAGAACCAATCGTTAGATTAATCTCATGAAAATTAATTTACCTGAAAAAAGGTATTACTCCATAGGAGAAGTAGCAAAAGCCTTTGAGGTAAATACCTCGCTACTGCGGTATTGGGAAAAAGAATTCAAACAAATACAACCCAAAAAGAAATCTTCAGGCATTCGGAAATTTACGCCTGGAGATATCGAAAACATTCAAATCATTCATCACCTGCTTAAAGAGAAAGGAATGACCATTGAAGGCGCTAAAAACCATATGGCTACTTCAAAAGACAGTGAGCAAGCAAAACTTAAACTGCTCAACCGCCTCCAAAAAATCAAAGACGAATTAACCGCCCTTAAGGATAATCTTTAGTTATTTCTTCCTGAAGAACAGGGTTATCGGTACTCCATTAAAATCGTATACATTCCGCAATTGGTTTTCTAAAAACCGTTTGTACGGATCGCGCACATACTGGGGCAAATTGCAGAAAAATGCAAATTGTGGGTAGGGAGAAGGCAATTGGGTGCAAAACTTGATTTTAACAAATTTCCCTTTGTACGCCGGTGGAGGGGTTTGCTCAATAATGGGCAATAGGGTGTCATTTAGTTTTCGTGTAGCAATTCTATTGGAGCGGGATTGATAGACTTTAACAGCAGTTTCAATGGCTTTAAAAATGCGCTGCTTGGTTAAGGCAGAAATGAAAACAATAGGTACATCAACAAAAGGAGCCGTTTGTTTTCTAATTTCTTCTTCAAAAGCCTTGGTGGTTTTATGGTCTTTTTCAACCAAATCCCATTTATTGACCAACACTACAATTCCCTTGTTATTGCGATGCGCCAACCAAAATATATTCTGTACTTGCCCGTCAAAGCCTCGCGTAGCGTCTACCACCACTATCACAACATCGCAGTGCTCAATTGCACGAACAGAACGCATGACAGAGTAAAACTCAATGTCTTCTTTAACTTTTTTCTTGCGTCGGATACCCGCAGTATCTACTAAATTGAATTCAAATCCAAAACGATTGTATTTGGTGTCAATACTGTCGCGTGTTGTTCCAGCAATATCAGTAACGATGTATCGTTCTTCGCCAATGAGGGCGTTAATAAAGGAAGATTTTCCCGCATTTGGGCGGCCGACAACCGCAAAACGGGGAAGCTCCTCCCCTATTTCTTCTGTTTGGGCCGGGAGCGACTTCACTAGGTCATCCAGCAACTCTCCTGTACCGCTACCATTGATTCCGGAGATTGTGTAAATTTTTTCGAATCCTAAGCTGTAAAACTCTACTGCATCGTCTTGACGCATTGAATTGTCTACTTTGTTTACTGCCAGAAAAACAGGTTTTTTAGACTTTCGGAGTAGTTGCGCCACTTCTTCGTCCATACCAGTGAGTCCTGTTTCTACTTCTACCATAAAGATTATGGCATCCGCCTCATCTATCGCCAATTCTACCTGACGATCGATTTCCTGCTCAAAAACATCTTCACTTCCCACCACATAACCGCCTGTATCAATTAGGGAGAATTCTACACCATTCCAGTCAGATTTACCATAATGACGATCACGTGTTACCCCACTTACCGCGTCAACAATTGCCTCGCGTTTCTGAATCATTCGATTAAATAAGGTGGATTTTCCTACATTGGGACGTCCAACAATGGCTACAATAGCGCTCATGAGCGATAAATTTTAGGCAAAAATAGTTTATTTAAAATGAACTCTTTCTAGGGCTTAGTACTTATAACCAAAACGTTTCAATTGCCTTTCATTTGAACGCCAGTCTTTATTGACTTTAACGTAGAGTTCAAGATGTACTTTTTTTGCGAAAAAGGCTTGTAATTTTTTTCGTGCACCTACCCCAACTTTCTTTAAGGCTCCTCCTTTATGACCAATTAATATTCCCTTTTGGGTTTCCCGTTCAACCATAATGACTGAACGTATCTTTATGATTTTTTCTTCTTCTTTAAATTCTTCGGTCATCACCTCAACAGCATAGGGTACTTCTTTGTCATAATGTTGCAGTATTTGTTCTCTCACGGCTTCATTGACAAAAAAACGTTCTGATTTGTCTGTCATTTGATCTTTTGGAAAGTAAGGCGGAGAGGGAGGCAATAGGGTGATGATATAATCTAAAACCTCTTTCACAGAAAATCCTTCGCTAGCAGAAATTGGAAAGACCTTGGCTTTGGGGAATTGGTCTTGCCAATGGGCTACTGATTGGATAAGAGAGGCTTGATCTGCAGTATCAATTTTATTGATTAAAACAATAACAGGAATGGAAAGCCGTTGAATTTTCTCAAACAGTTGTTCGTCTTTCATTTGTTTCTCCCCTATTTCTAGCATATAGATTAATACATCAGCATCTTCAAGCGCAGTTTTTACAAAATCCATCATAGAAGACTGCATTTCATAACTGGGTTTAATTACCCCCGGAGTATCAGAAAGTACCAACTGATAATTCTCGGCGTTTAATAACCCTAAAATGCGATGACGTGTGGTTTGCGCCTTTGGCGTAATGATGGATAGTTTTTCTCCTACCCATGCATTCATCAATGTAGATTTCCCAACATTAGGGTTACCTACAATAGAAACAAAACCGGCTTTGTGTGGTTGCTGCATAGGCTACAAAGGTAATCAAGAAGAGGTGCATTCTGCTTGTTCGTTTTGTAAAAAATGGTATATTTGCACTCACAGCGCGGGATAGAGCAGTAGGTAGCTCGTCGGGCTCATAACCCGAAGGTCGCTGGTTCGAGTCCAGCTCCCGCTACTACACAAGACGGACTAGTATTTTTACTAGTCCGTTTTTTATTGCAATCATCCTTACCTCCTGTAAATGAATGGATTAACCTAAATATAGGGTTCATATTTAAGGTTCGATATGTTCTGTCGTTCGGGTCTATGACTATTCCCTCTGGGAACAATAATTTTTGAAGTGATAATTTGGTCTCATATTCTCCAGATACCCATATATTACTGAGGTTTCTACTGAATTCTATTAATTCTAAAACCTTTTTATCCAGGTTCGATATTTTAATTTGAAAATCGTCCAATTTTTCTTCAATTTCAACCAATTCGGATGTTACAGGACCAATAAAACGATTGTATAATTCTTTATCTATTTCACCAAATGCAAATCGACTATCCAAAGTTTCTTTTTTAGTTTTTAACTCTTTAAATCGTTTTTTAAGAACTATTTGGTCTTGATAGATTCTCGAACTTTGACCATTCACTGTAATCTTCATCTGTTCTTTAAAAACTTCTTCTAAATCTTCTTTTAATGCAAAATTCAAGAGAAGATTTTGAAAAATATTGTGAAGACCCTCCTTCATTGACTTTTTGGAAGTATTTGCATTCATATCCTTTGATTTACACTCAGAATTTAAACACTTATAGTAGTCGAATAATTTTTTTGCCTTATAACCAGTCATTTTAGAACCGCAGCATCCACAATAGAGTTGATTTTGTAAAGGTCTGTCCTGTTGCACAGTGTAAGGTTTGTATTCGTTTTTTGGTTTTGTATCAAATCTGTCATTTATGATTTTAAAATCCTCTTTAGAGACGAGTCTTTCCCAATTACCTTCTATAATTTCTCCATTTAAGAAGGAATTTTTGTGAATACCACAATAAAATGGATTTCTCCACATTGCACTGACAGTTTGTTTTGAAAGTTTAAGTCCACGTATTGATAATTTTTGTCTGATTTGATAATCAGGTACGTTTTGAAGCTTCCAATCCCATGCTAATTTTAAAAGTTTTCCTTCACTATTAATCTTAAGCTCCTGAATTCCTTGCACAAACTTTGGGTTCTTTACTTTTGGACCATAATGATCATAACCTCTAGGTGCTTTTCCTAACCAATTTCCACTTTTAACAAATCGTTTCAGTCCTGGTATTGTATGAGTTAATCGCTCTACATTTTCTTTTCTCGCATGTATTAAAGAATAATGAATTTGTATCTCTCCCTCTTCTGTAGTGGTATCTAATTCAGTCGATACCTCGATTAGGTGAACACCTTGATTTCTTACTAAATCATTGACAAGTCCAATTGCGCTTCCTCCACTTCTTGAGAATCGACTCATTTTGTAAATCATTATTGCGAATGGTTTTTGTCTACTTTGTTTTACTTCATTGATTAGTTTCATAAATTCCTTACGAGTAAAATCATTTTTCGCAGATTCGTACGTGTTTCCAAACTCATTGGTAATCTTATAATTCTTTTTCTCGGCCAACCGTTTTGCAGATATTATCTGATTTTCCAAACTGTGGTTTGAATCAAATTGTTGTTTGGATGATACCCTAGTGTAGACCCAAACTTGATTATTTTTTTCTTTTTGAGGTTCACTCTTTATGAACCTTTTGAAATATTCGTTATTCATTATTTTAAATTGTTGTGGTTGCAAACAATGCAACTCAGATTATACAAATGATTTATGATATCCATGACATTTTCATCAGGTGTGTCATGATCACCTGTTATTAGTCGAAATTTCTCAATTGAGATTTTCGATTCTCCAGAATTTTCCAAAATAATAGAGTATTACTCTACCCACACAAATATTACTTGAGTGGTTTATACCATCTGGCGTTATCCATGGATTTTATTGATAACATACCTTAACCCATTTACTCATGGAAGGGTTATTCCATTTGCTATGCTATAAAAAATATTCGACCTACACTGCATCAAAGTTTTCTCATTTACCTATTGATGTACATTGATTTTAATCTTCTATATGTCTTTTACATTATCGTTGAGGATATTGTTTATAGATAGGTGTTTAGTTAATATTGATTTATTATTTCATTTAATATTTCTTCGTGCGACGGTTTTATGATGTAACGAATCTTGTTAAGATTCCGCAGTAGTTGTTCCCATTCATAATCCATAATGGACTCATGTGATGTGAGATAAAAACCATATTTTTTCTTCGCTTCGTAGTAACCATCGTCATATGCTTTATCGTATACATGTTGACAACCATACTCCATATCTATTTCATAAAGTGAAGGTGTTCCTTCGATATTTTTTAATTCAGCATAAATCAAATATGATTCATCTATCAACGGAGATGTAATTCCAAATTCATCTTCCTCCGAAAAATTGGTCATGAATTCCAATACATTAAACTCAGGGTCTTTTAGATGCTGATCGGTGCCACCAACGGCAAAAAACTCTTCTTTTGTCATATATGTATAATGATATAATTGTTATAATATGTAACTGACTATCAGTTACTTAATAAAATATAAAGAAAAAATTTTTGTAAATCAAGTACCTAATAATACTTATGTAAAATTTCATCTAAAATTCGTTCATCGTCTATAGAGATTCGATATCGAATCTTATCTAATTTCTGGATTTTCTCATGCCAAAGTTGGTCACTTAGTGATCTAATTATAGGTCCCTCTGCCTCCTCTTCAATTTCCTTTTTTGCTTTTTCATAACCCTCTCTGAGATATTTTTCTTTCAATTGATCCTGCTCATTTTTTTCACGATCTAATTTTTCTTTTACCAGTTCTAATCGTCTGTCTTCCTTTTTTCTCTTTTCATCGGTTGATAAACACGTCATTTCATATATTTTTATGATACTTTCTCCAGAGTCAAGTCTATTAAAATAGTGCGTTCCCATCGATTCATTATTTAAATACGTCTCATAGATTTTGATAAGTCTTCGAAGAGTTGATGGTGAAAAATTTAAACTCAATATGGAACAAGCGAGATGGAATCGATCTTTTGCTACCTCACCGAAATCATCAATTGAATTTAAGGGTCCCAGTTCAACTCTTTTCTTTCCTTGCGAAGTGCCAATTAAATGAAGTAAGTGATATGCAGACTTGGCAATTTCAAGATAGGAACGTTTGATACGGGTGTTCCTCAGTAATGACTCTAAAATAACATCTGCATCAGTAATTGAAATCTCTTGTACTGGTAAAGTTTTAATTCCTAAATTATTAGTCAATACGGTCTGATACCTTACATATCCATCAACGATGAAGTACTTATGGTTTTCCCTAATGACTTTAAGAGGTTCTATGATCCCATATATCTTAATCGATGGTAAAAACTTCTTGAATTGTTCTGGGTTTATACTTGATTTTATCCCAATTAGTTTTGGGTGTAGTTCTAATGTCTCAAGTGGGACATTTTTAATAATGATATTCATTTGTTGTCAGTTTAACAACATCTAATCCTACTGAAATCATTCTTTTTCAGATTAGTTTATTCCCTCCAAAAAGGAGATCAATTAAATAATAAAGAAAATAATCGAGAAAGTCAACCTCTTGTCGCGTGACGGGAAGTAATAGGTGCTTGATTTCAAATTTTAATTTCCGTATATTTTTAGTACGTGGGGTGTAAAGATGCAGATTAGATCCCAATACGTATTAGCAAGTTTTATCCATTTTCAAGCGGCCGCTGCATCGGTTTTAGAGATGGATCAATAGTTTTATGTTTTCGCTATATGAGGGTAAAATAAATAATAAGATTCCCTCCAAAACAATCGATTTTAACACCTTAATTACTATTGTTAAAACCAATCCGTACAAAAGAGATTATAAGGTAATTAGAACTCATAAGAAAGGGGATATACAGTACAATCAAGGTAAAAAAGAACTTGTTCGGTGTCACCCAAATTGTGTACTCAAGTATAATTCTATTAGTGGACCAGATTTTGAAAAAAACTATGAAATAGGTTCAGGGTACATCTACTTAGATATTGATAATCTTAATAACCCTATTGATTTTAAAAAAGAGTTCATTTTAAAGTATAAAGAGGTGGTTTCAATGGTATGTTTATCCAGCGGCGGTATTGGTTTGTCTGTTTTGGTAAAAATCAATCATTTGATTACTTCCAAACATGAGTATAAATGTATCATAGACTTCTTAAAATCTCAATACTTCCGAGATGTAGAATTTGACAGTGGATCAGATAAATTATCTCAGATGTGGTTTATTTCTCATGATCCAAATGTGTTTGTAAATACAGAGGTTTGTATTGATGTAACTGAAGGGTTAAAGTGCGTAGATCAAGGTATTATCCATAGGGTTGTTAGTAATAATACACTGTTCTACGCACTTGAAAAAGAGATAATGTATTTATCCATTGCTGATATCAATTCGAATCTGATTACCAGAACCAAGTACAATAACAAAAAGGATATTGATATCGAAACTATTCCCTGGACTGATATCAAAATCCCCAGAGTTATTAGAGATGGTAGTAAAAGAAGAATATACACCAGGTTGATCCATTCACTATTCCATCTAAATCCTGAAGTAGAACCCAAATATGTATTAGGTTATATCTATAATGTTAATCGAAATTGTGCTGATCCAAAGATGAGTTATAGAGACTTATTGTCCCTATTCAATATGCAGTATGGGTATATCAAAAGTGATCATTATAAGTATCAAAATTTTAGATACAAGACTATACATATTAGTCCTGATGCAAAATTAACTTCAAGTCAGAAGTCAATTATTGCTAACAAGATTAATGGGTGTATCAGACAAAATAAGACCAAATCAGTGATTGCCGCCGCAATCAATCAGTTAATTAATGATGAGAAGGATTATTCTGTGTCATCTATTAGTAAAATGACTGGTGTAAGTCGAAAAACGGTTGGACTTTACATTAATAACTTAGATCCAATTGATATTGATGCTCTAATTAATCAACTGACCAGAGATATTAAGTAGTG
Source organism: Flavobacteriaceae bacterium (assembly GCA_049615925.1). Lineage (GTDB taxonomy): Bacteria > Bacteroidota > Bacteroidia > Flavobacteriales > Flavobacteriaceae > Arcticimaribacter. Next base: position 1,466 of record JBMZGM010000018.1, on the reverse strand, counting down.
TTTTTCTATGTATTACACTATTTATTATTAAACCTATTCAGATATGAAAAAAGACGTTATGATTTCACTGCGATTAACGCCAAATCAATATGTTACTTTATTGGAAACATTGGTCAGAGAGAAAAAATCTAAATCACAATTTATTAGAGAATCCATTGAACATTCCCTGTTAAAAATCAACACTAAAAATTGTCGGAAAAAAGAGATTTTAAAGTGGATCGATGAACTTTAAGTCGTCCGACAGGAAGTTTAGTTCTTGATATGATAGATCAGGATTTGGTTTCAAATTTAATTGGCACAAAGACTGTTGGGATATTGTACCGTTTGTAAACTAACCACAGTTTTTAATTATTTTTCAAGTAGACCTTCGTAAGTGTTTCACCCATAGTGTTACATAGAATTTCCTGTGGGTGTTGCGCCAATGAGAATTGTTTCAATTGATCATGGTAGAGTTTAGACTTAGATTCTGAGGTAATTAAGTAATAATGGAAATACTCATGTATAACGGTATTGATTAGTTCTTTGCGTATTACATTGTTGTTCCTGTAGATGGTAATTGTGTTATTGTAGAAACAATACTCTCCCGCAAGATGAGATTCACCCTCAATTAAAGTTAGCAGTGGTTTTTGTTTTCGAATTGGATACAACATTAGACACCAGTTCAATACATCCTCTGCCAAATGAAATTGCCAGTCTTCACCGTCAGCAGTCAATAATTTAATTAGCTCATATAATAAGTTCAAAATGAACAATCCTCCAACCACAGTAAAATAAATAGTAAAAAAGGTATCCATTAAATGTGTCGCTTTATCTTGGTAATGGTATTCACATGAAGACCTGTAATCTTAGCAACTTCAATGTTTTTATATCCTTTTCGAAGTAATTCTAAACCCTTTTTATTTCGTGGCTTCGACAAAAAACGAATTGGATCTTCAACAGATCCTGGTTTTCTCCCAAGATATTTTGTTGGATCTAATTTAGCTAACTCAATACCCTCACGTTGACGCTCTTTTGAAAGTTTTCGTTCCATCTCAGCGACGACTCCAAGAATTGAAATTATCATTTTAGAGATTGGATTTTCCTCTTTGTCTTCATTGAGTGTGCATAGACCCTGCGACAAAAAATTGACTGGGATTCCTCTCTCAGTGGTGTAATGAATAAAATTTATAATATCTCTGAGGTCTCGACCGCAACGATCAATTTGCCAAACAGAAATAGACTTGATTAATTGTCGATCAATTAGGGTTTTTAATAATGAACCCTCGGGTCTTTCAAAAATTGGAATGGCTCCTGAACATTTATCTTCAATCACCTTATCAAAGTCATCTTCTTTTACTCTTTGCCGATCCGTTTTCTGATCTACGCTCGAAACTCTTGTGTATAGTACTGAAATACTCATAATTCTAAGGTCTACCTATCTATACCCTAAAATTATAGCAGCAACACCCCTCATGCAGCATAAAACC
>JBMZGM010000017.1:0-35879 GCA_049615925.1 Flavobacteriaceae bacterium | reverse complement strand
CCAGTTTAAAAGCTATTCCTTGATGCGCTATAATGGGTTTCCCAAAGGCTTTACGCATGGAAGCATAAGCTACAGCAAGCTCATATGCACCTGCGGCAATTCCCAGTGCCTGTGCAGCAATCCCAATTCTTCCGCCTTCTAGGGTTTTCATCGCAAATTTAAATCCAAATCCCTCTGGTCCCAAACGATTTTCTTTTGGCACATGAACATCCGTATAGATGATGGAATGGGTATCCGATGAACGAATTCCTAATTTATCCTCTTTCACCCCTATTTCAACCCCGTCCCAGTTTTTCTCTACCAGAAATGCATTGATCCCACGATGCCCTTTTTCACGATCGGTTTGGGCAATAACGATGTGATAATCTGCTTTACCTCCATTTGTTATCCAGTTTTTAACACCATTCAAAAGATAATAATCCCCTTTATCAATAGCCGTGGTTTGTTGACTAGTGGCATCACTCCCAGCCTCTGGCTCGGACAAACAAAAACACCCAATCGCTGCTCCACTCGCTAGTGGCTTCAAATACTTCTCTTTTATCGCATCACTTCCATAATGTTCAATTCCATAAAGTGCCAAAGAGTTATGGGCGCTCATAATAACAGAAGTACTCGCATCAATTTTTGAAATTTCTTCTATCGCTAGGGCATAAGAAAGCGTATCCATTCCACTCCCCCCATAATCTGGTGAAGTCATGATTCCCATAAAGCCCAGTTCTCCCATTTCTTTAACTAGGGAAGTGGGATATGCCATGTGGGTATCACGTTCAATGACACCATCTTTTGCTTTTTGAGCAAAATCACGAGCGGCATCACGTATCATTTTATGCTCTTCTGATAATGAAAAATGCATTTAATTAAATTTAGTTTTAATTTTTAGTTCGATAAACCAACAGTGAACGATAGAATATCTAAATAAAAAAACGAATATTTACTTAATAAATGTAAAGAACTCTAGGCACACAAAATAATATTTTAATCACAATTTAATTAAAATACGCATTATGCAACAGTGGATAATTCACGTTGACTTTTTGGAACCCTAGGATTCATTAATCTAAACCATAAAGGCGGAACAAATGACAATAAGATCGAACTAGGATAACCAAAGGGCAACTGAGGACTATCGGTAATGTTCTCTAAAACCTGGTACTTCTTTGATGCCTTAAAATGATGATCACTATGCCGCGTTAATTCATATAGTACAATACGACCAATGATATGATTTGAATTCCAAGAATGATGGGGTTGAACTCGTTCATACCTTCCAGAAGATAGTTTTTTACGCTGCAATCCATAATGCTCGATATAATTGATGGTTTCAAGAAACAAAAATGAAATCACCCCTACCATAATAGCTACACTAAGAGCAAAGCTACCCAAGGCATAATATATTGAGGCCAAATAAACCGGCTGTATAAGGGAATACCACAACATATCGTTTTTAAAGGAGAAAAATGAACGTTGTTGACGTTGAAGTAAATCAAGTTGTATTCTCCATGCATTGCGATACTGTTGAATCACAGATACAAACCAGAAGTGATATACCGTTTGGTTCATTTTTGATGTCGCTGGATCCAATGGTGTTGCTACATTTTTATGGTGCCCAAAGTTGTGTTCTAAATAAAAATGCATGTACAAACAAGGCATCAACAATAACTTTGATAAGGTTCGTTCAAACTGGGTCGTGCGATGCCCTAATTCATGCGCAACATTAATTGCATTTGTCGCTAAGAGAATGCCTAAAGACAAAACTATTCCTACATACTCTGTTGTGGTATAACTTTGTGTACTTAACACATACAACCCTACTCCTAGAACCCCAAAAACAAAAGGTATATTAAGATAAAGCAGCACATCAAAAAAGAAATTATTGAGGCGTTTCTCTTTTTGTGCTGGATTGTATTTTTGATCAAAGTCGGCTAATAAAATCTCAAGCAAAGGAATACAAACAAAGGTATAAATAGGCGCTGCAAAGGTTAAAACACCTTTCGACAACACAGAAACTAAAGCAGTCAAGGGTACAGTATAGGCAAACAAATACTTTAAATCACTCATCTTTTTTCCGTTTAAACTAAGATACAATTTTATCTCAAAAGGGACTCCGTCAAGAATAAAATGAGCGAAACAGGAGTACTACACTCGTTTTGCCTTGTATAAGACACTGGCCGTCAAACTAGAAATGACAATGATGATACCAGCTATATTGGTCAAAGTATAGACCTCATCAAAAAGATATACTCCAAAACTTAGGGTGAAGATCACCTCAACATACTTAACGGGAGCTACTTTACTCGCTGCGCCATTTTGAAATGCTTTTGTCATATAATACTGACCAAAATAGCCTAATAATCCCAGAAGTAACAATAGGGACAACTCTGTACCATTAGGCACAATAAAATGTTGAAAACTTCCCACTAGACCTGTTATTGTGGCGATACCCATGAAGAAAAAAACAACTAATAATGGGTGATCTTGTTGCCCTATTTTTGAAATAACAATGTAAACCATCGCACTAAAAAAAGCAGCGAGAATCACCATAGACACCCCAAACAGACTAATTGAAGTATCAAATCCTTTAATTAACACTACCCCGCCAAAGGCCAAGAGGTAAAACAACCATTGCAAAGGAAAAATCTTTTCTTTTAACAACCACACAGCTAGTATTCCTCCAAATAGCGGTGCGATGTATCGTATTGTTACGGCAGACCCGATGGGAATATAATGTGCGGCCAAAAAGAATAACGACATCGAAGTTACGCCTAAAATCCCTCTAAGAATAAGAAGCTTTAAACAGTTTGGTCGAAACGAAATTTTTTGAGAGCGCAACAAGAAAAAAGTCAATACTAATGTCCCCAGCGAACGAAAAAAGACCAACTCAAAGGTGGGAAAATGGATCAAGTACTTTATCAAGGCATTCATCAATGCAAAAGCAAAAGTGCTGAGTAGCATATAACGAATAGCGGGTGGTATTTTTCTCAAAATGAATAATTCTTGACAAATATCGTTAAATCCTAGCAGTCGCTTTGGAGAAAAGACTATTATTGTGTTATAGCTGTAACAAAAACCATTGTGAATTGAGCACAACCTATATTTTAGCTGCCCTAGGGGCATTTTTACTGGGGATAGCAAAGTCTGGCGTTAAAGGAATTGCCGTTTTTATTGTCATTCTTTTTGTTTTTGCTTTTGGAGCAAAAGCCTCCACAGGAATCCTTATGCCGCTTTTAATTTGTGGCGACATCTTTGCCATCACCTATTATAAAAAACACGCGGATTGGAAATACGTTTTCATCCTCATTCCATGGATGATTGTGGGTGTAATTCTTGGGACTTACGGCGGAAACTATTTGGACGAAAGTTCCTTTAAATTAGGCATGGCAAGTTTAATCTTTCTCACCACCCTTCTTTTACTTTATCTAGAAAAAAAACCCTTAACACAGGTACCCAGTCATTGGAGTTTTGGGAGTTCATTAGGGGTTTTAGCTGGCTTTACAACCATGATAGGGAATCTAGCTGGTGCAGTGACTAATATTTATTTTTTGGCCATGCGATTACCAAAAAATGTTTTTATTGGAACTTCAGCTTATGTCTTTTTTATCATCAATGTTTTCAAAATACCTTTCCACGTTTGGGTGTGGGAAACCATTGGCATTGCTTCGCTAAAAACGAGTTTTCAATTTCTTCCCTACTTGATCGCTGGACTCTTTATAGGAGTAAAATTGGTGAAAAAAATCAATGATGAGAACTACAGAAAACTCATTTTAATTTTAACTGCGATAGGATCAATTGTCCTATTTTTTAGGTAAGGCCTCTATAATTTCTTCAACTACCTCGGGGTTTAAAAGAGTGGAAATATCTCCCAGTTGATCCGTTTCATTAGCAGCTAACTTTCTTAAAATCCTGCGCATGATTTTACCACTGCGTGTTTTTGGCAAACCAGAAACCACTAATAGGCGGTCGGGTTTTGCAATAGGACCAATTTGACTAGCGATCTCGTTGCGGATTTCACCTTCAAGTGCTGCAGTATCTTCTACAGCATCATAAAGAATGACATATGCCATTAAGGCATTTCCTTTTATCTCATGAGGATAGCCCACTACTGCACTTTCTACCACTGCTGCATGACTGTTGATTGCATTTTCAATAGGAGCCGTTCCCAGGTTGTGCCCAGAGACAATAACAACATCATCTACCCTTCCCGTAATACGATAATTCCCTTCAGCATCTCGTAAGGCACCATCCCCTGGGAAATATCGTCCTTCAAAAGCCGAAAAATAAACTTCTTTATACCGTTGATGGTTCCCATAAATCGTTCTTGCGATGCTAGGCCATGGATAATTGATTGTTAAAATACCTTCTGCTTCGCGATCGGTAATTGCCTTTCCTTTTTCATCGACTAATGCTGCTTGAACTCCTGGCATGGGCAGGGTTGCATAGGTTGGCTTTTGAGGGGTAACTCCTGCTAAGGAAGAAATGAGAATCCCTCCTGTTTCGGTTTGCCACCAAGTATCTACAATAGGGGTCTTTTTATTTCCAATATGAGTATCATACCAATTCCAGGCCTCCTCGTTAATCGGCTCTCCCACCGATCCTAGAACCTTTAAAGAAGACAAATCATAGTCTTCAATTAATTTAGTAGGGTGTTTTGCTAAAGCACGTATCGCCGTGGGAGCAGTGTAGAATTGGGTCACCTTATACTTTTCGCATATTTCCCAAAAGCGATTCCATTTGGGATAAGAAGGAACTCCCTCGAAATGGACCGAAGTTGCTCCACAAGCTAAGGGCCCATAGACCATATAACTATGTCCTGTTATCCATCCAATATCGGCTGTACACCAATAAACATCTTCGGGTTGATATTGAAAAACATTCATAAAACTATAGGCCGTATAAACCATATATCCCCCACAAGTATGTACCATTCCTTTGGGTTGACCCGTAGAACCAGAAGTGTAAAGAATAAATAAAGGATCTTCAGCATCCATTACTTCAGCGGCGCAAGTCTCGGATAGACCTTCAACAAAATCATGCCACCAAATATCTCTTCGAGGGTTCCAGTTAATCGTAGCAAAGGTGCGTTGAAACACAATGCACTTTTGAACGCTTTCACATTGTTCAAGCGCTTCATCTGCTATGGCTTTTAATGGGATGGTTTTATTCCCACGAAAAGCCCCATCCGAAGTAATTAGCAAACTACAGCTCGCATCATTAATTCGCGCCGCAAGAGCTGTAGCAGAGAATCCAGCAAAAACAACAGAATGTATCGCCCCTATTCTCGCACATGCCAGCACTGCGATGGTTAGCTCGGGCACCATGGGCATATAAATACAAACGCGATCGCCTTTTTTTATTCCTTGGTTTTTTAACCCATTAGCAAAACGACATACTGAAGCTAACAAGGTTTTATACGTATAACGAATCGTTGCGTCGTTTGGATCGTTAGGTTCCCAAATAAGGGCTTCCTTATCAGGGTGGGCAATTACATGTCGATCAAGACAATTCTCTGTAATATTGAGTTTTCCGTCGATAAACCATTCGGTTTTTGGGGTGGACCAGTCATAGCGCAATACTTCTTTCCAGGGTTGTTTCCATTCAAATGTTTGTGCGATTTCTGCCCAGAATTCTTTTGGGTTTTCCACCGATTTACGGTAGGCCTCTTGGTAAGCTATGGTTGTTTTTAACTGATAATCAGACAGCTGTTTCATCAATGATTTTATTTTCAAATCCAAGATATAAAAATTGATATGACTCTGTGTTATCTTCCCCAAAAAGATGGTATTTTGTTGAAAAATTAATGGATGGTTTCCAAAGGAAAAAAACTCTACAGTATTTTAAAACTTCGATGTCCACAATGCCATGAAGGAGCATTTCTAGAAAGAAAAGTCTATGATTTTTCGGCCTTTACAAAGGTGCGTAAAAACTGCCCCAATTGTGGTTTAAACTATCATGTTGAACCCAGCTTCTACTATGGCTCTATGTATGTAGCCTATGCCCTTGGGGTAGCGTTAATGGTTGCTGTTATTGCACTAAACTTATTGTTTTTTCAACCCTTTTCATTTCGCCTCACCTTTGGGATGGTCGTGGGTACAGTGATCCTTTTTTCTCCGCTTATGAATGCGCTAGCAAAAATAATTTGGGCTAATTTTTTCTTTCACTATAATCGAAAAAAAGACTAAGCTTTAACCATCGAAACCACCTTTTCTAGCGCTACCGCATCTAGCTCATAACTTGAGGCCGAAAAAAGGCTCTTCTTTTCTGGAAAAACACATCTTGTCGATGAAAGATGAATCCAATTAAAGCCCAGCTCTTTAAACGCTAAACAATTCGATGCATTAATCCCACCACCCGGTAAAATGGTTAATTGATCCTTCGCTTTTTGCTTCCACTGACTCAATTGATTAATTCCTGCAAATGCAGTCTCTTGTTGTCCAGAAGTCAATATACCATCATATCCCAAGTCAATTAATTCCATCAAGGCTTGATCAGGATTTATTACCGCATCAAAAGCACGGTGAAAGTACAATAAACCGTCGCTATAAAGATGTCGAAAAGACGCTAGAACAGGAGTCGGTAATGTATTCGTATTATTCAACGCACCTAGTACAATTCCAGCAACTTCTAGTTGCCGCAAATGGTTCATCGTGTTTTTCATTTCCTCAATGACCAATTCACTGTAGACAAAATCGCCACTGCGAGGGCGAACCAATACGTGAATGGGAACAGAACTTATCTTCATCGCCTGTTCTACCATAGCTAAAGAAGGGGTTAATCCACCACAGCCCAACTCAACGCAAAGTTCAATGCGATCGATGGCAAAATTTTGCACTTTTCGCACATCTTCTAGTCGGTTGACACAAACTTCTATTTTCATCTTTTTCGAATCAAATTTGGCTAAAACAATTTTAGGAAAGGTAAGCAGATTTTAATACATTGTGAGGTATGAAACGTAGATCTTTCCTCCATAAAGCTAGTCTTGCAGGACTTGTACCCGCCTTACTTCCAAAGCGAGTTCTGGGGAACGCTCCCCACTTTGGAACCATTAAAAATGACCCCATTGCGATTTGCACATGGAATTTTAAACAGGCAAATGCAGCTGCTGGACAAGCGCTATCTGAAGGAAAAGACGCCTTGACCGCAGCTATATTAGCGGCTCAAGTAGAAGAAGAAAATCCAGCGAACAGCACAGTAGGTTTTGGTGGTGCCCCCGATAGGGACGGACAAGTCACCCTTGATGCTTGCGTGATGGATCACAAAGGAAATTGCGGGGCGGTTCTCGCCGTTGAAAATGTTGTCCATGTAGCATCGCTAGCACGAGATGTAATGGAAAAAACCCCACATGTGATGCTCTCGGGAAAAGGAGCCGAGACATTTGCTAGGGAACAAAATTATCCTAACACCCCCTTACTTACTCCAGCAGCAAAAGCTGCCTGGGAAGAATGGAAAAAAACCGAACAGTATCAACCCATTATTAATATCGAAAACCACGATACCATTGGAATATTGTGTCGAGACAAGGAGGGAAACATCAGTGGAGCATGCAGTACCAGCGGGCTCGGATATAAAATGAAAGGTCGCATTGGGGACTCTCCCATCATTGGTTCGGGGCTATTCATTGACAACGAAATAGGTGGTGCAGTAGCAACCGGAATGGGAGAAGAAGTCGTTAAAACCGTTGGGAGTTTTTTGATTGTTGAATTAATGCGCCAAGGGAAATCCCCTCAAGAGGCCTGTGATGAAGCCATAGATCGCATTGTAAAAAAACAAGAAGGAACCCCTAATTTTCAAGTTGCCTACATCGCCATGGACAAAGCAGGAAATGTGGGAGCACGTTCCATTCACCAGGGCTTTACTTATATGCACCATCAAAATAATAAGAACAACAACATCAATGTAAAAGCATATACTTCATGAAATATATTTTAGCCATAGACGCAGGAACAACAAGTTCCCGTGCCATTCTCTTTGATAAAAAGGGCCAACAAAAAGGCATCGCACAATATGAATTTCCTCAATATTTCCCTCAACAAAGTTGGGTAGAGCACAATGCAAACGAAATCTGGGAAACGCAATTAAAAGCCATTAAAGCTCTTTTAGACACTCCAGCAATTTCTACCCAAGATATTGCAGCACTGGGGATTACAAATCAACGGGAAACAACCATTCTATGGGATCGTAAAACAGGTGAACCCATTCACAATGCGATCGTTTGGCAAGATCGCAGAACTGCCACTATTTGTGATGCACTTCATGAACACGCCCCCACTTTTTTAAAGAAAACAGGGCTCGTCCTTGATGCGTATTTTTCGGGAACAAAAATCAAGTGGATCTTAGACAGTGACCCTAGTATTCGCCAGCGTGCCGAAGCTGGAGAACTCGCATTTGGGACGGTGGACAGTTGGCTTATTTGGAAATTAACCGGCGGAAAAGTCCACACTACAGACGTGACAAACGCCAGTAGAACATTAATTTTTAATATCCATACCCTAGAATGGGACAAGGAATTGCTCGATTTATTAGACATCCCTGCAAGCCTTCTCCCCACAGTAGTTAGCTCTTCAGAAAAAGTAGGGGAAACTGACCCTGTTCTTTTTGGCGCAAGCCTTCCCATAAGTGGAATAGCAGGAGATCAACAAGCCGCACTCTTTGGTCAATTATGTACCAAAGCTGGAGATGTTAAAAACACCTATGGAACTGGTTGTTTTTGCATTATGAATACGGGTGAAAAAGCAGTCGCATCAAACAATAAAATGCTCACGACCATAGGGTGGCAACGCAACGGTAAAATCACTTATGCACTTGAGGGTAGTGTCTTTATCGCAGGGGCGTTAATACAATGGTTAAGAGATCAACTGCAAATCATTTCATCGGCTCCAGAAGTTGAAGCACTGGCAAAGACCGTTGAAGATAATGGTGGAGTAACTTTTGTTCCTGCCTTGTCGGGATTAGGAGCCCCTTATTGGGATCCAGAAGCTACGGGCGCTATTATGGGAATAACACGAGGTACCGAAAAAGGTCATATCGCCCGTGCAGCACTTGAGGCCATAGCCCTGCGGTCACGAGACATCATCATTGAAATGCAAAAAGATGCTAAGGTGGCGTTTTCTACCCTTAAAGTAGATGGAGGTGCAACCAGCAACGATCTATTGATGCAAATTCAAGCAGACCTTCTTCAAAAAGAAGTCGTTCGACCCAATACAACAGAAACTACCGCCCTGGGCGCTGCTTTCTTTGCTGGTCTGGCCGTTGGTTTTTGGAAAGATGAAGAAGAACTCAAATCCATCTGGGAAGAGAATAAAACCTTTAGCCCCTCCCAGAACTCTGATACAACTCAAATACTTGCCCTCTGGAAGGAACGCATCCCAAAAGTATTAAGAACAAATGAATAGAACTACCCATCTCAAAAAGATTCAAAACCGAAAAAAACCTTGGGACATTCTCATTATTGGTGGAGGTGCATCTGGACTTGGAGCTGCTGTTGATGCGGCTAGTCGTGGCTATCGCACCCTATTGTTAGAAAAAAAGGATTTTGCGAAAGGGACTTCGTCCCGAAGTACCAAATTAGTTCACGGTGGGGTGCGCTATCTTCAAAATGGCGATATTTCCCTTGTCATTGAAGCGCTTAAAGAGCGCGGAATTATGCGCAAGAACGCTCCACATTTAGTGCAAGACCTCAGCTTTGTCATTCCCTCTTATGACTGGTGGAATAGCCCTTTTTATGGAATTGGACTTAAGATTTACGATATGATGGCAGGAAACCTGGGGTTAGGTCCTTCTACTCTACTCGATCGTGAAGAAACCATTGAATTGATTCCCAATGTCAAGAAAAAGGGCCTAAGAGGTGGTGTTATTTACCATGATGGCCAATTTGATGACGCTCGTATGGCCATTAGCCTTGCACAAACCGCCGAGAATCACGGAGCGAGTTTAGTCAACTATTGCAGTGTAACAGGCTTACTTAAAGCGGGAGAAATGGTTTGTGGAGTGAGCGCAAAAGATGAACTAAGCGGAGAAGATTATGAAATTGCAGCAAAAGTCGTCATCAATGCTACCGGAGTGTTTTCTGATCATATTATCCAGATGGATCAACCCGGAACTCGTAAACTAATTGTTCCCAGTCAAGGGGTTCATATTGTATTAGATAAATCTTTCTTAAATGGGCCACATGCCATAATGGTTCCACATACCACAGATGGCCGAGTACTTTTTGCTGTCCCATGGAACGATTATGTAGTGGTGGGAACAACCGATACACAAATTGAGCAGCCCCTAGAGGAGCCCGTCGCACTGGAACAAGAAATTGAATTTATTCTTGAAAATGCAGGAGCATACATGACAACTCCTCCTACACGAAAAGATGTAAAGAGTGTGTTTTCTGGCTTACGCCCACTGGCCGCTCCAGAAGACAATGGCAACGCAACAAAAGAAATATCACGACACCATAAGGTCACCGTTAGCACCTCGGGGCTGGTGAGTATTTTAGGAGGAAAATGGACCACCTATCGCAAAATGTCTGAAGACCTCATTAATACCGCACAGTCTGTTGGAGGACTTCCAGAACGCGCTTGCATCACCCAAAATTTACCCATCCATGGCTATGACTACAACTCGGACTGGTCCAATCCATTGCATGTATATGGGACAGATATCGAAAAGATGTGTAAACTAGACGAAGGGGGGAATCATTCCCTAAGTAATCATTTACACCTCAGTAAAAATCAAATTATTTGGGCTGTTCGAGAAGAAATGGCCTTAACCGTAGAAGACGTTTTAGCGCGTCGCTCGAGAAGCCTATTTCTCAACGCACAAGAAAGCCTTAACCTAGCGCCAATCGTCGCTAACATAATGGCAGAAGAATTAAACAAAAATCAGGACTGGATTGATCAACAAATCAAACAGTTTACCCAATTGACTAAAAACTATTTATTATGATGACACCTTTTATTGCCGAAATTATCGGTACAGCTTTATTACTCTTATTAGGTGGTGGTGTAGTGGCAAATGTAAGTCTTAAACAAACCTATGGTGAAAACCAAAGCGCACTGGTTCTCATTACCACTGCCTGGGGATTTGCAGTTTTTGTGGGCGCCTATGTTACAGGTCAGTTTAGCGGTGGACACCTCAATCCAGCGGTAACCATAGGACTAGCCGTAATAGGAAAATTTGCATGGGAACTTGTTCCCCTTTATATCACAGCTCAAGTTATGGGTGCTATGCTAGGGAGCTGGTTGAGTTATCTTTTATACATCGATCACTTTAGATTAACCAAGGACGAAGCGACTATTCGCGGTTGTTTTTGCACGGCGCCAGCAATTCGCAATTATAGAAATAACTTCTTCAGTGAAGCTTTGGGCACCTTTGTATTAATTTTTGGAATCTTTTTCATCGTATCTCCTTCAATTGATATCGCGGGATTTGAGACTCAAAATTTTGGTATTGGATCACTTGACGCATTGCCAGTTGCCTTATTGGTTTGGGGAATTGGGATGTCCCTAGGCGGAACAACGGGATATGCCATTAACCCTGCACGGGATTTTGGACCTAGACTAGTTTATCAATTGCTCCCCAGAAAAAATAAAGATGCCGACTGGGGCTACAGCTGGATACCCGTTTTAGGCCCCCTTACAGGAGCCTTTTTAGCGGGTGTACTTCACAATGTATTGATGGCTTAATTATTTGGCTACATTCACGGCACGCGTTTCTCGAATCACCGTGACTTTGACTTGCCCAGGATATGTCATATCCGTTTGGATTTTCTGGGAAATCTGGAAAGACAATTCTGATGCGTTATTATCCGATACCTTTTCACTTTCTACAATGACGCGCAATTCTCTTCCTGCTTGAATAGCATAGGCCTTGCTTACGCCATTAAAGTCATATGCGATTTTCTCAAGATCTTTTAAACGCTGAATATAGCTATCTAAAACTTGACGACGCGCCCCAGGACGTGCTCCAGAAATGGCGTCACACACTTGAACAATAGGAGATAAAAGCGAGGTCATTTCGATCTCGTCGTGGTGGGCACCGATGGCGTTACACACCTCTGGTTTTTCCCCGTGTTTTTCGGCCCATTGCATTCCTAAAATTGCGTGTGGCACTTCTGTTTCTTCTTCTGGAACTTTTCCAATATCGTGAAGTAATCCTGCGCGTTTGGCTAATTTTGGGTTGATGCCTAGTTCAGCGGCCATCACTCCACACAATTTTGCTACTTCACGGGAGTGCTGTAAAAGGTTTTGCCCATAAGAAGAGCGGTATTTCATTCTTCCTACCATTTTGATCAATTCTGGACTTAGACCGTGAATTCCTAGATCAATCACGGTGCGTTTCCCTACCTCGATAATTTCGTTTTCGATTTGTTTGGTCGTTTTTTTCACGACCTCTTCGATACGAGCTGGATGAATACGACCATCGGTCACTAATCGGTGCAAGGACAGTCGTGCTATTTCTCTTCTCACCGAATCAAAACAAGATAGAATAATAGCCTCTGGGGTATCATCTACAATAATCTCTACACCAGTTGCAGCTTCAATGGCACGAATGTTTCTTCCTTCTCGACCGATAATACGTCCTTTCACATCATCTGAATCGATGTTGAATACCGATACACAGTTCTCGACTGCTTCCTCTGTCCCTATACGTTGAATGGTATTGATGATGATTTTTTTTGCTTCTTGCTCGGCAGAGAGTTTCGCTTCTTCAATCGATTTTTGCACAAAAGACATGGCTTCGGTTCGGGCACTGTCTTCTAGGCTTGCGACCAGTTCTTTTTTCGCCTCATCAGCACTTAATCCAGAAACAACTTCTAGTTGTTCTTGGTAGCGTTTTTCGGCTTTTTCTAGTTCTACTTTTTTACGATCGAGGTTTTGAATTCTTTGGTCAAAATTATTGGCTTTTTGCTCTAGGCGTTCGTTGTTGTTTTTGACTTTGGATAATTCTTTATTGAGCGAATTTTCTTTTTCGCGGGTGCGTTTTTCTATTTCGCTGATTTTCTTTTCGCGATTAAAGATAACTTTTTCGTGTTCTGCTTTTAATTCGATAAAGCGTTCTTTGGCTTGAAGCATTTTATCTTTTTTGATGCGATCAGATTCTTGGTGTGCTTTTTTAATGATGCGTTTTGCCTGCTGCTCGCCTTTCTTTACGCGGTTTCCCGCTTTTGTTCGCTGGACAATTTGCATGGCAATTACTCCGAGTAATGCCCCGCCTGCTGCTGCCGCTATAATGAGTAGTGTTGTTGTCATTTGGTTTGGTTATTAAATCAAAAAAGCCTGCATCGGTCTAGGTTTTGTATAAACTCCATAATTTCAGGATTGCGGCTAACCTATGGATCAAGGATCTGTTCAAGACAGCATGCTTTTACCATATGGACTCACCTCTTTTAAAAAAAAGTTCGTTGAGTTTATCAAAAAAGTAAACCAATACAGGCAGTAAGTGTATCTATATTAAAGAACGCATCAGAAAGTCGCCATATGCTCTTCGATCATTTGATTGAGTTGATCGATAGTAGCGGCATCTACGGCGATATTTTCTTTTTCATTTTTACGGTTTTGTTCAAGCTGTGTCGCATATTGCAAGGCACACATGGCCAAAACATCTTGCTTGTCACGCACCGCATAGTTTTGTTCCAACTGTTTGATCATTGCCTCAATTTTTTTGGCCGAAGCACGCAGGGCTTCCTCCTGTTCTGGAGCCACAGATAGTGGATAAACACGATCTGCGATAGTCAATTTTATTTTTAGCAATTCACTCATACGATTTATGCTAGCTGTTGCAACTGGTCGATACAGGTATCCACCTGTTGAATTAGCGCATTGATTTTATGTTTGGTTGTCGCATTACTTTCGTTACTGCCGAGTAAGGAATTTGCCATGGTCAAAGAATCATTCTCTTTTTTAAGGCGGGTGTTTTCTTCTTCAAGTGATTTCAACTTAACTAAATTGTCTTCAAGCTTTTGACGAAGAGATTCGAGCGCATAGTGGTTGTCTTTTAATTTGTTCAACAACAGTACAATGTTTTGCTCGAGCTGTGCAACACCTTGATTGGATTCATTCATAGCGTCTTCTTTACTCCTTCCCTCAAAGGTAGCAAATTTTCTCATTGCCCCTCTTCCCCCCTACAGGCAATTTGTATTTTAACATAATTTTTAAGCATTTAAAAACGCAACTTCCACTATTTCAAGGGCTTTTTCTCCTTGAGTTAAAGGAACGAGGAAATAATCGTGATGATAGGCAGCAATCACATTACAGGGGATATTTTCTTTTGCCAAGGCTGTGGCAACTTTTGCAGTAATACCTACTTCCTCTAGCGAAGTAGGTGCTTTTAATTCTAAACAGCGACAGGGAAAATGCGTTTCAAGCCCGTCAGCATCTTGCTCTTTTAACACATAGGAAAACCCCTCTTTTTCACAAAAACTTGCAAAGGGAGTAACCGCTGGTGGACATTCCCTGGAATACACAAAAACAGATGGATGAAGCTTAAAATATTGTCCCATGACGGAGTTTTAAGGATAAAATTAAACAAATAATACCGATAAAATGTGGGGGCACTAGGAGAAAAGCAAGTATAAAAATTATTCCTTAACTTGTTATCACCAAATCATTTATCATGCATCATTTCTTATGCCTTCTTTTCTTTTTGACCCTAGGTCAACTTTATGGACAACAAACTTCCCCCATGGAAATTCTTTTTCAAGAACAACCTCCGCTGCGTATTCAAGTTCGTGAAGTACCCCTAGCAAAAAAAGCCTTTAATCATTACCGACTCAAGATCATCTCTGGGACAGTTGTGGGTTCCGCTGGAGTGATTCTTCTCAATCATTCTTTGGGCAGGATTTCACCACAAGTACCGCACGAATGGGCGGTTACTGGAATAGGTGCTGGTCTTGTTACCGCTGGATTATTCATAACAATGGGAGCCAAAAAAAAACGACAAGAAGCCATTGACATCCTCGCTCGAGAAAAAAAAGTAGCCTTTGAATGGCGTCCTGGAGGATTCGCGATTAGCTTTTAAACCTTATCAATATTCTTCGTACTTTGAGCACATCAAATTTTAAGCGCATGCGAACGTATTTCAAGTCTCTAATTGTCCTCCTTTTATTTGTTCAGTGTAATCAAATTGTGCTGCCCGAAGGAGCCATCGAACTTCCTAAAAAAATTAGGGAAACCTCTGGTCTTGCCACCCAGAACAATCAATTTTTAACCTTCAATGATTCTGGAGGAAAAGCCGCGCTTTACGCCATTAATCTTGATGGTACAGGATTAGAAAAACACAAGATCAAAGGGGCGATTAATCGCGACTGGGAAGATATCGCTCAAGACAGCAGTCATTTTTACATCGCAGATATGGGCAACAATTTTGGCAACCGTAAAAACCTCACCATTTACATTACCGATAAAAAATTCAATCTCCAGGATTCAATTCAATTTCGCTATGCGACACAAAAGAATTTTAATCCACGTAAAAAACACCCCTTTGATGCCGAAACCATTATGGTGTATGGCGACTCCCTTCTCTTATTTTCCAAAGACCGAGACGAGCACAAAACAGCCCTTTATGTATTACCTAAAACCGGTGGTGAATATGTCCTTACTAGTCGAACAAGCTTTGACGTCAATGCACTCATTACTGGAGGGGATTATGACCATAACAGTAAAAAACTGGTCTTGACCGGTTACCTTCCAGATTATACCCAATATATTTTTAAAGCTGAAAACTTTAGCCTTGATCGACTGGATGAAACTAACATTGAACGCTATCAATTACCCTATGAGAACGCTCAAGTTGAAGCGGCAAAAATTTTAGACGACGGTAGTGTTTGGGTTAGTTCTGAAGGAGAGGACATTAATGTTCCTTTTATCCATAAAATCGATTTTAATCAATTTCAACAATAACTTTTCATTCGTTTGTTTCATGAAAATTCCTTCTTTGCTCACTTCATCAAAACACTATCACGACCTTAGCTTACTTCTTGCGCGAATCGTTACGGGTTTTCTAATGTTGTACCTTCACGGCTGGGGAAAAATCACTGCTGGAACCGAACGCTGGAAAGGGCTAGGCGCTGGGTTGAGTGACTTAATTGGTCTTGACTTTCTAAGTATTCCATTGGGCTTTATGGCCAGTTTTGCCGAATCCATTGGCGCTTTACTTTTAATGATAGGGCTCACAACACGACCGGCAGCTTTTCTATTAGCCTTTACCATGTTTGTGGCGGTGTGTAAAAAACTTCCTGGAGGCCTTAAAGGAGCTGAATTACCGCTATTGTTTTTGTGCTTATCCCTCGTTATCTTATTGTCTGGTGCAGGAAAATACAGCCTTGATCAGCTGTTTAAACCAAAAAAATAATTCATGTTCATACCCACCGTATATTTACTACTCAGCCTTGTACAACCCGTCACCATGGACAACAGTAGTCTCATGGTAGGAAAATGGAAGCTGGCGAGTAAACAGCCACTTGAGGGACCAAATCGATGCTTTGTAGATCATCTTACTTTCTATGAAAACAACAACTTTGAATTGGTTTTCAAGACCATTATTTCAAGTGTTGAAAAAGTATACACCTATGAAGGAGAGGTCAATTCACAAGGAGACGCGACCATTGCACTAGGAAACGGAGTTGCCTATTTAAAAGAATTTAGGCAAATAGAAAACACCATTGACTTTAGGTTTGAATATGGAGAAAACCTCGGTATGTTTTGTACACGAGAAAATCATCCCTATCCTCACAAGCACCTCCCGCACGAGCTCAAGGGAAAAAAAATAATGCCTTAAGCCAGCATGAATTTACTCTCGGTAGAAGGGGTGGGAAAAACCTTTCAAGACAAGGCCATTTTTGAAAACATCTCCTTTGGAATCAATCAAGGGCAAAAAATTGCCCTAATAGCAAAAAATGGCTCGGGTAAAACAACTTTACTAAAAGTCATTGCAGGAGAGCTTGCTCCCGATCAAGGGGAGGTCAACAAGCGAAAAGATTTACGGATTTCATTTCTAGCGCAAGAACCCCAATTAAATCCATCACACACCATTGAAGAGTGCATCCTTCAATCGGGCAATGAAAGCATCAAGGTAATTACGCGCTATGAAAACGCACTCTTACATCCCGAAGATCAAGAGGAATATCAAGCCGCATTTGAGGCCATGGATCAATATCAGGCTTGGGATTTTGAGACGCAATACAAACAAATCTTATTTCAACTAAAGCTAGATCAACTCAACGCAAAGGTGGGGAGTCTTTCTGGAGGGCAACGCAAGCGTATTGCCCTTTGCATTGCCCTGCTAGAAAAACCTGACTTGCTCGTTCTTGATGAGCCCACAAACCATCTTGACCTGGAAATGATCGAATGGCTGGAAGCTTATTTTGCCAAAGAAAAATTCACCTTATTGATGGTTACCCACGACCGCTATTTCTTAGAACGGGTGTGCAATGAAATCATCGAACTTGATCAAGGAGAGCTCTATACTTACAAAGGGAACTACCCCTATTATCTCGATAAAAGAGAGGCGAGAATCACACAAGAAACTACCGAGGCGCATAAAAACAAACAGCACTTTAAAAAAGAACTGGAATGGATGCGACGTCAACCCAAAGCAAGAACAACAAAATCAAAATCGCGCATTGAAGATTTTAAAATCATCAAGGCAAAAGCGCATCAGCGCCGTCAAGAACATCAAGTACAACTTGAGATTAACATGGAACGCCTGGGGACAAAAATGATTGAAATGCACGGAATAGGGAAAGCCTATGGTGAGAAGATCATCCTCGAGAAATTCGATTACAATTTTCAACGCAACGACCGCATAGGAATCATTGGAAAAAATGGCACTGGAAAATCAACTTTTCTCAACCTCATCACAGGAAAAGATAGTGTGGATAGCGGGAAAATTATTTGGGGGGAAACCGTCAAATTTGGTTATTACACACAGGGCGGAATTGAGATCAAACCAGGGCAAAAAGTCATAGAAGTAATTCGAGAATTCGGGGAATTTATTCCCCTTAAAAAAGGGCGAAAAATCTCTGCCCAGCAGTTACTCGAACGCTTCCTCTTTGACCGAAAAAAGCAGTACGACTTTGTCGAAAAGCTCAGTGGAGGAGAACGCAAGCGCCTCTACCTCTGCACAGTATTGATTCAAAATCCAAATTTTTTAATCCTCGATGAACCCACAAATGATCTCGATATTGTGACCCTAAATGTGCTAGAAAGCTTCTTATTGGATTTTCCTGGTTGTCTTATTGTGGTTTCCCACGACCGCTATTTTATGGATAAAATTGTGGACCATTTATTTGTGTTTCGAGGTGGAGGACAAGTTGAAGACTTTCCAGGAAACTACTCTGATTTTAGGGTGTATGAAGACAGTCAACCAAAAGAGGAAAGCACTAAAACCACAAAAGGGAAAAGTGAATGGAAGAATCCAAAAGACAAAAACAAAGGTTTGTCGTACAATGATCAAAAGGAATTCAAACGACTCGAAAAAGAAATTGCTCGTCTAGAAGAAAAGAAAGCTAGCCTAGAACTCCGTTTTACCGAACCCACTATTCCCGCAGAAGAAATTACGGCGCTATCCATTGAACTCAACACCCTTTCTACTGAAATTGAAACAAAAATCGAACGCTGGTTTGAATTATCCCTTTTAGCCGATTAAATCACGAACCACAAGAGACAAATTAATGTAAAGCCCACTAGGGCAATTAGAAGCGTCATGATGGACCAAGATTGAAAGGTTTGCTTTTCGTTAAGTCCTAAATACTTACTCACCAACCAAAATCCGCTATCGTTCACATGCGACAAAATAGATGCTCCTGCTGCAATGGCAAGCACGAGTAAAGCCTTTTGCGGAGCATTCAATGCATCATTCATCAGTGGTGCAGTTAATCCCGCAGCAGTAATCATCGCAACAGTTGCCGATCCTTGAAGCAAACGAATACAAACCGCTGCTAAAAACGCAAAAACAAGAATAGGCACTCCCTGATCAATAAAAACTTCGGCTAGCATTTTACCTGCATTCGTTGTGATCAACATTTGCTTAAACGTTCCTCCTGCACCGGTCAATAAAATGATCAAACCAGCAGGAGCCATAGAGCGATTAGCTAATTGATTTAAGTCTTTTGTACTCACGGCACGTTTTCTTCCCAGGTAATACCAGGCCATTAAATTTGCGACCAGTAGCGCTCCAAAGGGGTGCCCGATCAAAGCAATACTTTGCCCGATAAAAACAGGTAACCCCTCTATGATATTAAAGGTGTCCAAAAGGGTCTTGACTACGATCAAAACCAAGGGTAAACCGATGACAAAAAGCACTGTAATTAAACTGGGTTGAGCAGCTGTTTCGCTTGATGCTTGTTCAACTAATGGGGGAGCATTCACCTTAATTTTTTTACTGATGTAGCGGGCAAAATAGGGTCCGCTAATCGCTGCAGTTGGGAAACCCACAATCGCGCCAAAAGTGATGACCCAACCTAAATTTGCCGACAAAATCTCGGCCACGGCAACTGGTCCAGGCGTGGGCGGAATAAATGCATGCGTGATGGCTAAACCCGCTAAAAGAGGAATCCCATAGGATAATATTGAAGCGCCTGTTTTTCGCTGTAAAGAATAAATCAAAGGAACCAAAAGGATAAAGGCAACATCAAAAAACACGGGGATAGCGAGTAAAAAACCAGCCGTTACCAAGGCCCAGTCTGTTCGATCTTTCCCAAAATAGTTGAGCAATTGATGGGCTAAAGCTTCTGCCCCGCCAGAGTGTTCTAGCAATCCTCCTAAAAGAGTGCCCAGTCCCACCACGATAGCTACAAAACCCAAGGTGTTTCCCATTCCCTCTTTCAGGGTTTGAATGATTTGCTCCATTGGGATGCCTGCAAAAACCCCTACAGCTACTGCTGCGATTAACAGTGCGATAAAAGCGGGTAGCTTAAAGCGTAAAATCATGAGCAGTAATAATCCTATCCCTCCTAAAACAGCCCAAAGTAAAGCAACATCCATTATAATTCAATTTAATGGTATTAAGATAAAGGATTCTTTAGAAAAAGTGCCCTGGAGCCTTTTTTTTCACAAATCCTATTTCAAGGAAAAATCCCACGCGATATTATTGTTATTTTTATCCCATGATCTACATTCTATATGGCGTTAGTGGTGCGGGAAAAACTACCTTAGGAACAGCATGGGCTAAGGAGTTATCGCTTCCTTTTTATGATGCGGATGATTTTCATCCAGCAACCAACAAAGCAAAGATGGCGGCAGGACATCCCCTCACCGACGAAGACAGATGGCCCTG
Source organism: Flavobacteriaceae bacterium (assembly GCA_049615925.1). Lineage (GTDB taxonomy): Bacteria > Bacteroidota > Bacteroidia > Flavobacteriales > Flavobacteriaceae > Arcticimaribacter. Next base: position 15,620 of record JBMZGM010000017.1, on the reverse strand, counting down.
GCTCACACTGCTTAAAGCGGCCTTCCCACAATGGGAAGAAAAAGGAGGGGCAGTACTGGCCTGTTCTGCACTCAAGGAGGAATACCGTTCTTTTTTGCTAGGGGAATTAGTTGTACCCATCCACTTTTATCATTTAAAAGTAGCAAAAGAATTACTCCAAGAACGCATGTCATCACGAGAACATTTTATGCCGGTCACTTTATTGGATTCTCAATTTGAGGCCCTGGAACCCGCACAATACGGCACAGAAATCAACGCCGCAGCAAGCCTAGAAAACTGTCTTATGGAATTAAATCAAAGCATTAACGAGAAAGCAAGCCTTGGACTTTACGGCTTGGGGGTGATGGGAAAAAACCTTGCGATTAATTTAGCAGATAAAGGCTTTGGCGTAGCCATTTATAACCGTCATGTTGCGGGGAGCGAAGAAAAAATTGCACAAAAATTAGCCAGTGCTCAACCCCAATTACCCTTTTTCCCTACCCAGGATGTCAACGAATTTGTCGCTAGCATCGCGCGACCTAGAAAAATCATTTTGATGATTCCCGCAGGAAAAACAGTGGATCTTGTCATCGATCAACTTCGTCCCGAACTAGACCCCGGGGATATCATTATCGATGGAGGAAATTCCCACTATCAAGAAAGTATTCGAAGAACAGTCGCCCTTAAAAAACAGCAGCTTCATTTTTATGGCTTAGGTATTTCGGGAGGAGCCAAAGGCGCCCGGAAAGGTCCCGCCCTAATGCCCAGTGGGGCAAAGAATTGCTATCCTCAACTCGCTCCTATTTTTGAAGCAATTGCCGCAAAAGACCGTGAGGGAAAAGCGTGTAGTGGATGGATAGGACAAGCAGGGTCTGGCCATTTTGTTAAAATGATTCACAACGGTATTGAATATGGCGAAATGCAATTAATTGCAGAACTCTATCACGCATTGCGCTACCATGCCGGGAAAACCACCGAAGAAATCGCTAGTCTTTTTGAGCAATGGCAAGCGGGAGATTGCGCGAGTTACCTACTCGAAATCTCTATACAAATAGTACGAACCAAAGAAGATGAAAAACCACTGCTCGATCTCATCTTAGACAAGGCAGGGAATAAAGGAACGGGAAATTGGAGCGCAAAAGCTGCTTTTGAATTAGGAAGTCCTTTCACTGTGGGAAGTGCTGCTTTACAAGCCCGCTTTTTATCGGCTTTTAAAGAGGAAAGAGAAAAGGCGAATGGCCTTTTTGATTTAGAAAAAAGAACGTTTAGCCTGGAGGAAGATTCCCTGCAACAGGCCTATCAAATGGCACGAATCATCAATCATGCCGAGGGCTTAAAGGTGTTGCAAAATGCTTCTGAAGAATACGGATGGGAGTTAAACCTGGCCGAAATCACACGTATCTGGACCAATGGATGCATCATTCGCTCTAGCTTAATGGAACAGTGGTCAAAGGCCTTAATCCAGCCTACAACTCACCCCTTATTTTCTCTACTAAATAAAACCGAAAACGCCCAAGGGATCAATGCGCTAGCGACTTTTGTACAAGTGGGGCTGGGCGCCTTATGCGCTTTACCCGCCCATAGTGCTGCACTCAATTATGCACTGAGCTGGCAAAGGGAACAGTCCCCTGCCAATATGATTCAAGCTCAACGAGACTTCTTTGGGCAGCATCGCTTTGAACGAAAAGATCAAACAGGATCATTTACCCATGGATGGGAATAGATGTTGGCTAAAAAAAGGGAAATAGGTATCTTCGTTATATGACCCATCGAATTAAACTTTTCTGCCTCTTTTCTCTTTTTACTGTCTATTCAATAAAGTTAAAAGCACAAGAAGGAGCCACCCCTCCTTTGGACATTCCATTAAAACTCTCTGGAACATTTGGAGAGTTTAGACCCACTCATTTTCATGCGGGGCTTGATATTAAAACTCAGGGGAAAGAAGGCTTTAATGTTCGTTCCATAAAAGCTGGAAGTATTCGAAGAATCCGTGTAGGTACAACGGGATACGGAAAGTGCTTGTATATTCAACACGCAGATGGCACCACCTCGGTCTATGCACATTTAAAAAAATTCAGTCCTAAAATTGAGTCGTTTATCAAGGCCCATCAATACGAAAAGGAACGTTTTATAGTACAAAAGTTTCTTCAACTGGGAGAAATGACGGTAGAAGAAGGAGAAATTATAGGTTATTCTGGAAATACAGGTGGGTCCATGGGACCACATTTGCATTTTGAAATAAGAGATACCAAAGCAGAAACTCCGCTTAACCCACTCCAGTTGGGCTTCCCTATACCAGATAGCATTCGTCCCATCGTACAGGGATTATACCGCTATAAAAAAGATGCAAATGGGCTAAGTTCAAAAACACCACTTGCACTTGAACGGGTAAATGATAGCACCTATCACGCAGCGATTCAACGGTTGGGTGGCACGCATGCCTTTGGCATTCGCCTCTTTGATCGTCAAGATTTAAGTTATAATAGAAATGGGGTTTATAAGGCCAGTATTTTTGTGAATGGTACCGCCTATTTTTCCTACCAGTTTGACAAAATCGACTTTAGAGACGGAAAGAAAATTGACGCTTTAATTGACTATGCCACCTATCGAGAAGAACGAATTCGCATTCAAAAACTATTCAGAGATATTGATGTGGACTATAGTTTTTTACCAAAGTCAACCCCAGATGGCTTGATTCGCTTTGAGCAAGATCGTGCCTATCAAGTCCAAATCGTCCTAGAGGATTTTGCACAAAACACCACCTATGTTTCATTTTATGTAGAAGGCAAAGAAGACTTCCCTGCAGAAACCGCTGCCCCTATGCTCAATCCCATTTCAAAAGAAAAAGATTACCTCTTTGCCTTGAAAAATCACGAAATTTATGTGCCAAAGAACACCTTCTATCAAACAGTAGATTTATTGCTAGAAGAAAAAGGAGATACCTTGATAATTGAAAAAACAGGGGTACCACAGCGCAAGGGATTTGAATTGAGTGTAGCCATCCCAAACAAACTTGATTCCCTCGAACGTCAACAACTTAGTCTCGCATTATACGACCCAAAAGAAGAAAAAGCTGAAGAGCAATTAAGCTATGTTTGGACCGTAAAAAAAGACAGTATTCTTCAAACAAAATATGCCTATCCTGGTCACTATATCCTTACAAAAGACAGCCTCCCTCCCAGCATTAAACCGTTAAATTTCAAGGATCAACAATGGATGAGCAATTACAAATTCCTCGAATTGGAGGTTGAGGACGAATTTTCTGGAATAAAGTCCTATCGTGCCACCATCAATGATCAATGGATTTTGATGGAACACGAACCTAAAGACAAAACCTTGATCTATGACTTTGATGACATTGAATTCGATCAAACACAATTAAACTTTCGTCTAGAAATTGAAGATCAAGTGGGGAATACCGCTGTATATACAGCGACAATCTTTAGGAAACCACTGCCTTAGTAGCAAATTCGGACAATACTTCTACCAAATAATCCACCTCTTCCACCGTATTGAAACGCGAAAAAGAAAAGCGAATTGAGGGGTGAACCTTCAACTCATCGGGGACAACTTCGTTTAAAACATGAGACCCAATGTTACTGCCTGCTTGACAAGCACTTCCTTTTGAACAAGCAATGCCCTTGAGATCTAAATGAAAATCGAGCAATCCTGCTTTTTCTGCTGGAACAGGCAAGCAAACATTGACTAGGGTGTACGTACTTTTTGAAAAGTCGCCGCAACAGCCATTGAGGTGGAGTGCTGGAAAAACTTCTTTTAACCCATTTATCAAACGCTCTTTTAAACTCAGGATATAGGCCTTTTCTGTAGCGAGATGAGCATAAGACAATTCAAGTGCCTTCTCCATCCCTAGAATATTATGAACAGATTCTGTCCCTGCGCGGAGTCCACGTTCTTGTCCTCCTCCCAAAATAAAGGGATTTAGTCCGCTATTTTTTCGTACAAAAGAGAACCCTATTCCTTTAGGCCCATGAAACTTATGTGCCGCCGCAGATAAAAAATCAATCTTTATCTTATCTAAGTCAATGCTGTAGTGCCCTACTCCCTGAACCGCATCGGTGTGAAATAAGGCTTGATGTTGTTGACAACTCTCGGCAACACGCTCAAGATCGAGTACAGTTCCCACTTCGTTATTTACATGCATCAAGGTGACCAATTTCTTACTGTCATCTGCGGCTAAAGCATCATCAAGAGCAGTATAATCCACTTGCCCGTGATGATCAACAGGGAGATAAACAATCTTACACCCCTTTGTTGCTAAAAAATCAAGCGCATGCAGTATGGCGTGATGTTCAATTTTTGTGCTTATGATGGTTGTAACCCCTAAATCCTCTACCGCACAACGCAATAGCATATTATCGGACTCTGTCCCTCCAGAGGTGAAAATAATCTCTTGAGGGTGAGCATTAAAATGTGCTGCAATGTTCTTTCGCGCAGTTTCTATTTGTGTTCGAGCTGTACGTCCATAACCGTGTGTAGAAGAGGGATTCCCATAGGTTTGTTGAAGTGCATGATGCATCACAGTAATCACTTCCTCACGAAGTGGTGTTGTAGCGGCATTGTCAAAATACACTTCCATCGTTACGCTTTTACGGGTTCAAATTCTTTTAACGTTCTTGTGATGATACCAATGCAATCCAACAATTGTTCTCGTGTCATGACTAATGGCGGTGCAAATCGAATGATATTTCCATGAGTAGGCTTCGCCAAAAGGCCATTATCCCGCAAACGCAAGCAAATGTTCCATGCCGTTTTACTCTCCTCGGTATCATTGATCACTATGGCATTAAGCAGGCCTCTTCCTCGAACGAGCGTAACGATGTCACTTTCTTGAATGTACTTATTCATTTCATCTCGAAACAATTGACCTAATTCCCGTGCATTTTGAGTGAGTTTTTCATCTCGTATTACCGACAGTGCTTCCATGGCAATCGTTGTACCCAATGGATTTCCCCCAAAGGTACTACCGTGCTGCCCTGGTTGTATGACATCCATAATGGCGCGATCGGCTAAAACAGCTGAAACGGGAAATACCCCTCCAGAAAGGGCTTTCCCTAAAATCAATAAATCGGGTCGAATATAGGTCTCGGCTTGTCGCTCGCAATGCCCTTGACAGCTACAGTTTCCACAAACCGCAAGCAATGAACCGGTTCGACCTATTCCTGTTTGGATTTCATCGGCAATAAACAATACATTGTGTTGGGAACATAGGGCGCTAGCCTCACGAATAAAGTTTTCGTCTGGGGTATAGACCCCTGCTTCGCCTTGTATGGGCTCTACAAGAAATCCAGCCACATTGGGGTTCTTTTCTAAGACCTCTGCCAGGGCTTTGGTATCATTATAAGGAATATGAATAAATCCTTGGGTATGTGGGCCAAAGTGGTCTTTTGATCCTGCATCAGAGGAAAAAGAGATGATGGTTGTGGTTCGACCGTGAAAATTGTTATTACACACCACTATTTGGGCTTGCCCTTCTGGAATACCCTTGATGGTATGCCCCCATTTACGGGTAATTTTTATTGCTGTTTCAACTCCTTCTGCTCCAGTATTCATGGGAAGTAAGCTTTCAAACCCAAAATATTCGGTGGTGAACTTCATGTAGTCCCCCAGCTTGTTGTTGTGAAAAGCACGAGAAGTTAAGGTGAGGGTTTCGGCTTGCTTTTTCATGGCGTTGATAATACGCGGGTTGCAATGGCCTTGATTTACCGCAGAATAGGCGGATAAAAAGTCATAATACTGCTTTCCTTCGACATCCCATAAATGGACGCCTTCCCCTTTGGCTAAAACAACAGGCAATGGGTGATAATCGTGTGCACCGTATTGTTTTTCTAGGGCTAAAAGTTCTTGTGATGTAGTGGCTTTTGTAGATTCCATATCTAAAACCGTTTTAAAATTATAAATATAAAATTCCTACTTATTTAAAGGAGAGAAATCATCCGTGCTAAATGTACAATTATTTCTTTGATTTCTTCAAATAAGAGTCTAAGGAGTAAAAAGAAAAAAGGTATTTTTGCGGCATGCGAAATCGACATAAATCCAAAAGTTTTGAACGGCTCACCATCATTGATACTGCCGCAAAAGGAAAAACTGTAGCAAAAACACAAGAGGGCATTCCCATATTTTTAAATGAAGGAGTTCCCGGAGATATTGTTGATGTGAAAACCTTTAAAAAGCGGAAAGGCTTTTTTGAAGGGCGTATTGAGCACTACCACAAAAAATCGGATGATCGTATTTCTCCTGCCTGTGCCCACTTTGGCACCTGCGGTGGCTGTAAATGGCAGCACATGAATTACACCGCACAATTGCGTTACAAAGACAAAGAAGTTACAGAAAACTTGAAACGTATCGGTGGGATTGAACCAGCGACTAAACTGGAAATTGTGGGGAATGCTACCCCCTATTTTTATCGCAATAAAATGGAGTTTTCTTTTTCGTCAAATCGATGGATGACACAAGAAGAAATCGATTCAGGGAAAGAATTCAACAAAAATGCTTTAGGCTTTCACAAGCCAGGAATGTGGGATAAAATTGTGGACATTGATCACTGTCACTTGCAGGCCGACCCCTCGAATGCTATTCGAAATGAAATTCGTCGTTATGCAATTGAAAAAGAATTGACCTTTTTTCATCCTAGAGAACAAAGTGGTTTTTTGAGAACACTCATGATTCGCACCACATCAAGCGGTGAAATCATGGTGCTTTTACAAGTAGTTCACGATGCGCCAGAGTTAATCCCCCTACTCACCCACGTTCAACAATGTTTCCCAGAGATAACCTCTTTGCTTTATGTCATCAACAATAAGGCTAATGACACCCTATTTGATCAAGAAATTCATCTATTTTCTGGAAGGGCATATATCCTAGAAGAAATGGAGGGACTACAATTTAAAATTGGTCCAAAGACCTTTTACCAAACCAATTCTGAGCAAGCTTATGAACTCTATCAAATCACCCGAGATTTTGCTCAATTAAATGTCGATGATGTCGTTTATGATCTTTATACAGGTATTGGCACCATTGCACAATTTATTGCACAATCGGTAAAGAAGGTTGTAGGTGTTGATGTGGTTCCAGAATCCATAGCAACAGCAAAGTCAAATGCCCTTGAAAACAAGATCAATAATGCTTTTTTTGAAGCAGGAGACATGAAAGCCATTTTCACCGATGCGTTCATCGCTCGACACGGGAAAGCAAATGTTGTTATCACCGATCCTCCCCGGGATGGGATGCACAAAAACGTCGTGAATCAATTGCTCGAACTCGCACCAGAGCGCATTGTTTATGTGAGCTGTAATAGTGCAACACAAGCAAGGGATTTAGCGCTGCTTAAAGAAAAATACAAACTCATCAAAACGCAAGCAGTAGATATGTTTCCACAAACACATCATGTAGAAAATGTTGTACTTTTGGAAAAGAGATAATCCCATGGCAAGAGTTCTATTTTTTATTTTCTGCCTAAGCCTACTTTGCATAGGGTGCGAAAAAGACGATATCTGTAATGAAGGGACTCCTGGGACACCTCGTTTAATTATTCGCTTTTATGATCATCAAGCGCCGAATACGTTGAAAAGCGTCCCCACCATTCAACTTAAAGAAATAAATCAAGATCGCATTTATCGCTCTTTTAATACAGATTCGATTGCAATTCCAATGGATCTATCGAAAGCATATACGCGCTATGCATTTATTTTACCCAGTAGCACCGATACTGCTACCATAGCCGATACCCTTCAATTCAATCACCCCTATCGCAACGACCGTTATAGCAGGCGTGCCTGTGGATTTAGTGCAGAATATACCCTAGGGCAACCTGCCATTACAACCATTGGGTCCATCACCTGGTACATCAACTCAAGCATAAAATTAGACACCATTCGCAATGAAGAGCAAGCACATTTGGCTATTTACCATTAGTCTTTTACTATCGTTGTTTGCTTTTTCTCAAAAACAGGCAAAGGACAGTATTAAAGAAAAAGCCCCGCGAACTTTTGCTCTAAGGGTGGGATTAGATCTTATTAAACCAGCACGCACACAATTCGAAGAGGATTATCAAGGACTCGAGCTAGTAGGAGATTTACAATTGAATCGCAGGGTGTTTGTCGCTGCAGAAATAGGTTCTGAAAAGAGAACGCAACAATCCGAACAGATTAACTTTACTACGCAAGGTTCTTACATTAAAGTAGGAGTAGATTACAATTTTTTCAATAATTGGAAAGGCATGAATAACGCCCTTTTTGTAGGGATTAGATTAGCCCAAAGCCTTCACACACATACGGTCAACAATTATACTTTGTATGCCCTAAATCAATACTTACCCATAACAACGACAGAAGGATATTTAACTGGCGAGCGAGAACAGCTGAGCACAGGTTGGTTAGAATTCCTTTTTGGGACCAAAGTACAACTACTGCCTAATTTTTATGCTGGGATAAGCCTGCGAATGCATGCCTTGTTAAATAATGCACAACCACAAGACTTTGGGAACCTTTATGCTCCTGGATTTAATCGTATTACCGATGATAATAAATTTGGCGGTAGTATTAATTACACCCTATCCTATTCATTACCTTTTCGCTTTAAAAAGAAAAAGAAGGCTATAGACCAATAGGTTTTTTTACAAAAGGAATTTTCATGTAAAGCCTCCCTTTATTCACGAGAAACTTGGGACTAGCAATTGCTGTAAATAAGGCTGATAATGCTACCAAAGGAATATAGGACATCGGGATCAAACTCCCTATTCCGTTTTTGAAAAACAAGAAAAAACCGGCAAAGAAAATAAAGTTGAATAAAAGTGCTAAGGTCTCTTTTTTCATAGGGAAGAAGAATTGAGTTTGTGTATCTTTTTTGTTCCAGGATAAATAGAATAATGCAAGAAACGCGATTCTAATTTCCCATTGAATAATTTGATCTTTCGAGAGGGACGCAAACCCACATGTTTCATTGCCTCAAGGTTTGAGGTTATCATCCATGCTTGCGTATTAGTATAATGTTGTTTTAAGGTATCCCCAAGACTTCCATAAAGTGCATTGATATCCCCTTCAAGCCGTTCTCCATAAGGGGGATTCGTTACAATATGTAAAGGACCTTCTTGTTCTTTTTGAGAAAAGAAAAAGTTGTCTTTTTCAATTGAAATAAATTCCTCAAGATTTGCATTACGAACATTATCACGTGCTTTTGCCACAGCCGAAGGTGCCTTGTCAAAACCAGTAATGCTACCTGCTAAACCTTGAATTTTGTTCAATTGACTTTCTTCTATGGTGAGGTAAAGGTCTTCGTCCCAATTCGACCATTTTTCAAAGGCAAACTCTTTGCGGTTAATATTTGCTGGTATTTTACAACTCAACATGGCTGCCTCAATGGGGATTGTTCCACTTCCACACATTGGATCTAAAAAATCACTGCGCTGATCCCAGCCCGAGAGCATGATCAAACCAGCCGCTAATACCTCGTTTAAAGGAGCGATATTTGTCGCTGTGCGATAGCCACGATGGTGCAAAGATGCGCCAGAACTATCGAGGGAAAAGTTACATTGATCGCGATCAATATGAACGTTAATACGCACATCGGGAAATTTTAAATTAACCGAAGGACGTTGACCTGTTTTCGCGCGAAAGCGATCGGCAATGGCATCTTTTACCTTTTGAGAAACATATAAAGAATGGGTAAAAGTTTCCCCAAAAACAACACTGTCAATGGCCAGGGTTTCCTTTTCGGTAAAATGCTCCTCCCAGGGGTAATCATAAGCTGCTTGATACAGTTCATCCTCACTTCTTACACGACAATGATAAAGTGGAACTAGAATTTTCAAGGCGGTTCTTAAACATAGATTGGCTTTATACATAAAACCTTTATCTCCGGTAAAATGCACTACTCGGTTCCCTTTTTCAACCGACTGCGCCCCAAGTTGCTTCAGTTCGCTTTCTAATAAATCTTCAAAACCAAAAAAGGTTTTAGCCAGCATTCTAAAATTTGCTTCCATGGGAGAGTTTCTTCCGTCAAAAATAGTTTAATTTTGGGCAATCAAACTTGCTTTCGTCAAGAAACCACAAAAAATGATCCTCGCTTTTCTACTTCCCTTTCTTGCCGTTTTTTTAGGTGCTGGTATTGCGTATTACTTTAAGCCAAAAACGCCTCAAGGAATGAAACTCATTTTAGCCTTTAGCGGGGCTTTTCTTCTTTCCATTTTGATTTTGGAAATGCTACCACAAGTGTATGTTGAAGGGAACAAAGTAACAGGCTTATGGATCCTAGGGGGAATTGTCTTTCAAATTCTCTTGGAATTTTTCTCTAAAGGAGCCGAACACGGCCACACCCATCATCACAAAGCTCACTTCCCATGTCTTATTCTATTGAGTTTGTGTATTCATGCTTTTTTAGAAGGCATGCCGTTAAGCCAGCAACCCTCATTATTACTGGGAGTAAGCATCCATAAAATCCCCATAGGATTAGTGATTACGGCATTGTTACTGCGAAGTAAAGCACGTCCAAGTGGAAAAATAATTGCCCTGAGTTGTTTTGCGCTCATGAGCCCACTGGGGAGTTACACCAGTCATCTAATTGAAGCGAGTATAAGTACTTCTGCTGTTGAACCGTTTGTTGTGGGCATCCTATTTCACATCTCTACCACCATCTTATTTGAAAGCTCTGAAGGGCACAATTTCAACCTTCAAAAGTTTTTAATTATCCTTTCTGGAATCTTTATCGCGGCTATTCTTTAGCCTTTTTACCATTTATTACGTCAAGACTACCATCTATTGAATGGTTGAAGCCACTTGATACACATAGTAGTCATCAAGACCCTAACCCATTGCATCTTTACACCAAGAAAATACTTATAGTTTAAATATGAGTTTAACCTACGCTACTTATTTTTTTCCAAAGAACTCCTACGAAACTACTTTGTAGGGGTTCTTTTTTTAGTAGAATAGTCAACTCTTTTTAACGGGTATTTTTTAACCACTAAATTTTAAACGTATGAAAAGAATACCCTCACACTCCTTTACTTTAATGGCATTATTTGGTTTAATTTTACTGGCTAGTTGTACAGATGATTATGACGAATGCTTTTATCTTTCAAACGAAACCGTAACGAAACAATATAAGCTAGACGAGTTTGAACAAATTGAAAGTTTTGTTCCAGGAAATTATGTGTTAAAGCAAGGAAAGCAACACAGCATCCAATTAAAAGGTCATCCCCGCTATTTAGACTCAATTAAAACCCATGTCAATCAGGGCAAACTATTGCTTTCAAATCGATTTCCCTTTTGTGAAAATAACACTCAAGTGGAACTAGTCATTACAATGCCTAAAATCAATTACCTTTTTATTAATGCTAAAAGCAACATTACGATTGAAGATTTTGAAAAGCAAGAAAACCTGTATCTCAACCTAAGTAAAAAAAGTTTTTTAGAGATCAACCGCTTTGAAGGGTTACGCAAACTATATGCTTTATTGCGTGAAGAAGCGACCATAGACAGTAACGAAGCCCTGAAAAAAATTGATAGTCTTAGAGTAGAAATTGAAGGAGATGGACAGTTTAATGGATTTAAAATTCCATCAAAAAACGTCGATGTATCCATCCTGGGAAAAGGATACTGCGAAGTCAATGCGCTAGAAAAACTTCATGTTGTCATCAAAGGTGAAGCAAATGTAATTGCTAAAGGCATGCCGTTATTGTACAAAAGAATCACTGGAAGAGGAGATGTTTACTTTAAAGATTAGCGCTTTTGATAAAGTTGGCTACTTCATCTGTAGCAGTCCATAAAACAAAATGATCCCATCTGCTACTGTAGTGTATCGTATTTTGATTAAAGCTATTTTGATAATAAAATACCGAGGCAGGATCCACTAATACATCTCTCTCACCTTGTAAAAAATAATAATGATGTGAAGAACGTCTCAAACGAGTTTCTAGTAAGGTTAAATCCTTTGGCAGCGCCATCATTTCCTTATTACTTAATCGAAAACTCAAAGGCAAAAAAGGAGAGATGATCGATCGATTAGCCAAATGATTGTACCAGCGTGGGGATTGATAGGGTGCAGCAATAGTTCCAGATATGGAAAGAATGGCTGCGGTTGCATCGGGATAGTCTACACTCAATTGCAAGGCTAGAGCAGCGCCATATGAATGCCCCACTACCCCACAAGGATGACAATGCTCTTGAAGTAGTTGTGCCATTGCTTTGCTTTGTTTCTCTAGGGTACCCCCAGCAATAGTCGAAGCTTGATAGGCCGGTCGATCGAGTAAAATAAGATGAAAGTATTGGGTAATATCTGTCGTTAAAATAAGCTTTTTCCATGCAGTCCAGTCTCCAGGTGAACCGTGGATTAACAATAGTGAGGGTAAATCGTTCTCCCCGATTGTTACATAATACAATTCTCCTCCAGATAGGGGGTATTGATGTTCTGCAATGGAAATTCCCTTTTGATTAAATTCAGTTTGTAAAGCAGTAAAAGAAGAGCGATCATCCATTGCACTAGTCCCCAAAAAAAGAAGTAAAAGGAGCGTAACACTCACCAAAACAAAACCCGTGAAAAATCGTCCTAAGCGCTTCATATTAAAGAACTAATTCGCATACCATCATAAAGTGACTCATCGCCCCAGCGAGAACAAAAATATGCCAGATCACATGATGGTAATAAAGACTTTCCCAGCGATAAAAAATGGTTCCTGTTGTATAAAAAAATCCTCCTAAGGCAAGGTAATAAAACGCTTGATCGGGAAATAAAGCCATCACATTTTCAATATCAAATATCACTAACCACCCCATTGCCAAATACAGCAATAAAGACAGGTTTTTAAATCTACCAATAAAGAAAAGCTTGTACAGTGTACCTATAAGTGCAATTGTCCACACGCCAGCTAGAAGAGCATAACCCGAACTGTCCTTTAAAATGGTTAGCGTTACAGGGGTATAAGTTCCAGCAATTAAAAAATAGATCCCAATATGATCAACCTTTTGCCAAAAAGGCTGATGTTCCTCACCTGCACTGTGATAAATCGCTGAAGCAGAAAACAAAAAAACCATTGAAAAGCCATAAATCAAAACAGCGATTAAGGTCGTTTTTTCATAAAAGGTCCCCCCAAGAATTAGCCATAAAAAACCCACTAAACTAGCCACTGCACCAAAACCATGGGTATAAACATTCCATCGCTCATCTAAAGAGAGGTGATTAAGCATTTTTTTATTTTAAAACTAAGCAGAATTTTAACAATAAATCCTGTAACAAAGCAGAAAGTTATTCGTCATAGATATAGAAAGTATTAACGTATGAAACCTACCCTCTTCTTATTCTACTTATTTATTTCATCCTTTGCTTTTTCACAAGACAGCATCTCATCGGGGGAAACACCACCTATATTTGATGGTGTCGTTGAAGAAGAAGAATGGAAAGGTGCCCAAAGTTTTCTCCTCCCTTATGAAATAAATCCAGGAGACAACAGTCCCGCTCCTCATGAAACCAAAGCTTTTATTCGCTACACCTCCTCCCATCTATATGTAGGCTTTATTGCCTATGCCGACATGAACAATCTACGCTCTTCTATTCGAAAACGCGACGAAGGTTTTAGTGATGACAACGTGCAAATAGGCATTGACACTTATGGCGATGGACGGTATATGATCTTAGTGGGAGCAAATCCTGAGGGAAATCAAATCGATGGCAAACTTTTGCCAAATGATGAAGATGACTACGATTTAAACTTTGAATCAAAAGCATCAAAACACAGCGACAGCTATCATGTTGAACTCAAAATACCCTTCAATGTTTTGGCCTTTCGCAATGCTCCAGAAATGCGTTGGAAAGTCGTTTTTGTTCGCACTACTTATACCGATGACACCCGCAGTCAAAGCATCAATTTCAAACTCGATCGCAATCAACCTTGTTTTATTTGTCAAACACCTTCAGAAATTATCTTAAAAAATATTGTTTCAAAAAAAAGGGTCAATTTGTTGCCCTATGTCTTTGGAGGGCTATCCGGGAATCGTGATAGTGGATCATTTTCCTATAATAAACCACAAGGAAATGTGGGGCTAAGTGGTTTATTTGATTTATCCAGTGTTACTACCTTAGAATTCGCTCTTAATCCCGATTTTTCTCAAGTAGAAGCCGATGTCTCTCAAATCAATGCAAACACCACTTTTGCTTTATTTTTTCCAGAGCGTCGCCCTTATTTTAACGAAGGGAATGAAATCATTAATACCGAGCTCAATACCGTTTACACCCGAACCATCAACAACCCCATAGGCTCGACAAAACTCATTCATCAGGGGGATCACGATCGACTGTATTGGTTAACGGCATATGATGAATCCTCCCCCTACCTTATTGCAGGAGAAAACGGCTCCTATACTGGCAAAGGTGGAAAAGCCTTTTCAAATATTATAAGCTATCAACGCACCCTTGATCAAGGGGCATATTTAGGTGTGTTAAGTACAAATCGCTATTATCAAGACGGTGGAAATGGAAATACCTTTGGGATAAATGGTTTAGTCCGCTTTAAAGAAATATATGCTGTCAATTTTGAACTAAACGGAAGCTTTATTACAGAACCAGAACAAGACTGGATTGATAGTAATGATAGGATTAAAGGGAAAACGGTTGCCCTAGATGGGGAAAAGAAAGCAGGGAACGCTGTCTTATTATCCATTGACCGCACTACTCGAAATTGGAACACAAACTTCTATTATCAACACTACTCTCCCCTCTATGAAACACCATTAGGATTTGTCACACAAAACAGTATCCGCAACATGGAGTTTACACAGTCCTACACCTATTTCCCCGAAAATAAAGAAGGGCTCATACAACAATTGAAAATCAGCGCAGGTTCAGAATTTACTTTTAATTACAATGGCTTGCGAAAATATTTCGATTTTTTTGGTGACACCTTCATTCAATGGAAAGGGAATTTTAGAACAAGCATAAATCTTGGGCACATCATCAATGAAGAATTTGAAGGCTTTATCGGAAAAAACTTAACCGAGTTTAGCCTATTCAATGGCTATAGCCCAAATGAAAGAATCAACCTTCGTGCCTTTGTACGCTTTTCAGAATCCATTCGTTATGATGCAGAAAATCCTGGCGTGGGACACAGCCTATTTGTGGGAACCTTTAACAACTTTCAACTCACACCAAAACTAAGCATCAGTCCCAGTATACGTTATTCTCAATTTAAAATTAAGGGAGCAGATTCATTAGAATTCAAAGGATATATCGGAAGGTTAAACACCAACTATCAATTCAATCAAGACGTATCCTTTCGTTTGATCGGAGAGTTCAACGATTTCGATGACAACTTTTTCGTCCAGCCCTTACTTCAATGGAATCCTAATCCTTTCACCATCTTTTATGTGGGAGGAACCTATGGTTATTCAAGAATAGAAGAACAACGCAACTTTCTATTGAATGATGCACAACTGTACTTCAAATTTCAATACTTATTTGATTTATAGTAAGATGGCTGAAAAACTCAGCCAAAAAAAACACACAACAGCCTTCCAGAACAAGAAATTACTACTGCCTCTTGCTTTTTCACTCTTGCCTTTTGCCTTTTCACTCTTGCCTTTTGCCTCTTGCCTAAAAAAAGGGCCAAAAAAAATCCCCTCCACAAAATGTAGAGG
>JBMZGM010000016.1:0-44218 GCA_049615925.1 Flavobacteriaceae bacterium | reverse complement strand
CCGACCTCCGGGTTATGAATCCGACGCTCTAACCGGCTGAGCTACCTCGCCATTTCAACGGTGGCAAATATAAAAAAAATGCATAAAAACGTGATGTTTTTCCCTGTAAAAAATCTACTTTTCTATAAGCATGTTTCCATTTTTTCGATATATTGCTTCACTAACATTTACCTATGTCATCTAAAGTAGCCTTTTCATTAGAAATTGATTTTCAAGCGTCACCACAATTGCTCTTTCAGTATTTATCCACTCCATCGGGTTTATCAGAATGGTTTGCAGATAATGTCAACTCAAGAGGTGAAGATTTTACCTTTATCTGGGACGATACCGAAGAATACGCTAAACTGCTTCAAAAGAAAACAAACGAGAAAGTTCGTTTTCGCTGGTTAAACGATGAAGAAGACCAAGACGACTATCACTTTGAATTTAAAATCGTAGTGGATGAAATTACTAAAGACGTCTCGCTCATTGTCTCTGACTTTGCCGACGAGGACGAGTTAGACGAAGCAAAAATGTTATGGGAAAACCTCATTGGTAGTTTAAAACAAGTTTTAGGCGCTTCATAACTATGCATTCATATCAAGGCCAGTGTTACCCTTCGCTTCAAGAAGTGCCTAACGAGATTTTAGCCGCATTTATTCAGCAAAATGTTCTTTCAGAAACCATTGCAATTCACAAAAATAAACTTGTGTATTGGGAAGAGCATTATTTGCGTTTGATGGCATCCATGCGCATTTTACGCATGGAGATTCCTTTGACATTTACTCTTGAGTTTTTGGCCCAAAAAATTGACGAATTACGTGCACACCACACCGCATCCTCACAAGGAAAAGTAACCATAAGTGTGGTTAAAATGGGAACTCCGTCACTGCAACACCCCATCCCATCAACAGCTTATTCGATATCAATTGCTCCTGTACAGGAAGCTTTTTTTGGACATAAGACAGTGAATCAGCCCATTGATTTATACAAAGATCATTACGCTGCGAGTGGGTTGTTTAGCTCACTTGAAAGTGCTGCACAACAATGGCGAAATATGGCATGGACCTTTGTCATAGAGAACGATTATTGTGATGGGATCTTGCTCAACAACGATAAACAGTTAGTGGAAACCCTACATGGAAGTCTTTTTCTTGTCAAGGGGAATGAGGTGAGTACACCTGCCTTAGATCAAGGATGTCGCAAGACAGTGTACCGTAGTCAACTCATTCGTTTCTTAAATCAATCGAATGATTTTGACTTGAAAGAAGACGCTATTTCACCCTTTTCCATTCAAAAAGCCGATGAAGTTTTTGTTTTGGTAGATGGAACAGCGATTTATAGTGTTCCTCAATACCGGAAAAAGAAGTTCAGTACTTCTATGACAAAAATAATCCACGAAGGTTTCTCTTCCCAGATTACCCAGCAACTTTAATTATAGGCTGGATTATCAGGGGCATTCGCCCAAAGGGTATAACTCCCTCCTTTTTTTATCAAGGCATTTCGCCAAAGATCTTCTGCATTTAGGTGAAAAGGAGCTTCTTTTTTAGGATTGCTTTCAACAAGCCAATGATTCAATTCTATTTCTTGTTCTAGTTGCCCTTTTGCCCATCCGCTATAACCTAAAAAGAAACGGCAATTTTGAGGATGGAACCGTTTTTCTTCAATGGCTTCAAACGCTTGATTACTGTTCCCTCCAAAATATAGTTGTGGCCCTATTTTTAGACTGTTATCTACAATAGGGTGAGGTGCAGTATACACAAAAAACAATTGATCTTCATCGACTGGTCCACCACAAAACAGTGGAAAATTCTCTTTTACCTCTGGTACTAAATCATTTAGGTTGAGATCGAAAATCTTATTAAAA
Organism: Flavobacteriaceae bacterium; assembly: GCA_049615925.1. Lineage (GTDB taxonomy): Bacteria > Bacteroidota > Bacteroidia > Flavobacteriales > Flavobacteriaceae > Arcticimaribacter. The sequence continues at coordinate 42,372 of JBMZGM010000016.1, read as the reverse complement.
ATAAACCCCATTGGCGCTTTATCTTCAATCGAACACAGTAGGATCACTGCTCGGTGAAAAGTAAAATCTCCTATGATAGAGGGATCTGCAATGAGAAAGTCGCCAGGATAAAGTTTGTGCTCCATGGTTAAAATTAGGCAAAAAAAAAATCTCCCGAAGGAGATTTTTTATATCGTTTAAGCTAAGCTTAGTTTACAGCACCTGATAATTCAGCACCTGCTTTAAACTTCACTACATTTTTAGCAGCGATTTTGATAGTTTCTCCTGTACGTGGGTTTCTTCCATCACGAGCCGAACGCTTAGATACAGACCAAGAGCCAAATCCAACTAGTGAAACACGTCCACCACCTTTAAGTGCTCCTCCTACGTTACCTAGGAAAGACTCTAATGCTTTTTTAGCAGCAGCTTTTGAAATTCCAGCATCTGCAGCCATTGCGTCGATTAATTCTGTTTTGTTCATAATATTTAGATTTAAATTAACATTTTAGACTTTCACAAATATATAGGCTTTGCGGGAAGTCCAAAGGAATTTGGGTTGAAATCCCCGTCATTGTTAATAAATCGGCATTATTGTTTATAACCCGTCTTTATTTCACCTGTGTGAGCGATGAAAACTGCTGTCCATTGAGTAAGTCTCTTACTTGCATTCGCCGTTTATTGGGCAGTTGAACGCTATTGAGGTGAAGAAATCCATCGGGATGTGCAATTTTCATTCCCTTATTTTCAACGACTAAAGAAAGGGGTGAATAATCATGTTTGCATAATTCTGCGCTAGCCTCATAAATTTTTATGCGTTCTTCCTTTTCTTTTTCAATCAAGTTTGTCCAGGCAACGGGATAAGGCGAAAGTCCATTAATGAGTGCTTCAATCTCGAGAAGTGATTTATTCCAGTCAATTTGGGTGTTTTCTTTTGTCAGTTTTGGTGCATCGTGTTCATTCCCCTCGAGTTGTTGTGGTAGTGGAGTAATCCCATTGTTAAGTTCATCTAGGGTGGTGACAATTAGCCCTCCGCCCATGGGAGCAAGTTTATCGTGTAAACTCCCAGCAGTTTCTCCTTTTTCAATTTGGATTTTTTCTTGCAGTAACACTTGCCCCGTATCAATTTTTTCATCAATTAAAAATGTCGTCACTCCTGTATAACGTTCGCGATTGATGATGGCCCAGTTGATGGGTGCTGCGCCACGGTAATTGGGCAGGAGGGAGGCGTGTAAGTTAAAGGTGCCCAAAGGGGGAATAGACCAAAGAACTTTGGGTAGCATCCTAAACGCAACAACCACGAACACATCGGCATTTAAGGCAGTCATCTCATCTATAAAAGCGGGGTCTTTTAACGAGGGGGGCTGAAACAAGGGAAGTTGCTGTTCTAGGGCATACTCCTTGACCGCAGATGTACGTATTTTCTTTCCTCTACCAGCAGCTTTATCAATGTTTGTGATCACCCCCACAATTTTGTGTTGAGAAGCATGAATTGCGGCAAGTGCTGTTACCGCAAAATCTGGTGTTCCCATAAATACAACCTTTAAACTCATGAATTTTTGTATTGATCTAATGCGTTACGTTCGATTTTGTTTTGATCCTCCAGCTGTTCTATTGCTGCTGCAATTTGAACAGTGGAATAGTGTGGCAAAGATAATTTAAGCTGCTGGGGTGTTAACGCTTCTTTTGCTAAAATCGTTACAATAGCGTTTGATATAGTATCGAGGTCTTCTATTACGGTTTCTCTTTGGCAAGTCTTTGATGAACATTTTCCACAATTTTCTTTTTTAGTTTCACCAAAATAGGCCAACAATAGCTGCTGTTTACATTTCTTTTCTTGAGAAGCAAAAGCGATCATCGCCTCTATTTTTTGTTGCTTGTTTTTAAGGTAAATGGTATTGTTTCTCAAGAGTGTTCTCAAGGTGTATTGGTCTTCTCTAGGGACTAGACCAATTAATCGTATGTCGCTTTGGTTGTAATGGAAGGAGAGGATTTGCTGTTCTTTATACCGATGTAAAATTGCGATGAGTTGTGGGAATTTAAGTTGACTGTGCTGGGTGATCTTATCTAAATCAATGTTTAATTCTTGTTCAAAAATCCCTGGATAGTTCCGTGCGATACTTTGTAAGACAATGCTTTGATGGTGGGAGCCTTCTTCCATCAATCGTTTGAACTTAGTTGTGGAGCATAAGAATTGCACCTTCGCTTCCAAGGTGTTGTGTTGAATGTGATGGAAAATCCCCGCTTGATCAAAAAGCGCAAGACAATGGGCTACTTTTTTTGGCGCTAAGCCATAGGTTAAACAAAAGTTGGTAAAGGACAAATCCCAAACTTCCTCAAAACCTTCGCCATAGCCGATGCTAAGATAATTACATAAGTGTTTATAGCATTTCTCAATAAAAGCAGTGTTGGGTAAATGCGCGAGGTATTGATTTTTTGCACGAGTAGCATCCTGCGGTTGAAAAAATAAAACGGCTTTAGCTGCTTTTCCATTTCTACCAGCCCGACCTATTTCTTGATAATAGTATTCCAGGCTAGCGGGTAAATTAATGTGCACCACAAGACCAACATCTGCTTTATCGATTCCCATCCCAAAGGCATTTGTTGCCACTATTATTGGGGTAATGTTGTTCTTCCATGCGATTAAACGATCTTGTTTTTCTTGTGCACTCAATCCTCCGTGAAAGTGGGTGGCCTTTAATCCATTGACAGAAAGTGCAGTAGCGATGTCTTCGGTTTCTCTGCGACTACTACAGTAAACAATGGTGGATCGTGGTGATTGTTTTATAAGGCGAATTAACGCCCCTAGTTTATCGGGCGATTGATCACATGCTATTTGAATGTTTTTTCGTTCAAATGATGTTTGAAAACGCTGAGGGTTGTCTAGTTTTAGCTCAGTGACAATATCGTTAACAACAGCTGGAGTAGCACTAGCTGTGAGCGCTATAACAGGGACATTTGGCAGTAGTGTTCTAAGCTTGTTAAGCTCTTTATAGGTGGGCCTAAAATCACTTCCCCATTGAGAAATACAATGTGCTTCATCCACTGCAATACAAGAAATGTTGAGCAGGTTGAGACGATCTAAAAAGCGTTTGTTGTTCAATTTTTCAGGCGAACTATAGACTAATTTGTAGTTCCCATAGGCTACATTATCCAGTTGTTTATCAAGGGATTGTTCATTTGACAAAGCCATGCTTTTGATTCCTCTTGCATTCGCTTGAGTTACTTGGTCCTGCATGAGAGAAATCAAAGGTGAAATGACTAGAGTAGGTCCCTCAAAAATCAATGATGGCAATTGATAACAAAGGGATTTTCCCCCTCCAGTGGGTAAGAGGACAAGACAGTCTTTTTTAGCAATTAGCTGAGTGCAAATATCCTCCTGGAGCGGTCTAAAATGATCCACCTGCCAATGTTGTTGTAATAAACGCTTGAGTTTATCCTTCATTGCAATGCTTCAAAATAAATGCGCAACGTTCTTCTGGTGATAAAAAGGGTACATCAATTACAGGCCCCAATTCTTCATAATTTTTTTTAACCGCTGCATGTAAACTCATTGCCTCTTCAAAGCTTTCCATTCTGCTTTCATCCTGATGGTAGATGGATGCCTCTGGAGCCACTAAAAAAACGTGGTCATAGGGGTATTCTTTTAACGTATTTTCCCATTGTAGAATAGGGGAGTCACTGTGCCTTAAATAGGCAGTGACATCGGCAAGACCACGATCAAAAAAAAGAAGTTCCTCTTTATTAGTAGCAGGAATAACCTCTAATGCCTGTTTGTATTGTTTTTTTCTCCCTTCCCAAAGGAATCGACTAAAGGCTAAGGGGTCTTCGGCAAAGAAATTCTCTTTCCCCTTCTCTTTTCCCATTTGAATAAAGGCACGTGAGATTTCTTCAAAGCAGTGGAAACCTTGTGCTTTTAAGTGATTGATTATGGTGGTTTTCCCACTTCCCGGTCCACCAGCAAGTACGATCTTTTTATTCCTGTTTCTTTGTGTTTCGATAACCTAAGATTTCATCTATATTTGTATAAAAATAGCGCACCCGATGCTTCCAAAAGAAAATCCAGAAGAATTTTATTCACGATTTCACGAACAACTACTCGCCTCTCAAGAATGGCCGGGACAATATTTGTTCAAATTTATCTTGAGAGAAGGCGAAATAGCCGAGGAAAGTATCCGAAATATGTTTCCTCAACAAGATGCTGCATTTTCCACAAAAGTATCTTCAAAGAAGACATTTACCAGTTTATCGGTCAAAGTGAAAATGGACGATCCCGATGCTGTAATTGCTATTTATAAAAAAGCTCAAAAGATGAAAGGACTAATTACCTTATAATTTTTTACTTTTTCATTTAAACACTACATTTACAACGCATACCACTAATATCACCCAAACCACTTATGGAAGCATTACAATATAACTCCGAGAGGACTCCCTTGATTATTCCCGAATACGGGCGCCATATGCATATCATGGTAGAACAACTTCTCGCTACCCAAGACAGGGAAGAGCGCAATAAAAAAGCCAAAGCCATTATTGGGGTTATGGGTAACCTCAATCCTCATTTACGCGATGTGCCAGATTTCCAGCACAAGCTCTGGGATCAACTCTTTATTATGTCAGATTTTGCCTTAGATGTTGATTCACCATTTGAAAAGCCTGTTCGAGAATTGCTAGAGCAACGACCAGAACCTTTGTCATATCCGCAAAACTTTCCAAAGTATCGTTTCTATGGAAATAATATCAAAAGCATGATCGATGTTGCTTTGGGTTGGGAAGAAGGTGAAATGAAAGATGCTCTAGTCTTTAATATCGCCAATCACATGAAGAAATGTTTCCTTAACTGGAACAAAGATACCGTGGATGATCAAGTGATTTTTGATCATTTAACCGAATTTTCTCAAGGGAAGCTCACCGTTAAAGAAGAACTCTTGCCTTTAACTCCTACACAGGATCTCTTGCGTATGAAATCCAAAAATGGAAACGGCCCTAAAAGTAATGGGAGCAACAAAACACGAAAAAACCGAAACCGTAAACGTTATTAAACTTATTCCATGGGTACATTCATCATTGAAGGTGGACACCAATTAAAAGGCGAAATTACTCCTCAAGGGGCAAAAAATGAAGCCTTGCAAATTTTATGTGCTGTTTTACTCACCGCAGAGGAAGTCACCATTAACAATATTCCCGACATCATTGATGTCAATAAACTGATACAGTTACTCATTAATTTCGGGGTAAAAGTCACTCAATTGGGGCCAGGAAGCTATCGCTTTCAAGCCGATGAAGTGAACCTGGATTATCTTCAATCAGATCAATTTAAAATTGACGGAAAAGGCCTAAGAGGTTCCATCATGCTAGTGGGTCCATTATTGGCTCGTTTTGGCAAAGGAAGTATTCCACGCCCGGGTGGAGATAAAATTGGCCGTCGTCGATTAGATACTCACTTTGAGGGGTTAATCAAATTAGGCGCAGCCTTCAATTATAATCAAGAAGACTATTTCTATTCGGTTGAAGCAAAAGAATTAGTTGGAACCGATATGCTGCTAGACGAGGCCTCTGTCACGGGTACAGCAAATATTGTTATGGCAGCAGTTCTAGCCAAAGGAACCACGACCATCTACAATGCAGCTTGTGAACCTTATTTACAGCAATTATGTGCCATGTTAAACCGCATGGGAGCAAAAATATCTGGTGTAGGTTCAAATCTGTTAACCATTGAAGGGGTTGATAGCCTTCAAGGAACAACCCACCGTGTTTTACCCGATATGGTTGAAATAGGAAGTTGGATTGGTCTTGCCGCAATGACAAAGAGTGAGTTAACCATCAAAAATGTCCAATGGGAATTTTTGGGGCAAATTCCTTCTGTCTTTAGAAAACTAGGTCTAACCATAGAAAAGCAAGGTGATGATATTTACATTCCTGCCCATACCGATGGTTATGAAATACAAAATTATATCGATGGATCTATTTTGACCGTGGCTGATGCTCCTTGGCCTGGGTTCACTCCCGATTTATTAAGCATTGTTTTAGTGGTTGCTACTCAAGCACGTGGAAGTGTGCTTATCCATCAAAAAATGTTTGAAAGTCGTTTGTTCTTTGTAGATAAATTAATTGATATGGGGGCAAAAATTATTTTGTGTGATCCGCACAGGGCATCCATCATTGGTCATGATTTTAAATCTCAGCTCAAAGCAGCGACCTTAACCTCACCCGATATTCGTGCAGGAATCTCCCTATTGATCGCTGCTTTATCGGCAAATGGAACATCAACCATCCACAATATCGAACAAATCGATCGTGGCTATGAACGAATTGTAGAACGCCTTCAAAAAATAGGCGCAAAAATCCAGCGCATGTAGTTCAACCTCCCATTAACCCAATCTTTATGCGACCTACCTACTTTACTTTACTGCTTTTTTTGGGCAGCATACTTCATGCTCAAATCCAAATTATTGGTAAAATCACCGATGGAGAATTCAACGATCCATTGCCCTATGTCAACATTGGAATCCCTAATGCTGGAATAGGAACTGTGAGTGACGAAGAGGGTTATTTTTTACTCGATATCCCGGCAAATCTCATCCAGAAGGAATTGCGTTTTTCAATGGTGGGCTTTGCCCCCCAAAGTTTTCCAATCAATCGTATAGCGGGGCCAAATGAAAAATTGCTCAATGTTGTCTTAAAACCTGAAACCACTGCTTTGGCTGAAGTAGTTGTCACCAGTGGGGCTTGGGAGATTAAAAAAGTGGGGAATGAAACCGAATCAAAACTAATCACGACGGGTTTTACCTCAAATCGACTCGGAAATGAAATTGCACAGTTCGTTCGTGTAAAAAAACAACGCCCTACACGAATACAACGCTTTTGGTTATCCATTGCAGAAAATACCATTGAAAGTGTGATTTTACGCCTAAATATTTATCTCGAAGAAGAGGGTTTCCCTGGGACAAATGTATTGCAAAAACCCATTTATATTGAATTGCCCAATGAACCTCAAACCATTGAAGTTGACTTGACTCCCTATGATATTTACATCGAAGACGACTTTTTTGTTTCCATTGAATGGATAGAAGACCTTGGAGTAGAGGGTTTGTGGTTTTCAGCTGGTGTTTTTGGGAAATCCCTTTATGCAAGGAGTACTAGTCATGATCAATGGGTAAAACAACGCGGGTTGAGTATAGGCATGGGAGTAGAAGTGTTACAAAAGAACTAGCTGTACTTTTCTTTAATGATGCGAATGGAGTCTTTTATGATTTTCTTTAAGACCTCAATGTTGATGTCAGTCAATCGTTTAATGTAAAGACAACCTTTGCCTAATTTATATTTACCAAGGCCTTCAAAATCTAATCCGTCATGCGATAGATCACACATCAAGTAAAGGGTTAATGCTTGTTTTCTAGGGGAAAAACCAGCCAGGAACCAATCTCCTTCACGTCCTGTTTTATATTTGTAATGGTATTCCCCAAAACCAATAATACTCGTTCCCCACAAATGGGGGTCAGCTTGCGTTATTTCACGCATTACTTCTAGCAATGTATAGCTGTCTTTTTGTTTTTGTTCCTCTGTTATTGACGATAAAAACAAGACCACACTTTCGTTCGTTTTTTGTGTTTTATTTTGTTTCATCTCAAAGGTTTATCTCCCTTAAGATACAAAATTATCGTTTGGACACTTTGTTATTGCTAATATTCCGCTGGCGGGTACACTTGAAACGATCGACCTCACCCGTTCGAGTTTTGCGGTGTTTGGTCTTTCGACCTTGTACTCTCGCACGCCATAAATTAAAGCTGGAACGCTTCATTTCTTTGCGCATTAAAGCGATGACATCTTGTTCTTTTAGTCCAAATTGGTCTTTGATCGCATCAAAGGGAGTACGGTCTTCCCAGGCCATTTCAATGATTCGATCAATTTGTTGTTCGTCAAGGTCAAATTTCTTCTTCATTTTTATTGGATACTTTTTCTATTTGGTAGGGTATGACGATGTAAGATGCGTTTACTCTCTTGATAAACTTCGGGTGTTTTTTGTAATGCCCACAAAATTTCTGAAGCATTTTTTCTGCTTTGTTCAAGATCAACAATGGGAGGAGGATAATTATCTCCTAATCGAAAGTCATAGAGTTCTTCTTCAAATGGGGTAATATCCCACGGGGTGTGGACAAGGGTAGCAGGAAGACTTTTTAACTCGGGCACCCATTGTTGCGTAAATAGTCCTTTAGGATCGTGCTCTTGTCCGTTTTTTACTGGATTGTAAATTCGCAAGGTATTTATACCGGTTTCTCCCGCTTGCATTTGTAATTGTGGGAAGTGAATACCGGGTTCAAAGTCTAGAAATTGCCGCGCAAGGAATGCAGAGCAAGCTTGCCAAGGTTGCCACATCTGGTGAACAAAAAAAGAAACCACCAGTGCACGCATGCGAAAGTTAAGATAACCGGTAGTGACTAGACAACGCATGGCCGCATCAACAATAGGTACTCCTGTTTTGCCTTCTTCCCATGCTTTGATTAGCGAGGGATTTAGGGCTTTTTTTAGTCCGTGATAGCCGCGATTGATGCTTTCAAATTCCATCCTGCATTCCATTTCAAATTTTTGAATAAAATGTGCTTGCCAGCGCAGTCGGGATTCAAAGGCTTTAATGCCAAATCCCTTTTTTCCTTTTTCTTTTTCTAGCTCGGTGCGTTGAAGTACTTGACGCATGGAAAGATTTCCATAGGCAATATAAGGGGAAAGACGGCTACAACTTTTACGGGCTAAATATGGTTTTGAAATATGGGTTTGATAGTTTTGATAGCGTCCTTCAAAAAAGGAGTTCAAGTAGCGATGGGCTACTTTTTCTCCACCGGGTTGTTCATCCTTTGAGCGAGTGAAATCATTGTTCATCAAGCAGAAGTGTATTCCAATCTTCTCCACTTCATTTTTGTGCATAAAACCGTTTTTGGATGGAAGTGGAAGTAGCGGTTGATTCATAAACCTTGTCCATCGTTGAATCCATTGCTTTCGATTTTGCATCGCACGGAAAACCCCTTGCTGGCGGTACTCCTCCCATATTATTTTATGCTTTTCACACCAAAGTGCAAAATTGCGATCGCGCTGATACGTAATGCCTATACCCGTTTCAATATGTGAATAAACTGCTGTTATATGGAGTAAATCTTTTAATTGAGTAAATACTTCTATCACTTCTCCTTCAACACATAGGACACTACTGTTGTAATCGTTCAATTGCTCCTTTAGGTCTTCGAGTGAAGCCTTGATGAAATTAAAGTGCCGTTCACTGCTGTGAGCTTCTTTCCTCAGGGAAGGCTCGGCGATATAAAGTAAGAGGAGTTGTTTGTGTTTTTTTTGTGCTGCATTAAGGGCTGCATGATCCCGTAAACGCAAATCGCGTTTTAACCAAACAATAGCTGTGGGAGTACTATTAATACGCATCGGGATTGGTTAAAATGGCCCCAGCTCTCGCTTTTATTTTGGCTAACTCTTGAGGAGGAATTTTATCCAATAATCGCAGCATCATGGCCATTCGATTATTCTTTGCGAAGTACTGTTTTTTATCGTCTAGAAAATTCCAATACAAGCTATTAAATGGACAAGCATCTTCTCCCAGCCGCTTCTTTTTATTGTAATGACAGCTGTCGCAATAATTACTCATTTTATGGATATAGGCCGCAGCAGAGACATAGGGTTTTGTGGCGACAATTCCACCATCTGCCCATTGACTCATCCCGCGTGTATTGGTAATTTGAACCCATTCAATCGCATCGGCATAGATCCCCAGGTACCATTGATCTACAGCATCGGGATGGACCTGTGCTAATAACGCAAAATTGCCTGTGATCATCAAACGTTGAATGTGGTGAGCATAGGCGTTGTCTAAGGAATTTTGAATGCTGTGGTGCAAACAATTCATTTTTGTCTTCCCAGTCCAATAAAAATCAGGAAGGGGGTTGTGATTCTCTAAGGCATTTTTTTGAGCATAGGCGGGCATTTCTTTCCAGTAAATTCCTCGCATATATTCTCGCCACCCAATTATTTGTCGCACAAAACCTTCTACCTGTGACAATTCTATTTCTTCTTTGTGGGCACGGTAATAGGCAATAACTCGTTCCACTACTTCAAGCGGAGAGATCATTTTTACATTGAGGGCAAAAGAAACACGGGAGTGAAAAAGGTTGATTTCCTCGGTGTGTAAAGCATCTTGATAATCCCCAAAATGTACCAGTAAATTCGAGCAAAAATAATCGAGTTGTGCTAGGGCTTCTTCACGACTAAAAGGGTAGAGGAAATTTGAGGGTGTTAATGTACCAATGGTCTTTACCCCAGCCGTATGAATAAGTTTTTCTAGTCCTTGAATATTTTCAACCTTTGGGACGAATGCTTGAGGAATGGCTGGGCTTCCTTTCCACTTTTTACGGTTATTTTTGTCAAAATTCCACTGCTCTCCTTCGGGTTGACCTTGTTGCATCAAGAGGTTGAATTTCTTTCGCATATTGCGGTAAAAAAACTCTAGAATCAACTGTTTTTTTCCTTCAAAGAAATCTGTCAGTTCAGTTCTTGAGGTCATAAAATGATGCGTGTCTACTGCTTCATGTGGAAGGTTTAGACGCGCGCAATACTGACTCAGTTGCTGGTCCAGGCGGTACTCATCCGGGTATTGATAGGCAAAGCCTTTTACCGCATATTTGTGGATGATGTAGTCTAAGTTTTCTGGAAGGGATTGCAGGTTTTCCTTTGCATCTAACGAAAGGTAAATAACGCGATGTCCTTTTTCTTCTAATTTTTTTGCAAAATGGCGCATAGCGCCAAAGAAGGCAACAACCTTTTGAATATGATGCGGGGCATAGTCGGTTTCCTGTCGCATCTCCATTAAAAGATAACAAACGCTCTCATCGACCTGCTCGAACCAAGGATGCTGGAGATTGAGTTGGTCCCCTAAAATTAGACGTAAGTTCATTCGAAAAGACTTTTTTGGTTCCAGCGTTGTTGGAATTTTCCATTTTCGTCATAGCGTTCTGCCTGGAGACGAACATTGAATTTACGATCGCGAGGATCGTTGCCTACACCAGCAACATACATCCAATTTCCATAGTTGCTATGGACATCATAATCGATGAGTAAAGATTCAAAATATGCCGCTCCAATGCGCCAGTCAAGTAAAAGATCTTTGGCAAAATAGGAGGCAACATTTTGTCTTCCGCGATTACTCATCCATCCTGTTTTTTTGAGTTCAATCATATTCGCATTCACAAAGGGTTCACGTGTTTCACCCTCTATCCAGGCTTGAATTGTTTTGGGATTATTTTTCCAGTGATAGTCTTTTTCTAAGATTCCTCCCAACTGAAAGATTTTGTCTTGGTGTTTAAGGGAGATGAACTTAAAGTAATCTCGCCAAATCAATTCAAAAATAAGCCAATAGGTGGATTGATTTTTTTGTACTTGTGCTTCATATTCTTTGATCTCCCAATAGATTTGTCGAGCAGAAATAGCACCATTTGCCAGCCAAGCAGAGAATTTTGAACTGTAATCGAGCCCCAAAAGTCCATTGCGTGTTTGTTTGTAAAAAGAAAGCTTTTCGCTTTCCCAGAAGTAGTGATCCAGTCTTAGTTTTGCGGAGTGACTTCCCCCTTTAAATGGAAATGCCGAGTGGGGGTGGGTTTGAACAGAATCTAGCCCTAAGGTTTCTACAGTGGGTACCGCAAACGACTGCTTTAATCGATTCCTTTCTGGTAGAGGTTCTATTGCTGGGAAACACGCCCGAACGGTACTGTATTTTTCACATTTTTTTCGAAAGACCGTAAAGACCTCAGGCAATTGATTGATTTCCATTGGAACATCCTCTGGATGAAATAGGAATTGATCATAATGCGTATGTATACTAATGGTTTCATCTAGACAATCGCGTACCTCTTTTTCACAAAGGGATTCCTCTTGCGTCCATTCTTTTTGCCAATAGACATCCGTTATCTCCAGCTTCTCAACCCATTCCTTGATGCCTTTAACGGGTGATGCGACTATGGTGATTAAGCTAATATTGACCGCTTCAAGGTCTTTTTTGAGCTGGGCAATGGTCTCAATTAAAAATTGAGCCCGATAGGCACTGGTTTTTTTAAATCCCCAAACCGTGTTGTTGTAATGCGCGGGATCAAAGCTGTAAAAAGCCGTTACATTCTCATGTGTTCTTGTGGCGTGATAAAAGGACGCATTGTCCTCTAGGCGCAAATCATTTCTCAGCCATACTAGGGCTTTTCCTTTTCTTTTCTGCATTTTTTGCTACAATATTTTACATTTTCCCAGTCCTTTTCCCATTTCTTTCGCCAACTAAATGGACGTTGACAGCAAACACATATTTTTTCGGGAAGATGAGCTTTTTTAACTCCTCTAGGCATTGAGTGCTGCTTTGTAGGTGGTTAAACAGCGTTCTCGTGCAAATTTGTGGTCAACAATGGGTTGTGGATAGGTTAATTCTTGATAATCGGGGACCCACTTTTGAATGTATAGGTGGTCTTTGTCGAATTTTTTAATTTGGTCAATGGGGTTAAATATGCGAAAGTATGGTGCTGCATCAACACCACAACCAGCAACCCATTGCCAGTTTCCTACATTACTTGATAGTTCATAGTCTAAGAGTTTCTCGGCAAAGTAGGCTTCGCCCCATCTCCAGTCGATGAGTAAGTGTTTACAAAGAAAACTACCCACTAGCATGCGCACCCTGTTATGCATGAATCCAGTGGCATTGAGTTCTCGCATTCCAGCATCGACAAAAGGATAGCCCGTTTTACCTTCACACCAACGTTGAAATTCTTCTTCATTGTTACGCCATTCAATACGCTCGTATTGGGGCTTAAAACTGCTGTGTTGTGTGTGGGGAAAATGCCATAAGATTTGCATGAAAAATTCCCGCCAAATCAGTTCCTTTAAAAAGGTGGGGTTATCTTCTTTGGCCGCTTTTGCGACCATTTTTCTTACACTTAGTGTCCCAAAACGGAGATGCGCCCCTGTGCGTGAGGTTTTATCTACCGCAGGAAAATTTCGCGTAGCTTCGTATTGCTGTATGAGGGTTGAATCAAATTTGTATTCCGGTTGAGGTACAGTGGATGGTTGAAAACCAAGTTCCTCTAAGCTAAGCTGGGGTTGTTCGACCGCAGCCAGTTGATCCAGGTGATCCTCTGAGGGATAATGAGTTATGCCCTCTTCTGTAAATCGTTTTATCCATTTACGGGAGTATGGGGTGTAAACTTTATAAGGTGAGCCGTCGTCTTTTACGACTTCACTTTTTTCAAAAATTACTTGATCTTTGTAGGTCTCAAATTGAATACCATTTTGAGCGAGCAGGTCGTGAATCGCTTGGTCACGATCCTTGGCATAAGGTTCATAGTCGTGATTTGTCACCACCTTGGTGATACTAAACCGTTTTAGTAATGACTCAAAAACGGCCTTGGGTTGTCCCAGATACATTCCTACGTTACATCTGTTCCTCTTCATAGCATCAGTTATGTCCCCTAAGGCCGCATGAATCATTTCTATTCGAGCATCCTTTGAAGGCAGCTTATGTATGATTTCAGTATCAAAAATAAAGATGGGAAGGACTTTGTTACCGCTGTTAAGGGCGTGATATAACCCGGCGTTATCATCTATCCTCAAATCCCGTCTAAACCAAAATACTGTATAGTTTTCCAATTTAGTTTGTTTTTAAATCTCCAATTCCTCCATCGACATGAAGGATTTGACCGGTCATCCATTGACTTTCTTCTCCTAAGAGAAAGGCGGTCATCTGGGCGATATTTTTTGCTGTACCCACTTGTTTTAGTGGGTGACGTTCTTGTGCTTTTTCCACCTTGGCCTCATTGTTTAAAAACTTTTCGGCGAGAGGGGTGTCGGTTAAGGAGGGAGCAATGCAATTCACCCTAAATTTCGGGGCATACTCTGCTGCTAGAGAACGGGTTAATCCTTCTAGGGCTCCTTTTGCTGCCGCAACCGAAGCGTGGAATGGCATTCCAGTTTGAACAGCAACGGTACTGTAAAAAACAATACTCGCTTGTTTGCTTTTTTGCAACAAGGGTAGTACCGCTTGTAGGGATTTAATAGCACCAACGACATTGAGGTTGAAATCCTCTTGAAATGTCTCGGGCTTTAACCCTCTAAAAGGCCTAAGGTTAATACTGCCTGGGCAGTAAACAAAACCGTCAAGTTGTTCGGGTAAGTTGCTCACGTCAAGTGCATCATTCATAACATCGTAGGATAGATGAGTAACTTCTTCTTTAGTGAGTGATTCGTTGCTTCTAGACGCGACGTAAATGTTGTGTTCTGGTGCGATTAAATCCACCAAGGCGCGACCAATTCCGCTTGAACCACCAATGATTAAAATGTTCTTTTTCATAGCTATTTAATCCCTAAATTCGCCGAACAACTCAACGAGTTTATTATATCTGTAATCAAAAATTTGTTTTAATTGTCGTTTAACAAAAAGGGGGTGCGCAATTCTACCAAGCATTCCTAACGGTAATTTATAGTCAACAACATCAATCATCTCTACACCCCCTGGTATAGGTTTAATAAAATGTTTATGGTGCCAAAGGCTATACGGCCCAAAGCGCTGTTCGTCCACAAAGTATTTTTGGTCTTCTACATGAGTGATTTCTGTCACCCATCGTAAAGGGAGTCCCAATACTGGAGTAACGATATATTTTATGATTTGCCCTGCATACATCTTGTCCTCTGCGCCTTCTAGTATTTTAAAGCCCATATAATCTGGTGTGATGGTTTTAAGATTTGATGGATCTGAGAGAAAATCCCATGCTTTCTCTGGACTAATAGGTAAATTTTGTACTGTCTTTAGACGATATACCATTACTTGAGCAATTTTAGGTAAAGATACAAATGTTTAACGATTTAAATTAATCATTAAACATAAATTATTCACAAATTGTGAACGAAACCTAAAAATTGCAGAGGAGTAAAGAAACATTTTCTACATTTGGGACAACATTAAAATTTGTCACATGAAAAAACTAATCTACTTGCTAGTGATGGGGTGCACCACCTCTCTACTGGCTCAAGTGCAAACCCCACAACCCAGCCCATCTTCTAAGATCTACCAAACAGTAGGTTTGACCGAAGTAAGCGTTGAGTTTTCACGACCCGCTATGCGCGGAAGAACCATTATGGGAGATCTGGTTCCTTACGGGGCTATCTGGAGAACTGGAGCAAATAAAAATACCATCATCACCTTTGGAGATGCGGTAAGCTTTGGCGATCAAGAATTAGCTGCAGGAAGTTATGCCTTATACACTCGACCAGGAAAAGACCAGTGGGAAGTGTTCTTTTATTCTTCTACAGACAATTGGGGTACACCCGATCCATGGGATGCTAGTAAAGTTGCCGCCACAATAGAAGTAGCGCCTACTACAGGTAAAGACATTGAGTCTTTTTCCATTTGGTTTTCAAACCTGCATAACAATGGCGGTACCCTCAACATTGGCTGGGCAGATACGCGTGTAGCCTTGCCCTTTGGTTTGCCTACAGTAGCAAAGGCGACAGCCTCTATTGAAAAAGCCTTAAAGAAGGATCCAAAGCACCGTGATTATTACAGTGCAGCGGTCTATTATTTACAAGAAGGACAGGATTTAAACCAAGCAAAAGCTTGGATGGAAAAAGCCATCGAAGGCAAAGATGATGCTTACTGGTACTTCCGTCAATATTCCTTGATCCTTGAAGGATTAAAGGATGTGGAGGGAGCCATAGCAGCGGCAAAAACCTCTTTAGCCCTAGCTGAAAAAGCGGGTAATCCTGACTATGTTCGTATGAATAAAGCAGCCATTGAAAAGTGGAGTAAATAAAGATTTCTACTTTGTGTTATATTCAAAACCCTGCCCTTTGGTGGGGTTTTTTAATGCTTTTTCGAGTTCTTTTTTTAGTATGTAATCCTTGTTTACTCTTTTGCCAAAGTTTGAAAAATTAAAGAGAGTATAATGGTCAATCCCGCACCAATCACATTGAGCCATAAAAAGCTCACCCAGTCCTGTGTAAAGATATAAATGATGCAAAGTTCACTTACAATGGCTGCCCAAAACACGGCCTTTCCACGCACTTGTTTCAAGAAAAATGCGACTAAAAAGACCCCTAGAATGGTGCCGTAAAATACCGAACCAATGATATTGACCAGTTGGATCAAATTTTCTACTAAACTCCCAAAGGCAGCAAAGAGAATGGCAATTCCTCCCCATAATAGGGTAAAACCTTTTGAGGCGGTGACATAGTGCGCAGCAGATTTTTCTCCCACATTACGTTGATATAAATCCACGGTGGTTGTTGCGGCAAGGGCGTTAAGTTCTGAAGCAGTAGAACTCATCGCCGCCGAAAGGATTACAGCCAATAGTAAACCGATAAGTCCCTTAGGCAAATAGCCTAAAATAAAACTAATAAAGACATAATCTTTGTCATTGGTTTCCTGTTGAGGATCGGCTTTTTTGATTAAGGCTTTTGCTTTAAGGCGTTGTTGACGCTCTTGTTGATCAATCGTTGCGAGGTTTTTCAGGGTTGTTTTATCGATTACCCCTTCCAGCATGGCATGGCGTATGACCTGTGTGGCCTTGTGTTCGTCTTCTAGTTGTTGATAGGCCTTTGCCTGGGGTGAATTGAGCACTTTCTCTACTCCCTTTGGGTTAAAGTGTAAGGGAGCTGGTTCAAATTGATAAAAGACAAAGACCATGACACCGACTAAAAGGATGAAAAATTGCATGGGTACTTTGAGAAAACCGTTCATGATCATTCCCATTTGACTTTCTTTAACCGATTTTCCCGAGAGGTAGCGTTGCACTTGACTTTGATCTGTCCCAAAATAGGAGAGTGCTAAAAAGAGCCCCCCAGTAATTCCACTCCAAAAAGTATAACGACTCGTGGGATCAAAACTGAAATCGATGATATCGAGTTTTCCTGTTTTTCCGGCAATTTCCAACGCTTTGGCGAAGCCTATTTGTTCTGGAAAGCTATTGATGATGAAACCAAAGGCAATGAACATTCCGCTAAAAATGATGAACATTTGTTGTTTTTGGGTCACATTTACTGCTGCGGTACCCCCAATAAGGGTATAGAAAATTACAATAAAACCAATGATAAAGATCAGGGATTTCAAAGCCCAGCCTAAGACCACACTCAAAATAATCGCAGGAGCATAGATGGTTATTCCAGCAGCTAGACCGCGTTGAATTAAAAACAAAATTGCCGTTAAAGTGCGGGTGCGTTGATCAAAACGCTGCTCTAAAAATTCATAGGCTGTAAATACCTTTAATTTATGGTAGAGGGGAATGAAAAAGAGGCATATAATGATTACAGCAAAAGGTAAACCAAAGTAAAATTGGACAAATCCCATCCCATCGTGAAAGGCTTGACCAGGGGTAGATAAAAAGGTAATGGCGCTTGCCTGGGTGGCCATTACCGAGAGGCCTATGGTCCACCAGCGGGAACTATTTCCCCCTTTGAGATAATCGGTAATGTTCTCGTTTTTACGGTTTTTCCATGCACCATAGCCCACGATAAAACCCAGTGTTCCTACTAAAATGATCCAGTCGATTAAGGTCATAAGGAGTAGCTGTTTTTAATCCATAAAAAAACCACCCAATAGAGGATATTGGCTAAAGCAAGATAGAAGTAGAGGCGTTTGCTTATTTTCATTTAAAGGGTAATTAAATTGATCAATAATCGATAGGCTCCTGGAACACCAGCGGGGAGTTCTCTAAAGAAACTCAACCCAGTATAAACAACGGTACCCTTGCCATATTGAGCAACTAGAAGACTTCCCAGTTTTTCACTTTCTCCCTCATCATTCATCCCTAGAAGCGGTGTTACTCGTGGGTCCCAATCGTTAGCAAAATACAGTCCGCGTTCTTGTACCCATCCATCAAAATCCTTGGCCGTGATTTTATGCGGTTGATTCATAGCAGGATGATTTGGGTCGAGAATACGCACACGACTGTGTTCATCGGTCACGCGATCACGTGAGAGTTGGATTGAATAGGGGAGGATGTCTTTGGTTTGCATTCTTCTACTGGTATTGTATTGAACGATTAGCGTTCCACCTTGTTGCGCAAAGTCAAATAATAATTGATTTTTATACTTGAGACTTTCCAATACATTAAACGCACGAATTCCCACAAGTACGGTGTCAAAACGATTGAGTTCTTCTTGACTGATGGTAGTAATATCGATGGACGTAACGGTCAAACCGATGGCCTCGAGATTCTTTTGAACTAAATCCCCAGCCCCCATTAAATAGCCTATTTTCTTTTGAGGTAAATCAAGGTTGAGACGAACTAATTTCGCTTCGCTAGGTTGGGCGACATATTGTTTTGGAATATGCTCGTAATTAATGCTTTTAACCGAAAAAGATTTGTCGAGTGTTGTTCCATTTTGATGAACAAGAGGGCCCATTAAGCCACTTTCGGCTTTCTCTGTTGGGGTTAATTGATAATTGATAAAAGTGGATGCCCCCGCTCCCGAAAGCTCTATTTTCTTTTTGGCTTGATCGATTTCCCAGCCTTGCGGAAAACACAATTCAATCTCTCCTTTAAATCCAGGGCTGTAATTGGTTACCTCTAAGCGGATGTTTTGTGGACTGTTCGAAGGGTAAAGGTTCACTTCTTTTTCAAAGTTTATTCCCAGTTGTGGTAGAACATAGAATGGGGTAATGACTTCTCCACGAACAGGATCATTGACACGGTAATTGATCGCTTCATGGAAAACTATTGAAGTGCCATTAATGGCTACTTCAACCGCTAGTTGAAGCGGGGGAGTTTCGGGTTGTCCCACCAGGGACTTATTGGCTACTTTAAACACCCCTAAACTTCCTTTTTCTAATAACCAATAGGGGGAACTCATCTCCTGTCCAACGGCATAGTTCAATTGTTTTGTGAAAGCGGTGTTATGGGCTAAGGTTTTATTGATCGAAGTTTCTCCTATGGATAAAATACGAATATCCTCTAGACTGTGTTGAACACTGTTTAATTTAACAGTGATACGTTCTCCTGCTGTAGCATATTCGCGTGTACTATTAAGCTGTAGTTCGAGTCCAGCACAACTTTTTATGAGTTCTTTTACTTCATTTAACTTTCGTGTTTTCCAGATCGAAGGGGATAAACCAGTAATTGCTTCATGTATTTCTACTAAAAGCGGAAGGCTTTTTTGTGGGGCTTCAAAATTGTATTCTGCCAGGACTTTTTCCACCAGTTGACCTACTTTTTCACCTCCTTTTAGCCTTGTCCAGGTGGTGTTGATTCCATCAAATGGATCATTGTTTTTAGGTCGCTCTCCATTGATTAACTCAATGTATTCAGTACGCGATCCTAGACTGGGAGAGCTCCCAAAGCCTTGTGATTTATGCGAGCTCCTACTCGCCGCGGCAATTTCACTATTGGTTTTCCCAGTGAGTGCGTCATAGTTGCCTATTTCAAGCGAAAGTAAATTCGTTTTATCTGCTTTTTCAAAGCGTTCTCTGCTGCCATAAAACCACCAAGAGGTATTAAAAAACTGTCGCTTTACCTGCCACGGGGATAAATCCTTTAATTGTTCGGGATAACTTGCAGGATCATTCGTCAACGAAAAAGCTTGATGACTCAATATGGCCGAGGAAGTGTGATGTCCATGGGTGCGACCGGGTGTACGGTGATCAAAACGATGGATGATGATATCGGGTTGAAAACTGCGAATCCGTTGTACTACCTCTCCCAGAATTTGTTCCTTATCCCAAATTTTTAAGGTTTCTTTTGGGTGTTTTGAATACCCAAAGTCGATGGCCGAACTAAAAAACTGATTTCCCCCATCTAAGGTTCTAGCTTGAATCAATTCATTGGTTCGGATAACACCTAGAAGTTCCCTCAATTCTGTGCCGATGAGGTTTTGTCCGCCATCTCCACGTGTAAGGGATAAATAGGCTGAGTGCGCGTGGCGATGATTTGAAAAATGTGAAATTAGAGCGGTATTTTCATCATCGGGATGTGCCGCTACATAAAGCATTGACCCTAAAAAATTGAGCTTTTCCATTTGACGGTAAATACGCGCAGCATCTTGTGCCTTTAATGAACTAACGAGACTTGCGATAAGGGTAAAAAGAACCAGTTTTTTATGCATGCTTAATCGAGTTTAAATGGCGCTCTAAGGCGCTCAAAAGAAGTATTGTTTTCTTGCCAATATTGACGTCGTTCTGTGTGGATTAGTTTTGCAGTTGAAGTATAAGCTTCCCCTTTTTTGGTGTACTTTTCCTCCCATCCTTCAATGATATAGGGGAATTGAGTTGAGTGCCAAATGGTGAGCGTGCGCTCTTGACTGGGGATGTTGAGTATATACTGTCCTTCTTTTTTTGTTCCAACAGCTTTTACGGCTTTTACCATGATGTGGTTTAAACGAATCATCTCAAGGCTGGGGAGAAGGTCGAATGCACCGGTGGGTAATTTTTTTGGATCAAAACGGATAAGGTTCCACAGCTGGTCTTCGCTAAAGAATTTTTCTACATTAAACTTTTGATCGGCTTCCCCTTCAAAGTAGGAGTGAGATGTGAATGCATAGTCTTCTTTTGTGTTGTTGAGTTGAAGATAACTTTGTCCACACCATTCCTGGATAGAGGCGACAGTTTTAATGAGTGGATGGTTTTTACGCAAAGACGAAAATGAACTACTCATGATGGAGTAGGGGTAAATACCGGTCAAAAAGTTTTTGGTTCGATTTGACTTTAAGACAGGAAGAGTGGAAGCAGATTTTTTATTGGCTTTGACCTGTTCTTTTGCTAAGAAATCTTCGGTCACAAATATTAAAACCGCTTTACCGCTGCGTTGCTCCCCATAGCGGGATTGTGTGAGTTCATAGGAACTTATTTCTGCGTGACCATCAAACCAGTGTTGTTTAAAGCGTTGTGATAATTGAGCTTGACCACAAAGGGAGGTGAGTAGGAGAAGGGATAGGAGCTTTTTCATTCTGTGCAAATTTTTTCTAAGGTAGCTAATACTTGGGCAACTGGCAAGCCCACAATATTGGTGTAGCTACCTTCGATGCGTTCGATTCCCACTGTCCCAATCCACTCTTGTATCCCATAGGCTCCTGCTTTGTCATAGGGTTGATAGTTGTCGATGTAGTGATCGATTTCACTTTGGCCAAAGGCCTTAAAATACACCCGACTTATTTCATGAATAAGCGTTTGATGATGGGCCTGAGTAAAAGCAACAGAGGTGATCACCTCATGCACTTCTCCAGAAAGTTGATGGAGCATCTCTACCGCTTTATCGCGATTTTGTGGTTTGCCCAAGCATTGATTTTTATGCCACACGATGGTGTCTGCTGTGATGACTATTTCCTTTTCGTTTAAGTTTTTAAAGGGAGCAGCTTTGAGTTGTACTAAATAATCTGAAATTGCCGCCCCTTTGAGTTCCGGTGGGAAGATTTCTTCCACTTCATGTGTTTTGATGGAAAAGTCAAGGCCAATATCTTTGAGGAATTGTTGTCTTCTAGGCGAATTGGAGGCAAGGATAATGTTATAGTTAGAAAACCGTTGCATGTTTAATCGTTTTTTGCGCCAATGTTCGTTAACCATTTTCCTTGTACTCGTAAGGTTTGTTCGATGATTTCTCTCACACAACCTTCACCGCCTTTTTTATGAGAAACATAATTTGCAATGGCTTTCACATCAGAGACGGCATCACTGGGGCAGGCGCCAACAGCGACTTGCTCCATTACCACCATATCGGGAACGTCATCTCCCATGTATAGGATTTCATCTGGAGATAAGTTGTAGCTATCGAGCAGGTCTTGAAAGGGTTCGTCTTTATGGTGTGCTCCCAGGTAAATATCGAAAATACCAAGGGCTCTAAGGCGGTTACGTACTCCTTCATTTGTTCCTCCAGAAATGATGCATACTTTGTATCCTTGATGAAGGGCACATTTGAGTGCATACCCGTCTTTGGTGTCCATTTCACGGTACATTTCCCCTTCCGAGGTGATGAGGACTTTTCCATTTGTTAAAACACCATCCACGTCAAAGATGAAGGTGGTGATATTGGGTAGTAATGCTTTGTAATTAGGTGGTTGCATGTTGTTGAATTGATTCAGAAATGAGTTGGTATAAGCGACGATGATTTTCCTTGGTTAAATAAAGAAGATGGTCATCTATTATTGTTTGATCTCCTCGAGCAGCTGGCCCTGTTTGAGCCTTGGAAGGAGGGAGAGAAATTATTTTATGAGCCGTTTCAGCGATAAGAGGTTGTAGAACATCAAAAGGAACGTTGTGTTGCGTACATAGATCCTCACCAATCGAGTACAAATGATTGCTAAAGTTATTGACAAAAACTGCTGCAACGTGGAGGGCCTTGCGTTGTGCAGAGTTAATTAAATGGATGGGGCCTCCCATCGCGCGGGCAAGTTTTTTTAGTTGTTCTAAATTTTCATCGGAATTTGCTTCTAAACAAAGCGGAATGCTATTGAAATCTACTTCTTTTTGTTTTGAAAAGGTTTGTAGGGGGTAAAATACCCCAAAATTGCGATGGTTCCTTAGAAGTTCAAGATGGACACTCCCTGCAGTGTGGGCAATTACTCCTTCTTTGCTTTCAAGGGCTTTACTTATTGAAGCAATGGAAGAGTCTGCCACACTAATCAAATAAATATCGGCAGCAACGATTGCGTCAAGTTGAGTAGTGGTGGGTACAGTAATGGCGAAATCATCTTGACTTATTACCGAACGATTATACCATTGAACTAATCGTACTCCTTGTGCATTTGACAAGGCTTTGTAGAGGTTTACTCCCACATTTCCCGCACCTAATAGTACCACGTTTATCATGTGTTTAAAGGTAGGGTTTTCTTTTTTTTTGTACTTTTAAAATACCTAAAATCTTATCCTTATGAAGTACCTACATGCCTTTCGAGCGCTTTATCGCAAACATTATCTTTTAGCTGCAACAGCTTCCATCATAATTATCGGTTTTTTTGGATCCCTTAATGTGCTGTTAATCACCATGCATAAAATGAATTTTGGCTGGATGTTTGTGTTGTTTTTAACGGTGATGGCTACCATGCGATTTTTGGCTTTTTTTCTTGCACAGTTTCCCGTCGCTAGGGTTTTTGAGGCAGCGCTAAGCGGTGTGTTGATTCAAATAATTCTTTTCGTTCTCATCGCCTCGAATTTCTTTTCTTTCCTGAGTTAAAACAAGGCTAATTCCCTATCTTTGCAGCGTTGAAAAGATGCTCGTTTGATGAAAGATTTTTTTTTAAAGTACCTCGCTTCCACTCGTTTAATGGCTGTCCTATTTTTTGTCTTTCCCGCTGCAATGGGATTAGGGACTTTTATCGAGAGTTGGTATTCTACCGATACGGCTAAGATTTGGATTTATAATGCTTGGTGGTTTGAAGTCATCATGGGACTTTTTGTATTGAACTTTATTGGAAATATCGTTCGGTACCGTCTCTTGAGAAAAGAAAAATGGTCCATTCTTTTAATTCATCTTTCTTTTATCTTAATCCTCGTTGGGGCCTTTGTTACACGCTACATTGGCTATGAAGGAGTCATGCCCATTAGAGAAGGCGATTCTACCAATCAATTCTTATCAGAGAAGACTTATCTCACCGTTTTAATCGATGGAGATTTTGAACAGCAAGCATTGCGGAAAAAACTTCAAAAGGAGTTATTGCTTTCGCAACATGTCACCAATGATTTCACCATAAAAGACGACTTTAAAGGTGAGGAATTTACCATAGAATATGTTGATTTTATGGAAAATGCTACTGAGGGATTAGTACTAGATCCTGAAGGGGAACGTTATTTAAAAATTGTAGAAGCCAGTGATGGAAATCGTCATGACCATTACATTAAAGCAGGGGATGTAGCGAATATCCACAATCTGCTTTTTACACTCGACAACCCTATTCAAGGGGCGATAAATATTGAGGTGAAAGATGGAGAATACTTTATTAGCTCCCCCTTTGCCGGTTCATTTATGCGCATGGCCGATCAATTCCAAGGGGAATTGACCACTGGGGAACAACAGCCGTTACAACTGCGTTCGCTCTATTCTTTACCAAACTTTCAATTTGTTATTCCAGAACCTGTATTACGCGGTAAGTTTGATATCGTTCAAGCCGAGGAGCAACCTAATGCTCGTCAAGACGCATTGCGTTTAAAAGTTACGGCCAAAGGCCAAAGCAAGCTTGTCTCCCTTTTAGGGGGTAAAGGATACAGCAATGATCCAAAAAAAATCCAACTAGGTGGATTTGATTTTTACTTAACCTATGGTTCCATACCACTGGAATTGCCTTTTCGCATTCGATTAAATGATTTTATTGCAGCAAAGTATCCTGGAACCGAAAAAAGTTATTCCTCTTTTGAAAGCCAAGTAACAGTCAAGGCAGAAGAAGAAATTTTTGATTATGATATTTACATGAATCACGTGCTGGATTATAAAGGGTATCGCTTTTTTCAATCTTCTTTTGATCCAGATGAAAAAGGGACCGTTCTATCTGTCAACCACGATTGGTGGGGCACCTATATCACTTATACTGGATACATTCTTTTGTATTTAAGTATGATGGCGATTTTCTTCATTGGTAAAACCCGCTTTAAAGATTTAGCCAAAGCCATTGATAAAATTAAGGTTAAAAAGGCGGCACTCTCCTTTTTCCTTCTTTTTGGAATTCAAGGACTTTTTGCGCAAGATCATCTTGATCATAGTCGTTCAAAGATTAATTTTGATTCATTAGTGGTGGCAGATGCTTTTCCTGCTGCCCAGGCTGAAAAGTTTGGATCACTTGTTATACAGGATTTAGGTGGGCGTATGAAACCCGCAAATACGTTTTCTTCTGAGCTTTTGAGAAAGGTAAGTAAATCTGATACCTACCAGGAGTTAAACTCCGATCAAGTTTTACTATCCATTTTAAACGGGCCAGCGATTTGGTACAATATCCCAATTATTTACCTCAAGCGAGGAAATGATTCTATTCGATCCATTACTGGGGTAGCAAAAGACGCGAAATATGCTCCTTTGATTTCCTTTTTTGATCAAGAGGGAAATTATAAAATTGCCACCCAACTTGAAGAGGCCTATCGTGCAGGTGTTCCAAATCAATTCCAGAAAGACTTTATTGAAGTAGATAAACGAGTGAATTTACTGTATTCTGCACTCGAGGGAAAGGTGCTACGTGTTTTCCCCATCCCAGAAGATGAAAACAATAAATGGGTGTCTTTTCCCGAATTAGCCGAGGGGAATTTTAGTGGAACCGATTCGCTATATGTCAACAATGTTTTGCCCTTGTATTTTCGTTCTATGCGCCTTGCAAAGTCTACTAATGACTATACCGAAGCCGATGAACTTTTAGAGAGTTTAAAAGGTTTCCAGCAGCGATATGGAGCAAATGTATTACCCAGCAAAGATCGTATCCAAACCGAGATTACCTACAATAAATACGATATTTTCAAGAAGTTGTTTAGTTGGTACCTTTATGTCGGTACTTTCTTTTTTGTCTTTCTAATCGTACAAATTTTTCGCGACGGAAAAATTATTCGTTTCCTCATCACCTTTTTTAAAGGCGCTACCTTTTTATTATTTGCCTTGCATACTGCTGGCCTAGCTGCCCGCTGGTTTATTTCGGGGCATGCACCTTGGAGTGATGCATATGAGTCGATGATTTATGTCGCCTGGGCAACGGTACTTTTCGGGATCCTCTTTGGTAGAAAATCTAATTTGACACTCGCTGCAACGACCTTTGTCGGTGCTATGATTTTAATGATTGCCCATTGGAATTGGATGGATCCTTCCATTGCTAATTTACAACCTGTTTTAGACAGTTATTGGTTGATGATTCATGTGGCAGTGATCGTGGGAAGTTATGGGCCATTTGCCTTGAGTATGATTATAGGAATTGTTGCCTTGTTGTTAATGCTTGCTACCACAGAGAAGAACAAACCTCGCATTGATTTAACGATTAAAGAACTCACCATCATTAACGAATTATCATTGACCGTGGGCTTAATCATGCTTACCATAGGAAATTTCCTAGGGGGGATGTGGGCAAACGAAAGCTGGGGACGTTATTGGGGATGGGATCCCAAAGAAACCTGGGCATTAATCAGTATTATGATTTACGCCTTTGTTATCCATATGCGTTTGATCCCGGGATTACGTGGTCGATGGTTGTTTAATCTCGCTAGTGTAGTCGCTTTTGCTAGTATTATGATGACGTATTTTGGGGTGAACTTTTATCTTTCGGGGCTACATTCCTACGCTAGCGGAGATAAAATCATTACGCCAAACTTTGTGTATTATTCTGCTGCCTTTGTCGCAATTTTAGGCCTTGTCTCTTATTTCCCCTACAAGAAGTATTACAAGAAATAAACGGTACGTTTTTTGAGCAATGTTTCTTATGTCAAGAATAATTTCATTGCTCGTGTGTTTACTAGTGCTTTCTTGCGCTCCCAATTCGGTTTTTAATCCTGACGAAGTGCAGTTAAGAAAGCATAAAGCCTTATGGGAAAGTCATGGGATCGTTAATTATACCGTTACCCAGCAAATCAGTTGTTTTTGTCTTCGTGAATTTACCTTGCCAAAGGTGCTTGTGATCGAAAATAATAAAGTGATAAGGGTAAACGATGCTTCGTTTTCTCAAGAGGTCCATTTTAATCGTTTAACCATTGATCAAGCCTTTGAATTCATTCGGGAACAATTACTCACATCTCCTGCTGTGGTTCGTATCTCTTATGACGAAACTTATGGATTTCCTACTTCAATTTATTTTGATTTAGACGAGAGAATTGCCGATGAGGAGATCAATTATAGCTATTCTGATTTTTATGCATTCGCCGAATGACTTATCTTTCTATAAAAAAGAAATGTCGGCAAAAACAAAATGGCTGCTTTATTCGGTAAGTGGTTTACTCTTCTTTGGTTTTGGTTTATGCCTTTTGGGCGAAGCCATTCTTATGAAATTCACAAATTCTCCCTATTGGGTGGTAGCAGGAACGGTAGCACTGGTGATCACCAATACGGGTTTGTGTCTCTTTGGACAAGCAATTATTGTAAAAGTAAAAGAAGTAACCGATTAAAAGGCAGCGACAAACTCGTCTTCATCTCTTCCATCTGCGACAAGGGCAAGTGCTTTTTTAGCGATCTCTTGTGCATCCTCTGTAGCAAACCCAAGCCCTATCGTTAAGCGATTGAGTAATTGAATTTCTCCTTCATCTGCGATATGATCGGCATAGACCATACGGCTAAGGTCATAGAGGCGTTCAAGGCGACGCTGCTCGTTTGCAGGAGGGTTAATGGGGTATTGATCAGGATTTGCCATAATTTTCTCTACCTCTTCTTCTTCAATTTCAAGATTGATGGCGGTACGATTGATAAATGCTTTTTCTTCATCAGTAATGATACCGTCTGACAATGCAACACGTACAATTGCGGCAAAGTGATCGCGATTACGTTGTTTAAAGCCATAAGAAAAAAGATTGGAAACCTGCATAGTTTTAGTTTTGCCCAAAGATAAAAAATCAGTTAAAATATTGAAGACTTGCTCCAATAGATTTTCAAATAATATGTACTTTTCACAAAAAATAATTGAAATGACCCATCGCTTAAAAATCATAAAAAATCGTTCTGATATTGGGGCTGGTACCCGTGGTTCTGACATGGGAATTGATGCCCTTGAAATCGCTGCAATTAATTGCGAGAATGATTTTTTTAATCGCCATCCTTTTATTGATGTCCCCACCCATAACGAGACGATTTATGATAAAGTCAATAATACCTTTGCAAAGCGCATCAATTTTGTTGCTGAACAATGTGAAAGAGTTTGTGAAGTGACTGCTATGGTTATGCGGCAAAAGCATTTCCCTTTGATTATTTCTGGGGATCATTCTTCGGCTTTGGGATCTTTGGCAGGGATTAAAACTGCTTATCCAGAGAAAACCATTGGCGCGATTTGGATTGATGCGCATGCTGATTTACACGCCCCTTTGAGTTCTCCCTCGGGGAATATTCACGGGATGCCACTAGCAGCAGCTTTGGGACATGATAACGAAGAGTATGCCATTAATGATGTCGATGATTCTACGCTAGAGAGTTGGAAACAAATGAAAGCTTTAGGGGGAGATGCACCAAAGTTAAAAGCAGAACATTTGATTTATTTCGGCTTGCGTTCCACAGAAGAAGCCGAAGATCGTACCATAGCAACGCACAACATTCGTGCTTATCCCGTTCATGAAGTACGTTATCGATCGGTTGAAGTATGTTTGAAAGAGGCACTAGAACAACTCGCCGATGTCGATCTTATTTATATCACATTTGATGTGGATAGTCTCGACTGTGATTTAATTTCAAAAGGAACCGGTACTCCTGTCTCTAAAGGATTTGATCCTAGCGAGGTGATTGAATTATTGCAAGGTTTTCTCGCCTCGGGTAAAGTAGGCTGTCTTGAGGTTTGTGAAATCAATCCCTTACTGGACGAGAAAGGCAATAAAATGGCCGAAACCGCTTTTGATATAATCGATCGCTTGTTCTAGTCTTACTCGCTTTGACTGATTTCGGCGATGTAACCAAAGTGATTTTTGTCGCTTTGCGTTTCTATTTTACGTTGCTTTTTTGCTTTTTTATGAATTTGAGTGAGTATTCCTTTGATTTCAGATTTAATGGAAGGATTTAGTTTTTCTTCGATTAAAAGGGAGTTAAGTTGTGTGACGAAGTGAATTTGGAGACTCTTTCGTGAAAGGTCAAGGGGTAATTTTGATTCCATCAAACTCTTATTGACTTGATTGAGCAATTCTGTTGGGTTTAAGCCCTGTCCTACAAGCGTTTCACTTGCCGAAATCATTCGGTTTAGTCTTCGAACACTCAAGAGTCGGTTTAAGGCAGAGCGTTGGAGGTTTTGTAGGGGAATCAAGCCGCCTTCTCCTTTTATTTCGGAGAGTAAACCGGTGTCCATTAACCAATTTTGGGTTTGCCAAAGATGTTGCTCTAAAAAGCGCAAGGCCGCTAATTGTTTATTGCGTTCCACGTTTTGATAGGTAACAGCTTTGGTTTGATTTGTGTTATGCCGCGTTTGATAGACACCTCCTATCATTGAGTGAACGTGGTAGATATAGCGACGATATACTCCAATTAGTTCTCCATAGAGTTCCTCTAAATCGTAGTAATTATCGTTAGGGGAGAGGGTCCAGTCCATCAGGTTTTTCGCTACAATTTTCAGGTTGCTTAAACCATAGTTACTTGCCTTTATGGGATCGTCTCCAATATTTTCGGTTTGGGAATTGGGATCATTTCCTCTCCCACCAAACATATACATAGGGTCAAGGGATTTTTCATCTACCATTGATTTCAACAACTTTTGTTCTGTTTTTGGGTCTTGCCCAAAATAACGATACCCCCATTCAATGGCATAATCATCATAGGGTCCAAGCTGCCTTACAAAGCGAATGTTTTCATCTCCAGGTTGTGCAATGTAATTGTAGCGTGCATAATCCATGATGGTGGTAGCAATACCAAACTTTTGCGTGAATTTACCCGAACGAAGGGAATCCACAGGATAAGCACTACTGGCTTTCATATTATGCGGTAAACCGAGGGCATGCCCTATTTCATGTGAGATAACACGGCGCATCATTTCACCTATTTCCTCTTCTGGGGTGTTGAGCGAGCGTGCTTTTGGGTTGGCAGCTCCAGTTTCTAATAAATAGCGGTTACGATAGGAGCGAAGATGATTATGGTACCAAATTATATCACTTTCTAAGATTTCCCCTGTGCGTGGATCTGAGACACTGGGCCCAGTAGCATTACGGGTGGTTGAAGCGACATAACGCACGGTAGAATAGCGCACGTCTTCTGGGCTAAAATCAGGATCCTCTTCTTTACTAGGAGGGTCTTTTGCCAGAATTGCATTTTTAAAACCTGCCTTTTCAAAGGCCGTATTCCAGTCTTCAATCCCTTGCTTAAAATACTTTCGCCATTTTAAGGGTGTTGCGGGATCTAAATAATAAACAATGGGTTGAATCGGTTCAACCAGTTCTCCTTTAAAATAGGCTTCTTTGTCTTTAGGTTCGAGTCTCCATCGTCGCACAATGCGATACTGATCTGATTTTAACGCCTGGGAGCTGTAATCAATTTTGGATAAACTAAACCATCCTACTCGCTCGTCTTCATAGCGAATGGGCATAGGGTCTTCGGGTAAAGCAATGAACGAATGATTGATTTGAAAGCTAAAAGTTTTCGCTTGATTTGCCCGTGGTGCTTTATTTGCGCTAAAGGTGAGTGTGTGTCGAATTTCAGTGTTTTTTGGAAAACTATTCGCGCTGTCTATGCTACTGCGTTTTTTGTCTACACCCCCTATTTTGTAACGGTCTTTATCTCCTTTTCGAATGATATTAAATCCTGGTGAATCGGCCATGAAATGACTGCTAACATCAATTAAAAAACGATCCGTTTCTTTGTTTTTTATCTCAAAAGCCGCAAGAATAGGAGCAAAATTATTCTCTTCTACACTGATGGCTATGGGATCTTCTTTTACAGATGTAACATTGTTATAGCTGATTTGTTTGATGAGAATTTTCTTTCCTTTTTTTACAAAGCGAAGAACTTGTTGAGCAGTTTTTGATCCAGCATTGAGATAAGCCGAATAATTAGCCGGTAATTGTGCAAAGCGAGTCACCACTAAAATGTCTTTTTCTAGTAAATTTTCGTTGAGTTCAAAATACAAGGTATTCTCCTCGTTCAAATGCGTGGTAATGAGACCTTTTTGCGCAATCATATCTTTTGTTAAAGAGTCGATGGCCTTGAGGTCGTTTTTTTTGCTTTTCTTTTGTGCTTGTAGGCCTAGGCTAAATAGCAGGGTGAATAGGTAGGTAGTTACTTGCTTCATCTCGAATGTTATTTGAGCTAAAGCTACAAAAGCTTTGTGAGTATAACAATGCAGGCTGGTTATGTTTTAAACCATGAACATAAATAAGGTGTTTCTTAATGAAAAAGATAGTACCCTTACTTGATCAAGAGAATTTAACTTTAATTGTATAGAAAATAATTTGACGAAAGTGGTAATTTAGATGTATCGCCAAAGTAAACAATTGAATCGAATGAAATTTTTATCTCCTATCCCCATTTTTATCTTGTTATTTTTTATCGTGTCCTGTGCTAAGGACCCTGCAATAACTCCCTCCATTGATAGCCCACCAACGGTGGATACAGGAGCAATCCCTTACATTAAAGTCACTACCGATGTCTCTATTGAAAATGAACCAAAGGTTCCTGGAGATATCGCCATCTTTGAAAATCAAACCTTGCAATTTAGTTCTCCTATCGGAATTGAATACAGGGGATCAACCTCCTTTCGATTATCGGATAAAAAGTCCTATGGTTTTGAAACCTGGGATGAGAATGACGAAGACGTTAAGGAAAGTATCTTTGGCTTTCCAGAAGAAGAAGACTGGATTCTCAATGGTCATGTTTTTAGAGCATCAAACAACACGATTTTTGATCCCAGTTTAATGCATCATTACATTGGTTATGAATTTTATCGTTCGATGGGGCATTATGCTAGTCGCACGAAATATGTAGAGCTAGAAGTCAATCAACAGTACATGGGGGTGTACATGTTCATGGAAAAACTAAAGCGCGATGGTGATCGCATTGATATTGAAAAGTTATCTTCTTCAGACAATGAATTGCCTGATTTATCTGGCGGATATATTTTAAAAATTGATAAAACTGCAGGTGGGGATGTAGCCCCAGACCAACCCCTAGAATACTACTATGACAACTGGGCAGATGATGCGCGTTATTCCGAAGGGATTAGTTTTCGTTCAAATTATGACATTTTTGGTCAACCTTTGACCACTGCTCCCTTTGGCCCGCCTTATCATTCTAGTCAATACCTTGAAACTTATTTTTTGTATGAGTACCCAAAGAGTGACAAGATTACCGAAGCGCAAAAAAACTACATTCAGCAATACATTAACGACTTTGAAACTGCTTTATTAGCCGATGATTTTAGTACAGAAGAGCGCAGCTATACCCAGTACATTGACCTCGATAGTTTTGTGGACTTTTTTATCATCAATGAAATCACCGGTAATGTTGATGGGTATCGTTTAAGCACCTATTTGCACAAGGAACGTGGAGAGAAATTAAAAATGGGCCCCATTTGGGATCTCAATATTGGTTACAATCGACAAAGTAGGGTTCCATTTACCGATTGGATAGCGAATTATAACAATCATGTTAGTCAAGATGCCTGGATGGTACCTTTTTGGTGGCCACGTTTGCTTGAAGACCCTGTTTTTCAACAACGATTAAAACAACGCTGGCAAACATTTCGAAGTGGTGAACTTTCTACAGCAACAGTTCTGGGCCTTGTACAGTCGACGGCAGACTATTTAATAGAAAATGGTGCCATTGAAAGAAACTATAACCGCTGGAGTGGTATTCCAGTGGATTATCTCCAAGTTATTTCTGATTTAAAAACGTATTTAGAGAATCGTTTGTCCTGGATGGATGATCAAATCAATGCATTTTAACAAACAGATGACCTAATTTTTACTGCTAAGAAAAAGACAGTTTCCTTGTGCTCTTTTTTGAGGTATTGATTACCTTGAAAACTTAAACTATGTAAGAAATGAATTTCGACTATACAGAGAAATCCCTTGGCCTGCAAAAAAGGGTCAATGACTTTATGGTAGAATACATCTACCCCCATGAAAAAGAAATCCAAGCCTTCCACCTTGATCATAATAATCTATGGCAAGATTTTCCAAAACTAGAAGAATGGAAAGCTGCAGCAAAAAGAGAGGGACTTTGGAATTTATTTCTTCCAACAGATTACGGAACGTTAAGTGCGGGATTGACCAACCTAGAATATGCACCCCTCGCTGAATTGATGGGTCGTTCTAAAATTGCTTCAGAAGTATTTAATTGTTCTGCCCCTGATACTGGAAATATGGAGGTTTTTGCAAAATATGGCACAGAAGCACAGCAAGAAGCGTGGTTAAAACCCCTGATGAATGGCGACATCCGTTCGGCTTTTTTAATGACCGAACCTGCCGTGGCTTCCTCTGATGCAACAAACATAGAGACCTCTATTGTTCGCGATGGAGATGAATATGTTATCAACGGTCGTAAGTGGTGGTCATCGGGTGCGATGCGCCCTAATTGCAAGGTGTTTATAGTCATGGGAAAAACCGATCCCACTGCCCAGCGACACGCGCAACAAAGCATGATCATTGTTCCCAGGGACACTCCTGGGGTAGAAATCGTTCGTCCTTTGCGGGTCTTTGGTTCAATTGATTCTCCCGAGGGACATGCCGAGATAAAATTAACCAATGTGCGTGTTCCGGTTGAAAATATGTTATTAGGGGAGGGGCGTGGCTTTGAAATCGCTCAAGGGCGATTAGGTCCAGGACGTATTCATCACTGTATGCGCTTGATAGGAGCAGCACAACGTTCCTTAGAAATGATGTGTGAGCGGGTGGCAGCTCGAGAAGCCTTTGGGCGAAAAATAAAAGACTTTAGTAGCATTCGTCAAGATATTGCAAAATCTGCTGCAGAGATTGAGCAAGCGAGATTATTAACCCTAGCATGTGCGGATAAGATCGATAAATTTGGCGCTGCAGGCGCAAAAAACCTGATCGCCATGATCAAGATTGCTGTACCAGAAATGACGACCAAAGTAGTTGATCGCGCCATTCAGGCACATGGTGGAATGGGCGTTTGTCAAGATACTCCTTTGGCAGAGTTTTGGATTTATGGACGAACCATCCGTATTGCTGATGGCCCAGATGAAGTGCACATGTACCAATTAGGAAGAAACCTTGTGAAAGAAGTGCTTAGCGCGACTTAATTCTTTTAAACGTTTAACGAATCACCCCTTGATAGAAGAAGCTGTCAAGGGTTTTTTATTTAATGCGCTTAACACCGCGATGACACCACCGATATAGCTCAGGGTCATTAGGAATCCAGAAATCATCACCAGATAGGCCATGGCTGGATAACCCAGCCAAATCACGTAAATCCCGCCGAAGGTTACCAGAATAGAAACAAAAGGTTCTATGGTTAAGAATTTTTTCCAAAAGAGAGGAATTTCTGTTCCCCAAACTAAGAGACCTAGAAAAGCAAAGATAAATCCAATGGAGAGGATGTGGGTGTGTAAAATAGTAAGCATTTCACGTTCTCCCTTTTTGAATTTGAGGATCACAGCGTCTTCATCATTTTCATTCCCATTATAATTTTCTACTACTCCATTAGGGTGGGTGCTATCTGTTTGAGCCACAAAAAGCAATCCCGTGAAATAGCCCACCGATAGGATGAGGATAAACGCAACAAGAAAGGATTTAAAGGCTTTAGAAAAATTGCGAAGTAAGTAAATAGGAGTCATTATTGTCCTAGTGCAATTTCATTTTTCTTTAAAGAAGAAAATACGTGATTTACCGATGCAGTCATCGATTGAACCGAAATGGTCGCTCCCGAGATTGCACTGATGTTATTTCCAAAAACAAAGGCTTCACTCTGCTGTTTTTTGACAAATTGAGATAGCCATCTTTTGCTAGCAATTTCACCCCCATAGTCTTCTCTATAGATCAATACCGTAGCCTTTTTAATGGTGAAACTTTCATCAAATAAAATGAGGTATTCAAAAGTGTCGGTCTTACTGGGAGCAGTCCCTAAAAAGGCGTAACCCAGAAGTTCGTCTCCTTTTCTAATTTCATTCATTTGTTGACCAACGAGGAAAGGGCTAGAAGGAATTTCAATTTTAGATTCGAGGAGTTCAAAATCTTCTACAGCAAAGATGGATTTAATTTCTTTGCTCACCTTTTTTTGAACGCGTTTTGCCAAAGCGTTGTTAGAGCTAATTGTCGTCCCTGAACTCAAAAGGAAAAGGGAGAAAAGTAACAAGAAAGAAGAACTAACTTTTGACATATTCATCATCTACTCAGCAAAGATATTTTACAATTTGGAAATGACCAAGTTTATTTAGATTAATTTTAAATAAATTAAAACCATACCCCTACACCCACATTAAATTGGCCATATTGGCTATTGTCTACCCCAGTCGATTTTGATTGATAATCCACCTTGAATACTGAGCCAATTGACATATGGTAACTCAATCCCATGGTCCATTCTTGACGATAATAGGCAGGATTTCTAACTAAACTTCCAGCGACTTCTTTATGGGTATCATATTGTTCATAGCGCACAAAGGCATCAAGACGTTGTTTGTTTGTAATTGGAAGCACATTATAGGCTGTTTCTAAATAAAAACCTTCTAATTGACTTCCTAAATCACGCCCGGTAAATGTATTGTAGGCTTCGGTATCGCTTAGGCTTGCATTCACATATTGCCCTCTGGCCGAAAACTTCATCCATTTGTAGCGTGCATCCAGTCCCAGCATAGCAACACCTATATCACTTCCCAAGATATTGTTGACTGCATCATCTGCTTGTGTTCTTCCTTGATAGCCCGAAAGACCAATGCGCAGATTAGGAATCCCATAATAATCTAATTTTGCCGAAAGGTTGAATTGATCCACCATAGATTCTGCTCCTTTTTGACGTCCTCCACGAAGACCATTGCTCCCTTTTAATTTTCCATCATTACCATCATGGGAGATAAAGCCGTTGAATAAATAGGCCTGGTATCGCATGGCAAGGCCATCGAATCTACCAGAAACCCCAATTCCAATTTCTCTCCAAGTAGTGGGAACTATTTTATTATCCATACTGGGGCGCTCTACACCATTAAAGGTTGTGGGTTCATGAAACTCGTTGATGATACCCATAGGCACAAGCATTAATCCTGCTCGAATGTTCAAAGAATTTGCAAGAGAATAATTGACAAATGCTTGTTCTACATATACTTCTTTGACGTGTTCAAATTCAATTTCGGTTACAAATTGTACTCTTTCGTCAAATTTATATCCAAATAACATGATCAACCGTTGTACGTCTAATTCTCCATTACTGGCCTCGGGTTGATTGTATAGTACCTCGGCATATCCACCTATAGTAACCCCTTGAGGAATTCCACTCAAGTTATTCAAGATTCGCTGATATCCGTTGATTTGTAGGGATTGTGCTAATGAATCTGCAGTTGATAAAGGTTGGTTTGAGTTGGGCTGCTGCGCCATCACTACATTTCCAAGAAATAAGCTAATCAATAGTGTTGCGAATAATCTCATAATGTTTATTTAGACTTATTATAAATAATGACGCAAATATAACTGTCCCTTTTGTCTTACGCAAGACTTATTTAGAATTATTTTAAATAAAAAAATATTGTTAAGTTAGGAGAGAATGATGCATCGTCCTATGGTGCATGTGGCTTGACAAACCGCTGTCTAATTGAATCATCGTATTTGACTAGATTCATGTGGGGTGTAATAACATAATTTACTCAGAGTTAGGACAGCTGAGTCATCTTGTTATAAATAGAAGGAAAAAGTGAGTCAATTGTTATAAATCAAAAAGTTATTAACCGTTAATTGACGAATTATTCAAACGTATTGAATGAGAAGTACGAGTGTATTTGGTAGATCATTGACAAACCATTTCCGTGATAAGCCTTTGTATTTCTTTGATGGCGCCACCCCGTTAGATTCGAATTCTTTATAGGGGTCAAGACTATAGTACGTTAAAAGTCCTGCCCATTCATTTTTAACATAACATTTTGTTAATACTAATTATAAAATGACTTAGAAATTAGATTTATTTTTGTACCAAATTGATCAAAACACGGTCAACAACTTGATTACATTAATTAACAACTATTTATGAAAAAGTTACTTTTCTTTTCGTTAGTTCTTTTATCTGGTTTTGGTTTTGCCCAAACAGATGAGATGACTGATTCAGCTTCTAGCACCATCTTGGATGTCGATCTAGAAGAAATTGTCGTGACTTCAGGGGTAATTGATATTGCTGAGGTTCGTAAAACACCTATCGCTTTGAGTATGATTTCTGCTCAAGAGGTTGCGTTAAAAGTGGGGAACCTAGAATTCCCAGAAATTATGCAAAAAACACCAGGTGTTTATGCTACAAAACAAGGAGGTGGATATGGAGACAGCCGTATTTCACTTCGTGGTTTTGATCAAAGAAACACATCCTTTCTAATTAACGGTCAGCCTGTTAATGACATGGAAAATGGTTGGGTTTACTGGTCAAACTGGCAAGGTTTGACAGACATCACCTCAGGAATTCAAATCCAACGTGGTTTGGGAGCATCAAAATTAGCTGTTCCTTCTGTAGGGGGTACGGTTTCGATCTTTACTAAAAGTGCCGATAAAGCACAGGGTGGAGCAATCACGCAAATGATTGGTAACGACGGTTACATTAAGACGACTGCTGTTTACAACACAGGAGTAAACGAAAAAGGATGGTCTTCTTCTTATTTATTGACAAAATGGTCTGGAGACGGATACATTTATAACACCAAAGGTGAAGGTTGGACCTACTTTGCAGCCATCGGGTATACACCAGAAGGATCAAAAAGTAAATTCAACTTTTCATTTTTAGGAGCTGGACAATGGCACCACCAACGTGACGTTTGGGTCTCTATTCGTGACTACCAAAACTTTGGTGAAGACGGAATTGACAGAAGATGGAACTCAAATGGAGGAACGTTAAATGGAGAAGAATTCAACATGAGAAGAAACTTCTACAACAAGCCATTAGCCACTTTCAACTGGGATTATAAAATCTCTGACAATATGGAGTTAAATACTTCATTATATGGCTCTGCAGGTCGTGGAGGAGGAACTGGTCCTCGTGGTAACTACTACAGAAATGCGACCTCTGATATCCTTCCTTTCCGTAAAGATTTGACAGAACACTACCTAGAAGATGGGAGAGGAGCACGTGATGCGAATGGTTTCATCAACTATGATGCTGTAGTTGCAAACAACCGTTCAACTACCGATCCATATACTGGTGGATTAGCTCGTGGAAACTTTGACGGTTTACGTATCGGTTCAAATGGTTTCCGTAATGATGGAGTAAACCGTGCCATTTTAATGCGTAGAGCTTCTATGAACTCTCACGATTGGATTGGTGGGATTTCTAACTTAAACATCACTTCTGGAAACATGCGTTATTCTATCGGGATTGACCTACGTAGATATACTGGGTACCACTACCGTGTAGTGAATAACCTAATGGGACTTGATGGGTACTACTCAACTGGTAACAAAAATAGTGCTGGACAAATCATTGAAACAACAATCGAAGCAAGTCCATTTAAAGATACTGGAATTCGCGGACCAAAAATCGATTACTATAACATCGGTAATGTGGGTTGGCAAGGAGTTAACGCTTTAGCTGAATACTCTGGGGATAAAATTACTGCAGTTTTACAAGCGGGACTTTCAAACCAGTCATTCCAGCGTGAAGATTTATTTGATCAACCTACCAATCCTGTTTCTGAGAAGAAAAACATTGGAGGTGGATATGTTAAAGGGGGAGCTAACTACAACTTTAACGAAAACTCAAACGTATTCTTTAACACAGGATATATCTCAAGACAACCTCAATTTGGTGCGGTATTCCCAGGATATGCAAATGATGTTAACCCAGATTTACAAAACGAGACCATTACCTCTTTCGAAGTTGGATACGGATACTTGTCTAATAACTTCAGAATTAACGTAAATGCATACTCTACGGTATGGGGGAATCGTTTTGTTCAAAGAAGTTTAACAAATCAACAAGGTGTAGATGGTTTTGCTCAATTCAAGGATATCGATGTGGTACACAACGGTCTTGAAATTGAAGGTAGCTGGAGTCCTCAAGGAAGCAACACAAAAGTGCGCGGGATGATCTCTATCGGAGACTGGAAGTACACGAAAAACTTTGAAGCTGCTTTATTTGATGAGAACCAAGTTCAAGTGGGAACGGGTACCTTATATACCAAAGACGCTAAAGTGGGAGATGCTGCACAGTTTACTGCAAACTTAGGTGTTGATCACAGAATTGGAAGCCTTAACTTAGATTTAGACTATCGTTTTGTTGACGGTTTATACGCAGACTATAGTATTACTGATTCTGCCTTCACTCAACCTGATAACCAAGGAGCATTAAAGTTGCCTTCTTATGGTCTTGTTGACTTTGGAGCGACCTACTACTTCTGGTCTGGATGGAGTTTAAGAATGAACATCAACAACGTATTAGATACTACTTATATTGCAGAATCTAATTCTAACATCCATGCGACAGCTTCGTCTGAAACATGGAATGGAGTAGACGTTCAAAACTCAGTATGGTTCGGTTTTGGAAGAACATGGAATATGTCACTTAAGTACAGATTCTAATCAAATATCACAAAACTTTAAAAGGGACTTCGGTCCCTTTTTTTATATTTACCTATGAAAAAAATATTCCTTTTATTCTTGCTTATTCCATTGGCAACTTTTGCCGATTGGGGTAAAACGGGGCATCGCGTTATTGGGGAAATTGCTTCCCGTAACCTTACCCCAGAAGCGGCAAAAGCCGTCAACGATTTATTAGAAGGCCGTTCCATTGCTCGCATTGGTACTTGGGCAGATGAGATTCGATCAAACCCTGCCTACAACAAATACACGACCTGGCATTATGTTAACCTTCCTTTAGACAAAAAATATGAAGAGGTTGAACACGAAGGAGAAAATGTCGTTAAGGCAATTAATCGTTGTATAGAGGGCTTAAAAAATCAAAACAGTACACGAGAAGAAAAAGCTTTTTATTTGAAGTACTTGATTCACTGCCTCGCTGATTTGCATCAACCCCTGCACGCTGGTCGTGCTGAAGACAAAGGAGGGAATGCTATTTACCTAAAGTATTTTGGCCGAAAAACAAACCTACACCGTGTTTGGGACACCGACATCATTGAAGATTACGGAATGTCTTATACCGAACTTGCAACAAATTTGTTGGGTCGTAATAATGAACCAGTAAGTATTGGTACAGCAGCAGATTGGGCCAATGAATCGCATGAAGAAGTAGCTAAAATATACAGCGAAATAGAAGAGGGAGAAAACCTTGGATATGTATATAACTATAATAACCTTCCTTTAGTAAAGGATAAACTTTATAAAGCAGGAATTCGTTTAGCCGCTGTGCTCAATGATATTTTCAAAGCTTAAGCTAGCTTTTATAAAAAAAAACAACAGCTTCTGTTCGAATGAGCAGAAGCTTTTTTTAGGAATAATTCTAACTGGATTTAGTTAGCCTAAAATCATTCCCGCCATGGTGGCCGAGACCAAAGAAACCAAGGTGCCTCCTAAAACTGCTTTTAATCCTAGTTCTGATAAATTTTTACGCTGAGAAGGCGCTAGGATACCGATTCCTCCGATTTGTATTCCAATGGAAGAAAAGTTAGCAAAACCACACAGGATGAACGTGGACATCACTACAGATTTCTCATACATGAGATGCATGCTATTTCCGATATTTTTTAAATCGGCTAATTGGACATAAGCGACAAATTCACTCGCTGCGAGTTTAATCCCTAAAAGTTGTCCTACTAGGGTCATGTCTTCTTTTGCTACACCGATTAACCACATCAACGGCGCAAATAAATACCCTAGAATAAACTCTATCGTAAGGGTATCATAAGGGGTATTATTAGCGATAATTGTGTTAAGCCCTACCCAGTTCCCAAAACCGCTTAAAGCATCATTAACTAAAGCTAAAAGAGCTACAAAGACCAATAACATTGCTCCTACATTTACGGCAAGTTTTAACCCCTCTGTCGTTCCATTGGTGATGGCAGCTAAGATATTGCTGCCAAAGTTTTGTTCCTCTATCTTTACCGAGTCATCGTATTCAACCACACCCACTGGAGGGACAAGCATACGCGAAATGGCAACTGCTCCCGGGGCAGCCATTACAGAAGCAGCAATAAGGTGTTTTGTAATAATAACACGCTGTACTGGGTCGTCTCCCCCTAAAAATCCGACATATGCCGCAAGCACGCTTCCCGCAACTGTAGCCATACCACCCACCATGACTAAATAAACCTCTGATCGTTGCATTTTAGCTAAATAGGCTTTAATGAGTAAAGGCGCTTCTGTTTGCCCTAAAAATATATTTCCAGTTAATGATAAACTTTCCGCACCACTGATATCAACAAGTTTACGAAGTGCCCAGGCTAGAAAACCAACAATCTTTTGGATAACCCCTAGATAATACAAAACCGAAGTAACGGCAGAGAAAAATAAAATTACAGGGAGTACCTGGAAGGCAAAAATATAGGCTGTTTTACTTAAATCAACAATTTCACCAAAAAGGAAAGAACTTCCTGCTAATGTATACTCGATAACCTTGATAAAAAAGGCGCCTAATTGTTCAAATATAGCTTGTACAAAAGGTACTTTTAAAATGCATATCCCTATCACGAGTTGGGTCAATAAACCTAGGCCCACGGTCTTCCATGGGATATTCTTTCGATTGCTGCTTGATCCATAGGCAATAGCTAAAAGAATAACCATGCCTAAACAGCCTTTAAAAATTGATACGAGAGAGGTGCCAGTGGATGGGATAAGTTCCATTATATGAGGTTTACAAAAGTGATTTAATGCTAACTAGTTTTCTAAAAAGGACAAGATACAATCTTGCTTTTTTTTTTGGAAGTAATTGCAGGAATAACTCAATCTTATGGCAACAATTTTATAGGCATTTTTATCTTTTCGATAAAAAGCATAAATTATAGGGTAAAACCAAATCAATATGATCAAACTTGATAAAGTCATAAAAGACTTCGAATTAGCCTCAAAAAAGTTAGCAAAGACAGAAAATTGTATTACCATCTTTGGATCGGCCAGGACCGATCCTTCTCATCAGCATTATAAAGATGTGGTGGCAATCGCTAAAGGCCTTGCAGAAGCAGGTTTTGGAATCATCACTGGTGGGGGTGGGGGTATAATGGAAGCGGGTAATAAAGGAGCATATCTAGGAAAGGGGGAGTCGGTGGGCTTGTCCATTTACCTCCCTTTTGAAACCAGTTCAAATGATTACATCAATAACCCCGTGGACTTTAACTATTTTTTTGCCCGTAAAGTGATTTTTGTCAACTATAGCGCTGCTTTCGTTATTGCCCCTGGCGGAGTGGGAACCCTTGACGAATTTTTTGAAGTTTTTACTTTAATTCAAACAGGGAAGATTAAAAAACGACCCATTGTACTCTATGATTCAAATTACTGGCGAGCCCTACTTGAACAACTAGAGGAAATGAAAGGCTATACCATCTCACCAGAGGATACCCATCTATTTAAGATTTTAAATGAACCGCAAGCAGTTATCGATTATTTGAAAGCGAATACTAGGATGCAATAAATCATTGCAATGAGTTGTAATTTAATCTAAACGAAAGCAGTGATTGTTAAAAACAAAAAAAACCCACAATTTCCATTGTGGGTTTCTTGAGCGGAGAAAGAGG
>JBMZGM010000015.1:0-45318 GCA_049615925.1 Flavobacteriaceae bacterium | reverse complement strand
AACGCTTTTTCTCCACCCACAACACTAGTGAGTAAAATATTTTGAAGTTTTTTTTTAGATATAAATAAATCACTGCTTAACAGCTTATTATGCTACTGAAAAAAATTCCAAATTAATCCAAAACGAATGATACTATCTCGATAGGGATAACCCACGGCACTGTAATAGTCATAGCCCGTGAAGGATGCATTCGCATGTTCATACCTAAAATAGATACGTGTTTGCTGGATTTTTCCATTGAAAAAAACATCTACGCGAGGAAAATCACCAATCATTTCACGATCCTGACGTATAAAATCGCCCAAAAGAGGGTTGTATTGATCGGCATAGTAATTCGTAAAGTAATGACCGGTAATTCCGGTTTGTAGGTAAAGGGCTTTATTGAAGAGAGGAGAACTAAAGCTCAAAGTGGTCCTGATGTTCCACTCGGGCACATTGATAGCTGGCACCACTGTATTGGTCGTGGACATCACTTTTTGATATTGAGCGGTTGTCGTTAAACCAAATTTCCAAAAGTTATAATGAGATTGATAACGTGCCTTTATATAGGTAATACTCTCGGGAGATTGGACCACCTCGGTTAAAAGTGTTGATGGCAAATAACGCTCTTCTTCATCTGGAAAGACTTGATTGTAATAAGTGTAATTCCCTAAGCGTTGAAGCGCACCCGATAATGACCCCCATTTGGGATGGGATAAAGTGGCTGATAAACTGGTGATTTTTTCATTTAAAAGATCATCGTTATACCAGTTATAGGAGGTGTAGGCACTTCTATACCGAATAAAGTTAAAGTTTGGGCTTTTATTGATGAAACTCGTTTTAGCTTGAAAGAAAACATCATTTGGTAACGTAATTTTTGCCTGAAGACTTATTTCATCACTTAAGCGATCACTAAACAAGGTCTTATTGAAATGGGCCGTTAAATCAAACCCTCGCCATAGAAAAGCATAGTCGGCATTTAGAAAGGTTTGGTTAGCCTCAAGCTCTAATGGAAAATCATCCACTGGACTTTCATCCCCTGGGACGACCGACTCAGTAGCTGCCTCGGGCAAAAACAACCTATAATCGATGGCCGAAAATTCGATCCCAGCGGTAAGTGCTCCAATCACTGGATTAATCAGTTGTGTTTG
The DNA here is from genome assembly GCA_049615925.1 of Flavobacteriaceae bacterium. GTDB lineage: Bacteria > Bacteroidota > Bacteroidia > Flavobacteriales > Flavobacteriaceae > Arcticimaribacter. The sequence continues at coordinate 44,188 of JBMZGM010000015.1, read as the reverse complement.
AAAGCGATTTTTTAGGATGGCCCATTGGACCTCGTCCATTACTCCTCCAGCAATGTTTCTTTGGCCAAAATAGGGCGAACTACGAGCATCTTCGTAGTTATAAAACTTAGACTCATTGACAATTTGCTGTCCCACGGTCCAGGAAGAACCCGTACTATCCTTAGCATGAACTAAAGCATAGTCGTGTTCAAAAAAAGTACGTTTCCCGCTAAGGTTGTTCAACGCATTGGACAATTTCACCTCTAAAACAGGTCGTTCCAAAAAGTCGGGATCCCCTGTTTCAAAAAGAGGGATGCCCTCTTCGGTGATACCACCGTTTTCTTGATTTTCGTGTTTTTGAGAGACATAATGCATCTTTGCCTTGTAGCGCTCATCTTTCGTTTGAAAGGTCATGGACCATCGAAAAGCCTGTCCGGCTGAACGCTGATTGAGGTATTTCCCTAAAGAACGCATCCCACGAAAAGCTAGCGCAAAGTTAAATTGCGGGCTAGTATTGACACTGATAGTAGCATCTGTCGCCTGTCCCTGTTCCATTGTTGTTCTAAAGTAAAGCTCGGTAAATGGTGTGGGAACGCGATAATACTTTACATCTTCCACTTCAAAATAACTTAAATGTTTGGAGCGTGCACCCATTTGAGGCTGCAAGGACGTTTGGGTAAAATCATGCCCCAGTCGATTAAGCGCTGATCCTAAATTAACAAAAGGAAGGAGCTCAAAATAATCCCTGCGTAGAAAATTCGCCTTGTACTCTTTTTGAATGGTCAAAGTAGTATCAACAAATACCGTCCTTTTTCCTTGCTGGAAAATTTCATACATATCGATGGTAGCAGTATCGGGAACAATTTCTTCACGTTCCTTAATAATCAATCCCTTTTTTTTGGGGAGGCTATCTCTTTTGACCGTAAGAGAATCCCGGGTAGTTACTTTAAGTTCTACCGTTGCAGTATTAGTATCACTTTGAAGAGATGGTTCCTCAACAGCCTGCACTGCTTCCTCCTGTGACCAAATTGCCTGAATACCCAATAAAAAGAGGAGTAGAAAATACCGTTGTGGCATGTGTAATTTATTTTCTGCGAAGTTATAACTAAATTTGAATTGATGTTTGAATTAATCTTCGCGAAACGTCTATTATCGTACAAAAAATGAAAGAACTTCCCACACAATCGACCAAGCTACTAGAAGCAGGCACAGATGAAGCAGGAAGAGGTTGCCTGGCAGGACCTGTTACTGCGGCAGCTGTAATTCTACCCCCAGACTTTACACACTCATTATTAAACGACTCAAAAAAATTAACCGATCGACAACGGTATTCTCTTCGACCCATTATTGAAAAAGAAGCCATTGCCTTTTGTATTGCGCACTGTAGTGTTCAAGAAATTGAGGAAATAAACATCCTAAATGCATCGATTAAAGCCATGCATCGCGCAATTGAGGGTCTTACAACAGTACCAGAATTTATTGCTGTAGATGGAAATCGTTTTCACCCGTACAAAGAAATTCCTCATAAAACATTTATAAAAGGAGACGGTCGGTTTCTAAATATAGCCGCAGCATCTATACTGGCTAAAACCTATCGCGATGATCTAATGCTAGCGCTTGACCAGGACTACCCTCAATACCAATGGAAAACAAATAAAGGTTATCCTACAAAATCCCATCGAGAAGGAATTGCTACTTCGGGCGTGAGCCCTCATCACAGAAAAACTTTCCGATTACTACCAGAACAATTACAAATTGACTTTTGAGTTTCTTAATTTTGCAGCACTAATTCAACCCTATGACCACTTCTTCGCTTCTTCGTTTTTTCACTAGTACAATTCTTTTTGTAACTGTATTTACTGCCTGCGAAACCCAACAAAAAAGTAACTCCACCCTACTGGACTGGATTCCACAAAACACCCCTTTAGTCCTTCAAATTAACAATGCGAATGAAGTAGAAAATGCTCTAAAAAACAATACTGTTTTAAAACACCTGCCGGCGAGCTTTCCTGCATTTACTAAAAAAATCACCGCCCTTGACAAAAAGGTTTCTACCCCTAAAATCTTTAGCCTAACTCCTTATGGAAAAGAGGGAAAAGCATTGAGTATCGTTTATAGCGCTCCACTTGACAGCACCTACCTTTCAATGCCAAAAGAAGATTACAGTGGGGAAACAATTTATGTCACGCAAGAAAACGAAACAACATTTTACACCGCTTTTATCGATGGTTTTACACTGCATACAGATACCAAAATCATTCTTGAAAACTGTATTCGAACCTATCAACAAAAAGCCAAAGGAGTTAATGACTCTTCTTTTGAAACAATTGCCGAAACCGCAGATACTAGCGCTCCCATCAATATTCATATTAAAGGACAAAAAGCAACACTCATCAAAGAAGGCCTAGGAGAACTTCCTTTATTCCCTAAAATAGGCCAAAACTGGGCAAGCATTGACCTAAATCTAAGCTCGAACACCCCAGAAATGGACGGTTTATTACAGGTCATTGACTCGGTGGGAGATCCCGTGGGTTTACTCCATTCGAGTGAACCACAAAAAATCCAAACAACCAGGGCTGTTCCGCTTCAAATGACTTCGGCCTTATTTATGAGCATGGATAACATTCAATTATTAGAGGATAAATTCAAAAAATGGGTTCGTTTTGAAAACTTGGCAACCCTTTCTACCGACCTAAGTGCGTTAAAAGGAATTGATGAATTAGGCCTTGTATCGCTTAATAATGAAATTGCCCTTATATTTCACTTAAGGAATGAAGCCACTGCAGCCGCGAGTTTTCTACCAGAAAGCACGGAACAAAAATACCGTGACGTTCCCTACTTTAAAACTTCCCTAGCGCGAGAACTCAACTTAGTTGTCATGAGTTTAGGAGAACAAATCAATGCAGAATGGGTCGCAAAGCTGGATGAATTTCTCTTTTTTGCAGAAAGTGAAAAAGGAATTAAATCCCTTATTGCCGCTTACAAGGACGACAAAACCCTGGGGAGTTCTTCCTCTTTTAATCAGTTTGCAGAAGAAACACTTTTAGAAAAAAGCAGCCTCCTTTGGGTAGCTGGAACTGCTGCCCTAGAACGCAAATTCCCTAAAAACAAATTCTGGAAAGCCCTTAACGAAGAAAAGCTTCCTTATGTGGCATTTCAAGGTGTCGTAGAAAGTGACTTTATGCACCTGCACTTTCGACTTTCTCAAAATAAAATTAAATCCAATGATAAGACGACTACTAATGTAGCGCTCATTTCATTAGATCATCCTGTTCAATCAAAAGCACAATGGCTCAAAAATCACCGAACAAAAGAAAAGGATATCGCAGTACAAGACGAACAAAACAACCTTTACCTCTATGCTAACAATGGAACCCTTTACTGGAAAAAAGCATTGGACGGGAAAATCATCGGAGATATTCAACAAGTTGATTTGTATAAAAATGGGCGTTTACAAATGGCCTTTAGAACAGACAAGCGTTTTTATATTCTCGATCGAAATGGAAAAGTAGTTCCCCCTTTTGACAGAAAAATCTCGGTTCAAAATAGTGCACAAGCGCTGGGGGTATTTGATTATGACAAAAGCAGAAATTACCGCTTTGTCTTAGCACAAGACAACAATGTACTTATGCTGGATAATAAAGGAAAAAAAGTCAATGGATTTAAGTTTACAAAAAGTACTACACCTATTAGTGCTCAACCAAAGCATATACGCATTGGGAACAAAGACTTTATCCTACTCAAAGAAGAAAGCGGAAAAATCAATATTTTAAGTAGAACAGGACAACCCCGTGTAAAAATCAAACAAAAGATAGAAGCATCAAATCAAGCAATCTATGCCTATCTAAAAACCTTTACGACAACAGACAAGGCCGGAAATTTAATTCAAATTGACCCAAAGGGAAATGTTGTTTCAACCGATCTAGGGCTGGGAGCTACGCATGAAATTACCACAACAACAAAATCCCTGGTCACGCTAACAAACAATATTTTAACCATCAAAGGAATTCCTGTCACCCTACCTTATGGAGCATACACTGCCCCAAAAATATTCTACCTCAACAACATACTTTATGTAACTGTAACCGATCTAGAAGCACAAAAAGTGTATTTGTATTATAGCGATGGAAAAGCGGTTAGTGGTTTCCCGGTTTATGGCACCTCATCGATTGATTTAGCTAATGCTAACAAAGACAAAGCACTAGAGTTTGTGGTTCAAGGAGAATCAAAAGACGTGTTAATTTACAGTATTAATTAAAAGTCTAGGGTGGCGTGAAACAGACTGGAGAAATGTCCTAAGATTTTTTCTTTTACCTGATCCAGAGGAACTGTTTGATTTAATTCTGCTTTTAAAGAAGTCACTGCTTTACCTTGAATACCACAAGGCACGATATAATCAAAATAAGCTAAATCCGTATTCACGTTTAAGGCAAAACCGTGCATGGTTACCCAGCGGCTCGCCTTGACCCCCATTGCACAAATTTTTCGTGCAAAAGGCGTTCCCACGTCTAACCACACCCCTGTTTCTCCTTCACTACGCTGTGCTTCTAAGCCATAGTCCTTTAACGTTAAAATAACTGCCTCTTCAAGTAAACGCAAGTATTTATGGATATCGGTAAAAAAGTTTTCTAAATCTAAAATAGGATACCCCACCAATTGTCCAGGCCCATGAAAGGTGATATCTCCTCCCCGGTTTGTGGTAAAAAACTCAATACCTTTCTGTGCCAATTGGCTTTCACTCAACAAAAGATGCTTTGGCAATCCACTTTTACCTAAGGTTATCACAGGTGGATGCTCTACCCAATAAAAGTAATTAGGCGTGGCCAAAGGGACCTCGGCCGATCGATTTTCCCTTTTGAGTGCAACAATCTTCTTAAGCTGTTCTTCCTGTAAATCCCATACAGGTCGATACGCTTTACGACCCAGGTCGATCACTTTTACTGTATTATTGGGAATAGAATTCAAAACTGATTGGTGTTATTAAGGATAACCAAAGCAGCAATTGTCCCTGGAACCCATCCACATAAGGTCAATAAAAAGACGATGACAATTGAACCACACCCATAATCTACCACAGCTAGCGGTGGAAAAATAATGGCCAATAAAACACGAAATAAACTCATGGATAAAAAAATGATTCTGAAGGCTAATTTAACAACTTTGAATTGTTGCAGACTCCTTATCTTTGCTAAAATTTTAACACTATGGCCGGTTTAAGCGAGCAGGAAATTATTCGAAGAGAGAAATTAGCAAAATTAAGAGCACTGGGAATCAACCCCTATCCTGCACCACTTTATCCGGTTGACCATACCTCGGAAGATATTAAAGCCTCTTTCGCCGAAGGCAAAAAAGTAACCATCGCAGGTCGTTTAATGTCCCGCCGTATTCAAGGAAAAGCCAGCTTTGCCGAACTACAAGACAGCAAGGGGCGAATTCAAGTTTATTTTAATCGTGACGAAATTTGCCCTGGAGAAGACAAAACCCTTTACAATGAGGTCTATAAAAAATTACTTGATATAGGTGACATAATCGGGATAGAAGGGACACTATTCACCACTCAAGTAGGAGAGAAAACAGTACAAGTAATTGGTTTTTCTGTCCTCAACAAGACCCTTAGACCCCTTCCACTTCCCAAAACAGATGCCGAAGGAAAAGTCTATGACGAATTCAACGACCCTGAACTGCGTTACCGCCAGCGCTATGTAGACTTGATCGTTAACCCCAAGGTGAAAGACACTTTTATCAAACGCACAAAAATTACGAACAGTATCCGCTCTTTCTTTAATGAAAGGGAATACCTGGAAGTAGAAACCCCCATTTTACAACCCATCCCAGGTGGTGCATCGGCGCGTCCATTTATCACACATCACAACGCACTTGACATTCCTTTGTACCTGCGTATCGCGAATGAATTGTATTTAAAAAGACTCATCGTTGGTGGATTTGATGGTGTCTATGAGTTTTCAAAAGACTTTAGAAACGAAGGGATGGACAGAACCCATAACCCTGAGTTTACTGTAATGGAACTCTATGTCGCTTATAAAGATTATTTCTGGATGATGGAAACCACAGAGGCACTCCTGGAAAAAGTCGCTATCGAATCCAATGGATCCTCGGCAGTTACTGTGGGAGAAAACACCATTGACTTTAAAGCGCCCTATCCCCGAGTCCCCATCCTAGAAGCCATTAAAATCCATACTGGAGTTGATGTGGCTGGAATGGAAGAAGATGAATTGAGATCCACAGCAAAGGAATTAGGGCTTGAAGTAGACGAAACCATGGGAGTGGGAAAACTCATTGATGAAATTTTTGGAGAAAAATGTGAGCACCACTATATCCAACCCACTTTTATCACTGATTATCCCAAGGAAATGAGTCCTTTGACAAAAGAGCACCGAGACAATGATCGCCTTACCGAACGCTTTGAACTAATGGTCAACGGAAAAGAATTGGCCAATGCTTACTCTGAATTAAACGACCCCATCGATCAACGCGAACGCTTTGAAGAACAATTAAAATTGAGTGAAAAAGGAGATGACGAGGCCATGTTCATCGATCAAGATTTCTTACGTGCACTAGAATATGGTATGCCCCCTACCTCTGGTATTGGTATTGGAATCGACCGTTTAGTCATGTTAATGACTAACAATAGTTCTATTCAAGAAGTACTTTTCTTCCCTCAAATGCGACCAGAAAAGAAAGCCGTTGAGTTAACCGAGGAAGAAAAAACAATACACGAACTCTTAAAAGCGAGCAACCCCGTTCTTCTTACCACCCTAAAAGAAGCGGCTGGATTAAGCAATAAAAAATGGGATGTCTCCCTTAAAGGTTTAGGAAAAAAAGGCCTCACTAGCGTTGAAAAAAACGAAGAAGGCCTTTGGGTTAAACTCAATTAAAAAACCTTAAACTCGGTACGTCGATTGGTTAAATGTTGTTGATCTGAGCAGGCCACTCCATTGGTACAGCTGTTCAATAATTTTGTTTCACCATAGCCCACGCCAATTAAGCGAGAAGAGTCAACGCCTTTAGAAATTAAATATTCGACCACATTTTTTGCGCGATTTTCAGATAAGGTTAAATTAAACTGATCCCCTCCTTGCGCATCGGTATGAGAGCCTATTTCAACGATAGCGTTGAGATCATCCTGTAAAACTTTTAAAACATAACGATCGATGGTACGCTTTGCACTAGCAGTAAGTGCTGCACTTCCTAAAGCATAATGGATGGGAAGAATCTTACCTCGTTCAGGAATCGTACAGGGGACTTCGCGCCAGGCGTTCATTCCTCCCTTTTTGACTAAGACTTTTTTCGTCACCTCTTTATACACCGCAGGAATAGTGATTTTTCTAGTTGTTTCGTCTTTAACGAGAACACGTCGCTCTATCGTTTGTGTTTTAGCAGGGATTTCTTGTTCCCTAGTTTGAGCTGGTCGCACTTCAACTTGCTTGGTGATGAGTTTATACTTTCCATCAATGCGACGGGAACTCGTATTTGCCGCTGCCGTCATTTTTTCTACTGGAATTTCTCGTTCAATGGCAGGAATCTCACGATAATGAAATACACGACAATCTGCGGGATTAATGGAGGGACAATCGGGGTCATCTTCTCCAGCGACCCAGTTCCCTGTTTTAGGTTTTACTTCAACCTGCTCAAAATCGGTCGAAAAGCGAGCGGGGATTACCTCCAATTGATGGTAGGGATCTTTGATCCAAAGAGTATCTGTCCTTGTCTCGTATTGAGCAGGCTCATAGATATACCGCTTTGACGCTGGTCGAATCACCACCTCTTGGTATTCATTTTTGTATTCGGCGGGAACGACTTCTAGTCGATCATAAGCAGGACGAACCATCACACGCACGATTTCATCTTTGTACTCATCGGGTACAATACACTTTGCATAACATTTGTTAGGCTCAGGATTTTCGGGAAGTTCTGCTAGATACTCTTGCGCACATATGGAGGCAGAGCATAGCAATAGGATAAAAAAGTAACTTTTTTTCATAAGTAGGTAATTTGGGTTAAGACCTACAAATTAGTAAAAAAAGTTGGGGTTCAAAAAGTTAGACGGTTTTTAGCCAGTCCGAAAAAGCCTCGAGGGTGTGATCTATATCCTTTTGCGAGAGCGCATCATTGAGAAAATAACTTTCAAATGCACTGGGCGGGAGGTAAACTCCACGATCGAGCATTCCGTGGAAATAAGCTTTGAAATGATGGTTGTTTCCTAGTGCTGCAGTGGCAAAGTCAATTACAGGAGTATCGGTAAAATGCAACGAAAGCATGGAACCTAAACGATTGAATTGATGCGGCATGCCCTTCTCTTCAATTAATTTTTTCATTCCTAAATGCAGGCGTGTTGTCTTCTCATCCAAACGCGAGAAAAGAGCTTCATCCTTTTTTAACAAGTGTATGGTTGTCAACCCAGCCATCATTGCTAGGGGATTCCCACTCAATGTTCCTGCTTGATAAACCGGGCCTTCTGGAGCGAGTTCTTGCATGATTTCTTTGCGTGCAGCAAAAGCCCCTACTGGCAGCCCTCCACCAATAACTTTTCCAAAGGTGACGATATCTGCATTAATCCCTAAGCGTTCTTGTGCTCCCCCAAGGGCAAGACGAAAACCTGTCATCACCTCATCAAAAATCAACAATGCACCGTATTGATCACACAGGTTGCGCAAGCCTTCTAAAAATCCTTCTTGTGGAACGATACAACCCATATTACCTGCTACAGGTTCGATGATAATAGCGGCAATGGACTCTTGATGTTGCTTGAAAATTTCTTCGACACTTGCTAAGTCATTGTACTTTGCCAAAAGGGTATCTTTAGCGGTACCTTGGGTTACCCCCGGACTATTAGGCGCGCCAAAAGTTACCGCTCCACTCCCAGCTTGAATCAAAAAGGCATCTGAGTGCCCGTGATAACAACCGGCAAACTTGATGATTTTCTCGCGTTTTGTATATCCACGGGCTAAACGAACAGCACTCATACAGGCTTCAGTCCCCGAGTTGACAAAACGCACTTTATCGATATTAGGCACAAGGGCAACAACCTCCTCGGCTATCGCCGTTTCAAGGGCAGTAGGAATTCCATAAGAGGTTCCTTTCTTTGCTTGTGTTGTAATAGCGGTGATTACTTCATCCTGGGCATGACCTAAAATCATGGGACCCCAGCTCGAGATATAATCAATCAATTGATTCCCATCGGCGTCATACAAATAGGCTCCTTTTGCTTTTTCAATAAAAATGGGTTCTCCACCCACCGATTGAAATGCACGAACGGGTGAATTCACTCCTCCTGGAATCACTTTTTTGGCTGCTTGAAATAGCGCACTACTACGTTGATATTGCATATTATTTTTTTGGTAATAAAAGTTCTTGTCCCAGATAAATGGTATTGTCTTTTAATTTATTCCATTTCTTTAATTCGGTGAGTTCTACCTTGAGGGCTCTTGCGATAGAATAAAGGGTATCGCCTTTTTGAACGATATAAATGGTTTCATTTAATGAAGGGGTCTTCTTCTTTTGTAATGAGATTTCATTGGCCTTTTTCTTGTCGTATTGCGCTAGATCAAAACGCTCAATCAGCCTGATGAGTTTCTCAGGATATTTTGGATCGGTCGCATAACCGGCTTTTTTCAAACCTTTGGCCCAGGCCTTATAATCCCTTTTCCCTAAGCGAAAAAGAAAAGCATATCGATCCCGTCCAGTCAAGAATAGAGAATGATCCCTATAGGATTCTCCAGCATCGAGATAAACGCGAAAACATTCTCCTTTCTCATCATCATCGTGATAAATTCTACCTCCGTTCCAGTCGCGATGGCATTTAATGCCAAAGTGGTTATTCCCCTCTGTCGCTAGTCGTCCCTCGCCAAAACCAGATTCCAACAAGCCTTGCGCAAGGGTGATACTTGCGGGAATTTTATAGGTTTCCATTTCACGCTGGGCAATAGGACCAAATACTTCGAGATATTGCGCCACTTTTTCATTCGTACTCAAGGGGTGTTTTGAAGGCGCTTTAGTTTGTTTAATAGGGGCTTCTACCGCTGTAGTAGTCGTTTTCTTTACCGCTACTTTATTGTTTGTCGTTACGGCTTGCTTTTTTCGTACACTTTTAGTCACGCTACAAGCATTGAAAAGGAGAAGACAAAGGCATAATACGCCTATAAATCGTGTTCGATTAAGGGGTTGTTTTTTCGCTTTTGTAGCTGATTGAATCCTGTTATGCTTTGGATTCCTCCTGTATGAATCATCAAAATGTTTTTTCCCCATCGCCATTGGCCCGATTTAATTAGGGCAAAAATACCAAAAAGCAGCTTTCCAGTATAAAGAGGATCAAGAAGAATTTTGTGCTTTGCATAAAAAGCATTGATAAAGTGCACTAATTCCTTTGATGCTTTTCCATAGTTTCCAGTGGCGGTCGCATCAATAAGTGAATAATTTGTTTGCCCATTTGCCTGCTGTTCTATCCATTGCTTTACCTTATCGTCTTTAACCACATCAAAACCTAATAACTGCTGAGCTGGGGAACAGCTTCTCAATAAGCCCATAAAGGTCCCCCCTGTTCCCACTGCAACGGCAATACTATCATATTCGCTATCGTGTGTTTGTAAAATCTCCTCACATCCTTTTATAGCGCGTTCGTTTGTGCCGCCTTCTTCTAAAAGGGCATAGGATGTTTCATTCAAAATAGTTTGAACCAAAGGGGCTAGCTCTTTCTTTCGGTAATCTTCTCGACTTAAAAAATACAGTTGCATGCCTTGAGCTTCACAAAAAGCTAAGGTTGGGTTTCGGGTTTTGCTTTGGAGTTCATCCCCACGAACAAAACCAATGGTTGACAAGCCTGCGATCTTTCCTGCAGCAGCAGTAGCGGCTAAATGATTTGAAAAGGCTCCGCCAAAGGTGACGACTCCCTTCGCCTGCTGCTCTTGATAATAAGCAAAATTGTATTTGAGTTTACGGAATTTATTTCCCGAAACAAGCGGATGAAGCTTGTCTTCTCTTTTAATTGTAATGGAAATGCCGTTTATTTGTGTAATAAATTCATTTTGAATAAAGTGCGTGGCAATCCAACTCATAACTTTTGTGCTTGCTAATGTACATTTTTAAAACTAGTTAAGGAAGAAGAAAGAAGATGCTAGGGGAAAATAAATTAGAAGAGGGCGACTACTATTTATCGCCAGAAGGGTACAAAGTTTTTACCGAACAATTTCACCTCAAAAGAGGTTACTGTTGTGAAAGTGGTTGCCGGCATTGCCCCTATGGATTTAATCAATCCAAAAAAAGGCATTAAATTTGATAAGTACCTACTAATCATAAAACAATCCCTATGCAGCGTTTACTCCTTTTATTGATAGTACTTGCTACTGTTAACTGCAGTACCATACGTGTTTTTGCCGATCACGATTCCAGTATAGATTTTGATCAATACACCACATTTGCTTTTTTTAAGCCAGGGATTGAAGAAGTAGAAATTTCTGATCTTGATAAAAGAAGAATCCTTAGTGCCATTGAAAATCAAATGAAAGCAAAGGGACTAAACCTTTCTTCCACGCCTGACTTATTGATCAATATCGCTGTAAAAGCCACCGATCGCGTCACCGTAAACAACTTCAACAATGCTGGCTGGGGCTGGGGTTGGGGCTGGGGATGGAACCCATGGCTATGGAATGTCAACAATACTAACGTAACGACTCAAACACGAGGAGAGTTGTTCATTGATGTTATTGATGCTAAAACAAAACTATTGGTTTGGCAAGGAAAAGGATATGGTGGAATTACCGAATACAGTAAAAATCGAGACGAACGTATCCAAGCGTTTGTCACTGAAATTCTAGCCAATTATCCTCCCGAAAAAACAGACAAAGAAACATTATAAGTAAAAGTTTTTCGATCTAACGGTTGAGAAAGCGTACCTTTGCCGCTTCTTAAACCACTACATTGAAAACACTACTCTCTCGCATTACCCAAAATCCAAAAAACGATATTTTATCTGGTTTAACTGTTGCGCTTGCGCTTGTACCAGAAGCAGTAGCCTTTGCCTTTATTGCAGGGGTTGACCCCTTAGTGGGATTATACGGTGCCTTTATGATGGGGCTTGTTACCGCTGTTTTTGGCGGGCGTCCTGGAATGATTTCAGGTGCTACTGGTGCAATGGCAGTAGTAATGGTTTATATGATACAACAGGGAAATCTAGTGGGGGATCAACTCGCATCACCGATTGAAAACCTAGGTTTATACTGGCTATTCATCACCCTGCTTCTTGTAGGAGGAATTCAAATTAGTGCGGGGATATTTAAATTAGGGAAATTTGTTCGCTTGATTCCACATCCGGTTATGATGGGATTTGTTAACGGTTTAGCCATTGTGATTTTCCTCTCTCAACTGGGCTTATTTAAACAAACCGTTGCAGGATCAACCACTTGGTTAAGTGGAACGGCACTTTACGTAATGCTAGCCCTAGTGGCCTTAACCATGGCCATCATGTATTTCTTACCAAAACTTACCACAAAAATTCCTGCTGCACTCGCGGCAATTGTCATTGTGGCGTGTATTACAGTTTTTGGTGGAATTGAGGTGAGTACAGTGGGTTCTTTTATCCGTGATGGAGGAGGCGATGGTCTCCAGGGTGGATTACCACAATTTCAAGGAGAACTCTTTTCGTTATTCTATACCCTTAACGGACATTGGGATTTAATCCTTTCAACTGCCTTTCTTCTTGCAGCAGTGGGACTAATCGAATCCCTTATGACCCTTAATTTGATTGATGAAATTACCGAAACTCGTGGAAGTGGAAACCGTGAATGTCTCGCACAAGGAACGGCTAATATTCTCAACGGACTCTTTGGAGGAATGGGGGGTTGTGCCATGATAGGACAATCGATCATCAATGTAAACTCTGGTGGACGAGGTCGTTTATCGGGGATTGTTGCTGCAGTGGCCTTGTTGTGCTTTGTGCTCTTTGGATCATCTGTCATTGAACAGATACCAATTGCAGCCCTAGTGGGGGTAATGTTTATGGTAGTTATCGGGACTTTTGCTTGGAGTAGTTTTCGCATCATCAATAAAATCCCTAGAAAGGATGCTTTTATTTTAATTACTGTCTCTGCAGTGACTGTTGTACAGGATTTAGCGATTGCTGTTTTAGTAGGAGTAATCATTGCAGCACTTGTCTTTGCGTGGGAAAATGCCACGATGATTCGCGCGCGAAAAAGTTTTAAGAAAGATGGGACAAAGGTTTATGAAATCTGGGGGCCGTTATTCTTTGGTTCCATTCAAAATTTCAACGCAAAATTTGATGTTAAAAATGACCCTGATAACATTGAGATTGACTTTATCGAATCTCGAGTGTCAGATCATTCTGGTATCGAAGCCTTAGAAAACCTGATCGAAAAATACCTTAGAAAGAAGAAAAATATCCGCCTCACCCACTTGAGTCCAGAGTGTAAAACACTCTTGCTTAAAGCTAACCCAAAGTTTGAAAAAGTCATCGAGGCATCGATAGACGACCCGCGCTATTATGTGGTAACCGACTTAATTGATCGGGAGGTTTAAAGAAGGCCTTGAGCGGCTTTGAGTGCGGCTGGGATTCCAGCCACATTTTTTCCTCCAGCGGTAGCAAAGAAGGCTTGTCCTCCACCGCCACCTTGAATGTGTTTTCCTAATTCTCGAACAATGCTTCCCGCATTGAGGTTATTTGCAGCGACTAACTCTTTTGAGATATAGCAGCTAATGACAGGCTTGCCTCCCTTTTGCGAAGCTAATACTAGAAAAAGATTAGGGTTATTTTGCCCTAGAGAGAAGGCTAGATCTTTGATCGCTCCTGCATCTAGATCAAGTTCTTTCGCTAAGAAGTCGATGCCGTTTTTATCGCTGATTTCTTTTTTAAGCTCGTCTTGAAGTGAGGCAAGCTGTAGTTTTGCTAGCCCTTGAATTTCTTTTTTGAGCTGTGCCATCTCAGTTTGCAAATTAGCAATGGCTTTTAAAGGATCTTGAGGTTGATTCAATAAGCCTTGCACCTGTTCTAGCAACTCTGTTTGTTCTTCAAAATAGCTTTTTGCTGCGTCACCAGTAATGGCTTCAATTCGACGAATTCCAGAGGCCACGGCACCTTCAGAAGTAATCTTAAAGTGCCAGATGTTTGCTGTATTTGGAACGTGAGTACCTCCACATAATTCCATGGATTGCCCAAATCGAATGGTGCGCACCGTGTCACCATACTTTTCACCAAAGAGGGCCATCGCCCCTTGTTCCATTGCCTCGGCTAGAATAGCTTCACGATTTTCTTCAAGTGGTAGTTGTTCTCTTATTCGCGCATTGACAAATTGTTCTACTGCTTTTAGTTCATCGGAAGAAACTTTTGCATAATGTGAAAAATCGAAACGGAACATCCCAGAGTGAACCATCGAGCCTTTTTGCTCTACGTGATCCCCTAATACTTCTCGCAATGCTTGATGTAACAAATGGGTTGCCGTATGATTACTTGAGGTGCGTTGACGTTGTTTTGCATCCACTACTGCCTTAAAACCTTCGTCTAATTTTACGGGAAGTGTTTCGGTATAATGAATGATAAGGTTGTTTTCTTTTTTTGTATTGAGGATATAATAAATATCACCATTTGCTGCTTCAAGGTAACCCTTGTCGCCTACTTGCCCTCCACCCTCTGGATAAAAGGGAGTGAGATTGAAAACGAGTTGATAAAAATCTCCGTCCTTTGCCGTAGTCATTTTTCGGTAACGGGTAATTTTAACTTGCGCTTCTAAATGGTCATAACCAATGAACTCTTCTAGTTCGTCTTGTTCGAGTACGACCCAGTCGCCTGCTTTTGAGGAAGCAGCAGCACGGGAACGACTTTTTTGTTGTTCCATAGAAGCGTTAAATCCTGCTTCATCTACTTCAAAACCACGTTCACTTGCAATCAAAGCTGTGAGATCATAGGGAAACCCGTAGGTATCGTATAACTCAAAAGCCTTTGCCCCATCCAAGACATTGTTTTTACTGCCTTTCAAGATGGTATCCAATAAAAGTAAGCCCTGATCTAGGGTCTTTAAAAAAGAATTTTCTTCTTCTCGAATGACGTTAAAAGCAAGTTTTTGTTCGCGTTTTAATTCTGGAAAAGCCTCTCCCATTTGTTGCTCAAGGGTAGCGACTAATAAGTGAATGAACGATTCTTTTTGGCCTAAAAAAGTAAAGCCATAACGAATGGCACGACGTAAAATACGTCGAATGACATAACCTGCGCCGTTGTTACTGGGTAGTTGCCCATCGGCAATCGCAAAATAAACTGTTCGAACGTGATCGGCAATTACACGAATGGCACGATCGGTCTCTAAAGAAGCCCCGTATTCTGTTTTTGTCAAGGCTTCAATTTCACGAATTAAAGGAGTAAAGACATCGGTATCATAATTTGATTTCTTGTCTTGTAAAACCATACACAGGCGCTCAAAGCCCATTCCTGTATCAATGTGTTTTTCGGGAAGCTGTTCCAGGCTACCGTCTGCTTTTCGATTGAATTCAATAAAGACCAAGTTCCATACTTCAACTACTTGCGGGTGATCTTGATTGACAAGATCGGCTCCAGGCACGGCTTGTTTTTCTTCTTCGGAACGAATATCTACATGAATTTCTGAACAGGGACCACAGGGCCCTTGATCGCCCATTTCCCAAAAATTATCTTTTTTGTTGCCTAAGAGGATGCGATCTTCGGGGACAAATTTTTTCCAAAATTCATAGGCTTCCATATCGCGTTTAAGTCCTTCACTATCGTCGCCTTCAAAGATGGTGACATAGAGAATAGAAGGGTCGATTTTATACCGTTCTGTCAAAATCTCCCAGGCCCATGCAATGGCTTCTTCTTTAAAGTAATCGCCGAAACTCCAGTTCCCTAACATTTCAAAGAAGGTGTGATGATAGGTGTCGATTCCTACTTCTTCTAAATCGTTGTGTTTCCCAGAAACCCTAAGGCATTTTTGCGTATCGGCTACTCGCTTATTTTTAGGGGTTTTATTCCCTAAAAAGTACTCCTTAAACTGATTCATCCCTGCGTTTGTAAACATTAGGGTGGGATCATCTTTCACTACCATGGGGGCAGAGGGAACAATCTGATGTTGTTTTTCGTTGAAAAAATCTAAGAATAGTTGGCGTACTTCAGCTGATTTCATGGTCATTAAGCGTTAAAATGCAAATCTTGCGTGCAAAATTTATTATATTTGTGGAACGTTTCGTTTGCTACTGCAAAAGAAAACAAAATTTATAAGAAATCTGTTTATGGCAAAGGTTAAATATTATTACGATCCTGAAACACTTTCTTACCGACCTATACAGAGTGGAAAAACCTTAAAAATTTCCAACTTCTTCCTCTTCCTTATTTCTTCGTTCCTCTTTGGTTTGTTTACCCTCTTTGGGTTACTTACCACCGATTTTCTCAATACCCCAAAAGAGTTATTGCTTGAACGAGAATTAAAAAACTATGAATTTCAATTTGATTTATTAGCTCAACGCCTCGAGCAAATGGAAGAAGTGATGACGGATATTGAGAATCGCGATAACGAAATTTACCGCGCCTATTTTGAAGCAAGCCCTATTCCAGAAGAACAGCGTCGTGCCGGTTTTGGCGGGGTAAATCGATATAAAAAACTAGAAGGATTTGGCAATTCAGACCAAATCATTGAAACCACAAAACAAATTGACATACTCTCTAAAATGCTAGTGGTTCAATCTAAATCGCTAGAGGAGATTCAACAACTCGCCGAGAAGAAAGAAGATCTTCTTGCTGCGATTCCTTCGATACAACCCATTAAAAAAGAAGATCTCAAGCGCATGGCATCGGGTTATGGATGGCGAATTGACCCTTTTACGAAAAAGAGGAGAAAGCACAAAGGGATGGACTTTTCTGCAAATCGTGGGACACCCATTTATGCCACTGGAGATGGAGTAATCAAACGTGCCGATAACCGCTCTACAGGTTATGGACGCCATATTCGTATAGATCACGGATTTGGGTATGTGAGTTTATATGCTCACTTAAACAAATACAATGTGAGACGAGGGCAAAAAGTAAAACGCGGTGACATCATTGGTTTTGTAGGAAACACAGGACGATCTGTTGCGCCACATTTACATTACGAGATTTTTAAAGACGGTGTAAAAATCAATCCTTTAAATTTCTACCTGGACGATTTAAGTCCTGCCGAATTTGATGCTATCGTCAATCAGGCTTCGCAAGAGAATCAATCCTTAGATTAATTCCATGAAAATCAATCTGCCTGAAAAAAGGTATTACTCCATTGGGGAGGTCGCTAAAGCCTTTGATGTAAACACCTCCTTATTGCGCTATTGGGAAAAGGAATTCAAGCAAATACAACCCAAGAAAAAAACTTCTGGCATTCGAAAATTCACTCCTGGAGACATTGAAAATATTCAATTGATTCATCATCTACTCAAAGAAAAAGGGATGACAATTGATGGTGCCAAAAATCAATTAGCCCAATCACAAGACAGCGCAAAAAACAAACTGAAGCTCTTAAATCGTTTAGAAAAAATAAAAGCCGAATTGAGTTCCCTGAGAGAAAATCTCTAACTACTTTTTACGGAAGAACAGATTAATAGGCACCCCATTAAAATCATAGATTTCACGTAATTGATTTTCTAAAAAACGCTTGTAAGGATCTTTAATGTACTGCGGTAGATTACAAAAGAACGCAAACTGAGGATAGGGTGAAGGTAGTTGCGTACAAAATTTAATTTTTACAAATTTCCCTTTATTCGCAGGCGGTGGAGTTTGCTCAATGATGGGTAAAATAGTATCGTTTAACTTTCGCGTAGGGATGCGATTTGACCTGGACTGATACACTTTAACCGCTGTCTCAATTGCTTTAAAAATTCGTTGCTTTGTCAAAGCAGAAATAAAGACAATAGGAACGTCAACAAAAGGAGCCGTTTCTTTTTTAATTTCGGTTTCAAAGGCCTTGGTGGTTTTGTGATCTTTTTCAACAAGATCCCATTTATTGACGAGAATAACTACCCCTTTATTATTTCGATGAGCTAACCAAAAGATGTTTTGTACCTGCCCGTCAAAGCCTCGAGTAGCATCAACCACAAGAATAACCACATCACAATGTTCAATGGCACGAACAGAGCGCATCACTGAATAAAATTCAATGTCCTCTTTCACCTTTTTCTTGCGGCGAATTCCCGCCGTATCTACCAGGTTAAATTCAAAACCAAAGCGATTATATTTTGTATCAATACTGTCGCGTGTGGTTCCAGCGATATCTGTAACGATGTAACGCTCCTCCCCTATTAATGCATTGATAAATGACGATTTACCGGCATTAGGTCGTCCTACAACGGCAAAACGAGGTAGTTCGTCTGCGGTATCTTCTTCTTGTGGAGGAAGTGCGTTCACTAAATCATCCAGTAATTCCCCGGTTCCACTTCCATTAATCCCAGAGATATTATAGATTTTATCAAAACCAAGGCTATAGAATTCAACAGCATCGTCTTGACGCATGGCGTTGTCCACCTTATTGACCGCAAGAAAAACAGGTTTTTGAGCGCGACGTAGTAATTGCGCTACTTCTTCGTCCATCCCAGTTACTCCTGTTTCAACTTCAACCATAAAGACGATCGCATCTGCTTCATCAATGGCAAGTTCAACCTGCTTATCGATTTCTTTTTCAAAAACATCCTCGCTTCCCACAACATAGCCTCCTGTATCAATTAGGGAAAATTCTACCCCATTCCAGTCGGTTTTACCATAATGACGGTCGCGCGTCACTCCACTAACAGCATCGACAATGGCTTCACGCTTTTGAATCATTCGATTAAAAAAAGTGGACTTTCCTACATTGGGTCGTCCTACAATCGCTACTATGGCACTCATGGAGGTAATTTTTAGGCAAAAGTAACCTTTTTATAAGGATCTAGTGCGGGGATTAGTACTTATAACCAAAGCGTTTTAATTGACGCTCGTTTGAACGCCAGTCTTTATTCACTTTTACATAGAGTTCAAGATGAACTTTTTTAGCAAAAAAGGCTTGTAATTTTTTACGCGCTCCTATGCCTACTTTTTTCAGCGCTCCTCCTTTATGGCCAATGATAATTCCTTTTTGCGTTTCGCGTTCTACCATAATGACAGAGCGAATTTTAATGATTTTCTCGGCTTCTTTAAATTCTTCGGTTAAAACCTCTACAGCATAGGGAACTTCTTTGTCATAATGTTGAAGAATTTGTTCCCGAATAGCTTCATTGACAAAAAACCGTTCGGACTTATCGGTCATTTGATCTTTGGGGTAATAGGGTGGAGAAACAGGTAAAAGCGAAATCAAGTGCTGTAACACCTCTTGAACAGAGAATCCTGTCATGGCCGAAATAGGAAATACTTTGGCCTTTGGAAAAAGGCCATGCCAATGTTCTACTGATGCGATTAAACTGGCCTGGTCGGTGGTATCAATTTTATTGATTAAAACCAAAACAGGAATGGAGAGGCGTTGAATTTTTTCGAAGAGCTTTTGGTCTTTCATTTGGGTCTCTCCCACTTCTAGCATGTAGATCAACACATCGGCATCTTCCAAGGCGGTTTTGACAAAATCCATCATGGAAGACTGCATTTCATAACTGGGGGTGATGACCCCAGGAGTATCGGATAGCACTAGTTGATAGTCATCAGCATTTAATATCCCTAATATGCGATGTCTGGTGGTTTGTGCCTTGGGGGTGATGATGGATAAACGCTCTCCTACCCAAGCATTCATTAAGGTCGATTTTCCTACGTTGGGGTTACCAACAATAGAAACGAAGCCAGCTTTGTGATTTTCACTCATTTAGTGCAAAGGTAAGGAAGAAGCATAGAAAGCTATTGGTGTTTGAGAAGAAAGTTGTATATTTGCACTCACGACGCGGGATAGAGCAGTAGGTAGCTCGTCGGGCTCATAAAAGTTAAAACCCATCCCAATTCACCACTCCTTTCAACTCATTCTTAACCAGTTAGAAAATTATAACATCCTATGTGTTATAAATGTCTGCTAGTGTGTTAGATGATTTTTGACTCTTTCCGAACACTTTTATACTCAAAAGTCGTTCGTGATCTATGTTTAGCACAAGGGGGTTGATATAGTGCTTCTCCAATACATTCATTGAGGTGTGTGAGGAGACTTTATTACTATCCTCTCCTAAGGCATGGTGAAGCCATGTGAGATAGGTTTTACGAAGATGTTTTAGAGTGTAAGGAGTTTCAATCCCCGCCTGTTCTCTGAAATGAGTAAATGCCTTTGATACTTTTTCCATTAACGTGTTTATTGTGTATTTCTCCTCAGAGTCTATCAACTTCATTTCTTTACCTTTCAACTTATCGTACCCCATTTCAACGAGTAATTCTAATAAGTCAGAGCTAATTGGAACGAACTTATTGGCGACCTCTCTCTTTAACATACGCTCAACCTTGTAGTTTCGTAATCGAAAGAAAAGGATTCCGTTTGGACCCTCGATAACATCCGACCACTTTAGATTTAGTATCTCTTCTCTCCTACCTCCTAAGTATAAAAAGAGCTTAAAGGCGTTTGTTAGCCACGGTTCATACATATTATCACGACGACCATCTGATCGCTTGGACTGGAGGGAAGATTTTCTTTCCACCGCATCAATAATCAAATTGAAATCTCCCTTTGTAAGAATAAGGTTGTCCCCACTTGAAACGTGTTTCCGGACACAATTCTTAAATAGGTTTCGTATCGGCAGCTCCTCTATTTCAATTAGAAACTTATAAAACGAGGTCAAAGAGGTAAGCACCTTATTAAACGTCTTGGGGGAACTATACCTGTGTCCCATTTGCTGGTAAAAAATAGATACGTCCTGGTTCGAAATACTCCCGGGTTTTAGATGGCGTAAGTTGTGGTTCCTTTTTAGGGATTTACCGAACATTTCACAATATCTTATTACCTCTTTCCTATGCTTATCTGATACGCTTTTAGTAAGATGGGCATACTGTGTCCTTCCTCTAAGGTAATTGTCATAGCGAACGAGTGCTTCTGGATAATTCATGGATTTTCGGTCTTTCACGATCTCCACATCGCTTCTCTCAACCTCATTTCGAAATTGTATACCTTCCACTAAAGCATCGTTGTATGTTGTAGACTTCAAAATCTTACTGCGATGTTTACCTGATTTGCGGTCTATAAAGCACATTCTATACACCTGGTGCTCAAAGTGGTTGCAGCTCGTATTATTTTGTCTGCATTTCCGACAATAAATCTTTAAACCAGCACGTGAAAACTTAGGAAGTTTCAACATCGTCATAAAGGTTTTTGAAAATGGCATTATCCGAATCGAAGAACTCTATATCGAACGCTTCAGGAACATAGGACCGATCTTGAAACTCCCCAACAAGAAGAAGGTATAACTCTCTATTACCTTCACAGATCGACTCTATTCGACTTTCCCAATCATAAGGGTATTTGACCTTAAAGTCTCCGCATAAAGGTCTGTAAAGTTCTAATTCAACCTCTATGCGATAGACATATTCTCGCCCATCAAAGTGAACAGGAATGTGGTGTCGATTCAACCATCTTTTAATGGTCCGGTTATCCGACTTTCCAATCAGTTTACCGGCTTGACCTATGGATATCTTAAGTTTATTCATAATACCACACTAAATCGTTATTATTTCTACCCCATTGTTCCAGCTCTCGATCCAATACCTTAACCGTCAAATTTGATCGATTGGCAAAATCAAGAATTGGATGAGACCTGAGAACAGAAGGGTCGTACCAATCAATCGCATGCTCGCACCAACTAAGCCATTCCTGATCGTCTTCACCCTTATTGGGCTTATTGCGAAGGGCGTTCAAATACTCTCTCATTTTCTTCATTTTTTGATACCTATCAACTTCTAACTGCATCTCCCTAAATCGCAATAATTCCGCATTGATCCGATCTCGTTTTTCCTTCAGCTTAAGGTAAGCCTCCAGCTTTTGCTGCCGCTCCTCCTCATACCTTTTTCTTCTTTCAAGATCATACTCAATTTCCTCAGAGAGTTTATCCAAGATTCCATCTATTTGTTCCTCAATAGAAGCACTCTTTTTATCCCTGTACTGTCTGCTTCTATACCCTTCACCGATCTTCAAATACAGAATTCCATTTGGGACCTTCATTTCAGTGTCCCAAAACTTTGGATTCTCTTTTTTTACTCTGTTGTAACCTTCACGAATGATCAATTCACCTCTATAATGACCTTTTACTATCCACATAGAGTACTCATTTGACTCAATATTAAATCCATGATCAGCAGCATGAAGTAACACTTGATTGATTATCTCCAAAGATCTCTTGACAAGGCCGGAGGAAACATACATATTGACATGACAGTTTCGTTCTGTTCTACCCTTCTTAAGGTGGATATTGTTGCGTATCTCATCAATGTAAGGGTGAATCCCTGGTTTTGGGCGATAAGGTTCTTTGAGAACGGAATGAGCCCCGGTCGTACCTCCTTTCGGTCTTACAAACCATGGACTAAGATCAATAGTCTCCTCCAATCCTTCTAACGGAGGTCTTGGAGGTTGCTTCTTATATTGTAGTTGTGACCAGTACCCTATAGGTGGTCGAGGAATGTTGTAGGCAGCACTCACTTTTGGAATGTCTACTGCCCGAACATTCAGTTCATCCCCAATCTTCTTCATTGTCGTTGACCACATCAATGAATAAAGCTCATTTCGGGTAATCGTTTTCATCTCTAACTCAAAATGACTCTTGGCAATGAATTTCCAGATACTTCTCATCACCATCATAATTAATGATGTTCAAATTTCCGGTCAGTGTTGCTAAAATCATGAGTCCATTATTCTGAAACTCCTCTATACTCTCTTGAAGTGCGTCAAGACCATAAAAAACACTAGATGAGAATAGACGCTCATTAATTTCATCATAAGCATCACACCACTCATCGCTTTCAACTTCGTCCTTGAGCTCTGGGTAATCCTCTTCAATTATGGCATGGATTACACCATACAAATTGTAAACGATTGATCCTGTTTCTTGGTGTACACCGAGTAGGTATGGATCAAAGGACTCAGGCATAAATACAGAGTTCGGATAATTCGCACGAACCTCTTCTAATTCACTTTGTTTAACTATTAATATCTTCATGATTCCTTATGATTAAAACTTTAGACTACTAAACTGATTATACACATTATATTCTCTGACCGAATCAAGTTCCTTATCAGTTAAAAAAGGAAGCACAGGTCCCCAAACTCCACCTTTTCTAAATCCCACCTGATAAACTAGATCTGAAGGAATAGCAACTCCCTTGAATAGATAGTGCCCCGATAATTTCGATAGAGTATGGTCGACATGAACTCCATTGACATCTACGTTCCATGCATGTTGAAAAGGATTATTTGAATCTATATGGATAGAGTACCCTTCAACATATACCTCGCCATTGTCCATATGATTTACTGCATTTAAGTAACAGCGACCGAAAGGGTTTTTACGTCTATCCGAAGGAGAATTCTTTATTTGGATAGCTTCAAATTCATTTAAAATCAATTGATCCAAGAAATCTCGAGCCATAAACTGGCATGTTGAAATATTGTGGCATTGATACATCTGATGCAGTAATGCTCTTTGTTGTGATAATTCCATTGATCTCATGACTATTGAAAATTAACCCCCGCCAAATCTGATACGATTTCAAACCATGATTTATGGCTTAAGGATATGGTCTCTACCTTTCCAGAATGATTTGAAGGAATATTCATAATCCAACTTTTGTTTGGCGCTTCATGAAGGTCCTTAACACCACAATCTATTAAGGTTGCAGCAAGTACATGGAAGCATACTGAGAAAATAAATTCATCTAAATCACCAAAGGAAATTTTGTTCCAATTAACCATGGATAGGTAATCCTCTTTAAAAATTCCCTTCGCCCGAATAAGGTCTATTGCCCCAATAAATCGATCATTTGGGATAGTGAAAGTCATCTTACATTGTCCATTTATGTGAACCTGTAAGCCAAAATGTCCAACAAATCGATTCTCAGGGAAAGGGTTTTTAGCGCTGCCTTTAGCACAACACTTTTTAAACTTTCTACCACTGCCGCAGTTGCACAAGTCATTGTGTCCAAGTGATAATTCATCTTTGCCCGAAGGTCTTTGCAAGTGAGATCCGCTACTATGCTTCACGGAGTTCTCGGAAATATAATCTAACATATTATCTAGGTCTCATTTCAGACCTAACTTAAAATTGATTAAAAAATTTTAGTTCATTCCATATACATCTTTGTATCTGGACCATAGCTCAAGAGTAAAGAGCACTTTAAAAAAGTAGTCTCTGTTTTTCAAACTCACATCCACTAAGTATTGTACGCCGCCCTTTTCAACTATAAAATCAGGTTTCAAACGGGTTTGAGTTGCTGAATCGGTTATTAAGTCATACCCATTGAGTTTCATTAAACGCGCGGTAAACTTTTCTAAACCATCGCCATGGGTTCCCACATTTTTTGAAATCATCCTCTTCTGCTCTCCCATATCATCGATATAGTAACATTTAGCATTACTATAGTACTTATCCGACTTGGCGTTATAACTTTTGGTCTCGGTGTAACTAGGTGACAGTACACACTGAAGTCGTCTAACTCGTATGATTCGCTTAAACAATTCCCTATTTATAGTTTTCAGTGAGGGCTGAGCATCCTTCATTAACTTGATGTTAAGTTCCAGATCTGAATTGTAATAATCCATTAACTCCTTCTTAAGGATAACCACCTCATTTTTGATTTCATCCAAAACATAATTAAATGGATCTACTCCCTCCTTCCTTATTGACTTTACTTCAATGTCATTGGCAGGTACCATTCTAATCTGAGTATCCACTACTAATGATCCTAAATCCAAAGTGCTGATTTCACGTTCAAACCCATCTAATTCGGGCTGATAGACCGGATAATTATTCAATAGAGTTGTAAGTAAGTTCAACATCGTTTCTAATTTCTGAGACAAAGATATAAATTAAATTCAATTATCGGTCAATTAATTTGACCTAACTTTAAATTTTTCTTCTTAAAGTCAATAAAATGAGTATCTGCGGAGGGGAAAAAATTTAATCCATCATCCTTTTTCCCAAGAAGACTTTACAAATCCAAGTGAATTCTTTATCCTTTTTCTATGCCGTTGGGGGCAGGACCTTACTCCACGTTTAGGGCATATTAAACGCTTTATTCACTATCGAGCGGTGGAGGTCCACACTGGAGATACTTATAAATTATGTTTTCATTTTATTGTGAGGGTATACATAATAATACCCCAAGTTCAACAATTGAAATCAGTCAACTTGTCGATATTATTCGAAATAATCCCTACCAAAAGGACTTCTCAACACTTCGTTTGCTATCCAAAGAGGATCCTAAATACAGCGAGTTAAAGTTGGATCTCCCGCGCTGCCAACCCAATTGTGTTGTTCGATACAACTCGATAAGCGGCGATAACTTTACCAAGAACTTCGTTACAGGGTCAGGCTATGTTTATCTCGACCTTGATAATATATCAGATGCTGAGGGATATAAGCAGCTGCTGATCTGTAAATACCCGGATACGATATCGCTTATTTGTATATCCAGCGGTGGTAAAGGACTCTCTCTACTAATTCGAATCAATGAGATTATCAGTAGTCATTGTCATTTCACAAAGGTGATACAGTTCCTTAAAAGTGAAGTATTCCAAGGTATAGAGTTTGATGAAAAGACCGAACGATTAGGGAACATGTGGTTCATCTCTCATGATCCCAATCTATATTATAATCCATCTGCTTTAGTAACGGTTCCAACTGCTCAAAACTGCTTAGATCAGAGTATACTACATAGTGAGTATGGGAATAATACACTGTACTATGCAGAAAAGAGAATTAGTAAAATACCGATCTCACTAATTAATCGAAGTCTTAACACAAGCACCTTGTTTCCAGGTGATAAACCCATACACATAGAAACGATTGACTGGGTAGAAATAAAACTACCCAGGATAATAAAAGACGGAAAAAGATCCAGCACCATGGCAAGTCTTATCCATCGATTATTCCACCTTAATCCAGAGGTAGATCCGGTATTTATATTCGCTTATATCTATCGTATTAATGAACACCTCACAGAACCTAAGTGGAGAACGTATAGGGACTTGCTCGCGCTATTCAATTTCCATTATCGTATTATTCATTCTAAGGGTTATATTTTTGAAGGAAATCGAGTAAAAACCATACACCTCAGTAAGCATTTAGAGATCGAAGGAGTTTCCAGGTCGTCAATTGCCAATATCCTAAATGGTGCCATTAGGTCAAACCAAACGAAAAAGAAGATTCTAAAAGCCATAAAGGAACTTAGAGATACAAATCAAAAGGAAACTGTATCGGCTATTCACCGGCTTAGTAGGGTCAGCAGAAAAACAATCATCAAACACTTAAAAAATTTGGACTTAATTGATATCGATGAGCTCATTAGAGAATTACTTGACAAACAAAAGCGACTTTACTGATGTATTACATATTTATGGGTAAACCCGTATACAAATGAAAAAAGACGTCATGATCAGTATTAGAATAACCCCTCAACAATATGTTACACTGTTGGAAACACTATTAAAAATGAACGTGTCCAAATCGGAGTTCATTAGACAATCTCTGGTGGAGTCTCTTGGAAAAATGAACCATAAAAGTTGTCGTAAAAAAGATGTACTTAATTGGTTAGAAAACAATCAATAAGATATTAGATCAAATCAGCACACAATAGCCTGCCGATCAAAAAATTATAGATTGGACGATAACTATTTTGATCGGCAGATATAGTGTTGGATAGGGTTCCCTTTGAGAAGAGGGAGGATTATTTTCTTTCCCGAAGGTACCTTTTGGTTAGCTCAGTTGCCATGGCTCTGCACATGATTTCTTGAGGGTGATCGTGATATCCGTATTGGACTAATTGTCTTTGATATAGATCATTTTTTGATTTGGAATTAATGATTATCCAATGGAACCATTCATGAATAATCGTAGTCACCAAGTCCCGTTGTAATACATTATTAGACCTATAAATGATAATTGTATTGGTGTAGAAACAGTACTCGCCCGCATGTTCTGATTCTGTATCGATTAGACGTAGTCTCGGTTTGGAAGGACGAATTGGATACATCTCGTAGCACCAGTCAATAACATCATTAGCCAACTCAAATTGCCAATCCCGATCTTTTCGAGACAGAAAACTCCAAATGAATTCTAAAACCTTGAATGAGAGATAGCCCCACCCAACTATGAATATGAATAGAATCAATTTATAAAGGTTAGTCTAAGAAGTGGCGCTGAAACTACAGCGAAGAAATAAACTGGCAAAATCTCCCTGAACTTATACTTATGACATAAGTATAAGCACCTGTTTTACTCTAAAACTCAATAAAAACAAGTTCTCCCGGGGTTTCAGGACAATAAACGTAAAACTCATGCTTAGACTTTTGTCACCAGATGCTGCAAAGTCTAAGATTTGCGCTTATGTTAGCCCTTCACCGAAAAATTAAAAAATGTCACTACAAGGTCAGAGAACAACAACTGGGGCGATTGAATGGGATGACTTTAAGTCTTTAATCGCCAAATTAGAGAGAGATGAAAACTATAAATATTGCTTACTCATTGCAATCGGCGTATTTACAGGGTTAAGAATAAGTGATTTGCTGGGGTTGCGTTACTGCGACTTTGTGGAAAAGCAAATTCTAAGCATAACGGAGAAAAAAACTAATAAGGTTCGCAGGATAAAACTGAATGAGGATTTACTCGACCTAATAGATAGAATCAAAACAAAACAATTAATAAAAGATGATAGTCAATTCATTTTTGTAAATCGATATGGAACGAAACCGATTGATCGATCATGGATAAACGTCTCTCTGAAAAAAATTCTAAAGAGATACAAAGTTCCTGTTGAAGGGAATGTCTCCTCCCACATGCTTAGGAAAACACTGGGCAGAAGGGTGTTAGAATTAAATAACTACTCAGATCAATCTATTGTACTGTTAATGGCGCTCTTCGGACACTCGTCTGTGGGAATCACCAAACGATATCTCGGGATAAGGGAGAAAGAAGTGATGGGAGTATATGAGAGTTTGAGTTTGTAATCCTTTGGATTTATGCCAGGCTAGGTGGGCTTTAAGTCAAGATTAATTCCAATTTGCCGAATAAAATTAAATACGGTCATTGGTTCGATTTGATCAAATTAGGAAGACCCCGGCCGGCCGGCCTTCCTTCCTGCCCAGTATCCCTCATTACTATTACCGATATAGGAGTCTAAAAAGAGGGTTCAGATATTATCTTCGATCCCGAACTGTTTTCCCCAAAAAACCTAATCGATGAAAAAAATCCGAAAAATCAGTTTTGAAAATTTTGGCAAATTTTAGCAGAACTTCAGATTTCAGAATTTTGTTTGTCTGATACAAACAAAGTTTTTGTCAACTCTAAGAGATGAATATCACAATTTTTAAAATGGTCTACTTTAATTAAATCTAAATGAGCATGAAGTCATTTAACATAGTTGGGGTTATTGTAGGATTTGCTCCCTCCGAAGCTGCAACTATTGCCCCAATTGCGCAAGCTCTATCAACTGCCTCTTGAGGATCATTTCCACTAAACAGAGAAAATATTAGCGCTGCCAGAAACGAATCACCTGAGCCAACTGTATCAATCACGGAGACTTTATAGCCGTCATTTTTGAAAAAATTACCATTATGAAACAGTACTGCGCCATAGGCTCCTTTGGTAACACAAATGGTTTTAGTATTGGTTTTCTTTGATAAGAATATAATGTTCTGCTTCAATGATTTGTTTTTAGAACCTAGAGCTTCAGAAATCTCAAATAATTCTTCATCGTTAAGCTTAATCAAATCTGAGAAATTCATTAATTCTAGTATCCCTTTGTGAGTGAAATGGGGTTTTCTAAGATTTACATCAAAAACTTTATATTTCGCATAACTTAGGTATTTCATTAAACTCTCTCTTGAAACAGGATCTCGAGAGACTAGTGATCCAAAAACAAACACTTTGGATTTCGATATAATGTCACTTACCTTCTCAGAAAATATAATCTTATCCCAAGCAGATGGATAAATTATATCATATCGTGCATTTCCCTTCTCATTAATAGAAATATTTACTACCCCGGTAGGATAATCGTTTCTGCCGATTATATCTGTTTTGATATTTCGCTGGTTTAAACTAGTCAGTATTTGATCGCCAAAATGATCATTTCCAATTGCTGAGATTAATTCAACATTTACTCCAAAAGACTTAAGTCTAAGTGCTACATTCAAGGGAGCTCCCCCAATTTTGGAATAGTCAGGAAATTTATCCCATAAGACCTCCCCAAAACAAACTATATTTATCTCTTTACTATCAATCATTCAAATTCAATGCTTTAAATACATCAACTTCGCTCACTGAGGAAACTACTAGGTCTGGTTTATAAGGGAAGTCTTTGATGGTGTCTTGATTTGTTACTCCACTTAATGTCAGTATTGTGGTATACCCTAACTGAACCCCACCCAATATATCAGTATCCATTGTATCACCAATTACAATTGTTTCTTTAGCCTCCAATCCTAAATACTTTCTAGCTGCCCGCATCATTACAGGTGAAGGTTTACCTACTGAAAAGGCTTTCTTTCCACTAGCTTCTTCTAACATTGCAACGATAGATTTGATCCCAAGGTTATCCC
Organism: Flavobacteriaceae bacterium; assembly: GCA_049615925.1. GTDB lineage: Bacteria > Bacteroidota > Bacteroidia > Flavobacteriales > Flavobacteriaceae > Arcticimaribacter. Next base: position 14,480 of record JBMZGM010000015.1, on the reverse strand, counting down.
AACCTTTTTTTTTAGGCGATGGATCAAGATTTGTTGCAATAAGTTTTGCTCCATTTAGCAACATTTCAACAGCTTTATTTACCATTTCAAGCGTGAAATTCCTTCCCTCTCCAACTACCACAAAATCAGGATCTGTATTCACTAATCTATAACCTGACTGATGAAGTGAAGTTATAAGACCTCCTTCTCCTAAAACAAATGCTGTACCATTCGGCTTCATAAAACTTAAAAAATAGGCAGTTGCCATAGCAGAAGAATAAATATTCTTTTCTTCAACATAGATATTCATTCCAGCTAGCTTATTTACAGCATCTTGAGGTGTTCTTTGACTATTATTAGTCATAAACAAGAAAGGAATTTTTTCAGATTGCAGGCGCTTTATAAAATTATCTGCACCTTCAATAATATTATTACCGGAATATATCACCCCATCCATGTCTATAAGGAATCCTTTTTTCATGTATTCGTTTTTATAAATTATTTAAATGAAAAAACACCCTTAAATAAAAGGGTGTTTTAGGGACAATTCGACTAACTACTTAAACTAACTCTTAACTGTAAAACCATCCCAATTTTTGTAACTATTATCTTTTCAACTAAATCAATTGTTCGCTTATTTGTTCCAGTGATAACCCTTTCGTTTCTGGCATTAAAAAAATCACGAAGAATAACTGGAAAATCATCATGACTCCAAAAGACAAGAACACAACTCCAGCACCAATACTGGTAAATAGGATTGGAATAAAGGAAGGAATAATCGCTGCAAGAATCCAATGAACAGAACTCCCAAAAGATTGCCCTGCACTCCTTATACGATTTGGGAAAATCTCTGAAATAAAAACCCAAATAACTGTTCCCTGACCCAATGCATGGGATGCTATAAACAAGAATAAAAATACCGGTATAAACCTACTCTGCCAATCAAACAAAAACGCTCCTGAGACAAGAAATAAAGAGACAATATAACCTATAGATCCTAGGTACATTAATTTTCTTCTACCTACTTTATCTATGAATAAAACCCCTAGTATCGTAAAAATTAGGTTTGTAATTCCAATACCAATACTACTTAAAAGGGCAGAGCTCTCTTCTAATCCAGCCTCCGTAAGTATTCTTGGAGAATAATAAAGGAAGGCGTTGATTCCGGAAAGTTGATTGAAAAAAGCAATCAAAAAAACAAGAATAATTAGCCTACTATATTTATTTTGAAATAGACGTTCGTTTGAAGCCTCGTTTTTAAGATCACCTTCTATTTCCTTAATAAACACCATGGGCTCCTTGTCGGGCTCTATTCGCCTAAGAGTTTCCTCCGCTTCTATTCTTCTATTCTTAACAATGAGCCATCTAGGGCTATTGGGTATATAGAAAGCAATAATGGTATAAACTATTGACGGCAGCGCCTCTATTCCTAGCATCCATCTCCAGGCATGGATTCCAACATTTGACAATAAATAATTCGAAAGAAATGCCACAAGAATTCCAAAAACAATATTGAATTGATATAAGCCAACTAACTTTCCTCTGTCCTTCGCTGGAGCTATTTCAGAAATATAGGCTGGAGCAGCTATAGTAGAGGCACCCACTGCCAGTCCACCTATAAATCGAAAGATTGCGAATGGCCACGCTGAATTAACTAAACTTGATCCAATGGCAGAAACAGTATAAAAAACCCCAATCCATAACAACGTTTTTCTACGTCCAAGAGTATTTGTTGGAATACCTCCGAAAATTGCACCAATTACAGTACCCCATAGCGCCATTCCCATTACAACAATACCATGAAACATATCGGATGTTACCCATAACTCTTGCAATCTACGCTCCACACCAGATATAACTACAGTGTCGAATCCAAAAAGAAACCCTGCAAGTGCGGCTGTAATTGACCAGCTTAAAATGTTTTTTCTCATTGGTTACTTCTCCCAGATACTTTTAAGGTTAGTAATCTGCGCGTTGAGTAAATCAACCTCACCATTTTCAGAGAATAAAATGATCTTATTATAAGGTTGTTTGGGGAAAAACTGATCTGTCATTGTAATCAAACCATCTTGTGCAAACAACTCTACAGATGCTTTATCGATAATTAATCTTAATTCGAGTACGTCCTCATTAATGATATAGGGAGCATAATTCAATTCAGCAAAGTTATTCTGAGTACTATTCCAACCATTCTTTGATTTATCAATGAAGAAAGCTTTATTATAGTTATCATAACCTATTTTGATCATTTCATCTTGATCGTTCGAAAGGATTAAACCAAATCTTTCTGCATAATTCAATTGCGAATTATTAGAGGTTTTAAACTCAATGTTCAACTCAACAGGTGAATCAATTTCTTTATTGACATGCTGTTCCCCAACAATTTTATCTGGTGATAATTTAAAAGATTTCCCCCTTAGTGATTTAAATTCATCTACAACCTCAGACTTAAGTAAATAAGAACTCTGTTTCTTTTCTAAAGAAAGTGTTCTAGGTATCGTAGAGGTGCCTCTCCAATTAGTAGAAGGTATTTCATTTGCATATTGCCAATTATTCATCCAACCTATGAATAATCTTCTCTCGTCGTTTTCAGGAAGATCATTCCAGGTAACCCCCGCATAATTGTCTTTCCCATAATCTAGCCAGGTAACTTTTTCTGAATTGGAGATAAAATCCCGACCATCAAAATCTCCAACAAAATATTGGGTACCGGAACCTCCGTTTGGAGCACCGTTATTTAAACTAACCAGCATTACCCATTTAACCTCATCTGAATTCTCAATCTTCATCGGAAAAAGATCTGGACATTCCCAAACTCCTTCATGTGAACCTAACTCAACTCCAAATTCACTTTCGAAAGACCATTCTATGAGATTCCTTGAGGAGTAAATATTTATATGATCCTTGACCGCTAACACCATATTCCAACCATCAATCGATTCATTCCAAAAAATCTTCGGGTCTCTGAAATCTCTTATTCCATTATTAGGTAAAACTGGATTACCCAAGTACTTCTTCCAAGTTCTGCCCTTATCTAAACTATAGGCAAGCCCTTGATATTGAAATTCATCACTCCCCTCCTTTTCAAGTTGAGGGTTATGATAAGTGTAAATAGCAATAAGCGGAGCAATTCCATTTTGGCCTAATCCTGAGGTGTTTTTGTAATCCACAACAGCAGATCCTGAGAAAATCCATCCTAATTCATCAGGTTCTAATGCAATTGGTAATTCTTCCCAATGAATTAAATCATTGCTAACAGCATGTCCCCAATGCATGGGTCCCCACTGGGTTCCATTGGGATAATATTGAAAAAACAGATGATATTCTCCCTCATAATAAACCAATCCATTAGGGTCATTCATCCAACCACTTTTAGGTGAAAAGTGTATCTGCGATCTATATTTTTCAGATCTGCCTTTAGAAGTGCTTTCATTATTACATGAAATAGACATTAAAAAAAGGCCTAGTAGTATTATAGTGTTCTTGATATTCATATTTATCTTTTTACTGATTGTTCGATTGGAGTCAATAGAACATTGTCAACCGCATTCATAGTATTATCTGTAGAAATTTTGAGATTACTATACTCATACTTTGGAAAAAATAAAGCAGTCATGCTTTTCTCTCCTTCATTTATAAATATTTCTATAGAGCTCTTATCAACAATAAACTTCAATGGAATAGTTTGATTCACTGCATCATAATCACATTTAATCTTCTTACTAAACATTGGGCTAAAATCCACCCTTCCAGATCGACTTCGATCAATAACAAACTGCTTATTCGAGTTATCATAATTTATCGATAGATCCTCAAGTCCATTACCCAATTTAATTTCCAGGTTGGTCCCAATGGAGAGATCAACGTTAAATGTCAATTGATACGCACCGCTCCTTATAATATCGTTATTAGTAAATTCGAAAACGCCCTCCCTAAAAATCGGCTCATTACTTTGGGCTCGGTTTAAATATTGCTGGAGCTCTTCTACAGGACTAGAAAAAAGACGTATTCCACTAGATGTTTCTCGAATTGTAAGTTCTCTTGGTAATGTCATTGAACCTCTCCAGTTTGAAGTTGGAGTACCCCCAGCGTAATCCCAATTACTCATCCATCCAATGAATAATTTTCGTCCATCTGAATCAGGAATATTACTCCAGGTAACACCAGCATAGTTATCTACACCCTCATCTAACCAAAGAATTTCGTCTTGTTCTGTAGTAAAATTAATTCCATCAAAATCACCGATGAAGTATTGAGTACTAGAGCCTCCGTTTGGCCCCCCAGGGTTAATACTGACTAATAATACCCAATAATTCTTTCCATTTAACTCTAATTGAAAAAGATCCGGACATTCCCAAACCCCTCCATGGGCGCCTTTTTCCTTTCCAAAAGTTGAACTCAATTCCCAATCTATGAGGTTTGGAGAACGATAGAACTGAATATGATCACCTGCAGCTATACTCATAATCCAAGCTGAAGAATCATCATGCCAAAATACCTTAGGGTCCCGAAAATCTCTAATTCCTTGATTAGGTAATACTGGGTTGTTTATATACTTTACCCATGTTTCTCCATTATCATTGCTATAGGCAATACTTTGAACTTGTTGTCCGGTTATATTTTGATGATTAGTATATACTGCAACAATAGGATCGTTTTCATTGGACTTTAAACCACTTGTATTATGACTATCAACAACAGCTGACCCAGAAAAAATATAGCCATATTCATCAGGATAAAGCGCAATCGGTTTATCTTTCCAATTAAATAAATCTTCGCTAGTTGTATGCCCCCAATGCATTGGACCCCACTGAGTTCCTTCTGGATAATATTGATAAAATAGATGATAAGTGCCGTTTAAATAAAACATCCCATTTGGGTCATTCATCCAGTTATTAGGTACGGAAAAATGAAAAAGTGGTCGGTAAGTCTGAGGGGTTAACGTGCCACTCCCTTCCTTATCAATAATATCAACATCTTCCTGTGAACACGAGATAGAAAGTAGTAATAAGAATAAAAGAAAAAAGTTTCTCATGTTGATCAATTTGGGAGGTGATAAACCTCCCAAATATTTCGTATTAATTAATTCTTCAATGAGAGATAGGAAATAGCATTTTTAGTGATCTGTTCAATATTATCTTGAAATGCATTTACACCGTCAGGGTTTATATCACCTTTTGCATTTTGGTTGAACTCAAACCCACCAATACCTTGATAAATTGCTTTTCCTGAATAAACGTCATTTGGCTTTAATTCGATTACTCCTACCATCCAATAATCTCTAATTCCGCCCCATACACCAAGCCATTCGGCATCATGTCTAGATCTAAATTCCTGGTATGCAGCCTCGTCTGCATTTCCTAGTCCATAAACAGGTGGAATATTTATTAGTGTATAATTATGATCTTCTCTAAATCCAGGCCCAATAATAGGAACCCATTTATATCCATCATTATCTTGGTTAAATGACACACCTTTGTACAAAGGGTGATTTGACTGATCATGTGCTCCTATACTAACCCCTATAGACCAAGTATCTCCGTTTTCAAACCCATCTCCATTTCCGAATACACGTTCGTAATTCGCATTAGCAGGATCTAGACGTCCTAATTCCCAGAAATAAGCATTCGCATGACCATTAAAAAGTAGGTTACGGCCACCCTTGTAATAGGTGTTAATTGATTCTTTCACAATAGGGTCCAAGGCGATCTCTGGTAACTCTCCACCATCATAATACCACCAAATCAGACGATAACGCTCTAAATCAATTGACTGATCTTTGATATCGCTGAAGCTAATATATTCCGCATTGTCATATGTATTGAAGAACCATTCACCGGCAGCTCTTTGATCATCTTCAACAATCCCAGCAAAATCACTAGGTTCTCCAAGAAAAGCGATAAAGTACTGCTCAGTAACAGTAATGGTGTATTTTGAGAAAATAACACCGTTAGTAATCATAACGTCCACTGGTTCAGTAAAATCGGTTACCCCTGTCAAATCAGGAGTCATAACTGCACCTTCTGGTAAGTTAAATGAAGGGCTAATTTTAGAAAGATCTGTCCCATCTGGAACAACAACCTTAATTGTTCTATTAGCCTCATCAATTATTCCTTCGATCCCATTTACAGAGAAAGATTGAATGGATACCTCTAAATCAAGATTTAAATCTGATACATAATCTTCTTGGCATGATGTAAAACTTATTGTAAGTATTGCCAAAGTAACAAGTGATAATATTTTTTTCATGACATAATATTTTACCAGCCTGTATTTTGTTTATACAAACCATTACTAAAATTTATTTGTTGTTGAGGAATAGGGAAATATTCGTGCTTTCCTTTTGTAAAGCGACCTCCACTCAGATAATCTCTTTTAGTGGATTCTGTACTGAAGTATTCATTTATATAATCTCCCGCAATACCCCAACGTACTAAATCAAAAAATCGAATACCTTCCATTGCAAACTCCATTCTGCGCTCAAAACGTAGCGCTTCTCTGGCAGTAGATTGATCCCAAGAAATATTCACACCTGGCTGATACGCTTCAATGTGGTAATTCGAAACAAGGTCTCCATTACTGTACTTTAACATAGCAGTACTTTGATTGGCTCTAGTTCTTATTTGATTAATTAATGGAAGCGCCTCATCCGGTCTACCTAATTCAATTAGAGCCTCCGCTTTCCAGAGTAACACATCAGCAAATCGAATAATATCCGTGTTTTTGGATGATGCCATGAAAGGAGGAACCTTAGAGAAACAAGCGCAATTAAAATGCTGATTCTCCTTTAATGATGAAAAGTGACCATAAATATTGGTTGCTCGTGCCCAACTTTCATTGTATAAAACAGAAGGATCATATTTCCAAGGTTGACCTGGTATTGCTACTGTGTGATTTAATCTTGGATCAAAAGTGATGTCACTGGTAAAATCAGAATTAACCAATACATCACCATTATTAAATGAATCAAATAGAGGTAATCCATCAGAACTTGTTTTAAAAGAGTTTACCAAATTTTGAGATGGTATATGGAACCAACAACAACCGTATTCAGGATTCATTGGATAATTTAACGCGTTACCCCAATCTAATCTTCCCTTTGGTGTACCATCTTGGATTGAACGTTGTATAGCAAAAACAGATTCTTTACTAGCGTCATCATAAGATTGCAAGAAATTATAACCAAAATCACTAAATAAAGAGAACATCCCGGATTGGATAACCTCATTAGTTAGAGAAACTACCTCTTCTAGCTTTTCAGTATTGATATTAATTACGTTATGAGACTCATCTTGTTCATATGCTTGGTATAGTCTGACTTTTGCTAAATATGCTTTAGCTGCATACCTGTTCGGTCTTCCTTGGTCTTCATTGACTTCAGAGAGATTATTTGATGCAAATTCAAATTCAGCGGCAATCTTATCCCAAAGCTCATCATTAGTAAAAGCATCATTAGAAATTTTAGAATACTCTTCAACTGGAGTATTTTCATCAATCCAAGGGATATACTTAAACATTGTTTTCAGTATGAAATAGTGATGAGCGCGTAAGAATCTCATCTCAGCTTGTCGTTGGGATTTCTGAGGAAATTCAGCGTCTTCTATGGTATTGATTATTTTCAATGCAGCATTCACTCGTCCAATACCTACATATAATCGATACCACTTTTGGTCTAGTAGAGGATTTGTTGCAATATTGAAATCAAAAAGTTCTACAAAATTGAATTCCCAGATATCGCCAGTTCCTCCACCGCCTTTATAGGCATCACCACTAGTGATGTCTGCATATGGCCATAAAGAATTTGGCGCGGTATAATGGTCATTACCCAATTCGGCATAAGCAGCAATGACCATACTTTCCGCATTTTCAGGAGTCGCTAATTGAACTTCGCTTAGAATGCTTTTTGGCTCCATTTCCAAAAATTCATCCGTACATGAATAATTCACTATCCCCAGAAGAAATAACGAAGTATATAGGAGTTTTGTCTTTAATATTTTCATGACTTTACTTTTTAATATGAAATGTTAATTCCCAACGAAAAACTTGCAGGTATTGGATAAGAAAATCCAGGTAATTCAGGATCTACACCTGTAAACTTATCCGAACCCTTATTGTCTTTGATTGTTAATATATTCTGTGCTTGGGCATAGATTCTAAGTTTAGAAATACCAATTTTCGAGATTGAAGAATCAGGAACGCTGTATCCAAGCTGAACATTCCTAAGTTTTAAATAAGAACCGTTTTCAATAAAATATGTTGAATATCTAGCCTCGTTATTTTTATCGGTTAACGTAAGCATAGGTATTGTAGAGTCTGTATTGGTCGGAGACCAAGCATCTAATGTCCTGGCACCATAATTAGTGCCCTGCCAAATAGATGTAAAATCTGTGAGGTGTTTAAATTCATTATATACATCTCTACCAATTACTCCCTGGAAAAATGCATTAAAATCAAACTGTTTGTACCTAAGAGTAGTGTTAAATCCAAATTCTAAATCAGGAGTTGAATCACCGATCCAAGTGCGATCTAGTTCATTTACTTCACCGTCAGGTTGATAAACGAAGTTACCATCCGAATCTAAGCCTCCAATATCCTTATATCTAATTCGGCCAACACCCTTACCATTCTGAATAGCACTATTATCAACCTCTTCTTGATTTTGGAAAATGCCATCTGCAATAAAACCAAACATTGAAAAGTCTGATCTTCCCAAGATACTTTTTCCATTTGCTGGATCACCAGGGTAACCTGTTAAGACAGTTTCTGGTAAATAGGTAATCTCTCTTGCAAAATGTGAAAAGTTAGCTACAATATCAATTCCAAGTCCATTTGGATTTACCTTTCTATAACCAAGTATAGCCTCCCAACCATTATTACTAAGTGTGGCTCCATTCAAATATTGATTTCCTCCTTCACCTAAAACCGCTAGATATGGAGGTTCTATTAGGATATCTTTGGTTTGTTTCTTGAAATAATCGAAACTTCCATACAAGCTGCCATTAAATATCCCAAAGTCAAGACCAACATTAAACTGTTCAGCTTCTTCCCATTTCAAAATAGGATTACCAAGTCTTATTCTTCTATAACCAGAAGGTAGTGTACCTGTATCTGAACCTGAAATATCATACGCAGTTCCAGAATCATATGTCCAAGTAGGGTCAATTCCATAATCCGTTCTATAAATAGAGTAAATAGCTTCATTATTTATATTTTGATTACCCGTAATACCCCAACCTGCTCTCAACTTGAGATTAGAAATTGAATTTATATTTGATTTTATAAAGTTCTCTTCACTCAACTTCCAACCTGTAGAAACCGCAGGGAAAATCCCATAAAGGTTTTCCTTACCAAAACGAGAAGAACCATCCCTTCTAATTGTGGCAGAAATCAGATATTTATCGTCGAAAGAATAGTTGAATTTCCCGAAAAGAGAAAATAGAGAGTTTCCAGCCCCAAAGCCTCCATTCTGGATATTTTCAGTTCCCGATGACAAATACATGTAATTGGGGTCTTCAACAATATAACCTTCTCTTGAACCATAAAAGGATTCGTATTCTGCCTTTATAGCCTCAGAGCCAACTATTATATCAGCATTATGTTTTCCCTTACTTAGTCGGTAATTCAAAACATTAGACCAAGTCCAAGCCAAATTGTGCCATTGAGATGTTGAATTTCTATTGATATCGCTAATTAAAAATCCTGATTTGTAGGAATAATCCAGACGTTTGAAATAGTTCTGAGTGTAGTCGATACCATAAGAAGTTCTAAAAGACAAATCTTTTACTAACTCCATATCGAGATAAACATTACCAAAAATTCTAGAAGTCTTTGAATTGTTCTGTTTGTTTTGTTCAATTAGCCTAACCGGGTTTTGTCGATCAGTCATTCCTGGTGCTGGGCCTCCCCATCCTCCATCTATGCTATATACAGGTACGATTGGTTGCTGAACTAAGGCTAGATACATTACATCTCCAACCGGTATTTCAGTGTTATTTACATAAGAAATACTTAGATTCTCACCGATCTTTAATCGATCATCAAAAAATCTATATTCATTATTTATACGAGATGATAATTTCTTTGAATTAGTTCCCTGAATAATACCATCATGATCAAAGAGATTCAAAGAAATCAAGGATGTACTCTTTTCCGAACCATTAGAAAAATTAACATTATACGATTGTATAATCGATTGTTGAGAAACCTCATCGATCCATTTAGTATCAGCAGGCCTCATAGTTCTTGCTGGATCAATAAATTCAGGAAATAAAATATCGTTTAATACGGCATCTTGTCCAGAACCAGAATAATTGTAACGATAAACTGGAGATGTAGGGGTTAAACCATCATTAATTGCTGCTTGCCAATTAACAAAACCTCTTTCATAGCTATTTAATACTTCTAACCGAGTTAAATAACTTTGCATCGTAGTATAAGAACTTACCTCAAGATTGTTTTTACCTTGTTTCCCTCGTCTGGTAGTAATTAATATAACACCATTACTAGCCCTTGATCCATAAATACTTGCCGACGCAGCATCCTTCAGAACCTGCATTGATTCAATATCATTTGGATTTAATAACTCAATACCACCATCTGTAGGAACGCCATCAATGACATAAAGAGGGTTGTTATTTCCCAGTGTACTTCCACCTCTAATAGTAATTCCGAGACCACCATTGGGGTTACCGTCAGTTTGAATGTAAACTCCTGCAACTCTTCCTTGTAAAGCTTTTAAAGCATTACCTGTGGGAGTTTCACCCAATACATCTACATCAACAACGCTAATAGCCCCAGTAAGGTCCGACTTTCTTTGGGACTGATAACCTGTAACAATAATTTCATCAAGTGCCAAATTCGATTCGGTCATTATGACGCTTGAAAAATCATTCTTGGACACCTCTAATTCTAGAGTAGACATTCCAATAAAAGAGAAAATCAAGGTGCTGTTTGAATTGGCATTAATCGTAAAATTCCCATCAAAATTGGTCATAGTTCCATTCGATGTCCCTTTTACGACAACAGATACACCAACCAAAGGATCGCCAGAATCAGATTTTACCTGACCCTTGACAACAACCTCTTGAGCTTGAATCTCCGTTGCAAATAGCCCAAAAATTAAGAGAACTAGCTTCCAAAGCTGAATCCGCTTATAAATGTTTTGCTGTTTCATAAAATACAGTTTAGATATAGTTAATTGTTGATTTTCCAAAAGGCTGAAAACCAATTACATATTCTAAACTTTTCTGAACTCTTTAGTTTTCGTCATTTACAAATACATACAAATAAGCGCAAAAGAGATAATTTGAATCACAAGTATCTGTATTACAGTAACTTACGATTTTCAGTAATTATAAAACGAAAGAATGTTTATTGCATTTATGTTACATTAACTCTAATAATGTTACATATGGGAAACAAGGAATGTCCTAAGAAGTATCACTCAAATTGTGATTTATACTCTCTAGGACTTATTCCAAATTTTCTCTTGAAAGAAGTTGAGAAATAATTTGGAGTTGCGAAGCCTACCTCATAGGCAACTTCTGAAACATTTAATTCATGCTTTTTTAATAATTCCTTAGCAAGATCGAGTCTACGATTCAAAATATACTCACTGATATTACAATTGAGTATTGCCTTTACTTTTCTATAGAGCTGTGTTCTTGATATTGAAAGATCTTTAGAAATTTCAGATACTCCATACTCAGGGTTCGCCAAATTTGAATCAATAAGATTATTTAGTTCAGAAAGGAATCCCTGTTGAGAAATACCTAATTCAGTATGGTCTGCCTTATAGATGTTGTTTGTATAATAGAATCTAAGTTTTTCTCTATTGTAGAGCATAGAGTTTATCGATTGTAATAAAACACTAAAACTAAATGGTTTGGTTAAGTACAAATCAATTCCTGATTTCAGTCCTTCTAACACTGATTCTTGGGTGGTATCTGCGGTCAACATTATAATCGGAATATGAGATGTTCTTAAATCCTTTTTTAAAGCATTACTGATAATAAAACCATTAGTGTTTACCAGGTTTAAATCGCAAATAATAATATCTGGAATATTTTCAAATGCAATTTCAATTGCATCATTGCCATCCGAAAGAAAAATTTCAAATGATTCGGACAATCTTCTTGATAAAAATTCGATTAGGTCACGATTATCTTCTATGATAAGTATCGAGAACTTATCGTCAATACTATTATTACCTATACCTAGGATTTCAACTTGATCGTCATAAGAATTATCAAAATCTTCTAGAGAATAAGTAATTAAATCATTCTCGATGATTTCGTCTTCTCTAAAATGGTTTTTACCTAATGGTAATTTGAAAGAAAAAATGGTACCGTTTTTAACTTCGACTTTAATTTCACCATGATGTAACTTCAAGATTTTCGAGGTTAAATAAAGTCCTAAACCGGAGCTAGTTAATTTATTATTAGATCCCTTAGTAAAGGGGTCAAAAACCATTTCTATTTCATCCTCTGGAATACCGATACCGTTATCTCTAATTATAAAGACTAGGTCGTTTTCTTTGATTCGAACTTTAATCTCAATTAAACCGTTATCCGGTGTAAATTTGAAAGCGTTAGATAAAAGATTGAAAATCACCTTATCCATCAAATTTCTATCTATATAAACTTCCACATCATCTGTAGGGAAATCAATAAGGAATAGTATTTTACGTTTTTTGGCTTCAAAATTAAAGTCGTTGACAATGGCCCTAAGAAATTCATTAAAGTTTGTCAGTGATACTTTTAGGTTTAAGTTATCCTTTTCTATTTTCCTAAAGTCCAAAAGCTGATTTATTAGTCTGAGTAACCTTCTGGAATTTTTAAAAATCAGACCTACTTCATTAAATCGCTTTTTTAGTCCTTCTTCATTAAACCTGACATTTAATGATTCTATAGCACTTATGATTAAAGTCAACGGGGTTTTGAATTCATGTGAGATTCCCGTAAAAAAATTATTTCTTGCCTCGATAGAATTCCTTAACTCTTCGGATAAATCTCTTAATTGAGATTTTTGAATCTCACTTTCATTATTAATATTCTCTAACTGTTTCTTCTTTCTCCTAATTGCTAGAAAGGAGTAAAATGAATAAACAGAAAGCAATGTTACCATTATCAAAAGGCCCAAAAAAATATTAGCTTCCTTTTTCAGATTAAAAAAAATCTCTTCTTGCCTTTGAATTGAATTACTCTGATTATTTATTATCTCTTGTTGACTGCTAATTCTATCCTGTTGATTTTTTAAAATATTCGCATTTTCATTAGTTACTAAAGTTGTCTTTAGATTGTAGTTTTTTAATATCGTTTGGCCCTTGAAAATTTGATTTAAAATTTGAAAAACTACATTACCTCCGGCCGAATAAAGAATAGTTGAATCTAAAATGTTTTCTAAAACTAATTGCATTCCACCATCAGGAGTTGGTAGCCCATCAACACCAATAAATTTAATCTTACTTTCTAATCCAAAGGTTCTTGCATACAACCATGCGGAATAAGCAATCTCATCATTGAAAGCATATATATAATCTACGGGAGTTTGATCATAATTCTTAAAAATCCCCTCGAGAGATTCAATCTCATTTGGGAGAATTGATTTAAGCAAAGTTATCCGAGAATCATCCCTAATTGCCTGTTGAAAACCAGTACTTCTCTCGATTACCGGAGATGATAAGTCGTCCCCCCTAATTTCAACAACATTTATATTTGATAAATTGGAAGAAGTAATTCGTTTAGCGGCAATCCTCCCTATCTCGATATTGTCTACACCTACATATGAATCATAGTTTTGAGAATTGATTTGACGTTCAAGAAGAATAATAGGTATTCCCTTCTCCTTTGCCAGATTAATGTAAGGAACTATAGAATCTTGTTCTAAAGGAGATATGATAATCGCATCGTAATTGTTTTCAATCATCTCAACTATATCATCTATTTGTTTATCCAGATTTCCATTTGCCTCAAAAATCTGGAGATCAATATTCGGATATAACGAGGATTCAATAAGTAATTCCTGATTCATGAGTTCTCTAAAGGGATGCCCACTTAAGCATTGAGAGAACCCTACATTTTTTAAATCTGGATCAACCTTTGAACTTTGACAAGAGGAAAGTATTAGGAATGAAAAAAAAATTAAAACAAAATTTTTCAAATCAATATTAAGGTTGGGTTTACAACAATTCATATGAGGTTATTACACAATTACTTGCTCATAACACTTAAACAAAGAAAGAAAAAAATTAATTTATTAAGTCAGAATAACAAATCTAATGGATTTCAAAAATTGATTCATTGAACTATATCTGTGCTAGAACTTTGTGCTAGATAATCCCATCAATTACTACTAATTTCCCGTTTTGTGTCTTCCATAAAATCCAATAAAATTCACCCCAAATTTGGTGCAATCCCAATACTTGTCGTATATTTGCTGTCCACATCGCGGGATAGAGCAGTAGGTAGCTCGTCGGGCTCATAACCCGAAGGTCACAGGTT
>JBMZGM010000014.1:0-51779 GCA_049615925.1 Flavobacteriaceae bacterium | reverse complement strand
ATTTTCAACTCGACGGTCGCTATATCAATGTAGAAGTATCAGAAAAAGCCCCTCGGGGTGGCGGCGGTGGTCGCGGGAAACGCAAAAAATTTAGTGGTGGAGGACAACGCTCAGATCGCAAAAAGTTCTTTAGTGATGACCGGGATTTTGACCAAAAGAAAAAGAAGAAAAAAGGTGAAAAAGGGTCGAAACCTTCAGGTTTTGGTCGAAGAAGCCGACGTTAAAAATCTTTCTTTTGACTGAGCATGCCTCGCTAGTTATTTTCTTTTTACTTTTGTTGACATGCGTTACAGAGTTCTTGTTACTTTACTTTTAAGCTTTTATTTTTTCGTAGGCCATGCACAAGAAGACGGCAGTAGCCTTTTAAAAGGAAAAGTGAAAAACGACATCACCGACCAGTTTATGGCCAGTGTACATGTCTTGAACTTGAGTTCTGTTCAAGGAGCCATTACCAATAATGAAGGAGAGTTTGAAATTGAAGTAAAAGCGCAGGACACCTTGTACTTTTCCTATTTAGGGTTTAAACCCTTAAAAGTCCCTGTGAGTAATGACATGATTAAATTTGGCATTCCCATTTTTCGACTCACTCAGTTATCTTTTGCGCTAGAAGAAGTCATTGTTAGGCCCTATCAATTAACCGGGTATCTGGATATTGATGTAAGCAAAGTACCCCTTAATCCCGCTGGACGTTATAATATCCCTGGGCTACCACAATCGGGTTATGAAGCAGGAAATCGCAATCGCTCGTCTATCTCAAAAGCGATAGGCTCTTTATTTAATCCTGCCGATTTTCTTTATAATCTCTTTGGAAAGAACCCTAAACAAATGCGCAAACTCAAAAAAATGCGCGAAGATGACGCGATAAAAAACCTCTTAGGGACAAAATTTGATCGAGAAGTTTTAGTTCAACTACTAGGCATAGATCGCGTTAATCTGGAAGAAATTCTTCGCAATTGCAATTACTCAAATGCCTTCATCAAAGAGGCCAATGATCTTCAGATTTTAGAGGCAATTAGCGGTTGTTACGAGGAATACAAGATTCTACAGCTTTAATCATGACCCCTTTAGAGGACCTTTTGAATCAATTTTTTGCTTCGATAGCTGATCGCGAAAAAGGAGCAGCCTATATCGCGCAACACCCTGATCGTTTCTATGAGCTCTTTGAATTAGCGTGTTCATCAAAACAAGAACGCACCCATATCGTAGCAGCTTGGGTACTAGAAAAATACACCCTAGAACAACTCGATGAATTAACCCCATTACGGGCTCAATTTTTAAAAGGTGTTGCCCAGCAAAAACACGAAAGTAAGCGTCGTCCTATGATCAAGCTGCTTTATCATTATTGTAAGGATAAAAAAAGACGAGCAGAACTCACCCATGACGAGCGAGATCAAATTGTCGCTTTGTGCTTTGATTATATGCTAGAAGCCCAAAAAGCGGCTGCCTTGGCCTTTTCAATGAAAACCCTACATTTCTTTAGAAAACACCAGCCATGGATCGAGGATGAATTACACGCCTATATCGAGCAACGCCTCCCTAATAGTAGTGCTGGCTTTCGATCTGTTGTTCGGCAAATTTCATGAAATAGCCTCAAGGATTGTTAGATAAGCCTTATCTTTGTTCCTTTATTTTTCACTATGAAACTCACAGCACTTAATGCCATCTCTCCCATTGACGGTCGTTACCGTTCAAAGACTAAATCCCTCGCGTGTTTCTTTTCTGAAGAAGCACTCATTCAGTACCGTGTTCGAGTAGAGATAGAATATTTTATCGCCCTGTGTGAACTTCCACTCCCGCAACTAGCCGATTTTAATCCTTCGCTTTTTGAGGACTTGAGAAGTATCTACAAGCATTTTACAGAAGAGGATGCCAAAGAGGTGAAAGAAATTGAAAAAACAACAAATCACGACGTAAAAGCCGTAGAATATTTCATTAAAAAAGAATTTGACCGCCTTGAGCTGCAAGACTTTAAAGAATTCATACATTTTGGTTTAACCTCACAAGACATCAACAATACTTCTATTCCTCTTTCGGTAAAAGAAGCGGTAGAAAAAGTTTACCTCCCCCAGTTAGACGAAGTAATTTCTCAACTTCGTTCTTTGACAGAAGAATACAAGGAAGTCCCGCTATTAGCTCGTACACATGGACAACCTGCCTCTCCTACCCGATTGGGTAAGGAGTTTGCTGTTTTTGTGACGCGTCTAGAAGAACAGCGCAAAACTCTTTTGAGTGTTCCCAATGCAGCAAAATTTGGTGGAGCAACAGGTAATTTCAATGCTCATGCCGTAGCCTATCCTAAAACCGACTGGAAGAACTTTGGGACGAATTTTGTAGAAAATCGTTTGGGCTTACACCACTCTTTCCCTACGACACAAATCGAACATTACGATCACTTTGCTGCGCTATGCGATAGCATGAAACGCATCAACACTATTTTGATTGACCTAGATCGCGATATCTGGACCTACATTTCGATGGACTATTTCAAGCAAAAAATCAAAGCTGGGGAAGTGGGTTCTTCGGCCATGCCGCATAAAGTAAATCCCATTGATTTTGAAAACTCAGAAGGAAACTTGGGCATTGCTAATGCCCTCTTTGGTTATTTAGCTGAAAAACTTCCTGTTTCACGCCTGCAACGCGATTTAACTGATAGTACTGTCTTGCGAAATATAGGAACACCCTTTGGACATTCCATCATTGGTTTTCAATCGACTTTAAAAGGTTTAGGAAAACTCTTGTTAAACGAAGATAAAATCAAAGCTGATCTTGAAAATAACTGGGCTGTAGTTGCAGAAGCAATCCAAACCATCCTGAGACGTGAGGGTTACCCTAATCCATATGAAGCGCTAAAAGAACTTACACGTACAAATGAGGTCATTAATCAAGCTGCAATCCATGCCTTTGTTGACGGACTGGAGATTGACAGTAAGGTCAAAGCTGAACTAAAAACGATTACTCCATTTAACTATACAGGAATTTAGTTTTTAAGTGCATCGAGGTATTCCCCACCAGGAATATCGATCAACTTGGTCAAAGTAGCTACTTGATTCAAATCAATCTTCCCTTTAATTTCAAGAAGGACGTAATCAAACTTTGTTGTTGTATTGAGCTGGATATTATCTTGCTGGTCAATGAACTCTTGAAGACCTTTAACATACATCACGAGCCGTTCTACCGTACTTTCGTCCTCTCCATAAACCGCACCAAACCGAACATTCACCCCCTTTTCTGTGAGGTTCAAAACCGTTTCGAGGGTGGTTTGTTCTATTTCGCGTTGAAACCATTCTTCCATGGCTGTTGAAATGGTGGCATCTTGGGTACTCATCACCTTGAATCGCTTGAGTTGTTGAATCATCTCAATAAAAGCCTGGGAATCGGGATCATCGGTCGTGATTTTAAATTTACTCAATAGCTGGAACATTTGTGGGCTCACGTTGAGCTGGGATACAGCTGGACTCGATCCATACTGTTCAAAAACATTTTGGGCAGAGAGGTGAAAGCTTGCTAGCAGGCAAAGGAAAAAGAAAGTTTTCTTCATTTTGGAATAATCTTTGCTCTAAAGATAGAACAAACTTAAATGCATCATCAAGATTTGAAAATATCTTATTAATTTGCATTCCATTTTAACACAACGCATGAAAAAGTTCCTTTTCGCCGTTCTCATTATAAGCTTGAGCACAACGGCCTGTTCCAATCCAGACATAGACGACAATCAAGTGAATGTAGTAGCAGATCCTGAACCAACAGATTCTACCTCTGACACCACAAGTTCAACTACTGAAACGGATTCAACAACAGGAACAAGCACAACTGCACCCGTTACAGCAAATACTGAGGTGAACGACTACATTTGGAAAGGACTCAACTTATGGTATTACTGGCAAGAAGAAGTTGATAATCTAGCCGACACTGTTGATGATAATCAAAATAGTTATACCGAATACCTTAATTCTATCGCAGACCCAGAAGATTTTTTCGATAGCTTGAATCATCCCGATGATCGTTTTAGCTGGATCGACCCAGATTACGAAAACTTAGAAGATCAACTCGCTGGAATTTCAGCCTCAAATGGCATGAAATTCCTTCTTTATCGTCGTTGTTCTGGTTGTGAAACTTTAATTGGTGCAGTAACTTATGTCCTTCCGAATTCTGATGCGGCAAACAAGGGAGTTGTTCGTGGAGATTTATTTAATCGTGTCGATGGACAAGAACTTAATTTAACTAATTACATCAGTTTGTTATATGGACAAAGTTTAAATTACAGCATTGACCTAGTTAACTATGATGCTGCAACAGATGTAGTGGTACCGAGAGAAATCACCATTGATCTTGTGAAAGAAGAAAACTTTCAAGAAGAACCCATTCACAAGAATGTGGTGGTAGAACACAATGGAACTCGCGTAGGCTATTTGATGTACAACAAGTTTGTGGGAGCAGTGGACAGCAACGATGATGGTGTAAACGAATATGACTTTGATCAAGCCTTAATTGACGCCTTTGCCTCTTTTCAAAGTGAAAACATCAGTGAACTGGTGGTGGATTTGCGTTATAATGGTGGAGGTTCTGTTCGCACCTGTACTTATTTAGCCAGTTTAATCACAGGACAATTTACTGGAACCATCTTTGCTCAACAGCAATGGAACAGTAAGTTGATGGCTTATTTTGATAGTGTAAATACGAACTCCAATCCTAATGATGACTTTGATTTAAACGATTATTTTGTGGACACAACCCATACAGGGGTATCCATTCAAGGTTTACAACTTAATCGAGTTTACATTTTAACCAGTAATCGAAGTGCATCGGCCAGTGAATTACTAATTAACGGTTTAAGCCCGCACATTAATGTTGTCCAAGTGGGTACAGCAACCTATGGTAAGAATGTGGGGTCAATTACCATCTATGACTATATCGATAATTCTGGAGATGTTCGCAACCCTAATCACACCTATGCGATGCAACCCATTGTGTTAAAAATTGCTAATAGCGAGAATTTTGCCGATTATACCAATGGCCTTGATCCTGATATAGAATTGAGAGAAAGTGCTTCTAGCTATGGTGTTTTAGGAGACGTTAATGAACCACTCTTTGCAGCCGCATTAAATCACATTTCTGGTGGTAGCTCAAAACGCAGTTATGACCCTACACCCTTTGAGTTGATAAAGAACCCTCAAATAGAAAGCCAACAAAGAATGTTTGTTGACCTTCCTAAAGGGTTTCGTCTTCCGATTGAAAATTAAAATTGAAAAGCTAGACCAATTCTTAGGTTTCGACCTTTGGTAGAGAAATTAGTAATCTCCACATAATCTGTGTCAAATAGATTACTAAACCAAACAGAAGCGGTCATCTTATCATTGTAAAATCGTTTAGCATAACGCAAATCAATTAAACCATAAGCGTCTAGCGTAGTTAAATCAACTGCTTGTCGTTCCCCTCTATAGGTATAATACACCCCTAGATTTGATTTATTTGCAAAAGCATAATTCACACTGCTATCGACAGCGTGTTTTGGAAGACGAACTAGTTCCCCATTCTTTAATTGGGTAAAAGTATAATTCACATTAAAGTCAAGGACTTGAAATAATCGATTGATATAACTCAATTCTACCCCCCTAAATTTTACATCCGAAGGAGCATTTGCATAAGCATAAGTGGTAAAATCGTAAACAATTTTAGGGTCTTCTCTACGCTGAAAAAAAGCAAGGGTTGCACGTCCATCTCCCTTTACCCAAGTAGTCCCTACCTCAAGAGACTGACTCTCCTCTGGAGCTAAATCAACATTTCCAGAATAAGTGTCGTACAATTGAAAAAGACTGGGGGCTATAAAAGCGGTGTTATAACTAGCAAATAATTTGAGTTGGTGTGCATTGATTTGAAAGGAATAAGACGGATTAACGCTATAGGTAAAATGTTCTCCATAGGTTTCGTGATCATTTCGACGAATACCTGCGTTGAAGTTTATTCCATTATCCGAGACGTAAACAAGATTAACAAATAAATCATTTTGGGCTAATGCAGGACGTTCTTCATAGCTCGCTTGTTGCCTTAAATACCCCTGAACACTGTATAGGTTTTTTGAAAATTGTAATCGGTTAACAAGCTCAAATGTACGGTTATAGGCGGTGTATTGAGCAGGGTAATTATCGCGGTATTCACGATCGGTGTTTTGCATCCCTGTAGTGAGACTCAACTCCCCTAGTCCATAGTTGTATTTTGCTTGAAAAGCAATATTTTCAAAAGTGCTAATGGCCGAAAAATCGGCATCTTCGATAGGAAATACATTGTCATAATCGTTTTCGATTTTGGCTTTACTCGCCTGTACATACCAATCAAACTGCTGGTGCTTTCCGCCCAACTGGGCGTTAATAGTATAGCGATTAAACGGGTCAATTTCTGTTCCACTCTCTACAGCACTCATCCCATTTGTCTTTAAACCAGAATAGCCCAGTTTATAAAAAAGCGATTTTGTCTTCCCAGCATACTGCAGGGTATTAGACAAATAGTTTAAATCGTCGATAGATTGATTTTGCGACTGCTCTGTTCCTGTGTAAAAACCTAACGCTAAACGACCTTTTTCGCTTACTTTTTTTGTGGTAATATTAACTACCGCAGCAGCAGCAGCGCTTCCATAAAGCGTACTGGCACCGCCTTTCAAGATTTCTATTTCACTGATTTGATCTAAGCTTAAAAAATTAAGATCAAAATCATTTCCTATACGCGAGGGGTCTGCTACTCGAATACCATCCACTAGAATAAGAACTTGATTATTTGCACTACCTCTAATCGCAAAGCGTAAATTTTGACCTGTGATCAACCGGCTCCCAATCACTTCAATACCAGCTTGAGTAGCGAGTAATTCAGAAAGACTTCTCCCGTTAAAGGCTTCAAGTTGTTTTTCATCGATACGCAATACCGGCTTTCCCGATTGTGATCGTTTTAAGGGAATTCTTGCGTCAAGCAAGACCACCTCGTCTAGATAGTTTGTTTTTAAATTTAAACTATCACTGGACTGTTCTTGTGCAAATAGACTAATTGTACCACAAAGCACAGCAATGGCAGTTAATCGAACTGTTTTCATCGTTAAAATAATTATGGGATACAACATCCTTAGCCACACAACTTCTTTATCCCCGAAGAATTGTATCACTATGAACGGGCAGGTCTCCTGGCTTGCGTTTTACAAGCAGCCTTCCCAAAATAAATCAGTGGCGTGAGATGCTTGAAAACATCTGATGTTCAGACAAAGCTAACAGTTGCGGGTACAGCATTGGATTTACACCAATTTCCCTTTTCGACTTGCATAGCAAGTACCTGTTCACAAAACAAAGCTACGAAAAGCTGAATGAATCAAGCTGTTTTGAGGTAAGTGTTTTTAACGGCTGAAAAACTATAGAATAGCAGAGCTGTATAAAATAAATCCCCGGCAAGGGTATTACCAAAGAAAGGAATGGCTAATGTGAAACAAGTCAGTAAGCCTTCCAAAGTGAGTGGATAATACAACAACCACACACCAAAATTTGAAACGATAAAAAAGAGGACAGAAGCACCTAATACCGACGTGATGGACACCTTTTTTAGGTGCATCCCTAAGTAAGAAATCATCGCAAAAGCCCCGTAAACAAAAAGATTAATCCAACTCAAGCCCAAAATTAAATCGGTGAGGAATAAACAAAATAACGGAAGAAAAAAAGCAATTACTTTACGGTTGAGTTTTGCCGCAGCAAATAATGCAATTCCCGTAATGGGTGCAAAATTAGGTGGATGCGGTAGCAAGCGAGACGCAACTGCTAAAACAATCATACTAACTACCACGACATACTCTTTCTTCATTGCTTTCATCTGATACTTCTTTTTATAAAGGTAGCTATTTTATTCGCTACTTGGTCAAATACATTTTTCTACGAGAATAGAGGTTGTAAAATTCGTCGTCCTTTAATGAGTCGATGAATAAGATACTTTCTCCTGTACTCTTCATTTCAGGTCCTAATTGCTTGTTCACATTCGGGAATTTATTGAACGAGAACACGGGTTGCTTAATGGCATATCCCTCTAATTGAGGATTGAAATCAAAATCGGTTACTTTATTTTCCCCTAGCATTACTTTCGTTGCATAGTTCACATAAGGTTCTTTATATGCTTTGGCAATAAATGGAACCGTTCGAGATGCGCGTGGGTTAGCCTCGATTATATATACTTTATCCTCTTTAACGGCAAACTGAATATTGATTAATCCAACCGTATTTAAGGCTTTAGCAATCTTGTGGGTATGGTCTTTAATTTGTTGTAAAACATACTCTCCTAAATTGAATACAGGTAAAGTAGCATTGGAATCTCCAGAGTGGATACCGCAGGGCTCAATATGCTCCATAATACCGATAATATAAACATTTTCACCGTCACAAATGGCATCTGCTTCTGCTTCAATCGCACCGTCAAGGTAATGATCTAATAACAGCTTGTTATTCGGAATTTTGCGCAATAGATCAACAACATGTTGTTCTAATTCTTCTTTGTTAATCACAATTTTCATTCCTTGTCCTCCTAATACGTAGGATGGTCGAACCAAAATTGGGAAATCCAATTGATCGGCAAGAGCAAGAGCTTCATCCGCATTTTCAGCTACCCCGAACTCTGGGTAAGGAATATTATTCTCTTTTAATAAGGTAGAGAAGCTTCCTCTATCTTCGGCTAAATCAAGCGATTGGAAGCTAGTTCCTATGATCTTGATCCCATAACGATCCAGTTTCTCTGCTAATTTAAGGGCGGTTTGCCCTCCTAACTGCACAATGACACCTTCGGGTTTTTCATGGCGAATAATATCATAAATATGTTCCCAAAAGACGGGCTCAAAATAGAGTTTATCTGCCGTGTCAAAATCAGTAGAAACAGTCTCTGGATTACAGTTAATCATGATGGTTTCATAGCCACATTCTGCTGCTGCGAGAACTCCGTGTACACAACAGTAATCAAATTCGATACCTTGACCGATTCGGTTTGGGCCAGAGCCTAATACAATGATTTTCTTCTTATCGGTTACAACACTTTCGTTGTCGCTAAATGGCGCCCCATCTCCAATTTGCATTTGTTCTTCAAAGGTGGAGTAATAGTAAGGGGTTTTTGCAGCAAACTCTGCAGCACAGGTATCCACCAGTTTGTAAACCCGTTGAATGCCCATCTCCTCTCTTAGCTTGTACACTTCACTTTCAAGACACCCTAACATGTGCGCAATTTGGCGATCAGCAAAACCTTTTTGCTTCGCCTCTAAAAGTAAATGCTTGTCTAATTGATCTACACTGTACTGGCTGATCTCTTGTTCTAAACCATACAACTCTTCAAACTGACGTAAAAACCATAAATCAATTTTTGTTATCTCGTGGATACGACTTAGAGGAATTCCCAGTTGTATCGCATCATATAACACAAAAACACGGTCCCAGCTTGCATGAGTTAATTTGCTGATGATAGTATCGTAATCGGTATAACCTTTTCCATCTGCACCTAAACCATTACGCTTAATTTCAAGAGATTGCGTGGCTTTATGCAAGGCTTCTTGAAAAGAACGCCCTATTCCCATCACTTCTCCTACCGATTTCATTTGTAAGCCTAATACGCGATCTGAGCCTTCAAATTTATCAAAGTTCCAGCGCGGGATTTTAACAATCACATAATCCACCGATGGCTCAAATAACGCAGACGTTGACTGGGTAATTTGATTATCTAATTCATCTAGGGAGTAACCAATAGCGAGTTTTGCGGCAATTTTAGCAATAGGGTAGCCTGATGCTTTTGAAGCCAGTGCCGAAGAACGAGAAACTCGCGGGTTAATTTCAATGGAAATAATTTCTTCTTGTTCGTCTGGGCTTACGGCAAATTGCACATTACACCCTCCAGCAAAATCTCCAATACTGCGCATCATCTTGATGGCCAGATCACGCATGCGTTGATAGGTCGCATCAGATAGTGTCATGGCAGGTGCCACGGTAATGGAATCTCCCGTATGGATTCCCATAGGATCCATATTCTCAATGGTACAAATGATGACTACATTGTCATTTTTATCACGTAAAAGCTCAAGTTCGTATTCTTTCCACCCCAATAAAGCTTTGTCAATCAAAACTTCGTGAATGGGAGACGCTTCTAAACCACGGGTTAATAGCTCGTCAAAATCTTCTTCTTTATGCACAAAAGATGCTCCTGTCCCGCCTAAGGTAAACGAAGGACGAATAACCAAAGGGAATCCAAACTTTTGCGCAATCTCTTTTCCTTTTAGGAAAGAAGTCGCTGTTTCTGCAGGAGCAACTGGAATCTCCAGCTTTTGCATTAGCTCCTTGAACTGTTGACGATCTTCGGTAATATTGATTGCATCAATATCTACCCCTATGATTTCAACATTATGATCTTCCCATACTCCTTTTTCATCTGCCTCGATACAAAGATTCAAAGCCGTTTGTCCTCCCATGGTGGGTAATACAGCATCGATATCCGTGTGTTCTTTAAGAATCTCTATTAATGACTTTGTCGTCAATGGTTTTAAATAGACATGATCTGCCATCGACGGGTCGGTCATGATGGTCGCAGGATTTGAATTGATCAAAACCGTTTCGATACCATCCTCTCGAAGGGATCTTAGTGCTTGACTCCCAGAGTAATCAAATTCACATGCTTGTCCAATAATGATGGGGCCAGATCCTATGATGAGGATTTTGTTTAGATGTTCTTTTTTCGGCATAATCTAGTTGAGTATCTAAAAATAAATATAAAAAAAAAGTGCTACTTAAAAATAAGTAACACTCTAATATGGTGATTATTAAACATTATCTCTTGTGTCTAGGTTCTGAAGAAACTGAAACTTTCTTTCTCCCTTTAGCTCTTCTACTAGCTAAAACTTTACGTCCATTAGCAGAGGCCATACGCTCTCTAAAACCGTGCTTGTTTCTTCTTTTTCTTTTCGAGGGTTGAAATGTTCTTTTCATAATTTCTTGTAATAGAATAAAAGCAATTTGACTGCTTTTTTATCGAGTGCAAATATACAATAAGTTTTATTTTAGACAAACCCCAAAACAAAATTTGTTCCAATTGTTTTTCTTATTTTAGCGGCAAAAATTAAGGATGTTTCCAAAGCTTATAAAACTTATTCTCGCTGGCGCATCAGTCGCCTATGCCATCTATCAATTTACAGAAGATTATATCGGGAATGGTATCTTTTTACTATTTGTTGCAGCGATGTTCATCTTGCTGTACTTTAAGAATGAAATTATTTTTCTTGCCTTTTTACGTTTGCGCAAGCAAGACTTTGAGGGCACACTAAAATGGTTGAGCCGCATCCCTAATCCATCGGCTAACCTTGTCCCTAAACAACAAGGTTACTATCACTACCTTCACGGTGTGATCGAATCTCAAACCAACCTTACAAAAGCAGAGAAGTCATTTCGTAAAGCTTTGTCTTTTGGTCTTTCCATGAGTGCAGATGAAGCCATGGCAAAACTAAGTCTAGCGGGTATTTTGATGCAAAAAAGAAGAAAACGTGAGGCGACCACCCTTCTAAACGAAGCTAAAAAAGCTGACACGCACAATGTCTTGAGTCAACAAATCAAGATGATGCAACAGCAGATGAAAAAAATCTAAGGGCCCACTGCTTCTTCTACAGGCAAGGCGATGTGATATAATTTTCGGGATTTATTATTGAGGTGATTTTGCAACAACCACGGGTTGTAAATCTTCATGATTTTATAATTTACCCCCATTTGCTTTGAAAATCGAGCGATGTTAGTGATAGCAGTATCTACCTCAACCGTGCGATAGTGAAGCGGGGGATATTTTTGCGCTTCTTCTACATAAAACCCAAAACGCTCTGGGGATTCAACAATTTCTTTGACTGCAAGTATTCTAAACATGTAGCGCTTTGTCTCGGTGCCCAGTAATAGATCATAGTAATTATCGGCTTGTTGTTTATTCATGATTCGTCGAATACCAGCGATACCTCTATTGTAGGAAGCTGCAGCAAGAGTCCACGACCCCAAACGCTCTTTGGCTTTTTTCAAATAAACGCAGGCCACACGAGTGGCCAAATCAACATTATAGCGTTCATCAACATTAGCATTTACTTCAAGGCCTAATTCTCTCCCGGTGGTGCGCATGATTTGCCAAAAACCTTTTGCCCCAGCAGATGAAGTCACATTTTCTAAACCACTTTCAATTAAAGCCAAATATTTAAAATCATCTGGCACACCTTCCTCGGCTAGGATTTTCTCGATTTGTGGAAAAAACTTATTTGCCCGTTTAATCATTAAAAGGGTATTTGATTGCCAGTAGGTATTAACCAGTAGTTCTTTATCCATTCGCTCCCTTAAATCATTTTCACTTAACTGCATTTTTTCTCCTGCAAATTCAATTTCATCGGGGATATTAAGTGCGTGAACCTTGTAATTACCTGGTTCCCCATAATCGACAAAAGCAGTGGTAGTTAACCATGAAAATCCAAGCGTGCTTGCCGCAATTAGAAGTATTAGGAACAAAAAGTGTTGAGCAGATATTCGGCGCATAGGGTGGTTATTTTTCTATAATATTAGGTAAATTTTTATTGAACCATGCATGATGTGTTAGAATCATGGCATGAGTCCCCCCAGGAATTCGATAAAAATGGGGGTGGGCAGTAATATTTTTAAAGGGAAAGACAGTATCTCTATCCCCATGAATATGAACAACATTGGGATTTACTTCCTCTTGATCCCAGTGTACAATTTGATCGATTGACCAGTCCAGATAGTCTGGATCTCGTTCAGAAAGATACTTTTGATAAGCTTCCACCTTGGGTCGAATTGACGGTCCAAAAACAAATAAAGCAAGGCTTTCCAGGCTTTTGATCCACTGGGTAGGCAACAATTTGTGTGCTGCAGTTTTCTTTGCCAGTTTCATCGAGACAGTCAATTCATTATTTGATTTAACGCTCGAGACCACGATTACTTTGACACAATCGATGTGTTTGGCCATTTCTTGAACTAATATTCCTCCAAAAGAAACCCCTAACAAAACGGGGTTTTCATGCTGAACACGCTCGCACATCCGCAAGGCATAAGCCGATAAGGTTTCGTCCTTTAAAGGAGGCATCCATGATAGTTTGATCAATGAGTAGTGCTCTGGCAATCGGATGTATTCAAATATCCTGGGACTGGCAGCCATACCTGGCATTAAGTAAAGTGGGATTTTATTGGTCGATGGCACAGCTAAGGTTAATTAAATGTTAACAACTAAGTTAATTTTTCGTATATTTGTAGGCCGATTTTTAAAAAATCAGCAACATTTTAACAAAAATAGGTTGAACTATTCAACTACCAAAATTATCATTTAAAACCTTCTTCATGGCTGATCTTGTACTCGAAAACAACGACTTTTTAAGACAATTTGAAGTAATGGTGGACGACACCATGGCCCGTATTGAATATGCCGAACAGGAAAGAAAGATTTTTTTAACGAAATTGATTGTTCCTGAAAACATCACTAGCAGCGAATTTAAAGATGCTTTTATCAAGTTGGTTTTAGACCATGTAGCAGAACGCAACCTAAAGGTAGTTCCCACTAGTCCTGATATTGCTGGTTTCTTGAGAAAAAATAAGCGCTACAAAGACCTTTTGCCTGTAGGGATTAAGCTCTAGTTAAAGGGAATTTACTCGAACAAAGCCTTCTTCATCTAAACGCTCAAGCGTCACAGTAGAGAGGGTGTTGACTAAGGCAGGATTCCATAATTCACGAACTTTTACATAATTGGTCGTAAAACCGTGAATATACCCTTTTTTATTTTCCCCTTCCCATAAGACTTGTTGACTCGTTCCTAATTGAGATTGATAAAAAGCATGTCGTTTTTTTGCCGACAAGCCGCGTAACATCTTTGATCGTTTTGATCTAATGTTTTGGGGCACCTCACCTTCAAAATGAATTGCCTCGGTATTTGGTCGCTCAGAATAGGTAAAGACATGTAGATAAGCAATGTCTAGTTCACTTAAAAAACGATAGGTTGTTAAGAATTCCTCTTCGGTTTCCCCTGGGAAACCTACAATTACATCCACCCCGATACATGCATGGGGCATGACGGTCTTAATCTGGTTAACTCGCTCTCGGTAAAGTTGTGAAAGATACCTCCTCCTCATTTTCTTTAAAACAGCATCACTCCCACTTTGCAAGGGAACGTGAAAATGAGGAACAAAACGTTGACTTGAGGCAATAAAATCAATGATTTCGTTCTTCAATAAATTGGGTTCAATTGAGGATATGCGAATTCGCTCGATTCCCTGAACTTTATCAAGGGCTCGAACAAGATCTAAAAAAGTAGCATCGTGTTTTTTTAAGCCAAATTCTCCTTTTCCAAAATCACCAATATTTACACCTGTTAATACAATTTCTTTTATGTCTTCTTGAGCGATATCCCTGGCGCGTTCTACAACATTTTCTACCGTATCACTTCGCGAGATGCCGCGAGCAAGAGGGATGGTACAATACGAGCATTTATAATCACAGCCATCTTGTACTTTTAAAAAAGCACGTGTGCGATCACTAGTGGAAAAACTACTTTGATAGGTGTTGACCTCGGCAATTTCGCAGGAATGAATTTCAGAAGTATCGCGTTTTACCAAATCCCCTAGGTATTGGGTCAAATTAAATTTCTCTGAAGCTCCTAAGACTAAATCCACCCCATCTACAGCAGCTAGCGCCTCGGGCTGTAATTGAGCATAACACCCTATGGCGGCAACAAAAGCCTCCTTATTTTGACGAAGGACCTTAGCCACTAAACTTTTAAAACGCTTATCGGCGTTTTCTGTTACAGAACAAGTATTGATGACATAAACATCTGCTGGCTGGTCAAAGGAGACGCGCTCATAATGCAAAGAGGAAAAATCTTTGGCTATCTCTGCAGTTTCTGAAAAGTTGAGTTTACATCCCAAAGTATGGAAAGCTACCCGAACTTTATCGGATACTGTAACGGTATTTTGTGTAGTGACAAGGCTCAAGACTAATGTAAATAGCTTAATTTTGAAGCAAAGATACAATTTTGAAACGCAATCTTTTTCCCTTTTTACATTCCCTTTTTTTAGGACTTACGACGCTTTTGATTACATCGGCTTGTCGCAACAGTACAGCAGTAGACGCGACCCAAGTTTTTCGCTATAATGAGTTTCGAAACATCACCTCTTTAGATCCTGCATTTGCTCGAAACCCTCAAAATATTTGGCCCATCCAACAAGTCTTTAACGGATTGGTGCAACTAGATCATCAACTCAATGTCATCCCAGAAATAGCCGAGAGATGGACCATTGACTCCCTAGGAACCACTTATACCTTCTACCTACGGGAAGATGTTTACTTTCATGAATCACCCCATTTTGGTCTAGAAAAAACACGTGCAGTCAATGCACATGACTTTGTTTACAGTTTTCATCGCTTAACCGACCCTGCTGTGGGCTCGCCAGGAGGATGGGTTTTACAACAAGTTGAGCATTATAGTGCAATTGAGGATCATGTCTTCCAAATCAAACTCAAACAAACCTTTCCAGCTTTTTTAAGCTTATTGAGTATGCGCTATTGCAGTGTTGTACCAAAGGAGGTTGTGGAAGACCCGCAACATTCATTTAGAAAGCACCCCATCGGGACTGGTCCGTTTCAATTTAAAGCTTGGGAAGAAGATGTTAAGTTGGTTTTACGTAAAAACCCCGCTTATTTTGAAGTAGATCAACAAGGAAATGCATTGCCCTATTTAGAAGCCATTGCGATTCGCTTTATTCCGGATATTCAAAGTGAATTCATGCTTTTTTCGCAAGGTAAATTGGACTTTCTCAACTCCTTAGACCCCTCTTACAAGGACGAGCTTTTGACTCCAAAAGGAGAACTTCAACCCAACTATCAAAATAAAATCAATCTTCAAAAAGGCCCTTATCTCAACACAGAGTACATTGGTTTTTACTTGGATAATGACAATCCAGCACTTCAATCAAAAGCAATAAGAAAAGCAATCAACATTGGGTTTGACAGGGATAAAATGATTACCTATTTACGCAATACGATCGGTTTTCCTGCCCTAGAAGGATTTATTCCTAAGGGGCTAGCTGGTAAAACCCCTCATCGCTTAAATCAATACCAACCTGATCTTGCAAGAGTATTGGTTCAAGAATTCATTGAAGCACATAATGTTAAACCCACCCTTCGCCTGGCCACCGATATCAACTACTTGGACATTTGTGAATACCTTCAACGAGAACTCCAAAAAATAGGCATCAACATTCAGGTGGATCTGATGCCCACTCCCACGCTGCGCCAAGCAAAATCAGCTGGGAAATTAGAAAGCTTTCGCGCTAGTTGGATTGCAGATTATCCCGATGCCGAAAATTACTTGTCCTTATTTTATTCTCCTAATTTCTCCCCGAACGGACCAAATTACACTCATTTTAAAAACGCAAAATTTGATCGTCTTTATCAAGAAGCACTCGCTCATCCCGAGTTAGAGCAACGTGTTTCCCTCTATCAAAAAATGGATGAAATGATCATGGCAGACTACCCTGTAGTACCTTTATATTATGATCAAGCTGTTCGTTTTGTCCAAAAAGACGTTCAAGGTTTTGAGATGAACCCCTTGAATCTACTTCAATTAAAATCGGTCTATAAAACCACTCCTTAATCCTTTCGCCATTGTGCGGTTTGTTGAAATACCACCTCTAGTAGATCACGATCCTGTTGGGTCAACGTTACCCCTCTACGTGCCATCATCATGGCATTTCCTTCCATGGCTTTGTCAAAGGCATAGGTCTTCAAGCCTTGTGCCCCACCGTAACTAAAGCTGGGTAAAAATGTTCGCGGGAAGCCGCTCCCAAAAATATTTGCGCAAATCCCCACCACTGTTGCAGTATTGAAGGTGCTGTGAATACTACAACGGGAATAGTCCCCCATTAAAAGACCACAAAACTGTAAGTCTGTCTTGGCAAAATTTTCTGTACGATAATTCCACACCCTTAATTTCCCGTAGTTGTTTTTTAGATTAGAAGCATCACTGGCAGCACCTATATTACACCACTCCCCTATCACTGCATTCCCTAAAAAACCATCATGACCTTTATTAGAATAACCAAAAAGAACAACGTTATTGAGCTCGCCACCTACTTTGGAATAAGGACCTATGGTAGTCCCTCCATAGATTTTTGCTCCCATTTTCACCACTGCATTTTCACCTACAGCAATGCTACCCCGCAACATACTACCTTCCATTACTTCAGCATTTTTTCCAATGTAGATGGGACCAGTACTTCCATTTAAAATGGCACATTCTACTTTTGCCCCTTCTTCAAGGAAGATATTCTCTGGAGCGATACACTGATTGGTAGAAGAAATGGGCGCACTTTTACGACCAGCTGTGAGGCGTTTAAAATCAGCAGTTAATATGGTCTCATTGTTTAAAAATAAATCAACACTTGAGGAAATATGAAGTATTGTCTCATCGATTTCAACACAATCAAAATCATTTGCAGTGAAGGTATCTGAGACTCTTTCTGTGCAACAAGCTAGAATTTCGCCGTTGACAGTTAGCGCTTGATTTATTCCTAGATTTTGAATCTTTGCAACAATATCCTGGGAGGGAAGAAAGCTGGGGTTGATCAATAGATTTTCTTTTGCTTCTTCAAAGGGAAACTTTGGCTGTAAATAAGCTTGTGTAAGTACCCCACAACTAGCACCTAAATAAGCTTCCCATTTATCAATAAGACGATCAATTCCTACCCGTATATGTGCAACGGGGCGTACATAAGTAAAAGGAAGTAAATGTGCTCGTTCAGGACCATCAAAAAGAAGGATATTCATGGATATTTCGTTAGATATAGCGTTGCCTAAAAATAGGTATAAATTTTCGAAGCAAAACAATGGCAAAAAAAAACTGCCCCTAGGGACAGTTCTTTCATTATGGTTAAGTTCAATTTATTTTTTGAACTTGGCGTATTTGTTCTTGAATTTATCAATTCTACCAGCTGTATCAACCAATTTAGTTTTTCCTGTGTAGAATGGGTGTGAAGTACGTGAAATTTCTAATTTCACTAGCGGATATTCGTTTCCGTCGATCTCGATAGTTTCTTTTGCATTAACGGTTGATTTGGTAATGAAGACATCTTCGTTTGACATGTCTTTAAATGCTACGAGTCTATAATTGTCTGGGTGGATACCTGCTTTCATTGATTAATTGTTTTAAAAACGTGTGCAAATGTAAAGGATTTTTCTAAATTTATAAAATAGAAACCAATTAAAAACTTGAATTTTACTCATTATGGAAAATAATCCTTCTACTTTAAAAGCCCACATCATTCAATACGGCCTCCTTTTGGGGGGTGTTTCAGTCGTTTTTGCTCTCATGCTCTTCTTTCTTGACATGCATTACACGCAAGAATCTGCTGTCAATTGGATCAACTGGTTTATTACTACAGCTGTACTTGTGCTAGCGATCATCAATTACAGAAAATCAAACGAAGGATTTTTATCCTTAAGCGAAGCGTTAAAATTAGGTTTAGGCGTTTCTGTAATCAGTGCTTTGATTGCCATTGCATACACCTTTGTTTTGACTAACTTCCTGGATCCAGATACGATTGAAAAAACCCTAGAAATTAGCCAAAATAAAATGCTGGACGAATACCCTGAAATGACACAGGAACAAATCGATCAAGCAAAAGAAATGCAACGAAAATTTTCAAGCATTGGAGTCATTAGTACCATGATTATTATTTTCAGTCTCCTTTTTGGCTTTGTTGTTTCTTTAATCAGTGGATTAATCTTAAAACGCAATCGTCCAGAATAGGGGGTAATTTCGTAAGTTTGTAAGCGCATTGCGACTATGGACTTATCAATCATCATCCCTTTATTGAACGAAGCAGAATCCCTGCCAGAACTACATGACTGGATTCTTAACGTGCTACAACCCACGGGTATTTCCTATGAAATACTTTTCATTGATGATGGTAGTACAGATAGCTCGTGGGAAGTTATTTGTGCGTTAAATCAACAACATAAAAGCACACAAGGCATTCGCTTTTCACGTAATTTTGGTAAGTCGCAAGCTTTACATGCGGGCTTTGCCCTGGCTAAAGGTGAGGTGATTTTCACCATGGATGCAGATTTACAAGATTCGCCCGATGAGCTCCTTCCCATGTACCAGCGACTAAAAGAAGAAAAACTCGATATTCTTTCGGGTTGGAAAAAAAAGCGATACGATTCTGTTTTATTCAAGAACATTCCTTCAAAACTCTTTAACTGGGCTGCTAGAAAAAGCTCAGGTATTTATTTGCATGACTTCAATTGTGGTTTAAAAGCCTACCGCAAGGAAGTAGTGAAATCAATTGAAGTTTATGGAGAAATGCACCGATATATCCCCGTTCTTGCAGCTCAGCAAGGATATTATGCCAT
Source organism: Flavobacteriaceae bacterium (assembly GCA_049615925.1). Classification (GTDB taxonomy): domain Bacteria; phylum Bacteroidota; class Bacteroidia; order Flavobacteriales; family Flavobacteriaceae; genus Arcticimaribacter. The sequence continues at coordinate 32,357 of JBMZGM010000014.1, read as the reverse complement.
CAAAGAACAGGTCGTTCAACATCAAGCACGTAAATACGGAGAAACAAAATTTGGCCTCAATCGTTTCACCAACGGTTTCCTTGATTTACTCACCCTTGGTTTCTTGCATAAATTTGGAAAGCGACCCATGCATTTCTTTGGTCTTTGGGGGACCATGATGTTTATTATTGGGTTTCTTTTTGCCGCATATTTAGGCATTGACAAACTCTTTTTCCATACAGAAGGACGTTTGATTGCAGATCGACCCCAATTTTACATAGCCTTGACTACCATGATCCTGGGAAGTCAATTCTTTGTTGCAGGATTTTTAGGAGAAATACTTGTAGGACAACAAGAACACAGCACACGCTATACCATTATTGAACAAACAGAAGAGAAAAATGACACTTGAAGAAAGCATCAATCAATGGAAAAGACCCCCATTTGATCAAGCAACCATTAATGAGGTGAAGGAACTAGCATCGAATCCCACTGCGCTAGAAGATGCATTTTATAAGGAAATTGAATTTGGAACGGGAGGAATGCGAGGCGTCATGGGCGCAGGAACAAATCGCATTAACAAATATACCCTAGGCAAAGCAAGCCAAGGCTTAGCCAACTACCTCAACGATAAAAAAGAGGAAAGAATCCCAAAGATCGTCATCGCCTATGACTGCCGTCATAATAGCGACACCTTTGCACTAGCTGTTGCAGAAGTTTTTTCTGCTAATGGTATTCAAGCCTTCCTCTTTAGTAGTTTACGCCCCACTCCCCTTTTGTCTTTTGCCGTTCGCTACCTAAAAGCCGATGCAGGTATCGTCTTAACTGCTTCTCACAACCCACCCGAATACAATGGATATAAAGTCTATAACAAATATGGTGGGCAAATTGTACCCCCAGAAGATACCGCTATTATGGATCGCATTAAACGAGTTAACTATACCGATATCAAATGGGAAAAGAACGAGAAGCTCATTCAATACATTGATAAAGAAATTGACCAGGCCTATACAACAACGACAGTAAACGATAGTCTTCTATCCCCTGTTGATAGAAAGGAAACCAAAATAGTTTTCACTCCGCTACATGGGACCTCTATCATAAGCCTACCTCCAGTTTTAGAACAAGCTGGCTTTCAAAATGTTCATATTGTAGAAGAACAAAAACATCCCGATGGAGATTTTCCCACAGTAATTTCACCAAATCCTGAAGAAAAGGAAGCTTTTACCCTAGCCCTAAAAAAAGCTAAAGAAATCGATGCCGACATCATCTTGGGGACAGACCCAGATGCTGACCGTATTGGAATAGGTGTAAAAGACCTCGATGGACAATGGAAATTACTCAACGGCAATCAACTCATGGTGGTATTGACCCGTTTTGTGCTAGAACAGCAATCCATTCACCCTAATAGTTTTATAGCTTCAACGGTAGTTTCTACACCATTGATGGAAAAAATGGCCAAAGGTTTTGGCCTAGAATGTAAACTGGGACTCACCGGATTTAAGTGGATTGGAAAAATGATACAAGACAACCCACATCAAAACTTTTTATGTGGTGGAGAAGAGAGTTATGGTTTTTTAGTGGGCGATAAAGTACGTGATAAAGATGCCATTAGCGCAGCATTACTTGCCTGTGACCTCCAGGCCCATCTAAAGGGTAAAAACAGCTCGATTTACAGGTATCTTTTAGACACTTATCGACGTTTTGGCTGTTATCATGAAACGCTTCTATCGGTTACAAAGAAAGGCAAACAAGGTGCCGAAGAAATCGCACAACTTATGCAAAAAATGCGACATTCTCGTCCTCACGTTATCGCAGGAACTGCGGTTGAAAAAGTAGATGACTTTGAAATAGGCTTATGTTATCATACTAATGGAACGACCACAAAACTTGATTTCCCTAAAGCAAACGTTCTAAAATTCCATTTAGAAGGTGGGGCAACTGTGGCAGTACGACCCAGTGGCACCGAACCTAAAATCAAGTTCTACATTAGTGTAAATCATCCACTTAAAAACCTTGATGACTATGCTGTACTTGAAAAACAACTTGCGTCAAACTGTGAGGAATTATTAAATGCCATTACTCAATAATGACCTATTTTAAGAAAATATTTCGCTATGCTGGGCCGTTTAAATTATATATCGGCCTCAATATTTTCTTCAATATCCTCTATGCCTTGTTTAGCGCTCTTTCCTTCGTGGCAATGATTCCCATGCTTAATGTCCTTTTTGGACAAACACCTAAGGTGGCTAAAGCGCCTACTTATGAAGGAATTCATCAAATCAAAGAATACATCACCGATTGGATGAACTTTAAGGTTTCCCAAACGGTAGAAAATGACCCTTTACAGGCTCTTGTCTTTTCAATAGGTTTAATACTGGGACTATTCTTTTTGAAAAATCTCTTTAACTACCTCGCCCTATTCTTCATTACTTTTTTACGCAATGGGATTTTACAAAACCTGCGCAATGATATCTTTCAAAAAATCATTGAATTACCCGTGGCATTTTACAGCGAAAAAAAGAAAGGAGATACCATCGCACGAATTACTGCCGATGTTCTTGAGATACAGCACTCATTCCTCTCTATTTTAGAAGTTTTAATTCGAGAACCGCTCACCATAGTGTTCACTTTGATCATGATGTTTTCCATCAATTCAAACCTAAGTTTATTTGTCCTCTTATTCATTCCATTTTCGGGCTTAATAATTTCTAGGATAGGGAAAACACTCAAGCAAAACTCAGACAAGGTGCAAAAAGAACAAGGAAACTTTTTGTCTATAGTGGAAGAAACCCTGGGGGGGCTGCCCATTGTCAAAGCCTTTTTTGCCGAAAAACAGTTCTACACAAAATTTGCTGCCTCAACACATCGTTTCTTCAACTATAACAACACTTTAATCAACCGAAAAAACCTTGCTTCTCCCATGAGTGAATTTCTTGGGATTGGTGTCATCGGAGGTTTATTGTGGTATGGGGGTAAAATGGTCTTGATTGATCAAACCTTATTGGGTACCACCTTTTTATCTTTTATGCTTTTAGCCTATAACATCCTAACTCCCGCAAAAGCCATAAGTAAAGCAACCTACACCATTAAAAAAGGAGACGCCGCGGCAGAGAGGGTCATCGAATTACTCGAAACAGAAAACACCATTCAAGAACCCACAGCGCCGCTATGCATTCAAGACTTTAGCCAAGGGATCTCTTTTGAGAATATTGAATTTTCCTATGATGACTCTCCGCTTTTAAACGACTTTAACCTCAGTGTTAAAAAAGGAGAAATGGTCGCATTAGTGGGAGAATCAGGTAGTGGAAAAACGACTTTAGCTAATCTCCTCAACCGCTTTTATGATGTTGATAAAGGACAAGTTAATATTGATGGAATCAACATCAAATATCTAACAAAAGAGAACTTAAGAAAATTAGTAGGTATCGTAACACAGGAGGCCATTTTATTCAACGATACTGTGGCAAACAACCTTTGTTTAGGAAAACCCAATGCCAGCGAAGAAGAAATGATTCAAGCAGCAAAAATTGCTAATGCGCATGAATTTATCCTCGCGCTACCACAAGGATACCAAACAAATATCGGCGACCGGGGTGGAAAACTATCTGGAGGGCAAAAACAACGCCTATCGATTGCGCGAGCCATTTTAAAAAACCCTGCGATTTTAGTACTTGATGAAGCAACTTCGGCACTGGATTCTGCCTCAGAAAAATTGGTACAAGAAGCCCTAGAAAAGTTAATGCAAGATCGCACCTCATTAGTTATTGCTCATCGTTTATCTACCATTCAAAAAGCCGATAAAATCGTTGTAATGGATAAGGGAAAAATTGTAGAACAAGGAACCCACAAAGCACTGATGGAAAAAGATGGGGCATACAAAGCCTTAGTAAACCTTCAACGCCTCTAGTCGATGAAAAAACTCTTTCCCAATCAGGCCGAAGCCATTGCAAATTCCCTTTACAGTATCCTTGAAGAAAAAAAAAGAGCCAGCCGTGTATTAGAACGCTGCGTGGATAACCATCCCAAATGGGGAGCTCGAGACCGCAAAGTGTTATACAATGCCTGCTTTGATATCTTGCGATGGAAAAGAAAATATGCCCACATCGCAGCAATAGACAACGCCCCTTTTTCACCATGGCCCTTTATCAAGACTTGGTGTATTTTAAACGATTACTTCATCCCAGATTGGGACGAAATGAACTGCCCCCCTTTTCAATCAAAAGAAGAAATTCTTTGCTTTAACTACCCCAGTAGCGCCGTTGAATATTCCTATCCCGACTGGCTATATGAAGTAGGAAAAAAACAGCTGGAAAACAACTGGGAAAAAGAAGCCAAAGCAAGTAATCAACAGGCTGGAATTGCATTGCGGGTAAATCGTTTAATGGCTTCGCCAAAGAAAATTGCAAAGACCCTGCAAGAAGCCCATCAAATCGAAACCGAATTTCACCCCACAGCAGCTGATGCACTTTTACTACCAAAGGGAAGAAAACTCAACAAAAATCCGTTATTCAAAGGAGGATACTTTGAAATTCAAGATGCAAATTCACAACAAATAGCCCCTTTTTGTCAAGTTACCCCAAAAATGAAAGTCATTGACCTATGTGCTGGAGCAGGTGGTAAAAGTCTTCACCTAGCTGCCTTGATGCGTAACCAGGGAAGCATCAAAGCCTTTGATATTGAAGAAAACAAATTGAACGAACTTAAGAAGCGTTCAAAAAGAGCAAAAGCTAAAATAATTGAAGCCCAACAGCTTTCAATGTTAAACCAACTTGACTCCCTTAATCAATGGGCAGATTGTGTTTTGATCGACGCGCCTTGCAGCGGTCTGGGTACCCTTAAACGCAATCCAGAAATCAAATGGAATTTATCTCTACAACAACTCGATAATTTAAAACAAACCCAGCAAGAACTACTACAAACTGCAGCAGGGCTTGTTAAACAAGGAGGTAAGTTAATCTATGCCACCTGCTCTATTCTTCCAGAAGAAAACCGCAATCAAATCGATGAATTCCTAGCAAAACAAACCGATTTTACCCTAGAAGAAGACCGTAACCTTGTCCCCAGCTCGTCTCCCTTTGATGGATTTTACATGGCTCGTCTAGTCAAAAAATAGACACAACTAATCCCACTAAAAACAGCATTCCTAGATAACGGTTAAACGAAAACAACACCCCAACAAGCATTGAATAACGCTTGTGAATAACTCGCAACAACTTGAAGGATTTCATCCACAAAAGAGGCGAAGCTTTTTAAAGAAAAGGCGTATTTTTGTGCTTTAAATTCACACGCTATGCTATTGTTTTTTGGCGATGCTACACAAAAGATTTTTGCCGTAGAATGCACCACTCCACTTTCACAAGAAAACAAACTCAAATTACAATGGCTTTTTGGCGAAGCCGATCAAATCAACAGCACCTCAATAGCAGGTGAATTTGTTGGTCCACGTGCAACCATGATTACCCCCTGGAGCACTAATGCCGTGGAGATTACCCAGAACATGGGTATTGATGGAATAAGCCGTATTGAAGAATACTATGCAAAGGCTAGTGTGGAAGAAATTGATCCCATGCTAGTAGTGGCCTGTGACGGCCTAGATCAAGAGCTCTTTCAAGTTGATATTGAGGCAGAAAAAGTTCTTCCTATTGAAGACATCGCTTCATACAACCAACAAGAAGGTTTAGCCTTAAACCAAGAGGAGATTGATTACCTCAACGAACTAGCCAAAACACTAGGACGTCCTTTAACCGATTCAGAAGTCTTTGGGTTTTCCCAAGTCAACTCTGAACACTGCCGTCATAAAATCTTTAATGGAGAATTCATCATTGATGGACAAGCCAAAGAAAGTAGTCTTTTCCAACTCATCAAAAAAACCGCTAAAGAAAACCCAAATAGTATTGTATCTGCATACAAAGACAATGTTGCTTTTATCGATGGACCCAGCATCGAACAGTTTGCACCAGAAAAAGCAGATCAACCCAGTTCTTTCAAAAAAGAGACCATTGATAGCGTCATCTCACTTAAAGCTGAAACCCACAATTTCCCAACCACTGTAGAACCCTTTAATGGAGCAGCTACTGGTTCTGGAGGAGAAATTCGCGACCGTTTAGCCGGTGGGCAGGGCTCTCTTCCCCTGGCAGGAACTGCCGTGTATATGACGCCCTATTCTAGAGTGCAAGAAGAACGAAAAAACAGTGCCTTCCCAGCGCGTAAATGGTTGTACCAAACCCCGATTGATATTTTAATCAAGGCCTCAAATGGAGCTTCGGATTTTGGAAATAAGTTTGGACAACCGCTCATTAGCGGTTCGGTCTTGACCTTTGAACATCAAGAAAACGATCAACGCCTAGGCTTTGATAAAGTCATTATGATGGCTGGAGGAATCGGCTTTGGAAAAAAGGCACAAGCCCAAAAAGGCACTCCTAGAAAGGGGGATAAAATCATCATTTTAGGGGGAGATAATTATAGAATTGGGATGGGAGGCGCTGCAGTTTCCTCGGCAGATACAGGCGCCTTTGGCAGTGCCATCGAACTCAATGCAGTACAACGCTCTAATCCCGAGATGCAAAAAAGGGTGGCCAATGCCATTCGCGCATTAGTAGAAAGCAGTCGTAATCCCATTATCTCTATTCATGATCACGGGGCTGGAGGTCATCTCAATTGTCTTTCGGAACTAGTAGAAGATACGGGAGGAGCAATTGAAATCGATGCCTTACCCCTGGGCGATCCTACGCTTTCTGCCAAAGAAATCATCGGTAATGAATCTCAAGAACGAATGGGATTAATACTTGCCCCTGAGGATGCCGATCAATTGGAAAAAATTGCTCAGAGGGAACGTGCTCCTTTTTATGTAGTAGGTGAGGTTACAGACGACCATCACTTCTCTTTCCATTCTGAAAAGAGAAACGAAACCCCTATTGATCTTGATCTATCTGCCCTATTTGGGAGTTCCCCAAAAACCATCATGGAAGATACTTCCATAACACAGCACTACCGCCCCATTGAATACAACCAAAATGAAATCAAACATTACATTGAACAGCTACTTCAATTAGAAGCGGTAGCGAGTAAAGACTGGTTAACAAATAAAGTCGATCGCTGTGTCACCGGGCGTGTAGCACAGCAACAATGTGTGGGAGAATTGCAACTGCCCTTAAGCAATTGCGGGGTAATGGCATTAGACTATACAGGACAAAAGGGTATTGCAACTTCAATTGGACACGCCCCTGTAAGTGCTTTAATTGATCCAAAAAAAGGTAGTAATACCGCCATTGCAGAAGCCTTGACCAATATTGTTTTTGCTCCCCTTGAAAAAGGACTAGAGAGTGTTTCTCTATCAGCAAACTGGATGTGGCCGTGCAATAATCCGGGAGAAGATGCTCGTTTATATGAAGCAGTACAAGAATGTTCAGACTTTGCCATCGCTTTAGGGATTAATATTCCCACAGGGAAAGATTCCCTTTCCATGAAACAAAAATATCCTGAAGGAGATGTACTAGCACCTGGTACTGTGATTATATCTGCAGCAGCACAATGTGACGATGTGACCAATATTATCACGCCTGTTGCAACAGCAAAGGGAGGTAATTTATTTTACTTAGATTTTGCACAAGATGAATTTCACTTAGGAGGGTCATCTTTTGCACAAAGTCTTGACTATATTGGAACCGAAACACCCAGTGTTCAAGACCCCAGTTATTTTAAAACAGCCTTTAATTGTCTTCAAACTCAAATTAAAAAAGGGAACATTACCGCAGGCCACGATATCGGCTCGGGTGGATTAATTACCACTTTATTAGAGATGTGCTTCCCCTCTACTTCAGTGGGAATGGAACTTGACTTTTCGGCTTTCGAAGAAAAAGACCTGATCAAAATCCTCTTCTCTGAAAAAGTGGGAGTTGTTTTACAATCCAACGAAGACTTAACATCCCTTTTTGCGAAAGAAGGCATTCGTGTAATTCCAATTGGAAAAACAACAAATCGCAGTGAGCTCAGCATTGGAACACTTCAATTATCACTTCCAGCTATGCGCAAACAATGGATGGCCACTTCTACAAAACTTGAAGCAAAACAAACGAATCCAAAATTAGCGGCAGTTCGAGCAGATAATGTTACGCTTCAACCCTTGAAGTTTAATTTTCCTACTGCCTTTGACGGAAAAAAAACCACCCAAAAAGAACAACGATTTAAAGCAGCAGTCCTACGTGAAAAAGGAAGTAACTCTGAAAGAGAAATGGCTTATATGATGGACTTAAGCGGCTTTGACGTTCGCGATGTTCACATGACCGATTTAATCGAAGGAAGAGAAACACTAGAAGACATTCAACTTCTAGTCGCTGTAGGAGGCTTTTCAAATTCAGATGTATTAGGCTCTGCCAAAGGTTGGGCAGGAGCATTTAAATACAACCCCAAAGCAAAAGCGGCTATTGAAAACTTCTTCCATCGCCCGGACACACTATCCCTGGGTGTTTGTAATGGTTGTCAATTATTTGTTGAGCTAGGATTACTTACCCCAGATCACAAAGTGCAACCCAAAATGCTGCACAACGACTCGGGAAAATTTGAATGTATTTTTACCGCAGTAACCATTCAAGCAAGTAAAGCAGTCATGCTACAAGGATTAGAAGGAAGTACCCTAGGAATATGGGCTGCACACGGTGAAGGGAAATTCTCTTTCCCAGCAGCCGAAAGCAACTATCAAATCCCTGGAAAATACTTGTACAACGATTACCCTTCAAATCCCAATGGATCAGACTTTAACGCCGCTATGCTCGCAAGTGAAGATGGACGTCACCTAGTGATGATGCCTCACCTAGAGCGTTCCACTTTCCCGTGGAACTGGGCACATTACCCCCTTGAGCGAAACGATCAAGTAAGTCCCTGGACAATGGTCTTTGAGAATGCCTATCGTTGGTTAGAAAAAAAATAGGGAACAATCCCATAGTTTTCATTATCTTGAGCTTTCCGAAAAAAATATAAACGAAAGCGAACAATGAATCCGACACGATTATTTGATTTTCTAGCTTTACAATTAGAAAATCCTCTTGACAAATGCCTCAACACAAAATACAATGGAACGTGGGAAGCAACTTCCACACAAGAATTTTACGATAAAGTACAACAAGCCTCCCGCAAGCTGCTCCAAATGGGCGTAAAACACGGGGATAAAGTTGCTTTGATCTCTACAAATAATCGCACAGAGTGGTGTATTATGGATCAAGCTATTTTACAGCTTGGAGCTACCACTGTACCCATTTACCCAACCATTACAGGACCAGAATACGAGTATGTTCTTTCCCACTCTGAAAGTCGCTTTTGTTTTATCTCAGACGAAGGTATTTACGAAAAATTAAAAGCGGTTGAAAAAAACACACAACTTGAAGGAATTTTCTCTTTTGAAGACATTGAAGGTTGTGCCTCATGGAACACCCTATTTGAAGACGACGACCCCAGCCTACAAGATAAAGTAGAGGAAGCTAAAAAAGCGGTAAAACCAGAAGACTTGGCTACCATTATTTATACTTCTGGAACTACTGGACTCCCTAAAGGGGTGATGTTAAGCCATAATAATGTAGTATCAAATGTCCTCTCAGCATCAAAGAAACTTCCGCTAACACAAAATAAAAATGTCGCCCTCAGCTTTTTGCCGGTATGCCATATTTTTGAACGTGTTATCCTTTACATCTATTACTACAATCGCATCGAAATTCACTTTGCTGAATCACTCGAAACTATATCAGACAATCTCAACGAGGTACACCCCTACTTCATGACGGCAGTACCCCGCCTCTTAGAAAAAGTCTATGATAAAATCTATGCCCGTGGAGCAGATCTTTCAGGCATCAAACAAAAACTTTTCTATTGGGCAGTTGAACTTGGTTTAAAGTATGAGCCCAATGGACGCAATGGGTTTCTTTATGGCATAAAGCTAGGCATCGCGCGTAAATTAATTTTTTCTAAATGGAAAGCAGCCCTAGGGGGCAACCTTGAATTAATTAGTTCTGGAAGTGCTGCCCTGCAACCGCGATTAGCCCGTGTCTTTAGTGCGGCAGGAATGACCATTGCAGAAGGCTATGGAATGACAGAATCTTCTCCGGTAATCACCGTATCAGAAGAAGCAAATGACGGGATTCGTTTTGGTGCAGTTGGTAAAGTGATTGAAGGAGTTGAAGTGAAAATTGCTAAAGATGGAGAAATCTTGTGTAAAGGCCCTAATGTAATGCAAGGCTACTACAAAGATCCAGAAAAAACAGCTGAGACCATCGTTGATGGATACTTACACACTGGAGATATCGGCGAAATCGATGCAGATGGTTTCTTGAAAATCACCGATCGTAAAAAAGAACTCTTTAAAACCTCGGGAGGGAAATACATCGCACCTCAATTGATCGAAAATCAAATGAAGCAATCACTCTTTATTGAACAAATCATGGTCATTGGAGAAGGGCAAAAGATGCCTGCTGCTTTAATTCAACCTGCCTATGAATACATTGCAACATGGGCCGAAGAAAACAAGGTGAATGTGGGAGATGATATGGAAAGTATTTGTCAAAACGAAAGCTTAATTGCAGCAATACAAGCAGACATTGACACCCATAATCAAAACTTTGGAAAATGGGAACAAATCAAAAAGTTTGAATTAACTCCAGACGTTTGGAGCATTGATGCGGGTCACCTCACACCTACCATGAAGGTAAAACGGAAAATCGTGAAGGAAAAATACAAGGCGTTAAGCGATAAAATTTACGCCTAACGGTTGTCCACCCCTCTTATTAGAGGGGTTTTTTTTAATCCATTTACTATGCAAGCATAATTATGCAGGAATAATTATGCTTGCATACTATTTTTAATTATATTTGAATTCAATAAATACAATGAAGACCAAAACAATCGAATACGCTTTACGCTCTACATGGCAGTTAATCACGACCATGTACAATGAAAAAGCGATGAAATATGACGCAACGATGACGATGGCTTTCACATTACTTAGCATCGATGCAGAAGGCACCCCTTCAACCGCCCTGGGGCCAAAAATGGGAATGGAAAGCACATCTCTATCCCGTTTATTGAATACGATGGAAGAAAGAGGCTACATTGAACGAAGACCAAATCCAGAAGACGGACGAGGCGTCTTAATCTTTTTAACACAACAGGGAAAAGAAAAAAGAGCCTTGTCAAAAAATACTGTATTGGAATTTAATAATGGCTTATTAGAAAATGTTGATGCTCAAAAAATGGAACACTTTTTTGAAGTTATAGACGCCATTAAACAGCAAGTAGAAAAAAAACAATTGATCGAATATTAACGGAAAAAGTATTCCTATGGAAGCAACAAAAGCGAATGAATCAATTAAAGGCGCAGCCTTTATTGTAAAAGAAACCCCTGCACAAGACGTCTTTACCCCAGAAGATTTTAGTGAAGAACAAATTATGATGAAAGAATCGGTACAAGAATTTGTCAACCGTGAAATCATCCCACACAGAGAGCGATTTGAAAATAAAGATTATGCCTTTACGCATGAAACCATGCAAAAAGCAGGAGAGCTTGGCTTTTTAGGGGTTGCAGTACCAGAAGAATACAATGGCCTGGGAATGCCCTTTACTTCTACCATGCTAGTGTGTGATTACATCTCTGGAGCGAATGGATCATTCTCAACGGCGTTTGGTGCGCACACCGGTATTGGGACCATGCCCATCACACTGTATGGAAACGAAGCACAAAAGCAAAAGTATGTGTCCAAATTAGCTACAGGAGAATGGTTTGGAGCATACTGCCTAACCGAGCCAGGCGCTGGATCTGATGCTAATTCAGGAAAAACAAAAGCAGTTTTATCTCAAGACGGTAGCCACTACCTCATCACAGGTCAAAAAATGTGGATCTCAAATGCAGGCTTTGCCGATGTTTTTATTGTATTTGCTCGAATTGAAGACGATAAAAATATTACTGGATTTATCGTTGAAGTTGATCTAGAGAACGGTATTACGCTAGGAGACGAAGAAAACAAACTAGGAATCAAAGCCTCTTCTACACGTCAAGTGTTCTTTAATGAAACCAAAGTACCGGTCGAAAACATGTTAGCCGGTCGTGGTGAAGGATTTAAAATTGCGATGAACGCCCTTAATGTGGGACGTATCAAATTAGCAGCTGCTTGTTTAGAAGGACAGCGACATGTGACCTCATTAGCCGTAAAATACGCCAATGAAAGAGTACAATTTAAAACACCTATTGCAAAATTCGGTGCAATCCAAAGTAAGTTAGCTACTATGGCAACCAACTGTTTTGCTACAGAATCTGCCTCATATCGTGCCGCTTATGATATTGAACAACGCATTGATCAACTACTCGCCGAAGGAAAAAGTTTCCAAGAAGCAGAGTTAAAAGGAGTAGAAGAATTTGCAGTGGAATGCTCTATCCTTAAAGTAGCAGGATCTGAAAATGCGCAAAGTTGTAGCGATCAAGGTTTACAAATCTATGGTGGGATGGGCTTCTCGGCCGATGCTCCTATGGAAATGGCATGGCGCGATTCACGTATCGCACGTATCTATGAAGGAACCAATGAAATCAACCGCATGCTTTCTGTTGGAATGACCTTAAAGAAAGCCTTAAAAGGAGAAATTGATTTAATGACGCCTGCCACTGCAGTAGGACAAGAACTCATGACCGGAAAGATTGAAAAAGTTACCGATTCTGAGTTGTTGTTTGGGCAAGAAAAACAATTGATCGCAAACATGAAAAAAGTCTTTATGATGATCGTGGGGGCGGCTGTTCAAAAGTTTGGACCAAACCTAGATGCAGAGCAACAAATTCTTTTAGCGGTTTCGGATATCTTAATCGAAACCTATGTTGCAGAGTCTACCCTTTTACGCGTAGAGAAAAACGCTGGCCGTTTTGGCGTAGCCACCCAAGAAAGACAAATTGAAATGACCCAATTGTATTTATTCGAAGCGATTGAACGTGTGAATGCCAAAGCCAAAGAAGCCATTGTTTCTTTTGCCGAAGGCGCACAACAAGCTGGAATGATTGCAGGGGTAAAACAATATACTAAGTATGCTAACTACCCCAATGTAGCAGCATTACGTAAAAGCATTGCTAGTACGGTGATTGAGGAGAACAAGTATCCTTACTAGTCAATTTCACTGGTTTTATTTTTGTTTGAACTCCCAAGGGTTACCTTGGGAGTTTTTTTTATCTTCCCTTTTAAATTATCCCATGATGAAAAAACTTTTTTTATTCCCCCTATTACTGTTGGGAACATTAATTCCTTCCACAGCACAAGAAGCAAAAGATTTTTATACCATTGTTGATGCCGTATCAGAGGAACGAATTGCAACAGATATCAAAACATTAGCGGGCTTTGGCACCCGTCACACCTTGAGTGATACCTTATCACAAAGCCGTGGTATAGGAGCAGCGCGCCGTTGGATTTTTAATGAATTCCAAACCATTGCAAAATCGTGCAACGGCTGTATAGAAGTATCCTATCAAAAAAATTACCACGAGCCCAATCAAAGACGTATTGTAAAACCCGTTTGGATCAATAATGTCATTGCCATTCAAAGAGGAACAAAGTACCCCAATAGATACATTATCATGAGTGGGGACATTGATTCAAGAATTTCTGATCCTAATAACTATACCGATGATTCTCCTGGGGCTAATGATAACGCTAGTGGAATGGCTGGAACCATTGAAGCGGCACGTGTTTTATCGCAGTTCCGTTTTGAAAACAGCATTATTTATGCTGGACTGTCTGGAGAAGAGCAGGGTCTTTTTGGAGGAGCGGGCTTGGCTAAACATGCTCAAGAAAAGGGCTGGGAAATCATTGGGATAATGAATAACGATATGATTGGAAACATTACAGGAGTGGATGGGGTGATCGACAATAGGACCTTCCGTATTTTTTCTGAACCTACTCCTGCCAATGAGCCCGAGCGTGCGAGAAAAAGTCGTCGTTTTTATGGTGGAGAAGTCGATGGTATATCGCGACAACTCGCCCGCTATATTCATAAAACAGTACAAACCTATATGCCAGAGATGAATCCTAAAATGATTTATCGTCTCGATCGTTTTGGGCGTGGTGGACATCACCGCCCCTTCAATGATGTTGGTTTTGCTGGAGTCCGTATTATGGAAGCCCATGAAAATTACACCCAGCAACATCAAGATATACGCACCGAAAACGGGATTGCCTATGGTGATGTGGTCGAAGCTGTTAACACTGGCTATGCCAAAAAATTAACAGCTGTAAATGCCATTAACCTTGCGTCACTGGCCTGGGCACCGCCTGCGGTAAAAGAATTAAGTATAGGAGGAGTAGTTGAAGCTTCTGCAAAGTTTCAATGGACTCCAGTAAACGATCCTAATGTGGCTGGATATAAAATCTACTGGCGCGATACAACTTCTCCCACCTGGGATCACAGTCGTTTTGTAGGGAATGTTGACCAAGCGATGCTCGAGGGGATAGTGATTGATAATTTCTTTTTTGGACTGGCAACAGTGGGGAAAAATGGTGTAGAAAGCCCAGTGGTATTTCCCAATAAAGTGATGCGTTAATAATTGTTTTGATTTAAGCGTTTATTAGTATCTCCCCCATAGCGATAATCGGTTAAATCAAAGCGGGTGTAGAACTGAAAAATCTTTGGTCCCCATGCTTGATTTAATTTTCTCAAAGGAAAACTAAACTGTGCACCGATATCAAAGTTTTGAAGGCGAACACCAACATTTGTTCCAAGACGCAACGCGAGCTCTTCAAGAAAAAATGCCTGTTGATTAAGTCCAACATAGAAATTATCCAAACGGAACTCTTCTCCTAGAAAGAGTTCATAATTTGCGCCCTCTGTACTTAGAATTGAGCTCAAATAGAGACTCGTGTCGTTCGAGAAAAAACTCGACGTACGAGGCGTTAAATCTAATTCAAGCGCTGCCTGAAGGGACAAGCGAACAGGAAGATTGAGTATTACTTGATCATCCAGGGAAGCATCGGGTAGATTAATTCGTGCTGCACTAAAGCCGATTAAATAACGTGGATGATGTAACAAAAGTCCTGTGCTTATCCCCAGGTAGCTACCGTTTAAATTTCCGTTTTGTAAAAAGGGATCGATTGAATTATTACTAAAGGTTCCCGATTGTGCATCAATTTGATCTTCTAGCACTAATGGGTTTAGCCCGATGCGAGTCGTATTAAAACGAGCCCCTATACTGGGCAAGAGATAAACATCGTTTGACAATTGAAGCTGATAAATAAAATTAACACCTATTTGATTGTACTGTGCACCAATTTAATGATCGCGGGTTGAAAAAAAATCTCCAGCTAAACTAAATTGGCGTTCTGGGAGTGCAAAAGCACCAAAAAAATACTGCTGCTCTTGTGTTGACTCTTGAGAAATACGACTACTTTGAATGGCTAAACCCAAAACATTTTTTGCATTTAAACCAAAATACGAGGGATTACTCAATTGCATAAATTGTGCAGGTTGTTCTAATTGAAACCGCTGGGCTACCATTACCTCAACCGTTAATACACATAGGAAGTACAGAATTTTTCTCATATTATTTTAGGGCAATAAAAGTTCCAGAACGCTGAATTTCTGTGGTTTGATCTAACAGGATACCTTGAAGGGTGTAAATAAAGTTTGTTGCTTCGGCTGGTGCATTAGCCCCGTTCCAGCCGTCGAGCAGCATCCCATGAGGGGGATCACTATCGGTTTTACGCTCGGTATATAAAAGGGTACCCGATTGATCGTAAACGGCAAAATTGACTTCTGAAAAGCCTGAAAGTATGGGACGAAAAACATCATTAATTTGGTCTTGATTAGGCGTAAAAGCATTAGGAAAAATAACATGATAGCCCTCTCCTATGGTAATGGTGTCTGTCGCAACCCTAGAACAACCTCTTCCATTAAATAACTCTAATCGCACCTGGTAATTCCCCGCTAAAAGATAACGGTGGAAAATACTGTGTGCATCAAGATTTGATCGGGGCAATTGCTCGCTAGATTCACCATCGCCAAAATGCCAAATCACATGCGTGTAATTGTCGGTTGTATTATTGATAAAGTTGACTTCTTCTCTTATGGGAATGACAGAGGAAAGATCGGCAGATAAAGAAGTATATGTAAATTGAGGCTGAGTTACAGTAATGTCTAAGGGAGTAGAAGCGAGAATACAATTGTTTTCATTCCTAATTTCTAACGCTGCTTGAGTAAAGGGCATTTCAATTCTCAGGGTATAGGTATTTTCTTCTTCATCCACAATTTCTATGGGACGCTCGTTAAGGTAAAAAGTGGCTGCCACTGGCATATCACTCACCTCTACTTGAAGGTTTCCTATTCCGTTTTGACATAAATCAGCAGTATAGACTGGCGCCGAAGTGAATTGAGGTAAACCAGCCGAAAGCACAAAACGCTCTTCATAGTAATAATGCTCATAGTTTACATCTGTGGGCAAGCAACTTGTCGCAGCGGCTGTTCTAACGGTGATCATGTATTCCCCTTTGGGAAGATTGGAGAGCAGGTATTGATCGGCATATTGCGGTAATTCTTGAAAACTTTGGAGCGCATTAAGACGGTACAACCAATTCACTTCAAAAGGGGGCGTTCCTCCATTAACAATAAGACCAATATTCCCCACATCTTGAGGGTCTATGACACAATCGTTGTAGAGTATTTTAATGGGTTCCCCAAAGTTATCGGTAAATGCCCCCTGAACATCAAAAGGAGTTGAGGGAACTTCTTGCACACGCACTAGAATACTGTCGTTTTGGGCTAAACTGCAGTCCATTGCATCGTTAATAACAAGGTGGTACTCCCCTGGGTAGGCCTGGGCAATTGAATACCCATTAAAGCGAATGGGTTCGTTAGAATTTTCAGGAGTATACGTCCATTCTAGGGAATACATGGGCTGGCCATTTACTTCAAAGGCTTGTCCCCCACTAATATCAGAAGAAGTAACCGAAATGGTGGTGTATCCTTTACAGGGATCCACATCATACAATCGACTCCCGTTAAAAACAATGGGATTCTCTTCACAACTAAAGGCTGTGGAAAGATCAAGTTAAATCAACACCTCATTTGAGGTTACAGCACACAGTTCCCCTAACACACTGCTGCGAGCACTGCGTCTAAAGAAGGTATTTGTTGTGATTAAACTGGGCGTAAAATCAGCCTCATTCGCATCGAGAACATCAAACCATTCTTCTCCATCAAAGGAGCTTTCCCACTGGTAAACACCCGATGGTATTGTATCAAAGGTATTGGTGCCTAAACTAGCTTGGGTTTGACTCAATAAAGGCTCAGGTAATTCATTGAGTCCAATGACTTGACTACCACTAATGGTGCCCGGGGTTAAATCAATTTCTATTAAAGTGATGGAGACACTAGTACTACAGCCAAAAAGATTAAAACCTTCTACCGTAACAATGGTATCGCCTCTAAGATGATCTGGAGTAATGGTCTCTAGTGTACTAGAAGCACCTTGCGCAATACCATCCAGATAGAAAAGGTAAAAATCTACTCCACTAGCGGTGATTTCAATGGTAGTATCGGCACAATAAAAATGATTTTCAAGATTCGTCGTAAGGTTAAGCCCAGTGGGAAAAGGAAAATAATCAATTGTTATGCTTGAAGTTAAAGTGGTGGAAGTAATTCCATTTTGGGTATAAATTACTTCAGCGTAAAAAACATCATCCAGGGCATGTTCTGTTGTAGTAATTTGAGCTAAAGCGGGATCTGTGGCAGATAATTGCACAGCACTCCCCCCAGCGGGAACGCGAAAAAAACGAAAAAAAGAGTTTAAAGGAACATCTGATACCATTAAAGTGAGCGGCGCCCCCTCGCACAGGGTAACGATTGGAGCTGCACCATGAGATGTCTCAAAAGTGGGAGTAACAGTTTGACCAAATAAAGGAGTCGTAAAAAGGCAGCCTAAAAAATATAGTGATAAACGGACTGCACAAAGTTTGGGGAACTTCATAAGTAGGTTATTTAAGTTAGGGTCTTATAAAAGTAAACAAAATCAACGACTTTGCGGTAAACTTTTATACCTCAATAACGTAAAATAACCTAATTTATTGGACGAGAGGGAGTTTAATAGTAATTATCAATCTGTAAACGATTGTACTGTCCACGACGATTTCGCCTAAAGACACTGAAGTCAAAGGTGACAAAAAGCTCAAAAATACTAGGAGAAAATACTGCTCCAGGGGACTGGAATGGGAAGTTATACAAGATCCCAAAATCGAAGTTCTCTACGGCTAAACCTATAGATACCCCTACATTATTTAAAGCAAAGGTATTTAAAGAAGCTGCCTGTTGACTCATCCCAACCGAAAACTCACCCAATTGAAAATCTTGGGACAAATAAATTAATACCGCATCACCAAATTTTGTAAACGACCCATAGGTGTATAAATAAGAATAACGAGGTAAATAACGTCGCTCATAGGGATTCAAGTCAAATTCATATGCACCTTGAATTGAAATCTGTATGGGTTTTTCAAAAGGAACTTCTTTATTATAAGAAGTATTGGGTTTATTCAAATGTTTTAACGTCAAGCCCGCCATAAACCGGTCGGAGTGTAAAATAAATGAAGCGCCTAAATCCAGGTAATTCACATTGCTAATTATAGGGGCTAATGGATCGATGGACTCAGTATTAATAAATCCTGTTGCTGTATTTAGCTGATCTTCAAAAATAAGATTCTCTGGGTTGACCGATTGACTCCCAAAACCAATGGTTACCGCTGGCAAGAAAAACAAATCATTATCAAACTGAAGTTTATACACATAGGATAGATTCGCCAGGTTAATGGTTAATCCGGTATTTTGGATTTTAAAGGAATTTATATCTATCCCTAAGCTGAAATCGAGATTTTGAAAAGCAAGTGCACCAAAGACATATTTGTTGTCCATCTTGTCAAATTCATTCAACTTCATTTGATTATACAACACTCCCGTTTTATTTAAGCTATTAAAACCAAAATAACTGGGGTTGGTTTTTTGCATAAACTTTGAGTGATTGACAATGTATTCGTCTTGTGCAAAACTAATGCTGCACACAAACGAAAACAGTGCTGCCAATAATATTTCTCTTGTCGTGAACTTCTGCATTATCTAATTACAATAAAGGTTCCACTCTTCTCTACTTCTGTCTCGCCGTCTAATAATACTCCATAAGCGGTGTAAATAAAGTACGGTGAGTAAGGTGCTAAACTTCCATCCCATCCTGTGATTGAAATACCTTGGATGTTATTGATGTCGGCTTCTTCTACATACTCATTGTACACCACATTCCCTTTGTAGTCATAGACGGTGAACGTCATGTTACTAAATCCACTAAATAATGGACGGAAATTATCATTGACTAAGTCATTGTTTGGTGTAAATACATTTGGTACTAAAATGTTATACCCTTTTCCAACTGAAATTGGTTGTGTTATTTCTTCTGAACAACCTACGTCGTTATAAATACGCATGGTGGCAAAATAAGTTCCAGAGATACCATAGGTGTGACGAACAGGAATAATACTATCTACAAGGATGGGCACATCCACAGCTGGAGTATTATCCCCAAATATCCACTCTGATCGCACAAACGGATCGGTTGATGTATTCTCAAACGTTATCTCCTCTCTAGCAAGAATGACACTAGAAGCTTCAAAGTTAGGTGAGGTATAGGTAAAGTTAGGCTCTCCTATTCCACGGTTAATCTCTGTCGTAATCCAACATCCTTCTTCGTTGACAATTCTAAAGTCAGCTTCATCTACTGCATTGACAATGGCAACAGACCAAGAGCGATCACTCAAGCGAACAACATCTGAACTTGGAATAAGGATATCGTTGTAATAGAAACTCAAGTTTCCATTATTGTTGTCAAAGATATCGACAAGTAATCTTCCCTGTTGACCAGTACATAAATCTTCATCTACATAAGGACCATCCATGATATAGAGTTCTCTATTTGGTGAAACCTGAATAATTTCCTCATAGAAGGTGTATTGGTTTGGTCCAGGACATCCTGTATTTGCAAGGGAAACAATTTGCATTTTATAGTTACCAGGTAAAAGGTCTTGAAGGGATGTACGGTTTTGGTATTCGTTTAATGGACGATATCCAATATTATCATCTTCATCAAGGTAACGTGGGTCTTCAACAAACCAATTGATAACATAAGGTAACTGCCCTCCAGATATCTGAAGACCTATTTGACCGTTCAATCCTCCACTGGAACAATCTGGTGGAAGTGACTTGACCACAGTGCCTAAGTTATCAGGATCGGTTAAAGTACCTTCGGTAAAGAAAGGTTGTACGATGTCTTCAACTTCAATGGTAACTGGGTTGGATTCTGTACTATCACAAGAACAATACGAGTGAGAGTTTTTATCCAAAATACGTAAACAATATTGACCTGGATAAGCTGGATCAACACGTTCTCCATAGAATACCTGTGTCGATGCACTAGGATCGTTAGGTGTATAGGTCCACTCAAACTGATAGGTTGGAACTCCATCCACAATAAATGGATCTCCTCCAAGAGCTGAAGCTGTTATACCTCCGTCCACTGCACCAGTACAAAGATCTGTGATGAATGTAGTATCTCCGTTGTATTGAATTGGTAAGTACTCTCTTACTGTGAAGTAATAAACTTCTTCACAAGGTGTCAAGCTAGTACCATCCACATTTTCGCTTACTCTTAAATAGTAACTTCCACCGGGTAGATTTCTAAAGCGATAAGTATATCCTCTAGGCTCTAGGAAGAGATATCTACCCCCTCTTGACTCTACTCTTCCAGCAAAGACATTACTGTTGTCTAATGGTACTTGACGTCCATCTGGATCAACAAGTTCCATGTAGAATCCATTGTTAGTTGTTTGCGTTACACTAAAGGAACGATCAACGCTTAGGTTCACATTAAAGAAGATATCATGAGAATATCCTTGATCGGTGTTATTCCAGTCAATTGCATTATTTGATGGTTCTGGATAGTTTCTACATTCTCCATTTCCAATTGGAGGAATGTTTTCACGTGATCTAAAGTTCGTCACATTTAAGCTACCCTCTGAGATAGAAATATTACGCGTAATGTATTCTCCTCCATCACAAGTTGATTCTCTTGAGTCTGTAATAATGGCGCGATAAATACCCGATGGTAATCCTGATACAATCGCCAGCCCATCATAACTTGAATCTAATGGCACCCAGTTTGTCGTAGTTGTAGCATTCACCGTTTCACCAGTCACCGAATTTACGGTAGAGGTCGTTGTTGATGTAAACTCATACCATTCAATTCGCAATGGTGGAATAAAGTTCTCGATGGTTAACTCAATTCTACTTTCGCTATTTCCACAACCTGGAAGGGTAACTTCTGGACGACCCACACGCATTTGCTGGTTATTTACCTCATTGATGGTAAAGGTTCCTGAGGCTACCACACAAGCAGCTGTTGACGTATTGTTAATAGATATTTCATAGGTGTACGTACCCGATTGTCTAAAGTTGTCGACTACTGCTAATGGAGAATCTAAAACTTTATAGTAAACATAATTACCACCATCACCAGCCGTGATATACAATTGACCTTGATTCGTTGGAGAAATAGAAGGTGCATTTGGATTTGCTGCGGTGGGTGCAATTTCAAAAGACATTTGACCAGAAGTATCATTGACACAATCAATATCGGTTACTTCAAGGTTATTGACTTGATATTGATACACCTCTGGGAAAGTAAAAGTTGTTGATGTAATCACACCAGAAGAACAACCAAAGCTATCGATAACTTCAAGATTAAAGATGGTTCTCATCGCAGGATTAGTAACATCGATACCGTCGAACTCTACTTGATTATTCGCTGCGCTTGTCGCAGATAATATACCATCATTTAATTGAATCGTATAAGGAGCTGCAAAAGGATTACCTCCCGTTACTTCAAAGACTATTCGTCCTCCAAGAACTAAGTCTTCTGGACAAGATGGAATACGGATGCCATCTTCAAGGATTCGAACAGCATATGGTTCTGGTTGCTCAACACGAACGGTTATGATATCTGTACAAGCAGATAATGCGTTTCCATCTGGATCAAGTGGCGGACTTAAATCAGTTACTTCAAATACATACGTACCGGCTGGGAGATTTGAAATACTTACAGAAGCGCCTACGCCAGCAGGGAGAACAGTTCCTGGAGTTAGAGAACTAATCTCAAGGTTTCCAGATCCACCCACTGCAAATAGATCAAACGAAGCATTTGTATCACCAAAGCAATCTAAGGTGTAAATAAAGTCTGCTGTTGCAGTACTAGTCAAACTTCCCGCACCACGTTGATTGACAAAGTTTGCTGTTTCCACTCCATTGAGACGCACCGAGGCATATCCACCTACCGTAATTAACTGTGGAGGATATTCACAACCCAGAACAGCATCCGTAAGGGTTAAATAATAGTCTCCTGGAGGAAGGTTTTCAAGGTTTGGCGATGTTCCAATCACACGAGTACCTGTCAAGGATTCTGCCCAAGAATATTCATATAAACCAGATCCACCTGTAAAGGCATTTACTTGTACTCCACCAATGAGCTGGGTAGTCACAATGCTTCCATTTCCAGTTGTACCTGTTGAGCAATAACTATCGGTCACTTGAACAATGGTAGGATCAAAGTTGAGCGCAGTTGGTATTCTAACAGCACGCGTTAACGGAAGGCTACAAGAGCTAGTATCAGATACTTCAACAACATATAATCTTCCTGGAGTTAAGCCTGTAAAGTTCGCTTGTCCATTGGTTACTCGAATACCACTAGCTCCTGGCAATCTCACACCGTTGTATTCAATGGTGTACGTATAAGGTGCTATTCCTCCCGAAGCTTGAACCGTAATTGCTCCCGTTACTCCTCCACAGAAATCTACTTCAAATCCAAGTGCTGGTGGCTCTTCAACCACAAAGGTAGCGCTAGAAATACAGCTATTCACGATGACCTCTAATGCGTAACTACCTGCATAAAGATTGTAAATATTTGTAGCAGTAACTACTGTGCTATCAGGATACGTCCATCGTAATACTGGTGCATATACCCTAGCATTTTGAGTTGTGGTAACTGTGTTTGTTATTGCTGCAGTATCAGAAGTATTCGCAGAGACCGTAAACGGAACTCCTTCTACTGTTCCTTCAAGACGGATTCCAAAGACACCCGTTAACGAAGCTTGGACATCTTGTTGTGCAGGATCGTTATTGATTCTACTCACTAAGTCATTGATGATATCAGCTGGGATGTTGTTTGATAGGCTTGCCGCTGTGTTATATTCGGTTCCATTGATATAAACTCTAAAGATATCCGTAGAAGTAACCGCTGCTGATGGTCCAAAAGTGATATTTGAAATTTGAACACTTCCAGGAGTAACAGATGTAATCGCATTTAGGAAATCAGGATCAGTAGGGTCACCTAGAACAATAGCTCCAGTATTATCACCGTTACACTCAACATCAGTGACTAAGAAATCTTGGATGTAATCTGCATCAATGATTGGACCTGGATCTACTGTTACAGAACCATTCACCACCACATCTGGATCACAAGTACCGCTTAGGGTAATTTGATAATTATAGGTGGTTGTTGAAGATACCTGTACCGATGGAGTTCCAAATACTCTTACGATATTATTCGTTCCACCTGCACCAGAGGCTAAAGTTGCACTAATTCCAGGAGGTGTTACATCCCAAGTAATGTTAAAGGTCGCCCCAGAAGCAGGATTAAAGATATAATCTACAGGATCTATCGGACTATTATTACATACCGAAGGTTGATTTGGATTCCCAGCAAATAATTCCATTACCGGCGTAGGTCGAATAATAATCGTTCCACTCTCTCGAGCTGGACCACAGCCAGTCGTAACTACTTCATACACATAGCTCAACACTGTATTTGATGCTTGAGCCGCAGCTTGTGCAGTACCACTAATAATTACTTGAGTAGTGGTCAAGCTATACCCTATTCCTGGTAGAGCAGGTGTAAATGACACCACTGCCGATACAGCTTCTTGTTCAAGGTTATAGATAATCGGTTCGAGTGTATTCGTTCCTGTTCCAGCACAAATCGTTTGATTCTCTGTAGAAGGAGCAGAAGCTAAAGTCAATAACTCTTCAGGTTTAACTTCAATGACTCCCGTATACACTACTTCTGGTGAACAAGCACTACCATCTGTTGTTACTTGATAGGGGTATTGAGTTGTAGCGGTAATATTTACCGATGGAGTACCCGATATAATCAAGGTATTTGTACCAGGTGGAATGACAGCATTTACACCATTTAAGTTAGCTCCAGTCCAGCTAAAGACAACATTTGTTGTTCCACCATAGAAGGAGTAAACAATATCTGCAATAGCCTCTTGACGGTCACAAACCGCTTGGAATCCGACTTGATTTGTCGTTGTTACACCACTTGTTAATTCAAGTACTGGTGGAGAATGAACCGTTATATTACCCGCGATTGTACTAGTTACACAACTTCCTCCTGTAACAATTTCATAGGTATAGGTTACCGTTGGAGTAGTAAAGGTTGTCGAAGCTATAATAGATCCACTAATGACTAAAGTATTCGATGGTGTCACCGTATAACCTAAGCCTGGAGGTAAACCATTTTGTACTGGGCCACCTGCAGCCGTATAAGAAAGTAGTACAGGTGCTCCGATTGCTCCACCCTCGAGTTGATACTCAATTGGCATCATTAATTCTGCAATAGCATTTCCAGCATTATCATCATCAAATAAACATACGTCTTGATTTGCAGTTGAAGGTGAGGAGATAAGACTAATAGCATCCACAGGTTCGAGCTGAATGCTACCTGTCATGACCACTTCAGGAGTACAAGCACTACCATCTGTGGTAATTTCATAGTTATATACTGTGGTTTGAGTAACATTTGCGATAGGGGTACCAGAAATAATGTACTGGGTTGTACCCGACACTATTCTAGTTAGACCACTCATATCCAATGAATTTGACCCAACCCAACTAAAGCTAAACCCTGTTGCTCCACCTTGGATTTCATAAACGATATCCACAATTGGAGTAGCGTCACAAATCACTTGATTAGAAGACGTTGCTGTTGAAACTAATGTGATTACTGGTGGTGAAAGGGTAGTAATGTATCCACTTATGGTATCGGTTACACAACCTCCTGTAGTTTCAATCTCATATTCATAGAACATGGTAGGTGTGACATAGGTAGTAGATGCTGTTATGCTTCCAGCAATTAATACCGTATTGGATGGAGTGATACTATAATTTAGTCCAGCAGGTAAACCATTTACAAAAGAACCGCCATTTGCACGATAACGCACCGATACAGCTTGACCGATCGCTCCTCCTTCCAATTGATATTCGATGGGCTGGATTGGCGCTGCAATTGCGTTTGCAGGGTTATCTTGATCGAGGTAACAAACTGTCTGGCTCGCTACATCTGTACCACCAAATAAAACAACAGGTAGTGTAGGTGTTACAATTAAAGAAATACCATCTTGTGGTTCGAGTTGGATACTACCCGTAAGGACAATCTCTGGAGTACAATCGCTTCCTACTGTTTCGATTTGATAATTATAAACCGTGGTTTGGGTTACATTCATTGCTGGTGTTCCCGTAATGGTAAATTCTGTTTGAGCAGGATTGCTATAACTTGCGGTCAATCCAAGAACATTTGAAGCCCCAGAAGTCCATGAGAAAGCAACACTATCTGCTCCTGGTCCCAAAGTATAAATGATATCATCGATGGGTTGAATACCATCACAAATAATTTGATTATCCGTTGATGACGATGAGGTTAGGGTGAGTTCTGGCGCAGTGCGAACTTCGATAGTACCCGATACAATATCGGTTCCACAAGCTCCTGGTCCTGTTTCAATTTCATAGGTGTAAATTGTCGTTGACGAAGAAGTATTTGCTGCTGCTGCAGTTGCACTACCTAAAATGATTAAGGTATTTGATGCATTTATACTATATCCGAATCCTGGCGGTAAACCTCCTTGTAACGCACCCCCATCTTGGCGATATGTAATTGAAGTAATCGTTGTAGCACCGCCTGATAATTGGTATTCGATTGGTTCAAACGCAAAGGTTGGACTTGGTGTATTTCCTACACATATGATTTGAGCATCATCTCCTGGTGATCCTGCAAAAGTGATGATATCCTCTGGACTAATCGTCACTATTCCTGAAATTGGAGATGGGGTTGCCGTACAACCATAAGCATTTCCAATTAGGTTGTATGAATAAGGATAAGTCACTGGTGCTGTGATGGCTAGATATGGCACATCGACATAAACCTCAATATTATTTCCAACTTTAGCAGCAGTGATCCAAGAAGGCTGTAAGGTAGGAGTAACAATACTAATCGTAACAGCGTTTGGTGCAGAATAAGTAATGGTTTGACGTCCTATGGTAGCAAAGGAGTTGTCACAATAGACAGGATTTGGATCATTAACAGGTACACCAAAAGTAAATGGATTTATCGTGATGGTACCCGATGCTGCAAAACCGCCAGCACAACCAGGACCAGAAGCTGTTAATGAATAAATAAAGCTTTCTGGAGTATTTGAGCTACTTGATGCCGTTCCGCTTATTTCGAAATAGGCTGGTGGTCGAATAGTAACAGCATTACCTAAACTAAATGTGGAAGAATCTACCGTAGTAACAGTAAAGGCAACACCTGGATTAACAGCTTCAAAAGTAATCGAGGTATTGTTAGAGGTAACTCTATGGTTAGGTAACTCTGCATCTAACCAAGCAGTTAATGTATTGGTTAAGGAAGTAATATTTAAAGTAGATGAACTACCATTTGTAACTGCTGTGTAAGCAGTACCATTTACATTGAAAGTAAAGAAGTCACCAGCGGCTGTTGTTGGTGAGCCACCCATTTGAGTAATGTTTAACTCTAAAATCTGATTTTGAGCATAATTTGCTGCCGATATACCCGAAGGAGTAACATTCCAACTAGGGGTAAGAGCAAATGCAGGATTAAAGATTTCATATCGAATAGGAATTATTGTATCAGAGGCACAAACGGTTCGATCGCCAGTTCCTGCACTTACTAAAACAACATTTGGTTCAGGGTCAATATTGAAGGTAATGGTTTGAGATACGTTGGCACATCCAGCCCCAAAGGTTTCATAAGTAACTGCCCATGCTGTAGGAACAAGAACATTTTGGTTCATGCTACCTGAAATTTCATATTCATTAAATGAACCAGGTCGTAATCCAAAGCTGAGTCCATTTGGTAATGGATAAGCTGTGCTTGGGCTTATAATAATTCCTGAAGCACCTTCAACCTCCATAATGATTGAATTGATCCCCGTAAAGTCATTTACGGCACAGTATGACGCTGTTGCAGAACCTTGAATTACATCTATTGTTGCCGCTTCTAAAATTTCGATGGTTCCACCAGCGATAGCTGTTTCACAACCTGCTTGAGGAGCTTCGGTTTCGATTTGGTAATTAATTATAGTCGCTGTATCTGTAGGTGTCCCAAAGAGACTAAATATTTTCGAAAGTGGTGAAGCTATAGGCGCAGCAAAATTAACGGCACTATTCACTGGTTGAGTCGATGCGACAGTAAACGAATTTCCAGGTTGTCCAGAGGGTCCTACCTCGAGAACAAGATTTCCACCACTGTAAGTAGCAATGAAATTATTTGTACCAGCATTAATCGCAGCAGCAAGACCATTACCTACATGATCTGCAGCATTCACAACAGCAGCAGTTGTTACAAAATCATAACGTCTATTATCGATGGAAATGGAATATGTTCTTCCTACGGTTGTTCGTGTAACCGTCGATAAAGTAATTGTTGTCAATTGAGAGGTAATCTCTAGGAAAGGAGTAATACCTGTCGGTAAATTTCTAGCCCTTACACGATTTGCAGCACCTTCAATTTCATAGGTAATGGTATTGAGAGCAGTACCTGCACACAATTGTTGATTGTTTGAATTAAAGCCAGAAGTCAAATTAATCTGTGGAGCTTCAGGAACAGAAATCACATAATTCACACGTTCACCAGGACATGGAGTTGGCTCAACAGTAATGATGATATTTCCTGAGAATCCAGGACGGAAATCTAACGCTAGGGTGCTCATGTCTGCACCTGGATCTAACTCAAAGTCGGTTGTTGAAGCTAAATATGAGGTCGTCGTTGCTAAACCAGCTTGACTATTGACATACCAGCGAACAGGCTGACCACCTGTAGTTAAGGTGGACGTATATCCTCCTGCTGGGATAGGACATTCTGGTAATAGGTTTCCAACTGCAGTAACACTCGTCACCGGACCGTTTTGTGGTCCTATTACAATGGTTCTTGACTTCCAATCCCCATCAATACCAGAACAACTCAATGGACGAACTAATAGTTCAAATGATCCCCACCAGCCAACATTCCATTCCATATTACCTGTTAATGGATCAAGTGTACCAGGGCTGCTTACTAAAGCGCCTAATCCTGGTTGAGGATTTGAAATTTGCCACTCAAGCGAAGCAAAATCATTTGGTGCCGCACCATTATCGCTTGCAGTATAGAATTTTGTATCGGGTGTTCCAGCGGTGATTTGACAAGTAGGCAATTCTCCGGTGAAGTCTCCACCACATACTTGGAAGTTTGGTGCGATCGGTTCGATTAGATCAGCTTCTGTAGGTGTTGCAACCACCGTTTGAGGAACAACACTCATCTCAATTTCTAACCAATCTGATGGACCATCACATCCCACAGAGCGAACACGAATCGTAGATGTACCACTAAAGCTAGGGTCCCAATTCATGGTTCCACTTCTGGTGATTTGTCGTGTTGCTGGAGCAACTAATCGTAAAGCTTGAGCTGTTCCGGTAGGGGAAACTGAAACAGTAAATGGAATATTTGCCTGAGTGGACTCTAGGATAATTTCGTCTCTTACATTGTTGTAAATAACACTAATTCCTGGATTAGCATTTGCAGCGGTAGCGAGGGCTAAACCAATCTGGTCGGCAGTTTGCGAAACTACGGTTGATGTAACTGTATACGTATTTGTTGTCCCCGAAACGGTTAAACTTAAACTATAGGCAACTCCAATGGATGGACTAACCGTAGTTTGAATTATTCCTACAGTAGTTTCTTGGTAGTTATTTTGCGTCATGCTACCTGCAATCGGTGGATCAAAATTCCA
The DNA here is from genome assembly GCA_049615925.1 of Flavobacteriaceae bacterium. GTDB lineage: Bacteria > Bacteroidota > Bacteroidia > Flavobacteriales > Flavobacteriaceae > Arcticimaribacter. The sequence goes on along the minus strand of JBMZGM010000014.1, from coordinate 3,216 downwards.
CTCATAGGTATTGAATTGTCTGTTTAAAGCATCATTAACAAAACAAGCAAAGAACTCGGTTGAAGGTGTAGTAGGTGCTGGTAAATCATCTTGACATACCGTATTATTGAACCAGTAGGTAACAGAATTAATGGAAGTGCTTATTACTTCAGCACCAACAGTATTGGTATCTCTTCGGATAAAGTCGGGTTGAACGGCATTTGGTAAAATGTTAATGTCATAGGTTACCGTAGAAATAGTACATCCAGAACCTTTTGTGATTAATCTAAAGCTAGTAGCTCCAGTAACGTTACCAGAAATTGTAAAGGTAGCTGTACCTCCTACTTCATACCAATTAGGTAAACCATAAAGGGTATTCGTAACGGTTCCTCCAGCTAGTGGCACTATGTTTAATCCTGGATCAAGATTTTGAATTTCAACACTAGTGGCACCACCACCAAAGGCAAATACAATAGGATCAATAGCCCCTCCAATACAAACTTCTTGCGGAGAATTCGAACCGCTCACTTGGACAAGAGTTGGTTGTGGAACAACCTCTATGGCAGCTACTTGAGTGTAAACCTGGCAACTTTCCATATTGGTGTTTGGTCCTCTGCCTCCTGTGTTTCCTTGTACAAGTACTCTCATATTAAGCTCACTTCCTGTTCTTGGAAGGACCACGGCTATCGTGGGTGAAGGAGCACCTGTTGAAGCTGCAATATTATAGGTGCCAGCACTTACTGGAGCAATTGTCAAGATGTTAGTCGCTGCATTATAAGTAGCATTTACAGTGAAATCATTCAAGGAAATACTGTTCGCAAGTGCTTCAGCTACAGTATCTATGGTACTGGTGTTACTCGAGGTCACACTGTACTGGTTACCATTGACAGCAATACTGTAATCTAAGCCCCCAGTGAATGGTCCTGCTTCATCAATGAATTCAATTGATGTTTGTTCATACGCTGTTGGTACGGGATCACCGACATAGGTAATCACACCGCGATAATAAGAAGCGGGTTGAGTGGGTAGCCATGCGTCACCAACACTAAATTCTAGGGTAGCAGATTGTTGTCCTGTGATATCCGTCCAGCTTAATTGATCACTCGATTGTTGCCATTGGAAAGTAACAGAATTTGTCAATGCTTCAGCTGAATTTAATACAAGAGGATCGGGTAAATCAAAAGCAGAAGTCACTTGACAAATCGTTTGTTCATCATCTAAAACAAAACCTTCATTTAAATCAGGTAATATCTCAATTTGAATGGTATTCGTCCAGTCCTCACAGAAATCAACTGCATTAATTGTACTTCTCGCGACTCTTCTATACCAAGTTGTTTGGATTAGAGAAGGTGGGTTATAGAAATTATTTGTTGCTGAAACGATATCTGTCCAATTCGCATTATCGGTTGACATTTGCCATTGATAGGTAATTGTCCCATTGGTACTGGTCGCATCGGCAGGAATACCTCCTGTAGCAGAACTTACAATGGATGGTGGCATAGCACCAAAACAATAAGCCTGGTTTTGTGTTGGATCTAGTGCTCCTGCATCTAAATCAATCACTGTAATTCTTGTTATAGAACTAATTTCAGAGCATGATGCTGGTGGGCCTCCGCCAGCAGCATTAGTAACGCGACGGTAGAAGCGTGTTGCATTGAGTATTCCTGGCGTATAATCTTGTGAAGTAGCCGAACTAATATCGGTGAATGTTATTCCATCAAAAGACTCTTGCCATTGATAGGTAATTGCTAATCCCGTTGATCCACCCACAATTTGTAATACTGCTGGAGTTTGACCAGAACAAATTGTTTGACTTGCTGGTGAAACTGTTCCTCCATTAATTGGCGGTGTTACAGTAATTTCAATAATATTACTCGCTTCCTCACAAGCCTTCCCATTTTGAGTGCTAATGGTTATTCTTCTAAAGAAAGTCGTTTGTGCTAATGAACCAGGAGTATAGGTGGATGAGTTGGTACTTGGAATTGCATTAAACGTAATGGTATCTAAACCACTTTCCCATCGATAGGTAATATTCCCAGTAGCTGAAGCTACAGCAACTGGAGTAATTGCAGCTGGAGTGTCTCCCGAACAAATTGTAGTGGTAACTGTATTAATCGTTCCCGGATCAACAATAATATTTTCTGTTAATGAAAGGGATGCTACTGCAGTACAACTAGAGAATGCATAAGGATCAGAGGTAACTACCACACGAACAATATCATTATCGTTTAATAATACAGGAGGTGTTAAATCTTGTGGATTGAACGTATTTGTTGTACTATTTTGGTAAGAATTACCATTAATAAAGAATTCGTAAGAATTTGACGCTAGGTTTGATCCTGCAGTAAAGATGACCTCTTCTCCAGTACAGAAGGTATCTGCAATTACATTAGAGATTAAGGTTGGTATTGGTGTTGGTAGTGTCTGTATGTTGAATCGATCAGATACATCAGAACATGTAGTAGGATCTCCTACTAAACCATTGAAGACCTCTACTCTTACATCCTCATTATTTGCTAGACCCGTAGTTGTGTAAGTGGATTGTGTTGATCGTGCTTGTACAACAACATTATCTATGGTAAATTCATAGGTAAAGCCAGCAGTTACTGGTGCAGCAGAGAAGATTATTTCTTCTCCAACACAAATACTTAACGTCCCAGATGCAACGGTAGTTACTCCACGTTGAACGGCGGAGAGGGAAGCTACTGGACTTAAATCTACTTGAATTCGTACCACGTTACTAATGGCCTCACATGTGGTCGTTCCTGTGTTGCTAACGGTCTTTCTTCTAAAGAAGGTATCCGACGTTAAAATGGTTGTTGGTGTATAATTTTGTGAAGTTGCAAAAGTAATATCGGTATAGGTCACATTATTATCGATGGAAACTTGCCATTGATAAGAAAGTGTTCCCGAAACGAGGCCTGTTTGGTCCGTCCCTAAAATTGGTGGAGCTGTTTCACCAGAACAAATTGTTGGTGTTACCGTAGTGATCGTTCCAGCACTTGTAATCACATTTTCAATTACTGTAATACTTGTCACTACCGTACTACAACTTGCTACTCCAGTTGATGCTTCTACCTCAATAACATCGCCATTACTTACTGTTTGTCCGTAAGCTAAAGCGTCAAACGATTGACTTAATCCATCTTGCAGTTGGACACCATTTAATCTAAAGGTATAGTTCGCACCCGCAATCGATGCATTGGCAAAGAACGTAATTGAATCTCCTACACAAAT
>JBMZGM010000013.1:0-54256 GCA_049615925.1 Flavobacteriaceae bacterium | reverse complement strand
ACATTCACCGATGGGCGCTGTGTAGCAATAATTAAGTGAATCCCAATGGCACGTGCTAATTGTGCTAAACGCGCGATAGGTGTTTCAACTTCCTTCCCAGCTGTCATAATCAAATCGGCAAACTCATCTACCACTAAAACGATATAAGGAAGAAAAGCATGTCCATCATCAGGGTTGAGCTTACGCGCTTTAAACTTGGCATTGTATTCTTTAAGATTACGACACATAGCATTCTTAAGAAGCTCGTAACGATTATCCATTTCAATACAAAGCGAGTTCAAGGTGTGAATTACCTTTGTGTTATCTGTAATAATCGCATCTTCAGCATCAGGAAGTTTGGCAAGGTAGTGACGTTCAATTTTGTTGTAAATATTTAATTCTACCTTTTTGGGATCGACTAAAACGAACTTAACCTCTGCTGGGTGTTTTTTGTATAAGAGAGAAGTTAGTACTGCATTTAACCCCACTGATTTTCCTTGTCCTGTTGCACCGGCCATTAAAAGGTGAGGCATTTTGGCTAGGTCAACGACAAAGGTTTCATTACTAATGGTTTTTCCTAGGGCAATGGGTAATTCCATTTCGGCTTTTTGGAAGCGCTGTGATGCGATAACCGATCGCATTGAAACGATACTTGGCTTTTGATTTGGCACCTCTATTCCCACCGTTCCTTTTCCAGGAATGGGGGCAATGATACGAATGCCTAAGGCAGATAATGACAAGGCGATATCATCTTCTAGGTTTTTGATTTTTGAAATGCGAACCCCCGCTGCTGGAACTATTTCATATAGGGTAACTGTTGGACCAATATTAGCCTTGATCTTCGCGATTTCAATTTTGTAATTGCGAAGGGTATCAATGATTTTATTTTTATTGGCTTCCAGTTCGTCTTCATCGATGGTTATACTGGAACTCCCATAATCTTTTAATAAATCAAGGGTGGGAAATTGAAATCCACTCAACTCCAGTGTTGGATCAAATGCACCGTATTTTTCAACGAGTTCTTGAGAGAGGCTCTCGACCACATCTTCTTGTGGTGGAGGTTTAACTTCAATTTTCAACGCAATATCTTCTTCTTCAACAGTCTCTTCTACTGTGGGTTCAACCTCAATGGAGAGTGCAGGAGAAGACGCTTCTAATGTTACTGGTTCCTCCTGTTGTGGAGTAGATTCATCAACATCTTCGTCGATGGCTTTAAACTCTTCGGTTTCTTTTTCAAATGTTGTCAAAGGACCGTCGACTTCTTTCTCTTTAATAAAATAAGGTTGGAGTTTGGCAATGATTTTTTCGGGTGTCACATTCAAATGCAAAACCATTGCAAATAGACTCATGAATATAATGATGGCCCATAGGCCAAAACTACCAATGTAATCGGTGATAAGTCCCGTTATTTCATAGCCTACTTTCCCGCCTAAAAAAGGGAAAAGATTTTCAAAGCGCGCTGCAATAAAAGAGGTTAAAAGAACATAGAAGCCTCCCCAGGTCCATCGTTGAAGCAGGGTTTTCTTTTGCACATTAAAAAACAGAAATAAACCACTGATTAAGATGAGATAAGCAATGATGAATGAAGCTATTCCAAACCCCTCATAGATCATCCAGTGACTAATTTCGGCGCCTAGTTTACTTAGGATATTTTTACTTTGAACGGTACGATCTCCTAATTGAGAAAGATTACTTTGATCAATTTTCCAATGAAAAAAATAGGAGAGAAAGGCAACAATAAATAGCACCCCTACTAAAATAAAAAAGCCGCCAAAGAGAATTTCTCTAGAGCGTTTTTTTTGAGGGTCTTCCGTTTTGAAATTCGGGACTTTTGATGCAGATTGCTTTTTAGCTGCCATAGTTTTACACTTCTCACAAATTTACAAATAAAGATGAATTTCCCCTTTTTAATTTGAAAAAGCAGTGTGAAAATATTAGGAATAAAAAACCCCCTCGTTAAAGGGGGTATATCTCAAGTGTCAATACTACCTTGAACACGCCTCATAAAGTTGTTCAGCGCTTCTTTTTTAGCAACACCACTTTTCATTTCTTTATGTACCTCTAGTGCACCATAAAGGTTTGAAATCATTTCACCGAGTACATCTACCTCTTCCTCTTTGATTCCAGAGAAGTCCGATAAATGTTCGAGTACTTCGAGGCTTTCTTCAATATAATCCTCATCGTATTCTTCAATGAATTGAACGATGTGCTTAATGAGCGGCAGCTTCATCGACAAAAGTTTTAAGTACGTCTGCTTTATTGGTCTGTACTTGGTTCAATAAGTTTCCATTTTCAAAGGCAGCAAAAGTGGGTAAATTACTCACATCTGCTAGTTGTCGAGAAGATGGATTTTTTTCGGCATCAACCAGGACAAAGGTAATTCCTTCATTTTCTGCAGCCATTTTTTTGAATTTAGGCTTCATGATACGGCAGTTCCCGCACCATCCTGCAGAGTATTGAACGATTACTTTAGCCTGAGAAGAAACGACTTCTTGTAAACTATCGTCTTTAATTTCTTGTAACATAGCACAAGGGTTTAGTTGTTGCTCAAGTAGCTTTGAACTCCTTTTCTATCAGCGTTCATTGCTTCTTTTCCTTCTTCCCAGTTTGCGGGACATACTTCACCTTTTTCTTGTACGTGAGTAAGCGCGTCAATGATTCTTAAGTATTCATCCACATTTCGTCCAATGGGCATGTTGTTGATCCCTTCGTGGAATACAACACCTTCTTCATCCAGTACATAAGTCGCACGGTATGAAACGTTGTCACCATCCATAAGTACAGTACCAGTTTCTTCGTCAAAACGTTCGTTTGTGCTGTCAAGAATCCCTAGAATACTTGAAAGATTACGGTTGCTATCGGCTAATAAATTATACGTAACACCTTCGATTCCACCTTCGTCTTTTGGGGTGTTTAACCATGCGAAGTGAACTTCTGCAGTATCACAAGAAGCTCCAATTACGATGGTGTTTCTTTTTTCGAATTCTGGCAGTGCAGCTTGAAAGGCGTGTAGCTCTGTTGGACACACAAACGTAAAGTCTTTTGGGTACCAAAAAAGAAGAACCTTCTTTTTGTTTTCAACGGCTTCTTTTAATACGTTAACAGAAATGGTGTCTCCCATTTCGTTCATTGCATTTACATTTAAATCTGGGAATTTTTTTCCTACTATAGACATAACAAAATTTATTTTTATATGCCGCAAAAATAGCTGCTTCTCCCTTAAAAAAGGCAGAACAAAATTTCAAATTCCAATGGTAATATAAGTTGTGCTTATGCTTTGACTAAGGTCTTGATTTTAATGCCAAAATAAGCGTAAATCAAGGTCATGATAGGGCTTAACCAGTTAAAAATCGCATAGACGAAATACTCTCCAACTCCAACACCCAAAACGCCTGATTGATAGGCACCGCAGGTATTCCAAGGAATAAGTACAGAGGTTACTGTCCCAGAGTCTTCTAAGGTTCTACTCAAGTTTTCGGGGGCTAAACCGCGATCACGATAGGCTTGATCAAACATTTTTCCCGGTAGAACAATGGACAGGTATTGATCTGATGCAGTAAGGTTAATGGTAACACAAGAGGCTGCAGTCCCAGCAAATAATTGAAAAGTTGTTTGCGCTTTTTCAAGTAAAACACTACTCAACTTTTGTAGGCCCCCAATGGCATCCATTACTCCTCCAAAAACCATGGCACATAAAATGAGCCATATGGTCCCCAGCATTCCTTGCATCCCTCCAGAGGTAAAGAGATCATTCAATAATTCATTTGAAGTAACAATTGCATTATCAACGGTGATAGCATTTAAGATACCGCGGTAGGCATTAATGGCATTAAATTGAACAGCCCCAGCAGCTTCTAAGACTAAGTGGGGTTGATAGAGTAGCGCAAAAAACGCCCCTAAAAGCGTCCCAATCATTAAAGCGACAAGCGGAGGGGCCTTTCGAATTATCATGACGATGACCACTAAGGGAACAATAAACAAGCCCAAATTGATGGTAAACCGCTCCTCAATACTTGTTAGCAATAGCTGTGTATCGGCTTGACCATTGGCTTCTTGAAAGAAGCCTAAAAATAAAAAGACAATAAGCGTGATGACAATACTGGGAACAGTCGTATAAGACATATAACGAATGTGGGTAAATAAATCTGTCCCTGCCATGGCAGGGGCTAGGTTTGTCGTGTCACTTAATGGGGATAGTTTATCCCCAAAGTAAGCTCCAGAAATCACCGCGCCTGCAACCATTCCAATAGGAATTTCAAGCGCACGTCCTATTCCGATTAAGGCAATTCCCACCGTAGCCGAAGTGGTCCAGCTACTTCCAGTAGCCAAAGAAATTATGGCACAAATCACAATGCACGCGGGCAAAAAGATACTGGGATGTAAAATTTGTAGACCATAATAAATCATAGCAGGAATAATCCCGCTCAATAACCATGTACCAGCCAATGCTCCTACAAAAAGTAAAATCAAAATCGCTCCAGTAGTAGATTTTAGGTTCACACCCACTGCTTCTATCATGGCTTCATAAGACACCTTATTGCGAAAGCCAACGATAGCCGCCACTGCGGCGCCGATTAATAAGATAAATTGATTTGATCCTCCCAGTGCATCATCCCCAAAGACAAATACATTAAAGGCCAGTAAAACGACTAAAATTATCACTGGGACTAGGGCTTGTCCTAAGCTAATGGGGAGGCTTTTTTGGGTCATATCAAATTCTTTCCCCAATGATACGATTTTTTCTCTTATTTCGTTTTTTCTCGCTCTGATTTATAGTGATGAAAAACAGCGTTTATAAAGCCTAAAATCATCCCAACCCCCACGATGATATAAGCGATGGTAAACAACTTTCCTAGGGTGGTTTGTGGAGAGAAATCTCCATAGCCTATGGTCGTTAATGTTATGATCGAAAAATATAGAGAATCAATCCATGACCACCCTTCAATATAATGATAGCTCACCGTGCCAATGCTTAAGATAATTTGAGTAAAACCCAGTAATTGCCGGTATTCTCGATCCCGTAGAAATGATGAAATAATGCGGATTAAATACATGTGTAAAGAATTTGGTTAGCATGAAAGTACTCTCCTCACGATTAAAAACCAATTTTATTTCAATGCAATTGAAACATTTGTATTTTTGTCACTCAAAACCAAAGAAATGAGTCAATTTGATGTTGCCGTAATCGGATCTGGTCCTGGAGGATATGTTGCAGCCATTCGCTGTGCCCAATTAGGACTTAAAACTGCTTTAATCGAGAAATACAACACCCTGGGCGGAACTTGCCTTAATGTAGGTTGTATTCCCTCAAAATCCTTGTTGGATTCTTCCCATCATTATGAAGATGCGATTAAGCATTTTGATACACATGGAATTGAAATTCCAGGAGAGATTAAGGTCAATTTTGAAAAGATGATTGCTCGCAAACGCGGTGTAGTGGAACAAACCACTAAGGGGATTGACTTTTTAATGGAAAAAAATAAGATTACAGTATTTAAAGGACTAGGCAGTTTTGTCGATGCCACCCATATCAAAATTGATGGGGAGAGTGATACGACGATTGAAGCAAAGAACACCATCATTGCTACGGGATCTAAACCGGGTTCCTTACCTTTTATTAGCCTAGACAAAGAACGCATCATCACCTCGACAGAGGCACTCGAGTTAAAAGAAATTCCAAAACATTTGATTGTGATTGGTGGAGGAGTGATTGGCCTAGAGTTAGGTCAAGTTTATCGTCGTTTAGGCGCAGAAGTTTCTGTAGTTGAATATGCCGATCGTATCACCCCGGTAATGGATAGTGCGGTTTCGCGTGAATTGACCAAAGTATTGAAAAAACAAGGCGTTAAATTTTATGTCTCTCACGGAGTTAATAAGGTTGAACGCAAGGGAGACGAAGTGAAGGTTACTGCAACCAATAAAAAAGGAGAGGAAGTTACTTTTACTGGAGATTATTGTTTGGTATCTGTTGGACGACGTCCCTACACCGATGGTTTAAATGCACAAGCTGCTGGAGTTCAAATTACAGAGAGAGGTCAAATTGAAGTAAATGACCATCTTCAAACTACTGCCGCTAATATTTATGCTATTGGTGATGTAGTTCGTGGTGCTATGCTTGCGCACAAGGCAGAAGAGGAAGGGGTAATGGTCGCTGAAATTTTAGCGGGTCAAAAACCTCATATTGATTATAACCTTATTCCAAATGTAATTTACACATGGCCAGAGGTTGCTTCTGTTGGAAAAACCGAAGAAGAATTAAAAAGTGCCGGAGTAAAATATAAAAGTGGACAATTTCCCATGCGTGCTCTTGGGCGTGCGCGTGCTAGTATGGATACCGATGGTTTTGTGAAAATTTTAGCCGATGCTTCTACCGATGAAGTATTGGGAGTTCACATGGTGGGGGCACGTGTTGCGGATTTAATTGCCGAGGCGGTTACTGCGATGGAATTCCGTGCTTCTGCTGAAGATATTTCACGTATGTCGCATTCGCATCCCACCTATGCCGAGGCGATCAAAGAAGCTGCTTTAGCAGCGACAGACAATCGACCATTGCACATTTAATCCACGGCGGTTTTTGATCGTTCCCGAACAAAATAGTAGCGGTAAAGCCCTACATCTTGCGGGACAGGATCGCGTTTGACTTTTTTGACGTCAATGGCATAGATATAACCCGGGACATAGTCAAAGCCTTCTATGCTGTCATAAAAATAGCTCCATTCACCATGTTCAATGGCGTCTCCTTCTTTAACTAAAAAGCATTGCTGTGGGATAAAACCTTGACAGGATACTTTGTAGCTGTTGATTAACATAGGTATAAGGCTATTGTCTTCTTGAGCGGGAATGGAACAATTTTGTAGGAAGACTAAAAAGAAGAGGGGGAGCAGTTTCATCTTAGATGATTTTATTTTTTCGGTAAAAATCAACCATTAATTGTGCCAATAATTCCCCTTGATCTTCTTGAAGGAAATGCCCTCCACTAATGATTTGATGGTCTTGACCTTTCGTACCGGGAATTAGTTTTTGGAAAACCTGCTCACCACCTTTAGTAATGGGATCTTGATCGCTAAAGAGCGTAAGGAAGGGTTTTTCCCATTGTGTTAACACTCCCCATGCGGCCTTATTGTTGACACTTTCAGGATCATTTTCAGAAGTGGGAACTAAGGCTGGAAAAATACGTGCTCCTGCTTTGTACTCCTCTGTTGGGAAAGGAGCATTATATGCCGATAGTATTTCTGGGGAAAGGGAAGTGGTCGTTGCGCGGTCAATTACAGTAGCGACATCAAATTTCGGACTGGTGGTTGCAAATTTTTGCCAATCCAAAAAGGCTTGAGGCGGGGTAACAGTTCCCGTGGGTAACATGGTGTTTCCCGCTACAATGCTTGAAAAATTATCGGGTTGCGCTGTGACTAAACGTAAACCGATTAAGCCTCCCCAGTCTTGGATAAAGAGATGAATGTCTTTTAATGCAAGATGCTCAAGCAGGGATTGTGTCCATTGAATGTGTTTAGCATAGGTATAATCACTTTGCTCACTGGGCTTGTCTGAGCGACCAAAACCGATTAAGTCTGGCGCAATTACCCTGAGTCCGGCAGCAACAAGGCCAGGAATCATTTTACGATAAAGATAGGCCCAACTGGGTTCGCCGTGTAATAATAACACAACAGGCCCGTCTCCTTCATCCACATAATGCATGCGTAAATCGTCTGTTATCATGCAGTAGCGTGGAGTATAAGTGAAATCAGAGAGCTGCTCAAAGGCATGTTCAGGAGTGCGAAGTATTTTCATTTGGTCAATCGTTTAGAGGTTTATTTCCCGCCCATTCTACGGCTTGAATTAAAAGGTTTTGATAGGTGGCGTCGTTGTAATAGTCACCTTTATGTCCCATGGCGGTATAAAATACCCTGCCTTTTTCTTGATCGTGATACCATACAATGGGATGATCTTCTCCCATTCCCCAGTTTTTTCCCTCTTGGTCGGTACCCATGACTAAATTTGTTTCGTCTAAATTGTAGAGAATGGTACTACCTTTTTTACGTGGACTTTCATAAAATACGTACCACTCGTCTTCCCACTGCCAGTTTTCTGGTAACGCTTCACAGGCTGGAAAAGATGGCGTACAGGTTTTTTGTAGTGTCCCCTCTTGAAATTGTGGTTGCATGGGGTGATGTGAGAATTGCGCACGAATCAACTCGTTTTGATACCATTCCCATTGTTGAGAACTGTCACCACTCCCGTGAATACCCACAAAGCCACCTCCATTTTCAATATAGTCTTGAAAGGATTTTCGTTGTGCTGTAGTTAGGGTTTGCCCCGTCACATTACTCCAAACGATTACATCAAAAAGGGCGAGTTGTTCGGGATTAAAAAGTGATCCACTGTCAGAGACTGTTAGCTTCCATCGCTGTTTTTGTGCTAATTGGGGAAAAATAGCTTTTGCTGCTTTAATGGCATCGGTATGGACCCAGGCATTAGCCTTGGAGTAAAGTAAAACATTAAAGTCTTCTTTGTTTAGATGCAATACAGGAGGAATGGTGTCAAATAGAACGTTTTCCTTTGTCATGCTAGTATTGGAATGGCTAGGGCCAAAAAATCTTTGGCTAGCATAGCCTATAAAAAGCAGAACGATTAAAAGGTAAAGAAGCTTTTTCATCTTATCGCGTTGAATTTGTTCCTCAAAAAGGTAAGGAAATTTTTCCGGTAGCGATCGTCAATTAAAACCAGACCACTACAAACAATCATAAAGATCAAAGCACCAAAAATTACCGCAGAAAAACTCCAGCTATATTTAAAGTACTTGTATAATCCAATCCCAAAAAGACTACCGTAAAAGATGAAATAATGGACAATATAAATCTCGAGTGTCTTACTTCCAATTTTTGTCCACAGTCCTTTTTTGAGGTAGTCGTTCAACAGAATGAATGTGCCAAAGAGGACAAAAACATCTCCAAGGCGGATAAACAAGAAGTTGTTATAGGCTACCTTACGAAAAACTTCTAGTCCTGTAAAGAATTCTAGATCGATTAAAAAGGCCGAGGATTTTGCAATAAACCAATACCCCAAAGCTAAAAAAGACAGCCCCCATGCCCACAGTTGTTCTGTTTTTGAGTTGAATAAATAGGCAATAAAGCTCCCTATACAAACATATCCCAGCCAGGGGAATAGGTAAAAAACGCCCTTATTGGCCTTGGTCAAATAACCGGCGATATAATTTGGGAGCTGTGGAAATGTTAGATCAACATAGAGGGGTTCACAAAGAAAGATGAGCAGGCCCATGACCAAAAAAACACCTCCTGTCCAGCGGTGTAAAAAGCCGAAAAGAAGGTAGATCAATATAATAAAGCTCAAACTTAATCCAATGATTTGTAAAACATCAGGATAAAGGAAAGAGGTGTTGATTTTACCTTGCAATAGCATGGGCAGATTGAGTCGCAGTAGATAGCCCCAGGCCAGGAGTTCTAGGGTGCGTTTCAGGCCTTTTTTTACCCTTGGATTTTGCCATCCTTGTGTGTTATTACGCAATAAAAGAAAGGTAAAGACCCAGCCAGTAATGGTAAAGAAGACTGGAGCGGTGAAGCCACGACAGTACAACCAAAAATTGTAAAAGGCATTAGAAGTGTCTTTATAGATGGGATCAAGCAAACCACTGATAAAATGCCCTTGTAACATCATTAAGATGGCAAAGGCGCGTAAAGCATCGATAAAGTATAACCGCGGTGCTGCACTCATTCTTGCCCAAAATACAAAATCTCTTTTGCTTAATCTTCCTTCAGTACTTTTTTCATTTTGTCTTGAATCATTTCAAAACTTGGGTTTCCAACACTCCCAATATGGCTGTGTTGAACGCTGCGGTTTGGGATAAAATTTCCCGCCTCTATGGCTTGCCCCAACTCACGATAGGCGTCTCGAAAAGGTTGTCCTGCAAGTACCGCTTGATTTAAAGTATCCACACTAAAGAGATAATCGTATTTCGCTTGATCGGTGATATTTTTTTCTACTTGAATATTGGGAAGGCTAAATAAGAGAATTTCAAGACAGGCTTTTAGATCTTGAATTGCCTCGATAATGGGACCTTTTGCCAGTTGTAATTCACGGTGATAACCACTGGGAAGGTTAGTGGTTAATAGCGCTAATTGATTTGGTAAAGCTTGTAAGCTATTGCACTTTCCTCGAACCAATTCAAAGAGGTCGGGATTCTTTTTGTGGGGCATGATGCTCGAGCCCGTGGTCAAATCATCTGGAAAAGAGAGGAAATTAAAGTCTTGTCCCATATACAAACACACATCCATGCTAAATTTAGCCAGTGTGCTACCAATGGAGGACAAAGCCATCGCGGTGCTTTTTTCCAGTTTTCCACGACTCATTTGAGCTGCAACTGCATTTACTTTAAGTGCACTAAAGTCTAGCGCATCAGTAGTGAAGGCTCTATCAATCGGGAAAGCACTTCCATATCCTGCCGCACTCCCTAGTGGATTTTGATCGGCAATATGATAGGCACTTTGCCAAAAGTATAGGTCGTCAACTAAACTTTCTGCATAGGCAGAAAACCATAATCCAAAAGAAGAGGGCATGGCTACTTGTAAATGGGTATAGCCCGGGATAAGGGTGTTTTGATGCTTTACTGCAAGTGACATGAGTAAATCAAATAGTTCCTTTAGCTGTTCTTTTATTTCGATTAATTCCTGTTTTAGATAGAGGTGCATGGCCACTAAAACTTGATCGTTGCGGGAACGAGCGGTATGTATCTTTTTCCCTAAATCTCCCAAGCGTTCTATCAACACATGCTCGATTTTTGAATGCATGTCTTCAAAGTTGTCTTCAATACTAAAGCGACCTTCTTTGGCATCATCTAAGAGTTCTTCTAATACCGCACATAATTTTTCTGCTTCTTCAGCAGAAATAAGGTCAATTTTTGCTAGCATTTTTGCATGAGCAATAGAAGCCTGACAATCGTATTGTGCTAATACTAAATCGTATTCACGGTCTTTCCCGACGGTGAAGTGATCTACCTTTTCGTGGGCAGCTGCCCCTTTTTGCCATAGTTTCATACTAAAGAATTTTATTTAAAAGATCGATATATAATTGTATTCCTTCTTCAATTTCGGCTACATAAATATATTCATTTGCAGTATGGGAACGCGTTGAATCTCCAGGACCTAATTTAAGGGAGGGACAGCTTAATTTTGCTTGATCAGAAAGGGTGGGGGAACCATAAGTACTTCTTCCTAATTCAATCCCTGCTTCTACTAGAGGGTGATTAAGCGGGATAGACGAAGAGTTTAAGTTCAAGGAACGTGGTTTTAATTTCAAGGGTGCATTTTCTTGTAAAAGCGCTGCGATTGCGGCATTGCTATAACAGTCGTTAACCCTAACATCAATGACAAGATCAACCGTTGCTGGGACAACATTGTGTTGTTTTCCTGCATTCACCTGGGTGACGGTTAATTTTACAGGTCCTAAAACCTCAGATTCTTTTTCAAAAGAAAAATCCTTTAGCCATTGAATCACCTTAGGCAATTTTAAAATGGGGTTATCCTCATTAGGGTGAGCTGCGTGACTAGCGGTTCCTTCTATTGTTCCATCAAACACCACTAATCCTTTTTCGGCAATAGCGAGTTGCATTAAAGTGGGTTCTCCCACGATGGCTACATCAATAGGCGGAAGGATGGGGAGAAGGCTATTCAATCCATTTGGACCAGAACTTTCCTCCTCTGCTGTAGCAGCGATGATGAGGTTATAGGCTGGATTTGGGTGATCGTAATAGTGCGTAAACAAGGCAATAAGGGAGACAAGCGCTCCACCAGCATCATTACTGCCCAGGCCATATAGTTTTCCATCTTCAACATGAGGGTGAAAGGGATCTTTTGTGTAAGCCGAGTTGGGTTTAACCGTATCGTGATGTGAATTTAATAAAAGGGTGGGCTTGTTTTTGTCAAAGGCCTTGTTGAAGGCATAGACATTATAGTCCTGTTGTTGATAAGGAATATCATGATCGCTAAACCATTGTCCTATCCGATTAGCGGTTTCTCTTTCTTCACTCGAAAAGGATTGGATAGCGATTAAATCGCGTAATAGCAGGATGGCTTTTTCTGTTAATGTTTTCATTGTAGAGTGATTGAGGTATAGGGGAGATTTCGATTAATCATTTTTGTTTCACCTATGGCTACTTCCTTTACGCCAGCCAATAGCGCATCAAAGGCATTGTGCAGTTTAGGAAGCATCCCAGCCGAAATAGTATTGTTTAATAATAGTTCTTGATAGGATGTTTGTGTAATTTTTTCAATCAACGAATTGGGATCATTAATGTCTTTCATTACCCCGGGAAGTTCAAAACAATAACAAATTTTTACTTCATAGTTTTTTGAGAGCGCTTTCCCAATTTCTGCGGTAATGGTATCGGCATTGGTGTTGAATAATTGTCCCTTTTTGTCGTGTGTTATTGCACAAAAAACAGGAGAAATGCCTTGATGTAAAAATACTTCTATTTGTGCGCTATTTACTTTGGTCACATCACCTACAAAACCATAATCAATGGCTTTAATGGGGCGTTTTACAGCTTGTATAAGGTTCGCATCTGCTCCCGAAACCCCAAGTGCATTACAGCCCTCGCCCTGAAGTTGAACAACAATGCTTTTGTTGACCTGCCCAGCGTAGAGACCAGTAATGAGTTCAAGGGTTGCGGCATCGGTGATTCTTCTTCCGTCTTTCATTTGAACGGGGATGCCTAGTTTTTTTGCCCAAGATGTCGCGCGTTTCCCACCCCCGTGCACTAAAATCTTAGGGCCTTTTATGGCGGTAAAATCGGCTAAAAATGGAAGTAGCTTTTCGTTGTTTTCAATGATAGCTCCGCCTATTTTGATTATGGTAAGTTTAGGCATGGTCGAGTAAGGTTTTTAGAACAGCTTGCGCAGCAAAGGTCCTGTTATTTGCTTGTTCAATGACCAAAGCGTTGGGGCTGTCGAGCACACCATCAGCAGCAACGATATTTCTTCGAATGGGTAAACAGTGCATGAATTTGGCATTATTGGTTAAGGCCATTTTTGCTTCGGTGATCATCCAGCGATCGTCTGTTTGAAGAATCTTCCCGTAATGTTCATAGGAGCACCAATTTTTTGCATACACAAAATCAGCATCTTTTAAGGCCTCTTCTTGGTTGTGTATAATAGGAATATTTTTTGTGATGTTTTTATCCAGGTCATATCCTTTGGGATTAGTAATGACATAATCGGCCTCTTGAAAGTGCATCATTTGAGTAAAAGAATTGCCCACGGCATGGGGCAGTGCTTTAGGGTGAGGTGCCCAGCTCAAGACCACTTTAGGTCGGTGGGCGGTTTTGTGTTCCTCCAGGGTAAGGGCATCTGCTAGGGCTTGCAAGGGATGGCCAGTGGCACTTTCCATATTAATGACGGGAATGTCGGCATATTGGGCAAAGCTGTTTAACACCACTTCTGCTTCGTCTTGTTCTTTATCCGTTAAGGAAGCAAAGGCTCTAATGGCGACCATGTCACAGTATTGTGAAACCACCGCTGCTGCTTCACGAACATGTTCTGAACGGATACCACGCATTTGTGTCCCATCTTCAAATTCTAAGGCCCAGGCTTCGTTGGAAAAATTCATTACCATGGTTGAAAAGCCTAGTTGTTGTGCCGCTTTTTGTGTGCTTAAACGGGTACGTAAACTAGGGTTGAAAAAGAGGAGGCCTAGGGTTTTTCGTTTCCCTAGAGTTTCGTGAGCATAGGGGTTTTCCTTTAACGATTTGGCCAAAGCGACCGTAGAATGAAAATCGGGTAAATCGTTTAAGTGGATAAAATTTTTCATGCCTTGATGGTATTTAATGCTTCGCTTAAGCGTTGAAAAAAGAAGTCGATGTGTTTTGGTTGAACGCTGAGTGGCGGTAGAATACGCAATAGGCGTTTATTGCTACTTCCCCCCGTAAAGATGTGGTGGGTGTAAATCAATTCCTTTCTCAAATCACCTACCTCAAAATCAAACTCTAAGCCTAACATTAACCCCCGACCTTTGATTTGTTTTACAGCTGGGATTGTCATTGCTTTTTCGATAAAATAGTTCCCTACTTCTTTTGCGTGATGTTGAAGGTCTTCTTTTTTCAAGACCTCTAAAACGGCCAGTGCAGCCGAACAAGCCAAATGGTTTCCTCCAAAGGTAGTTCCTAACATTCCGTATTTAGCTTCAATACTGGGGTGAACTAATATACCTCCTACAGGAAATCCATTTCCCATCCCTTTAGCCATTGTTATTATATGGGGTTCAATGCGATACTGTTGATAGGCAAAAAAAGTTCCTGTACGGCTAAAACCAGCTTGAACCTCGTCGGCAATTAAACACGCCTGGTGTTCTTTACAAAGTCGGTCTAGGGCATACACAAACTCTTCTGAGGGCTCATCAAGACCACCCACTCCTTGAATGGCTTCAAAGATCACGGCGCATACATCACCTTTACTGAGTTCTCTTTTTAGGGCCTCTTCGTCGTTAAAAGGCAGGAAGCTTACTTCCTGTTGTTGATTTAAGGGGGCATTAATGGCGGCATTATCCGTCGCCGCTACAGCTGCAGAGGTTCTTCCATGGAAGGCATTATGAAAGGCAATTACGCGTTTTTTTCCGGTGACAAATGAAGCGAGTTTTAATGCGTTTTCATTGGCTTCGGCCCCAGAACTACACAAGAATAGTTGATAATCATGGCAGCAAGAATGTGCTGCGATAGCCTGTGCTAACTGATGTTGTAAAGGGTTGTGAACCGCATTAGAATAAAACCCAATTTGATGGATTTGTTGGGTAATGCGCTCAACATAGTGTTCATGTCCATGTCCTATGGAAATAACAGCGTGTCCCCCATATAGATCGAGGTATTCGGTTCCATTCTCGTCATAGACATAAACGTCTTTTGCACGAACTGGGGTGACATCGTAAAGGGGATATACATCAAAGAGTTTCATTACTGTTGTGCGATTTCGTTGATTTTATTGAAGGACGCCACTAGGCCTTGGATCAAAGAGGAACTAAGTCCTTGATGTTCCATTTCGTTTAGTCCGGTGATGGTACAGCCCCTTGGGGTAGTCACTTTATCGATTTCCTGTTCTGGGTGGGTGTCGGTCTCAATCAAGAGACTAGCTGCCCCTAATGCGGTGTGCATCGACATTTTCATGGCTTCTTCTGCATCAAAACCTAATTGAACCCCTCCTTGGGTTGTAGCACGGATAAGACGCATCCAAAAAGCGATCCCACTTGCACAAATCACTGTGGCCGCTTGCATGTGTTCTTCCTCAATGATGATTGAAGTGCCCACACCATTAAAAATAGCTGAAGCTACAGCAATGTGTTTTTTTCCTACTGCATTACTACACAAACAGGTCATGGATTTCCCCACAGAGATTGCTGTATTGGGCATGGAGCGAATGATCGGTATTTTATCGCCTAAAAGGGCTTCAATACGCGCTATTTTAAAGCCTGTGATGGTGGAGATAATAACGTGTTTTTCATGGAGTAGATCATTGATTTCATTCAATATTCCTTCCATTTGACTTGGCTGGACGGCAAAGATTAATATGTCCGAGTGAAGCACTGCTTCACGGTTATCTGCAGTAACAGTAACTTGTTTTGATTTATTCCAATCGGCCAAAGCACTTGGGTTGCGCTTTGTCAAATAAAGGGTGGTGATACTGTTGTTGATCATAAGACCTTTTGCAATACTAAGGCCTAAATTTCCTGTTCCTATGATGGCTATTTTCATGCGATTAAAAGATAGAGGTTTTGAGTTGAAGTCCTAGGTTTTCTTCCCAACCTAACATTAGGTTGAGGTTTTGAATGGCTTGACCAGAGGCTCCTTTTATTAAATTGTCAATGACCGATGTGATTAACAATTGATCCTTGTGTTGGTGTAAATGCAAAAAGCATTGATTTGAGTTGACCACTAATTTTAGGTGAACTTCTTTTTTGGATACTTGGGTAAAAGCAGCCTGTTCATAAAATGCCTCATACAATTGATAAGCTTCTTCCAAGCTACCCTCGAAAGAGGTGTATGCTGTAGCAAAAATTCCGCGGGTAAAATCTCCACGTTGTGGTAAGAAAAGAAGATTTGGCGGTGTTCCTTGGGCTTGTTCAAGGCTTTCACCTATTTCTCCCAGATGTTGATGGGTAAAGGGTTTATACCAGGATACATTATTATTACGCCAACTAAAATGACTGGTTGCACTAAGGCCCACTCCAGCCCCTGTACTACCTGTAATAGCATTGATGTGCACAGTTTGTGTTAGTTGTTTAGCTCGCGCTAAAGGCAGCAATGCCAGTTGTATTGCTGTGGCAAAACAACCGGGATTTGCGATAGCCGTCGCTTTTTCAATGGCCGATCGATTGAGTTCGGGTAATCCATAAACAAACTTCCTCCCCACAAAATGTGCGTCATTTTCTAAACGAAAATCATTGCTTAAATCAATGATTAGTGTTGTATCAGAAAACGCATATTCGGTCAAAAAGGCCGCAGAGTTTCCATGGCCGAGACACAAGAAGAGGACATCCACCTTTGGGTTCACTTGATCGGTAAAGTTGAGATTAACTTGGCCCAATAAATCGTGGTGGGTTTCGTGAATTGCTTGTCCGGGACGTGTGGTACTGTAGACAAAATCTAGTTCTAGTCCAGGATGATGGATGACTAGGCGCATTAATTCGCCCCCAGTGTAGCCAGATCCACCGATGATTCCTACTGTTTTCATTGATTGTTTTGGTTTACGGTTCCATATATCTTGTGTGCATTCGCACTTATTTTGATAAAGCCTTTGGCGTCTTCGGCCGTCCAGGCCTTATTCATTTCACCATAACTCCCAAAGGAGGCATTCATCAAATCATTAGGAGAATCCACACCTTCTAATTCAAAGCGATAGGGGTATAGCGTCACAAAAACCTCTCCATTGACACTTTGTTGACTGCTTTCAAAGAAGGCTTCAATATCACGCATTACAGCATCGAGGTAATTTCCTTCGTGTAGTTGCATGCCATAAAAACTGGCCATTTGTTCTTTTTGAAATTGTTGCCATTTGCTTTGGGTGTGTTTTTCTAAAAGATGGTGTGCTTTAATGATGATCATGGGGGCTGCAGCTTCAAACCCAACGCGTCCTTTAATCCCAATAATGGTATCTCCCACGTGGGTATCCCGCCCTATGGCATAGTCTTTTGCCAATTCTTGCAGGGATTGAATTAGTTGAATCGAGTCTCCTTTCTCTCCGTTAAGAGCAACCAGTTCACCTGCTTGAAAGCTAAGGCTAATTTTTGTTGGTTCCTGTTGGATGAGCTGACTAGGATAAGCCTTTTCAGGCAAGCTTAAATGAGAGGTGAGGGTTTCACTTCCCCCCACGCTCGTTCCCCACAAACCTTGGTTGATGGAGTATTGTGCTTTTTCCCACGATAAATCAATCCCTTGGCTTTTGAGGTAATCAATTTCGGCTTCACGCGATAATTGTTGATCTCGAATGGGCGTGATGATTTCAATTGAAGGGGCTAATACTTGAAAAATTAAGTCAAAGCGCACCTGGTCGTTTCCTGCTCCTGTGCTTCCGTGAGCAATGTATTGAGCATCAATACTTTTTGCGTATTCAATGATTTCTATGGCCTGGACAATACGCTCTGCGCTAACCGAAAGGGGGTAGGTGTTGTTCTTTAGGACATTCCCAAAGATGAGGTATTTGACAATTTTATCGTAAAAGGACTGCAGGGCATCTATCGAGCGATAGGTGCTTGCTCCCATAGCATAGGCCTTTTCTTCTTGTTGACTAATCTCATTAGGGGTAAAACCACCGGTATTGACACTCACGGCATGGACTTCATACCCCTCTTGGGAAAGGGTGGTTAAACAATAGGAGGTGTCTAGGCCTCCACTGTAGGCGAGAACAAGTTTTTTCATGATTTCTTTTTGTTAAATAAACCACTTAAAAATGCTGTGGTTTTAGAGGGAGAATGTTTTTTTTCGTTAGGATCGTGTAGCATTCCAGTACACAAACACAATTTGCGTTCGGTACGGGTGAGAACGTCAAAGTTTTTACAGGTTTCACAGCCTTTCCAAAATTCTGGGTCATCGGTTAATTCGGAAAAGTGAACCGGTTTATACCCCAAATCATAGTTGATTTTCATCACGGCTTGCCCTGTGGTGATGCCAAAGATTTTTGCGCCTGGAAATTTTTTAAGCGATAAATCAAAGACATGCTTTTTGATTTTTTTGGCCAGGCCTTGTCCACGAAAAGCTGGGGCAACAATTAATCCAGAATGGGCGACATATTTCCCATGTCCCCAAACTTCGATATAACAAAAGCCTGCGAATTGATCCCCTTGAAAAGCAATGACAGCATTGCCGTTCTGCATTTTTTGGATGATGTACTCGGGGGTTCTTCGGGCAATGCCCGTGCCGCGGTCTTTGGCCGATTCTTCAATCGTTTGACTGATGGTTTTTGCGAAAAAGATATGTTCAGCACCTGCTATGACAATTTCCATAGGAAGAGGTTGCGTTTAAAGTTGGAATAAAAAAAGTTGTGATTGAAAAGCGGAATCGGACTCACCTGGATTCCATACATGTATTAGACCCCCAAGGGGCGGCGGCTGCTAGGGCGGCGGAAAAAAGTAAGCAATAAATGCGTCGTTGTTTTCATAATACACTACAAATGTGGGTGTTTTTTTTGATTTGAACAAATGTGTGCCTTGTTCTTCTTTGAAGAATGCCTTTTTAAAACATTATCTTTGCATGGTGTTAGAAATTGTACAAAATCATTTAAAGAAAGTCCTTGAAGGGGTCACAACCCCAAAATTATTACTCGCATGTAGTGGGGGAGTGGACAGCATGGTCTTGTTACATCTACTAGAGCAAGCGGCTTACCCCTTTGGCGTAGCCCATTGTAATTTTGGTTTGCGAGCAGAAGAAAGCGATGCCGATGCAGCTTTTATCGCTCTCTATTGTAAATCAAAAGAAATAACGTATTTCGAGACAACTTTTGAGACGAAAAATTATGCCCATTCAAAGGGAATTTCCACACAAATGGCCGCGAGAACACTGCGCTATCAATGGTTTAACCAACTTAAAGTGGAAGAAGGATTCACTCATTTACTCACCGCTCATCATCTCGACGATCAAATGGAAACCTTTTTAATCAATGTGGGTCGAGCAAGTGGAATTAAAGGATTAACGGGTATTCCGGGTGATAGCATACTGCGCCCATTACTGCAAATGACAAAAGCTGAGATTTTAGCCTATGCAGAAAAGCACCACATTCCATGGCGAGAAGACGCTTCTAATGCAGCAGATGATTACCTAAGAAATCAATTACGTCATCACATTCTCCCCCAATGGAAAGCCATTGATCCTGGCATCACACAGCAATTTGAAAAAACACGACAACAACTCGCCTGGGCTCAAGAAGCCTTGTCCCACCACTGTAACACCTTTCAAGCAACGCATTTTATCAAAAAGGACAATCGCATTGAAATCTCCCTGACCGCTTTGCAATCCCTGCATCCCCTAGAATACTATTTACACGCTTTGTTTTCTCCTTATGGCTTTTCTAATTTTTTAGATCTCAATGCCCTTTTAACCGCTCAAAGTGGAAAGCAATTGGTTTCTAATACACATCGTTTAATCAAAGATAGGACCCAGCTTTTTTTAGTTGAGAAGGATGGCGAACAATCGCCAAAAAGAATTGAATGGACTCCCACCGAAAATCTTGACTATCCGCTAAATTTAAGGATTAACCCAAAGGAGAGTTTAGCACAAAACACCGCACGTTTAGATCAAAGCGCATTAAAATATCCTTTAATCCTTCGTAAATATCAAGAAGGGGATTATTTTTACCCTGTGGGAATGAAGGGCAAGAAAAAGCTCAGTAAGTTTTTTAAAGACGAAAAATATTCCTTGCTAGAAAAAGAACAGCAGTGGTTGTTGTGTACAGAAGAAGCGATTGTGTGGGTCATCGGTCAACGGGTTGATGCTCGATTTGCAGCGGTTTCTTCTACGGTCAACCCCTTAATAATTGCATGTAATTGAAAAAGATATACCTCATCTTATGGAGTCTTTTGCCCTGGATGGCATTTGCTCAAAACTTGGAAGAACCTGTTGTTTGGACAAGTTCTATAGAACGAATTTCTCAAGAACGCGTCAACCTGGTTTTTGAAGCAACCATTGCCGATACATGGCATTTATATTCCCTAGAAGAATTTGAAGACGGTCCTTTGCCCACAGAATTTACTTTTGTTTTTGATTCATTAAAAGTTCAGTTGGACGGGAAAATAAGCTCGGGAACCCCTAAAGTAGAATTTGATCAAATTTTTCAAATTGACTTACCTTATTTTGACACCAAGGCACGTTTTACCCAATCCTTTCGTGTACTCGATCCTACTGCCAAGGAAATTAGTGGGGAAATCAATTATCAAGCTTGTGATGACAAGGTCTGTATTTTTAGAACCGAGCCCTTCCTGCTCATGCTGGATGGCACTACCGCCAAAGCGGAATCCCTTCCTTTAAGCGAAAAAGACCTGGCGCGTTCAAGCGCATTGACATTGTCTTTAAAAAATAAAGCCCTCTTGCAAAGTGCAACAGAACAAGCGGGAGCGTCTTCTTCTTTTCTCAACCTGTTTTTATTGGGTCTCCTAGGAGGATTAATCGCGTTACTCACGCCCTGTGTTTTCCCTATGATTCCCTTAACGGTCTCTTTTTTCCTCAAACAAGGGAGTAGTTTGCGTCAAGGAGTATTCAATGCCTTTCTCTATGGATTCTTTATCGTTTTGATTTATGTACTATTGAGTTTGCCTTTTCACTTTTTGGATTCCTTGAACCCTGAATTACTCAATACCATCTCGACCAATGTCCCCTTGAATCTTGTCTTTTTTGGGGTGTTTGTCTTTTTTGCCTTTTCCTTTTTTGGTTATTATGAATTGACCTTACCCTCCAGTTGGGGAAGTGCAAGTGATGAGGGATCAAACCGCAAAGGTCTCTTAGGGATCTTTTTTATGGCCCTAACGCTTGCCATCGTTTCTTTTTCTTGCACGGGACCTATTTTAGGTTCCCTTTTAGCCGGATCCCTAACGGCTGAAGGAGGTGCTTTTCAACTCACCGCGGGAATGACCGGTTTTGGAGTAGCATTAGCGTTGCCATTTGCACTATTTGCTCTTTTCCCTAATGCCTTGAATGCTTTACCTAAATCTGGAGGGTGGATGACTACCGTAAAGGTTATCTTAGGTTTTCTTGAGCTTGCATTTGCTCTTAAGTTTTTATCAAATGCGGACTTAGTTTCTCATTGGGGATTACTTAAAAGAGAAATTTTTATTGGAATATGGACTCTTTTGGCCTTTGGATTAACCCTGTACCTTTTTGGGATTTATCGCTTTCCTCATGATACGAAAGGACCATTGTCTAAAGCCCGTTATACTCTAGCAGGACTATCCTTACTACTCACCTCATATTTGTTTTTAGGATTAGTTTCAAAAGAGAACAAACTAAAATTACTAAGTGGCTTTCCACCACCAGCTTTTTACAGTATTTATACAACCAAAAACGACTGCCCTCTAGGCCTTAATTGTTACAAGGATTTTGAACAAGGTCGCGCAATTGCACGTCTTCAAAACAAACCCATTTTATTGGATTTTACCGGTTGGGCCTGTGTCAATTGTCGAAAGGTCGAAGAAAATGTTTGGTCACAACCCAATATTTACCAAATTTTAAACGAAGAAGTGGTCTTAATCTCCCTCTATGTGGACGACCGATCACCTTTACCCAACGACCAACGTTTTCGCTTTCAATACCCTGATGGACGTGTACGCACCATCAATACCACAGGGGAGCAATGGGCTACTTTTCAAAGCCTAAACTTCAATGCAGCTTCGCAGCCCTATTATGTGTTGTTACAAGCTGATGGAACATTACTCAACCGCCCCATTCAATACACCGATGCAACAACCTATTATCAGTGGTTAAAAGAGGGATTGGCGGGAGTTAGCGAATAAGTTTTTTGCGGAGGGCTTTGATTTTACGTTCCACTTGAATCGCTCTACCGGTATAGCGCAGACTCACTTTTTTATCGCTGAGACGTATTTTATAATGATAACCAGGACCGTTTTTTTCCCATTTGAGCACTCGGGATTGAGTGGTGGCTTGACCAAAACTTGCTTCAATCAAAGCGGCGTTTTCCACTTTATTTTCGGGTTGAACAGTCATGGAATAAGATAATTTTGTTTGAGCAGAAAGTGTGCTATGAACAGAAAATGTTCCAAGGAGCAAGAGGAAGATAAGTTTAGTTCTCATAGGTTTTCTTTTATGTTCCAAATGTAATAAATGAAGTAGTAGCCTCCAATAGTTCTTTTTGCTTTCCTTCTTAGTTTTAGATTAGCAAAGATTTTTCTATTTTGTTGTTCCCTTAAAAACACCTACTTATGTTAATCCAACTCAACGGCAGCGCAGTTTTTGGCGTCGATGCACACTTAATCACCATCGAAGTCAATATTGATCAAGGCATAGGCTATCATCTGGTGGGACTTCCCGATAATGCCATCAAAGAAAGTAATTATCGCATTGCGGCAGCTTTGCAAAATATAGGGTATAAACTTCCTGGGAAAAAGATTACCATCAACATGGCTCCGGCCGATATGCGCAAGGAAGGTTCGGCCTATGATTTACCCATAGCATTGGGAATTTTGGCGGCATCAAAACAACTGGACGCTCCGCAAATAGGGGAATATATCATTATGGGTGAAATCGCGCTTGACGGGTCCATTCGTCCCATCAAAGGGGCTTTGCCCATTGCGATCCAGGCCTTAAAAGATGGTTTTAAAGGCTTTATTCTTCCTGAGGAAAATGCCGCAGAAGCTGCCATAGTAAAGGGAATAGACGTCTATGGCGTAAAGGATTTAAATGAAGTGATGACTTTTTTATCGGGAGAAAATACCTTAACTCCTTTAACCTTGAATGTGCGGCAATTGTTTGCGGCTCAAGAAAAATTTCCTTCCCTTGATTTTTCTGATGTAAAAGGGCAGGAAAGTATCAAGCGATGTATGGAAATCGCTGCTGCAGGAGGGCATAACATCATTTTAATTGGACCACCTGGCGCAGGAAAGACGATGCTGGCTAAACGCTTGCCGTCTATTTTACCGCCCATGAGTTTGGGCGAAGCCCTGGAAACTACCAAGATCCATTCGGTTTTGGGACGGGTAAAAGAACGCGGTTTGGTGCATCAACGTCCTTTTCGTTCTCCCCATCACACCATTTCTGATGTGGCCTTAGTGGGTGGGGGCACCTATCCACAACCAGGGGAAATTTCGTTGGCACATAATGGGGTTCTCTTTTTAGATGAGTTGCCCGAGTTTAAACGTTCGGTGCTCGAGGTGATGCGGCAACCCCTCGAGGATCGTGAAGTCACCATTTCGCGTGCCAAGTTTACCGTGACTTATCCCAGTTCGTTTATGTTAGTGGCGAGTATGAATCCCAGCCCCTCGGGTTATTTTCATCGCGGGACAACAACGCCCATTGAAACCCAGCGCTACCTCAGTAAAATTTCAGGACCATTGCTGGATCGCATTGATTTGCATATTGAGGTGGAGCCCGTCCCTTTTGAGGATTTAGCCAAAAAGCCTTTAGGAGAAGGTTCAAAACAAATACGAGAGCGAGTCACAGCTGCCCGTCAGCTTCAAGAAAAGCGTTTTGAACAATTTAAAAGCATTCATTACAATGCCCAGATGAATCCAAAACAATTACGTAACTACTGCCCACTGGACGAAGCGGGGAAAGCATTGATCAAAACAGCGATGAATAAATTGGGTCTTTCTGCGCGGGCCTATGACCGTATTTTAAAAGTAGCTCGTACCATCGCCGATTTGGCGAATAGCCATAGCATTCAACCCACTCATATTGCCGAAGCCATACAGTACCGTAGTCTTGACCGAGAAGGGTGGATGGGATAGTATTTGTGTTGAATCAATGTTTTTTCAAGTTATTCTGAAATAGCATTGATGATTTTTCTCATTTTATTTTTAGTAAATTGGGATAAATTAAACGATGCGTTCATCCATAACAATTGGTCCAGCTGCGTTGATCACGGCAGCTTTTATTGGCCCAGGTACCATTACCTTGTGTATTCTGGCTGGGGTGACCCATGGTTTTAGTCTATTGTGGGCGATGTTGCTTTCGATTTTGATCACCATTTTTATTCAAAATGCAGCGGCGCGCATTGCCTGGGTAACACGAAAAGGTTTAGCGCAAAGTAGTTTACAGCAAAGTAAACATCCCTTGATAAAGTTTTT
This sequence comes from Flavobacteriaceae bacterium, assembly GCA_049615925.1. Taxonomy (GTDB): domain Bacteria; phylum Bacteroidota; class Bacteroidia; order Flavobacteriales; family Flavobacteriaceae; genus Arcticimaribacter. Next base: position 30,001 of record JBMZGM010000013.1, on the reverse strand, counting down.
GTTAGGGAGTTTATTGATTGGGGCGATTTTCATCGGCAATGCAGCCTATGAAGCAGGGAATTTATCGGGTGCCTTGATCGGGCTTAAAGGGATTTTATCCCTGGAGAAACTTACCTTTGGGAGTGAGGTTGATTTCTTTCCATTACTCTTGGGTACAGCCGTGGGAGGCCTACTCGTTCTGGGGAGTTTTCGTTTTTTGAAAAATAGTTTGGTTGCCATAGTGGTAGTAATGAGCTGTTCGTTTTTGTTGACCGCTGTCATGACCCAGCCTTCCTTGACATTGATTTTCAAAGGTTTATTTGTGCCTTCTTTCCAAGCTGATGAACTCCTCACTATTGTGGGTTTACTGGGTACCACAGTCGTCCCATATAATTTGTTTTTACATGCGGCGCTCGTCGCCCAGTCTCCTAATGTTCCTTTGGCTGCGATAAAAAAAGATACCCTGGTTGCCGTTGGACTAGGGGGAGTTGTATCATTAAGTATCATTATTTCGGCTGCTTCTTTGCAGGGAATGGAAGTTGCTAACGCGATTGATTTAGGCCAAGCCTTACAGCCGCTGTATGGGACTGCAGCTCCATTGTTTCTGCAATTTGGTTTTTTTGCTGCGGGTTTAACCTCCGCATTAACGGCTCCTATGGCGGCGGCTTTTGTGGTGTCAGAATGTTTTGGCTTACCCAAAGATGGGTGGATTTATCGCTTGACAGCCTTTGCCGTATTAGGCATAGGGATTTACTTTACAACCACTGGTATCGTTCCCATTGAGATCATTCGCTTTGCTCAAATTGCCAATGGGATTTTGTTACCCATTATCGGCTTGTTGCTGTTATTCATGGTGAATAACAGCACCCTTATGCGCGGAGCTACCCCCACGGTAGTTCAAAACAGTTGTTTTGTCTTAATCGAACTCTTTTTTATGTTTTTGGGGATAAAAAGTTTAAGCATACTATTTTGAAAGCGACCATCGATTTAAATTGTGATTTAGGTGAAGGTACGGGAAACGATCTCGCTTTAATGCCCTACCTATCCTCTTGTTCCATCGCCTGTGGTGGACATTATGGGAACCAAAAAAGTATAAAAACAACACTAACGTATGCAGCAAAATACGGAGTAAAAACAGGAGCGCATCCTTCGTATTATGATCGGGATAACTTTGGCCGAAGATCCCTTGCGATTTCCCTTCGGGAACTTCAAGATAGTCTTCGACAGCAATTGGATTTATTTTACAGTTTGTGTACTCAAGTGTCTCATGTTAAGCCACACGGTGCTTTGTATAACGACTTATACGAGGAAAAAGAAAAAGCCGATGCAGTGGTAGAAGTAATAAAAGAATACGACCCTAAGGCTAAGGTGTTTTGTGCCCCTGGCAGTCAACTCTTTCACTCTGCTCACGCAAGGGGGCTACATCCTGTTTTAGAAGGTTTTGGAGACAGGGCTTATCGCCCAGATGGGGGCTTGGTTGCTCGACAATTACCGCAAGCTGTTCATCATCAAAAAGAACAAATTACTCAACAGGTTTTACGCTTGATTCAACAGGGCGAAGTAGTGGGTTTAAAAGGAGAGATTATCCCCTTAAAGGTTGCAACCATATGTTTACATGGAGATGGAGATAATGTTGTGGAGAACCTTGCGTTTTTAGCCAAAACTTTAGTGAAAAATAAGATTCATGTTAGCGCCGTTTAAACAAATACACATTAGCGAAAAGATTGTTTCTTTGTGTTTTGAGACTACGAGAAACTGTGATATAAAGGGGTTAAAGAAAAAACTCCACGGCGATTTTCCTTCCCTGCATGAAGTTACCCACACCTTTAATCGCATCAATTTAATTTTTGATAAAAGCATCGATACTAGTAGGATTACAGCTAAGATTGATGAAATAGACTGGTCGTATTTTAAAGCAGAACAATCCCATGAGTATTGGGAAATACCAATCTGCTTTGATGCTCATTACCCCTGCGATCTTATGACGGTTTTCAATGGAGATAAAGCTGCAGTAGAAGCGTATAAAAAGACTTTTTTATCCACGACCTTTTACTTGGAGTTTTATGGCTTCCTTCCGGGTTTTGGGTACCTCTCTGGATTGCCCAAAGAATGCCATCTTGACCGTAAAAGCACTGCAAACCATACGACCCTTAAAGGCACCGTTGCCGTGGGTGGTGCTCAAACAGGAGTCTATCCGCAAGACAGTCCGGGGGGGTGGCAGGCAATAGGATATAGTCCGGTCACTTGGATGGATCCTCAAGCCCATCCGCCTATATTTGTTCAGCCGCGCGATGCGGTGCGATTCAAACAAGTTACTCTTGACGAATGCCGTAAGATTTTGGCCTTAGTTCAAACAGGGGAGTACACCCCACAAAAACAAGCCCATGATAACGGTCATTGATCCAGGTTTTTATACCAGTATTCAGGATAGTGGAAGGCTAGGATATCGGCATTTAGGGGTGCCCGTTGCAGGTCCCATGGATCCTGCTGCATTTACCCTTGCGAATGCACTATTGCCAATGCGCAATAATCAAACCGTGATCGAAGGCACTTTAATCGGGCCAACACTTCAAATTTCCACACCGCTTCGCTTTGTGGTCACAGGCGCAAAAGTCCCTGTCAATTTAAACGATCAACCCCTTAAAATGAATCGGGTATTTACCGCCCCTGCAAATAGTATTTTATCCATTGGAAAAGTAGAGAAGGGGGTGCGTTTTTACCTGCGCGTGGAGGGGGTTTTTGATTTACCTTCTTATTTTGACAGTGTGTCTTTTTATGCCCCATTGGGGACCCCAGCACGTCTAGTTAAAGGAGAAGTAGTGCAGTTTATGGCTTCGCCAAAGCGGATAAATGTTCCACAAAATGCCAGCCTTAATGTTGATACTTCCTATTTGTCTCAGCATGAACTAGTGGTAACTCCAGGTCCAGATTGGGACATGCTAACAGATGCAGAGCAGCAGCAATTAATCAATGCGTCCCATCGCGTAATTTCCCATAATCGAATGGGGTATCGATTAAGCAGCACATTGAATGTGATCAAACCTCAGTTACTAAGTCAGTTAGTCATCCCCGGGATGGTACAATTAAGTCCCAGTGGAGAGTTACTCATTGCCATGGCCGATTGTCAAGTTACGGGGGGCTATCTTCAAGTGTTACAATTAACCCCAGCGGCCATTGCTGTGTTAGCGCAAAAACGAGAGGGAGAACTACTTACTTTTCAAAGTACACTTCTTCAAACGGTACCCTAAACTGTGGCCCGAAAATGCCACCTTTACCACGAATACCACAACTGATGACCATGGTGATCATGGCCTGTTGTGGAAGACCTAAAATCGCTTTTACACGTTTGGAATCAAATCCTTCCATGGGGCAGGTATCATAATTGTGTGCTGCCATACTAAGCATGAAATTTTGTGCTGCAAGCGCAGTACTTTTATGCGCCACAATGTTCATGTCGCTGCTTAAGACTTGGCGATAGGTGGGTTGCGCTATTCCTTGTAAGCTAGCAATTATACGTTTAAATCTTCCCAGGAGACCAAAAAAGTCAGTGTAAAGCGTTGGAATGATTTTAGTGTAATAATTGGTTGCCATTTTTTCACGCTTAGTATCACGAACCTCTTGCTGTTCAAATTGTGTTTTTAAAAACGAAAGGTTAGCCTTTACACGGCTTTTCCATTTGTCTTTTCGAGCGACCATGACGACAAACTGTGTGGCAGTACGTGCGGCATTTTGATTGAGACAGGCTTTTGCCAAGGCCTTTTTAGTGTCTTCTTTTGTCACGTGATAGAATTCCCAAAGCTGTAAATTACTGCTGGTGGGGGCAAGACTAGCTTGACGTATGCATTTTTTAACAATAGTAGAATCAATGGCTTGTTCTGGGTCATATACCCTAACCGATCGCCGGTAGGCAATCGCTTCTTCAACCGTTTTTTGGATCATTTAAATACGATTTAATAGTTTTTTTAACCAATCAAAATTGGTGGGGAATGGTGCATATCGAATGGAGGGATCATTCCATGTCCCCCGTTGTATAAAGGGTTTGTAATGTGTAAATGCATCAAAGGAATACTTCCCGTGATAGGCGCCTATTCCACTGTGTCCCACCCCTCCAAAGGGAAGCTTGTCATTCGCGAATTGGATCATGGTATCATTAGCCACTCCGCCACCATAAGAATATTGTGCGAACATTTGCTGGATGAATTTCTTGCGTTTAGAGAATACATAAAACCCTAGGGGACGTTCAAATTGTTCAATGATCGCATGGATTTCCTCTTCTTTTTCATAACAGATGACTGGTAAAATGGGTCCAAAGATTTCTTCTTGCATGGTGGGATGATTGCTATCATTAACCTCAAGAAGGGTGGGTTCAAGGTAGCGACTCTTTGCGTCATTATTCCCACCGTGAATTAAGGTTTCGTTTTTGATCATATCCACCAATCGGTCAAAATGCTTTTGGTGGGCAATTCTTCCATAGCTTGATGATGAAGCTGCGTCTTCTCCATAAGCTGCTTTAATTTCTTTTACAATCGCTTCGAGTAATTGATCTTTGATGCCTTTTTGAACCAAGAGATAATCGGGTGCGATACAGGTTTGTCCACAATTCACATATTTCCCCCAAACGATGCGTTTTGCCGTCAATTGTATGGGGGCAGTTTGATCAACCACACAGGGGTTTTTGCCTCCCAGTTCAAGAATAGTAGGGGTGAGGTGCTCTGCCGCAGCTTTTGCAATAATTTTACCGATGTGCGTGCTCCCAGTAAACATGATATGATCCCAGCGTAAATCCAAGAGTTCTTTTGCAGTACTCGCGTCACCATTGACTACGGTCACGTGTTCTGGTTCAAAAGCTTTTTCAACCAGTTGTGCTAATAAAGCAGCTGTTTTTGGTGCATGCTCCGAGGGTTTTAATACCACCGTATTTCCAGCGGCAACAGCCCCCACTACGGTCGCAAGGGATAATTGAAATGGATAATTCCATGGGCTGATTTGTAAGAGGTTTCCATAGGGCTCGGGGATCAAATAATCCTTGGATGGAAAGTTGAGCAAAGAGGATTTTACTCGTTTTGGTTTGGACCAAAGTTCCAAATTTTTTAGCATGGTCTTAAGTTCAGCCATGACAACATAATACTCTGTTAAATACGCTTCAAATTCTGCTTTCCCTAAATCCTGCTTTAGGGCAGTGGTAATCGCTTTTTCCTCCTGTTGAAGCACGCTTTGAAAGCGTTTTAAACTATCTTTGCGAAACAATACGTTCTTGCTTTGTTGTGTTTTAAAAAAAGCCCGCTGTTTTTTGTGAATTTCTTGGATTTTCATTTCATCTTCTAATAAGGTTTCAAAATAGGCAACTTTTTTAAATATCAAACTAGTAACTCCATTCAAATCCATAATTTTGTCCGTTGCTACCTACTTAGGCATCTGACTATATAAAACATAAAAAACTGATAAACAATTTAATAAGTAGATAAATATAGCTTTAGGCATAAGAGGAATATTTCTTTTTATTCCTGTGTCTTTTTAAAGCATTTTACTTTCGTAAGACATACTATTTCATGGAACTCAATAAATACAGTAAAGCGGTCACACAAGACCCTACACAACCCGCCGCACAGGCAATGTTGCACGCCATCGGTTTGACCGATGAAGACTTTAAGAAACCCCTCATTGGAATTGCCAGTACTGGTTATGAAGGGAACCCTTGTAATATGCACTTAAACGCCTTGTCAATCGATATAAAGAAAGGAGTTGAAGAAGCAGATTTAGTAGGATTAATCTTTAACACCATTGGGGTGAGTGATGGGATTTCCATGGGAACACCAGGAATGCGTTTTTCATTACCCTCTCGCGATGTTATCGCAGATTCTGTGGAAACTGTCGTGCAAGCCATGTCTTATGATGGAGTGGTCACGGTGGTGGGCTGTGACAAGAATATGCCAGGTGCCCTAATGGCCATGTTGCGTTTAAACCGCCCCAGTATATTAGTGTACGGGGGGACAATTGCTCCTGGATGTCACAAAGACAAAAAGCTGGATGTGGTCTCTGCCTTTGAAGCATGGGGAGAAAAAGTAGCTGGAACCATAGACGAAAAAGAATACAAAGAAGTGGTTAAGAACGCTTGCCCAGGAGCCGGAGCTTGTGGGGGGATGTACACCGCAAATACAATGGCCTCTGCCATTGAAGCATTGGGGATGGCTTTGCCCTATAATTCTTCTAATCCCGCTGTAAGTCCAGATAAAAAAGCTGAATGCGACCGCGTGGGAGCTGCCCTGAGAAACTTAGTTGAAAATGACCTTAAGCCAAAAGATATTGTGACCAAAAAATCCCTGGAGAATGCGATTCGATTAATCGCTGTCTTAGGAGGATCAACAAATGCAGTATTACACTTTTTAGCCATCGCAAAAGCAGCTAATCTCGATTTTACCATTGACGATTTCCAGGCAATTATGGACGAAACTCCTTTTTTAGCCGATCTTAAGCCAAGCGGAAAATACCTCATGGAAGACCTGCACAATGTGGGTGGAGTTCCAGCAGTTTTAAAATTCATGCTAGAAGAAGGAATGTTACACGGTGACTGTATCACAGTAACTGGAAAAACAATTGCAGAAAATCTAGCTGATGTACCTTCCCTAAAAGAAGGACAGGATATCATTCGACCCACCGACAGGCCCATCAAGGCCACAGGTCACATTCGCATTTTAAAGGGGAACCTTGCAGAAGGCGGATCGGTAGCAAAAATCACTGGAAAAGAAGGCTTGTTGTTCAAAGGCCCCGCTCGTGTATTTGACGGTGAATATGCCGCCAATGACGGAATACGCAACGGACTTGTTCAAAAAGGAGAAGTTGTTGTGATTCGTTATGAGGGACCTAAAGGTGGTCCAGGAATGCCAGAAATGCTAAAGCCAACCGCTGCGATCATGGGAGCTGGTTTAGGAAAAGATGTTGCTCTTATTACCGATGGACGTTTCTCTGGAGGAACCCACGGTTTTGTTGTTGGACATATTGTTCCAGAAGCCCAAGTAGGGGGAACTATTGCGCTTGTTAACGATGGGGATATCATCGAAATTAATGCAGAAAAAAACACCCTAGAAGTTCATATAAGTGAAGAGGAGTTAGCCAATCGCAAGGCAAATTGGAAGGCTCCAGCCCTTAAGTTCTCTAGTGGCGTACTTTATAAATACATCAAAAACGTGTCTACGGCTTCACAGGGCTGTGTGACCGATGAATAATATACTATGGAAAAACAATCTCCACTGCACATCTCAGGGGCAGAAGCAGTAATACGCTGCTTACTAGCAGAAGGCGCAGACTTGATCTACGGTTATCCCGGTGGTGCCATCATGCCCATTTATGATGAATTGTACAAGTTTAGCGATCAATTGCGTCATGTGTTAACCCGCCATGAACAGGGAGCCACACACGCAGCTCAAGGTTTTGCTCGCACCTCAGGTAAAGTAGGAGTAGCGATGGCTACTTCTGGGCCTGGAGCGACAAATCTCGTCACTGGAATTGCCGATGCTCAAATTGATTCCACTCCCATGGTGTGTATCACGGGGCAAGTAGCTTCACATTTACTGGGGTCGGATGCATTTCAAGAAACGGATATCATTGGGATTTCAACACCAGTGACCAAGTGGAATTATCAAATTACCAAAGCCAGTGAGATTCCCGAAATCATGGCTAAAGCTTTTTATATCGCTCGTTCGGGTCGTCCTGGTCCTGTTTTAATCGATATTACCAAAGATGCGCAATTTGAGCTCTTTGACTTTAGCTATGAAAAGTGTAAAGGAGTGCGTTCCTACCAGCCTGTACCTGAACTAGAGTACAGTCAAGTCGAGGCGGCCGCCGAAGTGATTAACGCGGCAAAAAAGCCCATGATTGTTTGGGGACAAGGCGTTATCTTAGGCGAAGCTGAAGAAGAATTTAAAACTTTTGTAGAGCAATCTGGTATTCCTGCCGTTTGGACTATTTTGGGACTTTCTGCCCTTCCTACTAAGCACCCCTTGAACATGGGAATGGTGGGAATGCATGGAAACTATGGTCCTAATTTATTGACAAATGAATGCGATGTTCTCATTGCTATTGGAATGCGATTTGACGATCGTGTAACTGGGAATCTAGCTACTTATGCAAAGCAGGCTAAAGTCGTTCACCTTGAAATTGATCCAGCCGAAATTAGCAAGAATGTTCACGCCCATTATCCCGTTTTGGGAGATTGTAAGGCAAGTTTAACTGCGCTTACTCCATTGGTACAACACAAAGAGTTAACCGACTGGAAAGCTCAGTTTGCTGAACATATGAAAACAGAGTTTGAGCAAGTCATAAAAGCAGATACACAACCCACAAAAGAAGGCTTAACTATGGGGGAGGCTATTGCTTCAATCAACAAGCATACGGGTGGTGACGCTGTCATTGTAACCGATGTGGGACAGCATCAAATGATCGCTTGCCGATATGCCGAGTTTATTCGTTCAAAAAGTAATGTAACCTCTGGAGGTTTAGGAACAATGGGCTTTGCCCTACCAGCTGCTATTGGCGCAAAAATGGGTGCACAAGATCGCCATGTCGTCGCCGTGATAGGGGATGGAGGATATCAAATGACCATACAAGAATTAGGGACGATTTTTCAAACTGGAACAGCGGTTAAAATCGTGGTTTTAAACAACGACTATTTAGGAATGGTACGTCAATGGCAACAGCTGTTTTTTGATAAGCGATATGCTTCAACCGAGATGACTAATCCTGATTTTGTAACCATCGCAAAGGGCTATCATATCGATGCACAACGCGTGACTAAAAGAGAAGAATTAGACCAAGCGGTTAAGGAAATGATCGCATCAGATAAACCTTATTTCCTAGAGGTTTGTGTTGAAAAAGAAGATAATGTGTTTCCGATGATCCCTACTGGGGCGTCGGTTTCTGATATACGACTACAATAATGAGTGAAATTACCCGCTATACCATTTCGATTTATTCTGAAAACAATGTTGGTCTACTCAACCGTGTTTCGGCTATTTTTCTAAAAAGGCATATTAATATTGTCAGTTTTTCTACTTCTCAATCTGAAATTCAAGATGTTTTTCGCTTTGTGATTGTCGTTAAAGTGACCGAGGAAAAAGTAAAGAAACTCGTTCAACAAATCGAGAAACAGGTTGATGTCATCAAGGCATTTTATCACACCGATGAAGAAACCATCTTTATGGAATCTGCTTTATACAAAGTTAAATCGAGCTATCTTTTTGAAGAGCGACAAATTCAAAACATCATCAAAGACAGCCATGCCAATATTGTCACGGTATCGCCAGAGTTTTTTGTTATAGCTAAAACAGGTTTCCGTCAAGAAACAGAAAAATTAAGAGAAGATTTAAAACCCTATGGGCTATTGCAATTTGTGCGTTCAGGGAGAATCTCTGTAACAAAAGCCCCGATGGGAATTTCAGAAATATTAAATAATTTTAACAACCAAAATAACGACTAAACAAGACACCATGGCAAATTATTTTAATCAATTATCATTACGCGATCAACTAGAACAACTAGGGCAGTGTCGCTTTATGGACGCTTCAGAATTCGAAGAGGGCGTTAGCGCGCTAGAAGGAAAGAAAATCGTAATTGTGGGCTGTGGTGCACAAGGGTTGAACCAAGGGCTCAATATGCGCGACTCTGGTCTCGATATTTCATATGCTTTGCGTCAAGGAGCCATCGATCAAAAACGCGCTTCTTTTCAAAATGCATCCGACAATAACTTTGCCGTAGGCAGTTATGAAGACATGATCCCAACAGCAGATGTGGTCATCAACCTTACACCAGATAAAAACCATACTTCGGTAGTGAATGCAGTGATGCCTTTAATGAAAGAAGGAGCTACTTTATCCTATTCGCATGGATTTAATATTGTAGAAGAAGGTACACAAGTGCGAAAAGACCTCACTGTTATTATGGTGGCACCAAAGTGTCCTGGATCCGAGGTGCGAGAAGAGTATAAAAGAGGTTTTGGGGTTCCCACCCTTATCGCCGTTCATCCAGAAAACGATCCACAAGGACATGGTCTTGCACAAGCTAAAGCCTATGCAGTAGCCACTGGAGGACATCGTGCTGGAGTCTTGGAATCTTCTTTTGTCGCCGAAGTAAAATCAGACTTAATGGGAGAACAAACCATTTTATGTGGTGTACTTCAAACGGGGTCTATTTTATGCTTTGATAAAATGGTTGAAAAAGGCATTGAACCTGCCTATGCTGCAAAATTGATTCAATACGGTTGGGAAACCATTACCGAAGCCTTAAAGCACGGTGGGATTACCAATATGATGGACCGTTTGTCGAATCCTGCAAAAATCAAAGCCTTTGAATTGTCTGAACAACTCAAAGAAATCATGGAGCCTTTATTCCACAAACACATGGACGATATCATGTCGGGGCATTTCTCTAAAACCATGATGGAAGACTGGGCAAATGATGATAAAAACTTATTAGGATGGAGAGCAGCAACGGGGGAAACAGCATTTGAAAAAACGGCCCCTACAACAGCCGAAATCTCCGAGCAAGAATACTTTGATCACGGGCTATTAATGGTTGCATTTGTTCGTGCTGGTGTTGAACTAGCTTTTGATACTATGGTAGCAGCTGGTATCAAAGAAGAATCTGCTTACTATGAATCGCTTCACGAAACTCCGTTGATTGCGAATACCATTGCACGTAAAAAGTTATTTGAAATGAACCGTGTAATTTCTGATACGGCAGAATATGGATGTTATTTATTCGATCATGCGTGTAAACCACTATTAGTGGACTTCATGAAAGGCATTGATACTGACGTAATTGGTAAAGCCTATGCCGCCGATGCGGGGAATGGCGTGGATAACAAACAATTGATTGATGTCAACGAAATCATTCGATTCCACCCAATTGAGCTAATTGGTTATGAGTTACGCGACTCCATGACTGCCATGAAGAAAATTGTCTAAATGAAATGGCCAAGTGTTGAAGGAGCACTCGCTGCGCAATCTCGATTAAGTGAGGTTGCGCTGGTGACCCCTTTTCAACACTTGGCTCGTTTTTCCCAACTTATATCAGGGAAGGTTTTTGCTAAGCGCGAAGACCTACAACAAGTTCGTTCCTTCAAAATTAGAGGCGCCTACAATAAAATTGTTACCCTTAACAAGAACGAAAGAGAAAAAGGAATTGTTTGTGCAAGTGCTGGGAATCACGCGCAAGGTTTTGCCTATGCGTGCAATGCACTACAAATCAAGGGAACGGTTTTTATGCCGGTTCCCACACCACAGCAAAAAATTGAGCAAGTGCGCATGTTTGGTGGGGAGTATGTCACAATTTCGCTAGCGGGAGACACCTATGATGATGCTTACAAAGCAGCCTTGCAGTTTCAACAACAAGAAGCAGTGGTCTTTATTCATCCTTTTGACGATATAGAAGTGATTGAAGGACAGGCCACCATTGCGTTAGAAATTTTGGCGCAAACCCAGCAGCCTTTGGATTACCTCTTTGTACCCGTAGGCGGTGGAGGCTTAATTAGTGGGATGTTAACTGTTTTCAAAGCGAAATCTCCCCAAACCAAAATCATAGGAGTAGAACCACAAGGTGCTCCTTCGTTGAGCACCTCGCTTAAGAATAACACCAATACAAAATTAAGTTCAATCGATAAATTCGTCGATGGCGCTGCTGTTCAACGGGTAGGAGATCTGTGTTTTGATATCGCCAAAGAATTAATCGACGACTGCATTACTGTACCCGAAGGAAAGATTTGTCAAGAAATACTAGACCTTTACAACAAGGAAGGCATCGTGGTAGAGCCTGCAGGGGCTATTTCACTCGCGGCCTTAGCGCAATACAGTGACCAATTGAAAGGTAAAAATGTGGCGACCTTGATTTGTGGTGGGAATAATGACATCACCCGAACGCCAGAAATAGAAGAACGCGCTTTACTTTATGCGCAACGCAAGCATTATTTCATTGTGCGCTTCCCACAACGTGCAGGAGCTTTAAAAGAGTTTGTCAACGAAATTTTAGGACCGAAAGATGACATTACCTTTTTTGAGTACGCAAAGAAAAACAACCGTGTTAATGCCCCCGCAGTAGTAGGGATTACCCTGGAGAGTGAAAAGGATTTTGAGCCCTTACTTCAACGCATGAAAGCAAAGGGTTTTTATGGGGATTACCTCAATGAAAAACCCGACCTTTTTCAATATTTGGTCTAACTAAAAGACCATTGGGATAATAAACCTGTACATGAAAATTAGCAGCACTACTGCAATGAGATTGATAAACACTCCCACGCGTGCCATTTGTGCAACCTTGACATAGCCACTGGCAAATACAATAGCATTGGGTGGGGTGGCCATGGGTAACATAAAAGCACAACTACTCGCCATCGTGACTGGAATTAGCAAATATAATATGGGGATTTCAAGACCAATGGCGATCCCAGCAACCACTGGTGCTAGAACAGCAACTAGGGCAACATTGCTCATTAATTCGGTCATGAATAGCATTAAAAGAATCAATAAAGAAGCGGTGAATAGGACGTTTAAATTGGCTTGAGCAATGCTATCGGTAATCAAGGAAACAATCCCGGTAGTGGACATGCCTTTTGCTAAAGCAAGTCCTCCTCCAAAAAGGATTAATATTCCCCAGGCTAGTTTTGAGGTATCTTCCCATTTTAAAATGTAAACTCCTTCTTTTAATTTATGTGGAATGGAGAAAAGAGCAATCGCACAACCCACACTGATGATGGTATCTGACAAGCCTAAATTGGGGAAAATTGAATTGATCAGGGTACGAAATACCCAAAGAAATACCGTTAAGGCAAAGAGGCGTAAAACGTGTTTTTCTTCTGGTGTTGTTGGGCCCAAATCGGCTAATTTTTGTGCGATAAGTGCATTAGAAGAAGCAAATTCTATTCCTTTGTTTGGAAACATCCAACGCGTTAATACCAGGTAAATTACTCCGATCATTGTCGCAGAAAATGGTAGCCCAATCAGCATCCATTTTAAAAAGGAAATTTCCATATTGTATTCATTCTCTAATAGCCCGATTAAAACCGAATTGGGCGGAGTGCCTATTACTGTAGCAATTCCCCCAGCATTAGCCGAAAAAGCAATCCCCAGCATTACCGCTAAGGAAAAATGCTGCTCCTGTTTGGTAAACACCCCATCGCTTTGAACTAAAAGTTGAATCACCGAGAGGGCAATGGGAAGCATCACTACCGTACTGGCAGTATTTGAAATCCACATACTCATAAAGGCGGTGGCCAGCATAAAGCCAAGGATAACACGATTTGGGGTGGTTCCTGTTTTGTGAATGATCGTTAAGGCAATGCGCTTGTGTAAATTCACTTTTTCTAAGGCTAGCGCCAAAACAAAACCTCCAAAAAATAAAAACACGATAGAACTTCCATAATTCGCTCCCACTTCATTCATGGACATGATATCATAAAGTGGAAAAATAACCAAGGGTAATAATGCTGTAACCGATATAGAAACAGCTTCACTAATCCACCAAGTTACCATCCAGCTAGCTAAAGCAATCACAACCATAGCCTGTGAACTAACCCCTTCTAGCGAAATAAACTGAAGTAAAATGAAAAAGAGAGGACCTAAAAATAATCCCAGTTGCTTACCCATAATGTATTCTTTAGTTTAAATATAGCGGATTTTCTTCGTTACATTAAGAGAAATTTTAGTTCGATTTTTAAAAAGAAGTTGCCTCAAATTGAACTGCTTACAATTTTATTGTCTAACTTTAAAACAAAAACAAAAACAATAAACAATTAGTTATGGAAGCCACCCAACAATTAACGATTGATACGACGGTTCGTTTTAATGAGCCCATTCACTGCACGCAATATCTAGTCGATGGAGAATTAAAAAAGTGGGAAGGAGCGACCTCTGAAGTCTTTTCTACCATTTATACCGAAAATGGTGAAGGAGCGATTGGACCAACCCTATTAGGGTCGATTCCAGATATGGAGACAGAAGCAGCCCTAGACGCTTTAAACGCAGCAGAAAAAGCGTTTAATCGCGGGCAAGGAGCCTGGCCCACCATGAAAGTGAAAGATCGTTTAAAATGCCTTGCCACCTTTGCGGCTAAAATGAAAGAACACCGTGAAGAAGTAGTAGAGCTATTGATGTGGGAAATCGCCAAAAATAAAGCTGATTCCTACAAAGAGTTTGACCGAACAGTGGACTATATCTATGACACCATAGAAGCCTATAAAAAACTCGATCGCAAGAGTGCTAAATTTGATAAGCAAGGTGGAATTCATGCGCATATTCGACGTGGACCGCTGGGAGTTGTTCTATGCCTAGGGCCTTACAACTATCCCTTAAATGAAACCTTTTGTTTGCTGATTCCTGCCATCATCATGGGGAATACTGCCATTTTTAAACCCGCAAAACACGGAGTACTTTTGATCACTCCCTTATTAAAAGCTTTCCATGAAAGTTTTCCTCCTGGGGTGGTCAACATCGTCTTTGGGCGGGGTCGTAAAATTGCCTCTCCCATCATGCAAACAGGAAAGATAGATGTACTTGCGCTAATCGGACATTCGTCTTCGGCGGTAGCCTTACAAGATTTGCACCCCAATAAAAACCGCCTGCGATTAGTTTTAGGACTAGAAGCAAAAAATCCAGGAATCATCCTACCCGATGCCGATTTAGACCTTACCATAAAAGAGTGTATTTCGGGGACCTTATCCTTTAACGGACAACGCTGTACCGCCTTAAAAATGTTATTTGTGCACGAGTCGATAGTAGACGAGTTTAATGCTCGTTTTGCAAAAGCGGTTGACCAATTAACGTATGGATTGCCCTGGGACGAGGGCGCTTTTTTAACCCCACTTCCCGAGCCTAACAAGCCCGCTTATATTCAAGATTTGATTAATGATGCCAAAGCCAAAGGAGCCAAGGTGCTCAATAAAAAAGGAGGGAAACTTACCCATAACTATTCCTTTCCTGCGGTACTGTATCCTGTAACGAGTGAAATGGATGTGTACCACGAAGAACAGTTTGGACCGGTAATTCCCGTTTTACCGTACAAAGATATCAATGAGCCTTTAGACGTTATGGCCGCTTCAGAATATGGGCAACAGGTGAGTTTATTTGGTCGTGACATTCGCAAGATCGGTCCATTAGTAGATGTATTGGCCAACTTAGTTTGTCGAGTGAATTTAAATTCGGCCTGTCAACGTGGACCAGATGTTTATCCTTTTACGGGTAGAAAAAATTCTGCTGTAAGCACCCTCAGTGTGTTTGATGCCTTGCGTTCGTTTTCCATTCGCACCTTTGTGGCAGCAAAAGACAATTCCTATAACAACGAAATTTTAGATGCCTTAATGGATTCCAAAGACTCGAATTTTGTGAATACAGAATACTTGCTGTAATCAAAAGAATTGACCAATGCCAAAGACGAGCCCTGACTGATTTATTTCCTTTAGATTTATCCCGTAATCGATGCGAACTACGGCACGATAGATATATTTATGAATGAACCGCAGTCCTATCCCGCCATAGCGGTAGTGGTTGTTTTGTGAAAATAGTTGGTTTATTGATGTATTGACCGCTTGTATTCCAGCAAGATCGACAAAGGCATTCGCCTGTAGCGCAAACCACCCCTTTTCAAGTAGGGTGTGACGATATTCTAGATTAAGTGCCCAAAAGGCATTCCCGCGTTGAACAAGATTCCCCGCCCCGCGTACATTGCGATTATTGTCAATCGCAAAAGGAGGGAAGGGCGAGTTGATGTTGCGGGCTAGTCCCCATTGTAGTCGAGCAGCAAAATTGCCCAGCTTGCGCCGGCGCTTAAAAAAAAGGGTTTCATTTTCTAGGGTGTAAAAGCTCTTGTTTTGGGTGATGGATTCTCCCCATATTTGAGTGAAATACATTTGATTTCGCCACCCATCCAGCTGGTAATACAACGACTGTAAAAAATCATATTGATAGCCCACTTTTGTCACTGCTTTAACCGTTGTAAAGCGGTTGGGAATTTTGGCCACATCCACCCCGTCGTGAAAAAGATAGCGTTCGCCGATCACCCCTCCGCTCAAAAGAAGCTTGTGCTTTAGGTTAATTTCTCTCCCCAGGCTAAGTTCAATGCTTTTGAAGCGATAGCGGTATTGATCGGTCTCCTCATTGCTTTTAATGGGTTCCAATGTTTCCAGTTGTTGTGCGATCAACTTTAATTCGGTTTGAGGGTTGTAAAAGTTGTTGTTTTCAAGGATGATCCCAAAACCAGGAAAGTTATTTTGGCGGTAAAAACCGCCTAGTGTATATCCTTTGCCTAGGAAGTTATAATCGGTAACCCCCAGGTGATAGGCAAACGAATTATTGACCGTTTGCCATAAATCCACTGCGGGAATAAGGGTACTGTTTTCTTCGATATGAAAGCGAAGCAATAGCTCCCCATTCGCTAGGCTATCCAGGCTGTGATAGGCGTGACTCACGGCCGGTTCCCGTAGGAGAACAAGCAGGTCGCGTTTGACCCTTTCGGCCGAGTAGGATTCCCCTTCCTGCTGTTTTATTAGTTGCATTAAATAGCTAGGCTTGCTCTTTTTTAATCCCTCAAAATGAATGGATTTCACCCTGGCTTCTTGCGTAAAGCCGATACAAGAACAAAACAAAAAACAAATGACCAGCCTAATTGAACAAAGCACGTAATCCTATATTAAAGGTTTGTCCCAAGCCAGAATTTTTTCCCAAAACAAAATGCGTATAAAGCAATTCGAGGTTAAGAATGTGATTCAATTGGAATTTTGCTCCACCACCTACAGCCGTAAAACGTTGATTGATACTGCTGCCTAAATCAAGCAGCTCAGAATGTTGCGCTAGCCCTTGCAGGGTGACATTAGGCGAGGGGAAATAACTCACAAAGACCCCTGGCGATAAACGAAAAGAATCGTTGGCAAAACTCGCCTGATTTTCTCCAAAGTTAAATTCGGTATTCAATTCACTGTAGATTTGAATGACCCCGTTTGGGGCCAAATAATCATAGAAAAAGCGGTTTTGAAGCGTATATCCTTTTTGATCGAAATAGATCCCTTCTGCGACCTCCTTTTCAAAAAGCGGAAGACTCAACGAGCTTTGTATGGCAAAGCGCGCCCACTTTGCAAAGGGTGTAAATTTTATGGCAGGGGCGATACTGCTTAACCCACTGCGTTTATATGGAGCGCTACTAAAATCAAAAGGGGCTAAAATATTTTTTCCCCCTATGGTATTTGAGCGGTACTCCAGTAGAAGGCCAATATTGAGTCGATTTGAAGCACTTACTCCCGTAAAAATATCCAGGGAAGAAGTGAAAAAGTTTTCACGGGCTACTGTTCCCCTTTTCCCTTGATCATTGATGAAGGTGGTTTGAGTGTAGAGGTTGTTAAACCATTTAAGGTCCCACTGGCCTGGCGATAATAGCTTAGTAGGAGTATAGGTTTGAATGTTGCTTTGTGGAGGATCAAGTTCATCTTGTCCATAAACTAGGCTAGCGAAGCAGCACAAGAAGGCGAAAAGCTTTTTCATAAATAGGTAGGTTGATAAGATTGAGTATCTTAAAGGTATAAAAAATTATCTCATGCGTTTGTTTTTTTCCCTCGCGCTTCTTTTGCTTTTTTGTCACTGTTCCCCCTTAAAACGCTATCCTCAAAGTTCTTATGCCTGGGCCATTCCAGAAATACAGGCCTTTGAAGAATTGAATCAAAACCCCGCTCCAGACAATTCCTTGTTGTTTTTGGGAAGTTCAAGTATTCGTTTATGGAAAACCCTTGCCGAGGACATGGCGCCCCATCCCGTCATTCAACGGGGTTACGGAGGGGCCCATTTACGCGATGCCATCTTTTTCCCCGATGCCTTATTAGGGAGCTATCAACCGGCTGTGATCATTGCCTTTATTGCCAATGATATCAAAGGGGTAGAAGAGGACGAACCTCCCGCCCGAGTGAAACGACTGTTTCGGTATTTTTTAAAGCAGGTGCGGCAACGCCAGCCCGAGACCCCTTTTTTATGGGTAGAAATTACCCCCACAAAAAGCCGCTGGGCGCAATGGGAGGAGATCAAAAAGGTGAATACATTGATTAAAGCCTATTGTGAGAAAACACCGAATGTGCACTTTGTCGCCACCGCCCAGGCCTTCCTCAATGAACAGGGACTCCCCAGAACCGAATTATTTATCGAAGATCAACTGCACCTCAATACCGCAGGCTATGCCCTGTGGAATGCGTTGATTCGAAAAGAAATCGAAGCTCTACTCGATTAATCTTCCTTTGCCATCAAGCGCAGGGCGATATAGGGCACCACATTGAAGAAAATCCAAAACAGCTTGTAAATGCCCATCCCCACGTATAAGGTTTGTTTAAACTCTTCTAGGGTCCCGCTGTAAAAATACTGGTGGAGCGAAAAGACCTGCGCTGCAAATAGCAGTACAACAAAGTTGAGCAGTAGAAAACAGAAATTGATTTTGGTGCATTGTCCTAAAAAGGCCTTGAGTTGTGGTGTCGTCATCATGCATTGGTTTTGTGAAAGATACAAAGAATCAAAAAAAGGCATGGAGATTCTTTTGTGGTACAATAGAGAAGAACTGCTGTGATTAAGTAATGGGTGAGTTTGGTTGAACGGTCTAGTATATGAAAAGTAGCAGATTAAAAATAAAATTATTTTCAGTTTAAAAGAAAAATAACAGAAAAGCACAAACTTTGTGGTTTGCACTTAACTGCTATTTTTTATATACCGTGTTATGGGCTGTTTTTTCTGTTTGGATTTTCTTTCAATTCATCAATTGAGATCAAAGGACTTGAAACTTTCACATATTCATTATCATTCCAAAATTCTTGTCGGTAATTACTAAAATCTCTCTTAAATTTGACACCTTTTTCATTTGACACACCATAACTCTCCAAAAATATTAGTTTTGATAAAGAAACATATTCTGAAAATTTTTCTTTTTTACTCTTTTGTCTAAATAAAGATTTCTTAATTATCTGTCTGTTTTTCAAAAAATAATCATTTTCAATTTCATAATGTTCTTCTTCTAGCCTTAATAATACTTGGCCTTCGGAACCATATGCTTTTCTAGTTTTAAGAGATGTGTTTTCTTCCAAGAGATACCCACTTTTTTCCTTTCCCTCATTGGTTAAATAAATTTTCCCTAAATTTTTTCCAGTATAAATATCCTTTATTGTGAGTACATTGCTTTCCTCTTTTAAAGGAATCATTGTATACTCGGTATACTTCTTATTAAAATCATAAATATTCATTAGTTTGTAATATGGAATTGAGGTGCCTTCATAGGTCACTTGTATAAATCCTCTCTTTTCATTGGATATTATTGTGTCGTTTACCATTGAACGGTATTGTAAAACTTTTCTATTAACCTTATTTTTTTTTCTATTAACTTTATATTCTACCATTCCTTCAATATACCGTCTAATAACACCATTTTTTGTGTCGTATGTTTTAAAATAATACTTATAATAGAATATATTACTATTTGATGGCGTAATTACAACCTCATTCAATGTTTCTATTTTCGGAGATAACAATATAGTGTCGAGCTTGATATTATACCTAAATTTATAATCTTGATAACCATAACGAAAGATAGTAAGGGATGAATTTTTTAAGTCATTTGATTTGTCAATTAATAGATTTGTTTCTCCATTATGATTACTTATTGACTGAACTATACCATTGTTATCAACGGTATAAGCAAATTCAATCGGTTTTTTATCTTCCTTATCTAAAACAATAACTTTTCTGTTCTCTAACTGAGAAAAACTTGCCGTACTAAAAACTAGTACAGCAAGTATTGATAAATAAATCTTCATACGAAATATTAATGTAGATTTTCACCTTCTTTGATAGTAACTCCAAAAACTTTAATGGTTAAATCACTCCAAGCACATTTTAACCAGGAATGACCGTATTGGTCTTTATGCTTCCCAGCATATGCTTCTTGTGGCACAAAAGTGGCTAGAAATGTCATTGCTAAAAAAATAGCTGATAATTTTTTAAACTTCTTCATTGTTTATATGTTTAAAATTCACGCCTTAACATTTTTTCAGGAGTGTCAAGACTTGTAAAACTCCACCAAAGAAAAGAAGATTCTTTTGGCTTCTCCCGCTAAGGACAATCACTTTTGTTTTCTCTTCTATTTTTACCCTGAGCTTGTCAAAGGGTTTACCCAAGCAGAAAACGTTTTCTCGGGGTTGGTTAGACTTAGGGTTTTAATTGCCCATGACTTATGAATAAACGCATTGCGAAGTTCCACATTATATAAAATGGCGTAGTTCCATTTTTAAGGATTTGGCTTTAGGTCAAGACCTAACAGGTCTTTTGTTGAATAAAAGGCGATAGTAAAACGACCAAAAGCGAAAGTGTGTCATTTGATGCACTGCGCTTAATGTCATCTTAGTATTTCCCCAAAAAGTCTGTACAAGAAATCCAGGATAGTAGGTTATCGGTAGTAGAACAGTTTGGGACTGTTTCAACTCAAATGTAGTAAAAAAAAGAAAACCGCTCTTTTGGAGCGGTTTTAAGGAGTTGTATGGTTTTTTTTAAGCCTTTGCAATCAGCTCAGCCAGATAATCGCCTACTTCAGAGGTTTTATAGGCTTTTCCACCATTGGCAAGGTCTTCGGTGACGACACCTTCAGCCAGGGATTGATCGACTACTTTGCGAATCAAGGCGCCTTCTTCCTGTAGGTTAAACGACATTTCAAAAAGCATGGCGGCAGAAAGGATGGTCGCTAGTGGATTTGCGATGTCCAGTCCAGTAGCTTGAGGGAACGACCCGTGAATGGGTTCATACAATGCATTCTCACTCCCAATGGAAGCCGAGGGCATCAAGCCCATTGAACCTGAGATGACCGAGGCTTCATCGGTTAGGATGTCACCAAATAGGTTTTCGGTAATCAAAACGTCATAGCTATTGGGCCATTGCACTAGGCGCATGGCAACCGCATCTACTAATTCATAGGAGACTTCCACTTCGGGATAGTCTTTTTCCATGGCTTGTACGGTTTCTCTCCACAGGCGTGAGCTTTCTAAGACATTAGCCTTATCGACACAACACAGTTTTTTACTTCGTTTCATGGCCAGTTCAAAGCCTTTTTTAGCCAAGCGAATAATTTCATCTCGCGTATAGGTACAGGTGTCAAAAGCAGTGTTCCCATCGTCTTTACGACCGCGTTCGCCAAAATAAATTCCGCCGGTTAATTCGCGAAGGAAAACCAAATCAGTCCCTTCTATGCGCTCTTGCTTTAAAGGAGACTTATCCAATAAAGAGGGAAAAGTAAAGGTGGGACGTACATTGGCAAACAGTCCTAGTTTTTTACGCATACGCAACAGGCCTTGTTCTGGACGAACTTTTGCCGAGGGGTCGTTGTCAAATCGCGGTAACCCAATGGCGCCAAATAATACGGCATCTGCCGCCTCACAAATGGCATGGGTTTCATCGGGATAGGGATCTCCCACTGCGTCAATGGCTGCTGCACCGGTTAGGGCTGGAGTCCAGTTGATCTCGTGACCAAATTTGGTCGCAATGGCATTACTTACTTTTACGGCTTGATCGATTACTTCTGGACCGATACCATCACCGGCTAAAAGGGCGATATTCATCTTCATATTTAGAGTGCTATACTATTTAACATTTTTTCTGTTGCCTTGATGGCTGATACGGTTTGATCGGAATCTAAACCGCGGGTGATAAATTCTTTTCCTTCAAAAAGCCAGGTGATGCTGGTTTCACATAAGGCATCTGAGTGACTTCCTGGAGGGATGTGAACGGCATAATCTATCAATTGAGGTAGTGGCCGTTTTTTTTGTTTGTAAATCTTGCGAATGGCATTTAAAAAAGCGTCGTATTGTCCGTCACCACTAGCATTTTCTTCCATCAATTCTCCATCGATTTCTATGGCGACGGTAGTGGAGGGGTTTAAGCCTTTGGAATGCGTTAATACATAGGATTTGATCGCCACTGTTGTACCCGTGGTTGCGCTATCGAGAACATCCGAGATGATATAGGGCAAGTCGTGGGTTGTGACCTTTTGCTTTTTATCGCCCAATTCAATGATGCGCTGGGTTACTTTTTTTAATTCCTCGTCTTTTAGGGTTAAGCCTAATTCTTGAAGGTTTTTGACAATATTCGCTTTACCAGAGGTTTTTCCCAAAGCATAGGAGCGTTTTCGCCCAAAGCGCTCGGGTAATAAATCGTTGAAATAGAGGTTCTTTTTTGAATCCCCATCGGCATGGATTCCTGCCGTTTGTGTAAAGACATTTGCCCCAACAATGGGTTTATTCGCAGGAATGCGAAAGCCCGTAAAAGTGGAAACAAGCTGACTTACTTTATACAGGGATTTTTCTTTGATATTGGTACTTACGTTAGGAACAAAATCATTGAGTACCGCCACGACCGAGGCCAGGGGGGCATTTCCAGCTCTTTCGCCCATTCCATTCACCGTGAGGTGTAACCCATCAACGCCAGCTTGTACTGCTTCCATGGCATTTGCAACGCCTAGATCATAGTCGTTATGGCCGTGAAAATCAAACTGCAACGATGGATAACGCGCGATAATACGCGCTAGGTAATCCCTGGTTTCAGTGGGCGTTAAAACGCCCAAAGTATCGGGTAATAATACCCTGCGAATGTTTTGTGTCATCAAAAAGTCAAGAAACGAAAAAACATAGTCGGGGGAGTTGCGCATCCCGTTGCTCCAATCTTCTAAATAGACATTGGTGCTAATTCCTTTACTTTCAGCGAGAGAAATGGTCGTGGCAATGTTATTAAAATGCTCCTCAGCAGTTTGTTTTAACTGATAGGTTAAATGATTGAGCGATCCTTTTGTCAGTAAATTTTGCACCTGTGCTCCAGCATCGACCATCCATTGAATGGACGTGCCTTGATCGACAAAAGTCAAGAGTTCAATTTGTGCTAAACGTCCTTCTTTTGCTGCCCATTCAGTGATGCGTTTTACCGCTTCAAATTCTCCCTTTGAAACACGAGCAGACGCAATTTCGATGCGATCTACTTGGAGCTCTTCTAAAAGTAATTTAGCCAGCGTTAATTTCTCTGATGCGGAAAAGGAGACCCCAGAGGTTTGTTCACCATCCCGAAGGGTGGTGTCCATGATTTCAATCTTGCGTTGCTTCTCTGCGCCCAAAATAGTTGCTTATAGGGGAGTGTTGGCCGCAAAATCGCGGATGTTATCTTTGATGTTGAGCAAATAATCGATGTCGTCAAAACCGTTGGTCATGTTCCCCTTTTTATAGGCATTGATGTCAAAAGAGGTTGAAGCACCTGTGCTACTTATGCGTATGCTTTGTGCGGGTAAATCCACCACCAACTCAGTAGAAGGGTCTTTTTCTATTTCGGCAAAGATTTCAGCTAAAAATTCTGGAGATACTTGAACAGGTAATACGCCAATGTTTAAGCAGTTATTCTTGAAAATATCTGCAAAAAAGCTCGACACCACACAACGAAATCCATAGTCATAAACGGCCCAGGCTGCGTGCTCTCTAGACGAACCCGATCCGAAGTTTTTTCCACCAACAAGAATTTTCCCGCTGTACTTAGGGTTGTTTAAGACAAAATCCTCTTTGGGACTATTGTCTTGATTAAATCGCCAATCGCGAAAGAGGTTATCACCAAAGCCTTTACGCTCTGTCGCTTTTAAAAAGCGAGCAGGGATGATTTGGTCAGTATCTACATTTTCGATAGGAAGGGGAACGGCTGTGCTTGTTAGCACATTAAATTTATCGTATGCCATAGTTTATAGTAAGGTTCTTGGATCAGTTACTTTTCCGGTTACTGCGGCTGCAGCGGCCACTATAGGACTCGCTAATAGCGTTCGGGAACCGGGGCCTTGACGACCTTCAAAATTTCGGTTGGATGTACTCACCGCATATTTCCCTGCGGGAATTTTATCATCATTCATTGCTAAACAAGCAGAACATCCGGGTTCTCTTAATTCAAAACCAGCTGCATGCAATTGATCGAGGATGCCTTCTTCTTTGATGGCATTGAGTACTTTATGTGAACCAGGAACGAGCCATGCGGTTACATTATCTGCTTTTTTACGGCCTTTGATGATTTCAGCAAAAGCGCGAAAATCTTCAATTCGACCATTGGTACAACTTCCTAAAAAGACAAAATCAATGGGTTTCCCAATCATGTCATCTCCTTCGTTATAGCCCATATAGGCTAAGGATTTCTTGTAAGTTGCTTCTCCGCCTTCTACGGCTTCTGCCGTGGGAATACCATTGGTAATACCCATTCCCATCCCTGGATTTGTTCCATAGGTAATCATGGGTTCAATTTCGCTAGCATCAAAATGATACTCTTTGTCAAAGGGAGCTCCTTCATCGGTGTGGAGGGTATCCCAATATGCTTTGGCTTTATCCCAGGCTGCTCCCGTAGGTGTGAATTCACGCCCTTGGATATAAGCAAATGTTTTTTCATCGGGTGCAATCATTCCACCACGCGCTCCCATCTCAATGGAGAGGTTACAAACTGTCATACGTCCTTCCATGGTCATGGAGGTAAAGACATCCCCAGCATATTCCACAAAATATCCTGTCGCACCAGAGGTGGTGAGGCGGGAGATTATATACAAGGCAACATCCTTTGGCGTTACGCCTTTTCCTAATTCCCCATTAATGTTAATGCGCATGCTTTTGGGTTTAGGCTGCATGATGCACTGGGTAGAAAGTACCATTTCTACTTCAGATGTACCAATACCAAAAGCGATGGCGCCAAAAGCACCGTGCGTGGAAGTGTGAGAATCTCCACAAACAATGGTAGCCCCTGGTTGGGTAATACCGTATTCGGGTCCTACAACGTGGACAATTCCATTTTTCTCGTGCCCTAGTCCCCAATAGGAAATACCGTGTTCTGTGGCGTTCTCTTCTAGGGCCTTAAGTTGATTGGCCGAAAGAGGGTCTTCTACCGGTAAATGCTGGTTAATGGTGGGAGTATTGTGATCGGCTGTAGCAAAGGTGCGTTCTGGATACAATACTGGAATGTTTCGGTTTTTCAATCCTAAGAAAGCGACAGGACTAGTCACCTCATGGACCATGTGTCGATCGATAAAAAGAATGTCGGGTCCGTCTTCTACTTGTTGTACAACATGGGAATCCCAAACTTTATCAAAAAGTGTTTTCTTCATTTTAGAAGGTATAGAATGGTTTATATGTTTGCCGCTTCAACGATTTTTGGGATATCGTCGTCACTTATTTCTTTTTGTTTATCAGCGAGTTTAAGGAACTCTTGATAGACTTTATCTAATTGTAGTTTATCTAGTTCAAAGCCTACGTTTTTTGCGCGATAGGCTAGGGCAGCACGACCAGAGCGTGCGGTTAATACGATAGCAGATTCTGTAACGCCCACATCATGAGGGTCCATAATCTCATAGGTCTCACGGTTTTTAATCACCCCGTCTTGATGAATACCCGAGCTGTGTGCAAAAGCGTTTGCGCCTACAATGGCTTTGTTGGGCTGCACCATCATTCCCATACTTTCTGAAACCAAACGACTGGTATCATAAAGTAACTTGGAATTCACGTTTGTGTCCAGGTTCAAGGTGGGGTGTTGACGCATGATCATCACTACTTCTTCTAGGGAAGTATTTCCAGCGCGCTCACCGATCCCGTTGATGGTACACTCAATTTGACGTGCCCCATTGACCACTCCTGCAATGGAATTTGCCGTGGCTAGACCAAGGTCGTTGTGACAATGGCAGGATAGCGTGGCTTTGTCGATTCCTTTGACGTTTTCTTTGAGGTATTTTATTTTCGCACCATATTCTTCTGGCAAGCAATAGCCTGTGGTGTCGGGAATGTTAAGCACAGTGGCACCAGCTTTGACGACAGCTTCACAAACTCGAGCGAGGAATTCATTGTCGGTACGTCCAGCGTCTTCGGCATAAAACTCCACATCTTCCACAAAAGTTTTTGCATAGGATACCGCAGCGACTGCGCGTTCGATAATTTGTTCTCTAGTGGAATTGAATTTGTATTTAATATGGGAATCCGAAGTACCTATTCCTGTATGAATGCGTGGTCGAACAGCGTGCTTGAGCGCATCTGCTGCCACCTCAATGTCTTTTTGTACCGCTCGGGTTAATCCACAAACAGTAGCGTTTTTTACAAGCTTGGCAATTTCCTCTACCGAGTGGAAGTCTCCAGGACTAGAAATAGGAAAGCCGGCTTCAATGATATCCACGCCTAAAAGATCGAGACGTTCGGCAATTACAAGCTTGTTTTTAGTGTCTAATTTACAGCCTGGTACTTGCTCACCGTCGCGCAATGTTGTGTCAAATATTTGTACGTGTTCTTTTGCCATGGAATCCCTGCTATTTTCGTATAACGAAAGTACTATTTATTGTCTTAACTGCCGTATTTTTGGACAAATTTTATTACGATTTCTAAAGGTCAATTTGTTGGTATAACCATTTTATTTACATAGTTTTACATTAAAATAATGCCCTATGACTACCGATCATAAAGAAAATTTGTTTGTCCTTGTTAAATCGCTCTCTAAATCAGAAAAGCGTCAATTCAAATTATACGCAGGTAGAGTAGAGGCAAATCAAAACGCAAAGTTTTTGCATTTGTTCAACCTTTTAGACAAAGCAAAGGAATACAATGAAAGAGAAATTCTCAAAAAAAACTTTGTCACAAAACAACAATTATCCAACCTTAAAGCGCATCTCTATCGTCAAATTTTGGTGAGTTTGAGAATGAACCCTTCCATTCAAAATGCTCGAATGCAAATCAGGGAGCAGTTGGATTTTGCTACTGTTTTATACCAGAAAGGTTTGTACCGTCAAAGCCTTAAAATTCTCGAAAAGGCCAAGAGTGTTGCCTATCGTTATGAAGAAAAATACCTAGCTTTTGAGATTGTAGAGCTGGAAAAAGTAATTGAATCCCAATACATTACCCGCAGTATGAGCAATCGTGCCGAGCAGTTGATTCAAGATGCTACACATCTTTCACAACAAAATGAATTGTGTAGTGAGTTGACAAATTTATCCCTGCAGCTCTATGAACGATTAATTAAAGCAGGCTACGCCAAAAGTGATGAGGAATTTAGAGACATTACGAAGTTCTTTTTTGAACGCTTGCCAAATGTACACTACGAACAAATGGGATTTAGAGAACGCATGTGGTATTGCAAGGCGCATGTTTGGTACAGTTTATTGACACAAGATTTTTTATCGAGTTTTAAATATGCTACGCGATGGGTTGATTTATTTAGGCAATTTCCCCGAATGATTGAATCCCATCCTGTTTTTTACCTCAAAGCCAATAATTTCTTACTAGAAGCGCTTGTTCTTATCAAGCATCCCGATCGTTTTAAGGTGGTGTTAAATGAGATGAAAAATGTCATTCGATCCGATCAATTCCCTAAGAATGACAACCTCAAGGCCATGAGTTTTCTTTACTCCTATAACAACCAACTCAACCTAACTTTTTTAGAAGGAGAATTTAAAGCAGGTCTTGTTGTTGTTCCAGAAATTCTTGAACATATCGACCTGTACAAGAACCAGATTGATCCCCACCATATTATGTTGTTGTATTACAAGTTGGGCTGCCTGTATTTTGGATGTGAAGATTATGAAAATGCCATCCTCTATTTGGATAAGATAGTGGAGAATAAAGGCCTGAGAATGCGAGAAGATTTGCTCTGTTTTACCCGTGTGTTAAACCTAGTCGCGCATTATGAAGCTGGTTTTGATTACTACATCGATACGCACATTCGTGATACCTATAAGTTTTTACTTAAAATGGATGACTTACACGAGGTGCAAAAATCCATGATCACTTTTATTCGAAAATTAGGAGACATCTATCCCCATGAATTAAAATTCCATTTTAAGCAGTTACACGAAGAGCTTAAACAGTACGAAAATGATCCCTATGAGCGAAGAGCATTCTTGTACCTAGACATTTTATCATGGCTAGAAAGCAAAATTCACAACAAATCCATTGCAGAGATTATAAAGGCTAAAGCGATGAAGCAGCTGCGTCAACACAAGCCTTCCATAGCACATCTTTAGGAGGTGGGGCGGTCCATTTGATGGGTTCTTTTTTGACAGGATGAAGAAGCGATAGGCTACGCGCGTGTAAACAAATACTACCGTCTTTATTACTTCTACTTGCACCATACTTTAAATCTCCCTTAATCACATGACCAATGGCGCTTAACTGTACCCGGATTTGATGGTGGCGTCCTGTTAAAAGTTCAATGGCTAAACAAGTATAGCGCTCTAATACGACATGGAGCTTAAAACGAAGTTTAGCTTCCTTGCTATTGGGAACTTGCTTGGGGTAAGCATACGACTTGTTCTGCTTTTGATTTCGCACTAACCAGTGGTGTAGGTTGTTTTCTTTGGGTAAATTTTTACCCTCCACTATGGCCCAATAGATTTTTTTAACGCTGCGCTCTTTGAATTGTTGATTGAGTCGAGTGAGTGCCTTTGATGTACGGGCAAAGACGATTACCCCACTGGTGGGGCGATCTAGTCGGTGAACGACCCCTAAAAATACCTCCCCCGGTTTTTGGTATTTTTCTTTGAGATAAGCTTTAGCAAGATCGACTAGGGGTACATCCCCCGTCTTATCTCCCTGAACCAATTGACCTGCTGCTTTATTGACCACCAACAAATGGTTGTCTTCGTAGATAATAGCGCTAGCTTCTAGTTGTTTAATACTGCTCTTTTTCATTGGGGAAATCCCCAGATTTTACATCTTGGGTATAGTGAGAAACAGCATCGGTTACTTGACTGTGTAAATCGGCATAGCGACGTAAGAAACGCGGACTAAATTCTTTGCTCATGCCGAGCATGTCATGAAGGACTAAAACCTGTCCATCCACATGGTTTCCAGCGCCTATCCCGATGACAGGAATACTGATTGACTCTGCCACTTGTTGGGCTAAGCTTGCAGGGATTTTTTCTAAAACCACTCCAAAACACCCCAGTTCTTCCAGCATTTTTGCGTCTGAAAGAAGTTGTTGTGCTTCGGCTTCTTCTTTTGCACGAACGGTATAGGTGCCAAATTTATAGATGGATTGGGGGGTGAGTCCCAAGTGCCCCATCACGGGAATACCCGCCTGCAAAATGCGTTCAATGGACTGTTTTTCTTGAATTCCTCCTTCTAGTTTCACCGCATGACCGCCCGATTCTTTCATGATTTTAATGGCCGATTTTAAGGCCTCTTTTGAATCGGCTTGATAGGCCCCAAAGGGTAAATCAACCACCACCAAGGCTCGTTTTGCCGCTCTAACGACAGAACTGGCATGATAAATCATTTGATCTAGCGTAATGGGAAGGGTGGTTTCATGCCCAGCTATTACATTTGAAGCAGAATCCCCTACAAGAATTACATCCACTCCTGCGGCATCTACAAGGCCTGCAAAGGTGTAATCATAAGCAGTGAGCATGGCAATTTTTTCTCCATCTTGCTTCATTTGAATCAACGAATTGGTGGTTACACGTTGATAGCTTTTTTTTGCGGTTGACATAACGACTTATTTTTTTTCAAATGTACTTTTTTTATCCATTAAACAAACGCATTGTCACAAACTGTTGTTAAGGCTGACAGCCTGTCAGCTATTTTGCACTGGCATGCTAGTTGACATAGGTAGTGAAAAATTAAACAGATTAACATGAGTAAAATAATTGGAATCGATTTAGGAACGACCAATTCGTGTGTTTCGGTAATGGAAGGAAACGAGCCGGTGGTTATTCCCAATGCTGAAGGGAAAAGAACTACCCCATCGGTCATTGCCTTTGTAGAAGGAGGTGAAATCAAAGTGGGTGACCCGGCAAAACGCCAAGCTGTTACCAACCCTACTAAAACCATTGCTTCGGTAAAGCGTTTTATGGGGAACAAATATTCTGAGTCTTCTAAAGAAGCCTCAACAGTAGCCTATACAGTTGTCAAAGGAGACAACGACACCCCACGTGTAGATATCGACGGGCGTTTATACACCCCACAAGAGTTATCGGCCATGACCCTTCAAAAAATGAAGAAGAC
>JBMZGM010000012.1:0-55370 GCA_049615925.1 Flavobacteriaceae bacterium | reverse complement strand
CACCAAAAAAACCTCACTTTTCAGTGAGGTTTTTTTTATGCTTTTTTTGTATTTCTACCAGTCGTTTAGGGGAGCTTAAAAATGTCTTCTACAGTACAATTTAGGGTCGCAGCAATTTTTAATGCTAGAACAGTGGAAGGGATGTAAACGCCATTTTCAATGGCATTAATACTTTTTCGAGAAACATCTGCACGTTCTGAAAGCTCTTGTTGGGTTAAACCATGCGAGCGTCTTTTTTCGTATAAATTATTCAATAGTTTTTTGTGATCTCTCCCCACACTTATTTCTTTTCAAAATTTTCTACAGCTCGATTAATTTCTTCAGTTTGGTTCGGGTAAATATAGCCTGCAATCATTTGACCTATTCCAGCAAAGGTGATCAATAACCCTGCGCCAAAGATTACTGCGATATCAAGGCCAAATCGGCCAAAGAGTGAAATACCAATCCCTATAAAAATGGTAACCACTCCAGTTCTTCTCAAATCTGTAGTGGATTTTTTTTCCTTTAAACTTTCCAGCAGTTCGCTTATCTCGCTACTATCCTTCATGTTTTTAGCTACTTCAACGATGGTTTCATATTTTTTCTTTTTGTCCCTTGCAGTATAGACATGAACAATCCAAACGATTAACACAGGCAATAGAATAGCAGCTAGAGGAATTAATATCATAAGGGTTCCGGTTAATGAATCAATGATTAGTGGCATAATGTTTTTTTTAAATGTAACGCAAAGGTAACATTTTTTCGCACAATGTCACTTAAAGGTTACATTTTTATTGAACTCATTATGGTTTAATTGATCCTAGAAGCTTTCTTTGCAGCTGGCTTGTTTTTCTTATTCCTTCATTTTTTTTCCTAACTTGAAGAAATAACCATCCTATTGAATGACTTAATACCAGAGTATGCAGGAAAAACATGAACATGCACAAAACTATTGGAAGGAAAACCTTCGATTTTTATTGATTCTTCTTTCCATATGGTTTTTGGTTTCCTATGGTGCAGGAATTCTATTTCGCAGCTTTTTAGATCAATTTTTTATAGCGGGCTTTCCCCTGGGCTTTTGGTTTGCACAGCAAGGTTCCATTTATGTATTTGTGGTTTTAATTTTCATTTATGTGCGCTGGATGAACAAGCTCGATAAAAAATATGGTTATGACGAGACCGATTAATCTTAACAACTAGTTTATGACAGTTCAACTATGGACCTACCTCTTGGTGGGAATAACCTTTGCCTTATATATTGGTATTGCAATTTGGACACGTGCAGGTTCAACAAAGGAATTTTATGTCGCTGGAGGTGGTGTTTCACCTTTAGCCAATGGGATGGCTACAGCAGCCGACTGGATGTCTGCAGCTTCTTTTATCTCCATGGCGGGATTGATTTCTTTTATGGGGTATGACGGTTCGGTTTATTTGATGGGATGGACGGGGGGCTATGTGCTTTTGGCGCTACTTTTAGCGCCTTATTTACGCAAATTTGGACAATTTACGGTGCCCGATTTTATTGGAGAACGCTATTATTCAAAGTCTGCGCGGCTTGTGGCTGTGCTGTGTGCCCTGCTTGTATCCTTTACCTATGTAGCGGGTCAAATGCGGGGAGTAGGAGTTGTTTTTTCACGCTTTCTAGAAGTGGATATCAACACTGGTGTAATCATAGGAATGATAATTGTCCTATTCTATGCTGTTTTAGGTGGGATGAAGGGGATTACTTATACTCAAGTTGCGCAGTATTGTGTTTTGATCTTTGCCTTTATGGTTCCGGCTATTTTCATCTCCATCCAGATGACGGGTCATTTTATCCCCCAATTAGGTATGGGGGCTAGAGGAGAAGATGGCCTTTATTTATTGGAAAAGCTTAATGGTCTTTCTACCGAATTAGGTTTTGCTGAATATACAAGTGGGACAAAATCTACGCTAGATGTATTTGCCATTACAGCGGCATTGATGATTGGTACCGCTGGTCTCCCACATGTGATTGTTCGGTTTTTTACGGTAAAAAAGGTGCGCGATGCGCGAAAGTCGGCTGGTTTAGCCTTATTGTTTATTGCGATTCTCTACACCACAGCACCCGCCGTAGCCGTTTTTGCTAGAACTAATTTAATCCATACGGTGAGTGAGCAATCCTATCA
Source organism: Flavobacteriaceae bacterium (assembly GCA_049615925.1). GTDB lineage: Bacteria > Bacteroidota > Bacteroidia > Flavobacteriales > Flavobacteriaceae > Arcticimaribacter. Next base: position 53,244 of record JBMZGM010000012.1, on the reverse strand, counting down.
ATCAATGCCACAGTGGTTTTCCAATTGGGAAAAAACAGGTTTGTTGCAATTTGACGATAAGAACGCTGACGGTATCATACAGTATAGTGCCGATACACAGTTGAATGAGTTAACGGTTGATCGTGATATTATGGTTTTAGCCAATCCAGAAATTGCCGATTTGCCGGCCTGGGTGATTGCATTAGTTGCTGCAGGGAGTTTAGCTGCAGCTTTATCGACTGCTGCGGGTTTATTATTGGTTATTTCTGCTTCTGTTTCCCACGACTTGATCAAGAATGTACTTTACCCTGAAATAACCGAAAAGCAAGAGTTGATCGCTGCGCGATTATCTGCAGTGGGAGCGGTGATTGTTGCAGGATATTTTGGGATTAATCCTCCTGGTTTTGTTGCGGCAGTAGTCGCCTTAGCTTTTGGTTTAGCAGCAGCTTCTTTTTTTCCTGCCATCGTCCTGGGCATTTTCTATAAAAAAATGAATAAAGAAGGGGCGATAAGCGGAATGGTTGTGGGAATATCGTTGATGTTATTTTATATGCTAAAATTTAAATTTGGTGTATTTGATGGAGGAAAAGCCGCAGTTGCGGGCCTAAAATCTTCATGGTGGTTTGGGATTTCTCCAGAGGGTTTTGGGAGTGTGGCAATGTTAGCAAATTTAGGTGTCGCATTACTGGTGAACCGTTTTACTGCTCCCGTTCCACAAAAGGTTCAGTACATGGTTGAACACATTCGAATCCCTAGCGGTGCTGGAGAAGCGACCCATTGAAAATGACAATTAGTTCCTTTCTTCTAGAAGAAGTGTGATTTGTTCTAGCTTATCCTGATAAGCTTGATGATAATCCCTATGATTTTTTAAATAGGGGTCGGGGGTGATTTCATCTTTGGTTACATTACTAAGTATAGCCAAGGATAGCAGCCCTGTTGCTCCTATTGCCACTGCGCTGCAAACAAAAGTGATGAATGTAAACAGTCGTCTTGAATGCAGCTGGTGCTGTTCTTTTGTATTCCTAATCATCGTGATGAAGCTCAAGTGATTGTTCTTTTTCTAGGGCCTTGATCATTTTGTCAAGGCGGGCGAGTTCCTCACGGTGGTGGTTGAGGTGTTGTTCTTGAGGGCTTTCCCCTTTACTTTCTTGATGTGAAGTATAAATACCATAGCTTGCGACACAAATTCCCATGACGATAACCCAAAGGATACTACCAGCGATAACAGTAAGACAACGTCGAATGTATTTTTCGTGTTCTTCTTGTGTCATTTCTTTTGTGATTTGACTTCAAGGTAAAAAAAAAGGCACGAATCTCGTGCCTAGCTATTTTGTTTTAACAAAAGCTTAAAGCGCTTGAATCATTTTCGTGATTTTAGCTCGCTCTTCTTCTGCCAGTTCTGCATCGACAAGGATACGTCCACTGTATTCATCTGTGATGATTTTTTGACGTGAGGCGATTTCCATTTGAACTTGAGGTGGAATGGTAAAGAAAGATCCACCCGATGCACCGCGTTCAACAGCAACAACGGCTAAACCATTTTTAACGTTGGATCGAATTCGCTTGTACGCTTTGATTAAACGTTCTTCGATTTTTCCTTCGAATTTTTGTGACTGTTCCATTAAAAGACCTTCTTCTTTTTCGGTCTCTTTCATGATTTCATCTAATTCGTTCTTTTTTGCATCGAGATGCTTTTGCTTATCTGCGATTTGCTCGGTAAGCGTTGCGATTGTTTCTTTCTTTAACTCAGTTTTTGCCTTGAGTTCTTTGATTTTTTTCTCGGCTAGCTCAATTTCGAGTTTTTGGTATTCCTCTTCTTTTACGATGGAATTATACTCTCTGTTATTACGTACGTTATTGAGTTTATCGGCGTACTTAGTAATAAGTTCTTTTGCTTCTTCAATGTTGTTTTTAAATTCCTTGATTGAAGCGTCAAATTCGGATAAATCGCTATTGAGTTTTTCTAATTTAACAGTCATGCCTTGAATTTCGTTTTCAAGGTCTTCTACCTCTAGGGGAAGTTCTCCACGAACGTTTCTGATTTCATCAATTCTTGAATCGATAATTTGTAAATCAAAAAGCGCTCTAAGCTTTTCTTCTACGGAGATTTCTTTTTTTTTGGCCATAATTTAGAAATACTTAACTGGGTTGGTGTTCAGTTGTGATAAAGTGAAGGCAAAATTAGGGATTTTTTTTGTAAGATACTCGTGGATTATCCTTTTTGTGAATTGCTCGGTTTCATAGTGCCCCGCATCGACTAGAAGGAGTTGCTTTTCGGCACGAAAAAAGTCATGGTATTTCAAGTCTGCCGTAACTAATGCGTCGGCTCCTTTTGCTATTGCAGCATCGATACAAAAACTTCCCGAACCGCCTAGAACAGCTACTGTTGTGATTTCTTTATTGCGGATTTCACTATGGCGAAGATAAGGGATGTTGAGCGTGTTTTTAAGGTGGTGTAGAAAGTTATCTCTCTTGAGTGGTTTCTCTAATTTCCCGATACTGCCCAGACCCACTCCAGGATGCTGGTTTTCTAGGGCGACTAATTCATAGGCTACTGCCTCATAGGGGTGTGATTTTTCTAGCGCGCTTAATACTTTATTTTTAGCGTGTTTTGGGACAACAACTGCGATTTGGGATTCTTCGACTTTAGTGATTTTTTCTTTTTCTCCTATCGCAGGATTACTGTCTTGTCCAGGTTTAAAGCTTCCTTGTCCTGTAACGTTAAAGCTACAATGACTATAAGAACCAATACTTCCAGCACCCGCTTGATGCAGGGCGGATAAAACAGCTTCTTTTGCCTCAAGGGGGACATAGGTAGTTAAATGGAATAAACTGTTTTTTTGTGGAATTAAGATCTCTTGTTCTTTTAAGTTGATCAATTTGCCTAAATGATAACTAATTCCTTCTTTGTGATTGTCTAATGCGGTGTGAAGGGCATAGATAGCAATTTTGTTCTCTATGGCTTTTAGTACCGTTTTTTCGACATAGTTTTTTCCAGTAATGGAGGTTAACCCCTTGAATACAATAGGGTGAAAACAGATGATTAAATTACACTTCTTTTCAATCGCTTCTTCGACGACATCGACCGATACATCATGTGTGATTAAAGCTGCAGTACAGTCCCTGTTTTTATCGCCAACTAGAAGTCCCACATTGTCAAAATCTTCGGCATAGGTCAACGGGGCCCAGTTTTCAAGTGTTTGTATGATTTGATTAATTTTCATCAAGTTCTTTTTCTAATGGTGAAATTCTTACAATAGAAATGTATCTTTACGAAGATAAGCATATAATCACAATGGGCATTTTTCGTTTTCTACTCTTTCCTTTCGCAATCATTTATATGCTGTTGACAAGTATTAGAAATGTATTTTTTTCTTGGGGAATTTTCAAAGAAGTTAAGTACGATGTTCCCGTTTTAGGTATAGGGAATTTATCTACTGGTGGCACAGGAAAATCTGTGGCGATCAATTACTTTATCGAACATTTTAAAGCGCGTTATGCGGTCCATGTTTTGAGTAGAGGTTATGGACGTTCGTCCAAAGGGTTTCAATTAGGGACCCAGGATTCTGACGCAAATCAAATTGGTGATGAACCCTTGATGTTTCTCAAACAACATCCAGGTATAACTGTGGGGGTTAGTAATGACCGTAGAAAGGGAATGCAAAATTTACTTGATCTTGAAGGATCAAAAAGACCCTCCCTATATCTATGGGATGACTGCTATCAACATCGCTGGGTAAAACCTTCTTTTTTACTCTTGTTAACCACATACGACAAACCCTATACGAGGGATTTTATTTTACCCGTGGGGAATTTGAGGGAGCTTTCTGAAGGGGCTTTTCGCGCAAATGCTATTGTGGTAACAAAGTGTCCAAAAGACCTATCGGTTGAAGACAAGGATGCTTTTCGAGAGCGCATTCAATTGAAAGAAAAGCAGCGCTTGTTTTTTTCACATATCAAGTATGCAGATTTTATCGTCAATAAAGAGCGTAAAATGAGCTTGAGTATCTTGGATAAAATTTCTTTTCTTCTTATTACAGGGATAGCCGATCCTACTTCCCTTTTGGATTTCCTCAATGGAAAGTTTTTAAATTTTGATCACATCAAGTTTAGTGATCATCATGTTTTTAGTGATCGAGATATCGAAAAGATTATTTCAAAAAGTAATGGTCGCATGGTGCTCACCACGCAAAAAGATTACATGCGATTATCCACAAAATTCAATTCGGATTTATTGTTTTTTATGCCCATCGAAATGGTCATTCAAGACGAGCGAGAGCAAGAATTTTTATCCTTTGTAGAAAAAGGATTAGGGCTGCATTAATGAATGTGTTTGTGCGCCTTGTAAGAAGAGCGAACAAGTGCACCACTTTCAACGTGTCGAAAACCTAAGTCTTTCCCAATTGCTTCATATTTTGCAAACTGGTCTGGAGTAATGAATTCTTTTACACCTAGGTGCTTTTTACTGGGTTGTAGGTATTGTCCAATGGTAACCACATCTACATCAGCCTCTCTTAAATCGTGAAGGGTTTGAATTACTTCGTCTTCTTTTTCGCCCAGGCCTAACATAATTCCAGACTTGGTTCGATTAATTCCTTGTGCTTTAAGGTACTTAAGTACCGCCATGCTTTGATCGTATTTAGCTTGAATGCGTACCTCTCTTGTGAGTCGTCGCACGGTTTCGATATTATGAGAAACGACCTCTGGGTGAACCGCAACAATACGATCGATGTTGCGCTCGTTTCCTTGGAAATCTGGGATCAATGTTTCTAGGGTAGTAGTGGGATTCATGCGTCGAATAGCATTGACAGTTTCTCCCCATATGATGGATCCTCCGTCTTTCAAATCATCTCGATCGACCGAGGTGATTACCGCATGCTTAATTTTCATCAACTTAATGGAGCGAGCTACTTTTTCGGGTTCTTCCCAGTCAACAGTATCTGGGCGTCCCGTTTTAACGCCACAAAAACCGCAGGATCGTGTACAAACATTTCCTAGGATCATAAACGTTGCAGTACCTTCTCCCCAGCACTCGCCCATATTAGGGCAACTTCCTGAGGTACAAATGGTGTGGAGGTCGTATTTATCGACTAATCCACGTAATTCGGTGTATTTCTTTCCCGTGGGAAGTTTAACCCTAAGCCATTTTGGTTTTTTTGTAAGCGGTGCTTTTGTTTCCGTCGACATAGTACAATCTTTCTTGTGCAAATATACAAACTAAAGGGCTAGAAATAGAAAGCAAATCGCAAAAAGGGTGAGGAAGATCAAACCAATTGTACTAAGGATTTTTAAGCCTTTTCCTGGCTGATGTTCTTGCGGCATTTGGTCACTTGTGACCAATTTAAAGTTTAAATAAGCATAAAAAGGAGCTGTAATAAATGATAGAATGGTTGCAATTTCCACCAGGGTCCCCATCTCACTCAATAGAAAAGTAAATATGCCTACTGTTCCTGTAGCCAAAATTAACATCCAAAAACGATAGTTTAATCCCTCATTTTTTTGAAACAATAATTGACTCGTTTTTTCCATAGCGCGAGGGGAAGCATCAAGCGTAGTTAATGTTGTACTAAACATGGTGGTAAAAGCTGCAACAGCGATAAAAATATAAACCGACTCACCTAAGGTTGAGGTGTATAAATCAATGAGTTGTTGTGCGAATACTCCACCCGAATTAGAGAAACTTTCTCCAGAGCCATTCATCACAAAGGCCCCAAGCCCCATAAAGCATATCCCGAGAAATACCGTAATTAAAAAACCCACATTATGGTCAAAAAGTCCTTGTTGAACACTGATGGATTTTGACTTGTTTTTCTCTAATGTCCATAGCGATTGCCAAACAGAAATATCGAGTGGTGCAGGCATCCATCCCATAAAAGCGGCTAAAAATAATATTGAACTTCCCTCTGGGAGAAGTTGAGTAAAGGGTAAGCCTCCCTGGCTTTGATGGCCAGCTAGCCCTACGGCAATAACTGTACTTAGGGTTAAGAGAAGGATGACCCATTTAATGAGTTTGTCAAGAATCGAATAATTCCCCAACCATAAAATCACCAGGCAAAATAAGGTGATGAGACTACTCCAAACCACTAAGTTTGACGTGAGACCAAAAAGGATAGAAGCTAAAGAGGCCGTCACAATTGTCACTGCAGTTTGTATGGTAAACATGGTGCCTAAGCTTAGAAAAAAGAACACCCATAAATACTTTTTTCCCAGCTTTGCATAGCCATCTAACAAGCTTTTATCTGTCGCAAGGGCATAACGTGCCCCATATTGAAAAAAAGGATATTTGAATAAATTGGATAGAATTAGCGCCCATAGAAGTCCCCAGCCAAAATCCGCTCCTGCACGTGTTGATTGAACTAAATGAGAAACGCCTATAGCTGCTCCTGCAAATAAAAATCCAGGCCCTAATTTTTTAATTGATTCCATCATGTTTCATTGATTTTTTCTGCCAAAACTTTCTTTGCACGTAGAAGGGTCACTTTAACGGTATTGATGGGAAGGGATGTTTTTTCGGCAATTTCCTTGTAAGAAAGTTCTTCAAAATAGCGCAACCGAATAACTTTAGCATAAAGCGGTTTTAGTAGTTTGATGTTCTCGATTAATTCTTTAAGGTTTTGCTGGAGAATCAACAAATCTTCGGGAGAGGGGTTGTCATCACTAAGGTCATTGATATGGTTTTTGTTCAGGGGGGTGTATTCCATTTGCCCTTTAGTTTTTTCACTGCGGTGAAAATCAATTTTCAGGTTTTTTGAAATACTAATCAACCATGTTTTAAACGTGAAATTTTGATTAAAAGTGTCGATTTTATCAAAGGCTTTGCCAAAGGTTTTAATCGCTAACTCTTCGGCTAGAACATCGTCTTTGATTTGCTTTAGTAAATACCCATAAACATATTCCCAATGGGCATCAAATAGGCTAGCAAATGCTTTTTGATTGTTTTGCTTTGCTAAGGTTACGGCCTGGTCGATCTCTTGACGGTTCATTCACAACGAATATACTCAAAAAAGATGACTGCTAATAGGGCTTAAGAATGATGTAAATCGGGTTTTTTGCAGTCTTGCTCTTCGGGGAGTTTTCCACAAAATCCACAGGCTTCCCCTTCTTTGTTTAAAAAAGGACTTTGACTCGCACAAGTACCGGCAAATTTACCGTCTTTCTTCACGATGATTTTGATAGCAATTCCTGCGAATGCAATCCCCAATAATACAATGCTGATGAGTGCGAGTTTCATGCCACAAAAATAAGCTATTCCAAAGAATTCTCCACAGTAAAAAATAAAATCCTATAAATAACCACTTATTACGAGTTTCTACCACTTTGATCAATCAACCTAACCAGCTTTTACTTCTTTGATGGACATGAATTTCCATTTATCGAAATTTAATCATTCATCATACTATATCATTTGTGTTTATGAGCTCAAAATCCTTTCCTTCGTCTACCACAACACCTCAACTAACTGCGACAGAATACGCTGTTCTTCGCGCTTACATTCTTGGTATTAGTGAATCAACCATACTACAACTTTTACAGCTAGATCAAGTAAGGATTAAAGCGATGTGGCAAGATTTATTTGAGCGATTTAAGTTGAATAATCGTTATGTAGTAATTAGGAAGGTCATTCAAATGGGGTTAATAGAAGTGGAGAATTATCTCCCAGAAACCACTAAGTCAAACACCCTCGATTTTATCCATACATATCAAAATCAATTTCCATTAAAGTCTCCAGAAAGTGAAGGCGAGAAATGGTTGTGTTACCATTTCTTATTGAAATACAACAGTTTTTTAGAGCGAATTGAAGCAGAAAAAAAAATCCCACCGAAGCGGGATTAGAGACTTTTACATCTACGGCATAAAGCCTTATTGTGATAAGATTGAGTAACAAATAAAGAGAAAAAAAATAGAAATGTCAAAAAAATTAGGACTATTTGTGGACACCACCTCGGTAAACTGGACCGTGATTAATAGGTCGACAAATGAATTGATTGACATGGGAGTACGTGTTTTTCCAGCGGGTTGCGAGAACTTTGGTGGAGGGAAACGAGAAGTTTCAAAAAAGCATGGGAGAAGAATGGTTCGTTTGAGACGAATCCGATATGCTAGAATTAGAGCAAGAAAATTTTATTTGCTACGATTGTTGATACAACACCAGATGTGTCCCATGAAAATGGATGCCTTAAAAGAGTGGAAGAAAACCAAACGATTCCCAAAAGGTGCCATAAAAGAATGGCTTGCATTAAACCCTTATGAATTAAGGGAGAGAGGCTTGCATGAGAAATTGAGCTTAGAAGAATTTGGACGCATTTTTTATCAAATATCTTGTCATCGCGGGTATCGTTTTGGGGAGCGAAACTTAAAGTTGACAGAGAGTGTTTTAAGCAAGGGAAATCCTGGGGAACAAAAAATAGGCTATTTGCAAACTCAAGATGAAATAGGAGAGGGTACATTAGGCGAATTTTTATATTCCATCTATCCCACACCTCATCAAAGTTATAAAAAACAGCCTTTTAGGATAAGAAACCGCATTTGTACCCTTGGGATGTATTTTAAGGAAATACATCAATTGTGGAGAACACAAGCACAGTTTTATTACACCTTGACCGATGAACTTCGCCATGAACTTATTGGTGATCCAAATGATGTCGATCCTCAAGGAGCGTTATTTTACCAGCGTCCTTTAAAATCACAAAAACATCGGGTGGGAAACTGCTTATTTGAGCCAAAAAAAACCCGCTGTTGTGTCTCATCTTTACTCTATCATGAAGTCGAAGCATGGAAATGGGTGAATTCAATTAAATACAACAATGCTCCACTTAAAAATGAAGAAGCTAGAAAGGTCGTGCAATTTTACAGGACGCATTACCGCTTTACTTTTGAAGATGTTAAAACCCTTCTTCATTTAAATTTCTCGGATAATTTTAATTACAAATCCGAAGATCAATTTCGTGGTTCTTTTATCAATGCAGAGCTCTCTCGTGAAAAATACTTTGGCGAAGCCTGGTTTAGCTTTGATCAAAAAAAGCGAGAAGATATTTTCCATGCGTTATATTTTTTTAATAGTAGTCAACGGCTTCAAGTTTGTGCGCAAGAAAAGTTTGGTTTAAGTGCTGCTGCAGCAAAACAGTTTGCCAAAATTAGCATTGATAAAAGTTATGCCCCCATTTCTAAAATGGCATGTAAAAAAATCCTCTATTTCTTACAGCAGGGTTATTCCTATAAGATCGCTGTTTTTCTTGCTGGAATTCGCAATGCATTACAAGCGTATTGGGAGGACTTGAATAAAAGAGAAAAAGAGGAAGTGATTCAGGTTGCTTTAAACCTTCACCGGGATTGTACACAGATAGAATTGATCCCAAAATTAAAAGAGATGTTTTCTGAAATGTTACATCTTGACGATTTTGACCCCAACAAGCTTTATGGTTTCTCTTCTATTTTAACCCAAAAACCAAAGGTGAAAAAGATCCCTGTCAACCACGCTATGGATGAAAAAATAATCCATTTGAAGAACGCCACTTTAGTGCAAAGCAGTTTTGAATTGCGCAAAGTGATTAATGCCTTGATTGACAAATACGGGCCTTTTAATGAGATTGCCTGCGAGCTTTCGGTAGATTTAAAGGTCAATCGAATGCAGCGATTCATCTTCCGTTTAGATCGAAAAAGAATCAGCGAGAATAACAAGCGTTATATCGAAAAACTTAAACCGCTGGGAGTGGATCTAATTCCCATGCATGTCTTGCGCTATGGCTTATGGGAAGAATGTAAACACACCTGTCCCTACACTGGAAAAGATATTCCATTAGAATTGCTCTTTACACCTACCATTCAAATTGTCTATATCCACCCATGGTCGAGGTCGTTGAACGATAATAGTCTCAATAAAACCCTTTGTTATTCAACGATAGCAGAGCAATTGAACGAACGAACACCTTTTGAATATTTTGATGAGGTTAATCCTGCTGTATGGGAAGAGGTGAAAACACGAGCAGCAAAATTATTTTCCAGCACACACTTTCATCCAGCCAGCTATAAAAAGTTTAAGCGCTTTATTAAAAAATACAATTATCGGGATGTGGTGAGAAAGCAGTTTAACGACCCGCATCAACTCAGTAGAAGTTTGGGAGAATTGTTGAGTATTGTTACCCCAAAAGTTCAAATGATTCCAGGGAATATCACCCAGCACTTAGTTGATGAGTTTTTATTGATGAGTATCTTCCCAAATCACAAATGTGAAAATGATTATCGCCTCAATGCTCTAAAAGCCTATGTCAACGCCTATTGTACAGAAGATCATGTACTCTATCTAGCCCAGCGTAATAAATACAAGCGAAACACCAATAAGGCTAAAATCCCGGTTCCTGATGACCATTACTTATCCCATATAAAAGAAAAAGTTTATGCCATTTTAGTCTCTCATAAAAAAACTTCAAAGGCAATCTCAAAACGTTCTTTTTGGTTTAAAAACAATTCCAATAAAGTGAACGTAAAAGCAGTTTCTGTACGGGGAATGTTACATAAAGATTCCTTATATGGAAAACGTAAACCTCCCATGATGGAAGAATCCATGCACATTCGTCGCCCATTAAAATCTCTTCGTGTATTTTCTCAAGTAGATAAAATTGTCGATCCTGTTATTCGAGCGCTAGTTTGGCAAAAAGTTGAGGATGTAAAAAGGCAGAAAAACGTAATTCCCACTGGTCTATTCCATGAAGAGGGGAGCGATGGATTTCCTATTTCAACCATTCATTTACCCAATTTTAAAGGAGGAGACAACGTTCCTGTTGTTAAAGTTAGGATGCGTGAAAGCTTTTCAAATTCCATCCAATTAAAAGAAAAAGAAAATCGTTATGCTATCCCAAGGAATAATCATCATATTATGATTTCTATTGATGGCGAAGGCAACTATGCAGAAGAGGTCGTCACTTTTTGGGAAGTAATACAACGTTACCGCAGGCAACAACCTATCTACAGAAGTTTAGCTCCTGGGGAAGGAGAAGTATTGACCCATATGCACATCAACGATATGTATTTAATGGGAATTGAGAATGTTGTGGAGAATCTACCTTTAATTCCTAAAGATGTTTTGCGAAAACACCTTTATCGTGTTCAAAAATTGTCAAGTAAGTACTACGAATTTAGACTGGCAGATAAATACATCAATCCTAGTTTTGAATATCCAGAATACATTCGCATCAATAATTTTGGTTCAAAGAAAACGGGATGGCTTACGCATAATCCAGTAAAAGTAAAAATAAGTTTAACCGGTGATATCACCTTAATGAATGTTTAATATGATTTAATTGAAGGCTTTCTTTTTATGTAAAAAACAAGGCTATTGTGTTGATAAGCAATAGTTTTCCTAACCCATTACGATTTCATAAATAAATATAGTGTTGTGGTTTGATTGAAGGTGATGAAAAGAAAGCTTTTCTTTTTTAGAAAACAGCCTCAGTGTAAATCTTGATGAAGTAAAAACAAAAGACAAAGGCGACTGAAAATTTTAAAAACACTCCTGTTAAAAAACCAATTAATGAACCAAAAGCGGCTTTCAACGCAACTTTTCTAGAGCTGTTATTTAACATTTCACCCGAGAAGGCCCCAATAAATGGGCCAATTATGATCCCAAAGGGTCCCAAGAAAAGCAAGCCTATGATTAATCCAATGGTAGAACCAATAACGCCCTTTTTTGTTCCGCCAAATTTTTTGGTCCCCAGGGCAGGGATGATATAATCCAATAAAAAGACCCCTAACGCAACGCAAAAGGTAATGGTTAAAAAAGTGGTGTTTGTTTCTATACGCTCGCTTTGGTGCAATAAAAACAGTCCCACCCATCCAGTTAAAGGACCTGGTAGAACAGGTAAAAAGCTCCCGATTATCCCCAATAGGACAAATAGAAAACCCATGATTTCATAAAACAAAGCCATCGCGTAATTTTAAGTTTTCGAATTTAAGCTGAAAGTAAAAAAAATCGTAGTTTTAAGCATTGTTCATTCCAAAAATTTAATACGTTCACTAATGAAATCATTTTTCACCTCTTCTATACTAATTCTTGTGGCAAGCCTTTTTGTAGGCTGTGAATATTTTTCCACTTCTACGCATACTCCACAACAAATCAAACAAGCCTCGCAATGGTCTAAAGAAGATCAACAGCCCGCTTTTGAAAGTTGTGAAGATCAAGCTGAAGAGGACCGTTTTGACTGTTTTAAAAACAGTATTTCTACGGCAGTATATGATGCGCTATATGTTGATCAATTAGTGGCTAATCAAATTCTAGACGAAGAAATTGTGCTAGTGCTAGAGGTTGACAAAACAGGTGAGATAACCTTGGTTGAAATCGAAAATTCTGGAGCAGTATTAGATGCTTTGCCAGCGTTGTCTTCGGTGCTTGAATCGGCCATTGCTAGCTTGCCTGCTGCAATTCCAGCTCAAAAAGCCAATGTGGGTGTTGCGGTTACAGCACAATTAAAATTACCGATACGCGTCACGGCTTCAGAAGAGTAAAATGGCCGAAAGAATCATCTTGGGAATTGATCCTGGAACCACCATCATGGGTTTCGGCTTAATCAAGGTAGAAAAAAATCAAATGCATTTTTTACAGCTCAATGAACTTCAGCTGTCAAAATACAGTGACCACTATGTCAAGTTAAAGTTGATTTTTGAACGAACCATTGAGCTCATCGAATCAAATCATCCCGATGAAATAGCGATTGAAGCCCCTTTTTTTGGGAAAAATGTCCAGTCCATGTTAAAGTTAGGAAGGGCGCAAGGAGTAGCCATGGCAGCGGGCCTTTCCAGAGGAATTCCCATCACAGAGTATTCCCCTAAAAAGATAAAAATGGCCATTACTGGAAATGGAAATGCAAGCAAAGAGCAAGTAGCAAAAATGCTTCAAAGTTTATTAGGATTTAAATCCTTACCCAAGAACTTAGATTCTACCGACGGACTTGCGGCTGCAGTATGTCATTTTTTTAATTCGGGGAAAACAGTTACTCAAAAACAGTACACAGGATGGAAAGCTTTTGTTTCTCAAAACCCTGGTAAGGTGAAATAAATGGGGGCAATTTATTTTCATATTCCTTTTTGCAAACAAGCCTGTCACTACTGTAATTTTCATTTTTCTACTTCGTTAAATTATCGCGAGCAAATGATCGCCGCCATGATAGCAGAAATTGATTTACGTAAAGATGAGTTGCCTGACGAGCCTTTGCATAGTATTTATTTTGGAGGGGGAACTCCCTCCTTATTACAACCAAACGAAATTTTGCTTTTACTTCAAGCTGCCCAAAATAATTTCGCGATCTCGCCTGGAATTGAAATCACCCTTGAGATGAATCCAGATGATTATGTTCCAGGGTATTTTGAAGCGATCAAAGCGATAGGAATCAACCGTTTAAGTATCGGGGTGCAGTCGTTTTTTGATCGTGATTTAATTGTAATGAATCGTGCTCATAATGCGCAAGAGGCCTATGAAGTCCTTCATCAGGCCAAAAAACATTTTGCTAACTTTTCTCTTGATTTGATTTATGGAATGCCGTCTAGTACACTTTCCGATTGGCAAGAAAATGTAGCGATAGCATTGTCTTTTTCACCTCCTCATATTTCTAGTTATGCTTTAACGGTAGAAGAAAAAACTGCCTTGGACTATCAAGTGAAAAATAAGCAAATAACCTTACTAGACGAAGAAAAGGTAGCCCAGCAATTTGATTATTTGAGTCGTCATTTGATTGAGAAAGGATTTGAGCATTATGAATTGTCAAATTTTGGCCTACCGGGCCATCATTCGGTCAATAATTCTGCTTATTGGGAAGGAAAACCTTATTTGGGTATTGGGCCTTCTTCACACAGTTATTATCGCAATCAACGCAGTTGGAATATTGCGCACAATAAAAAATACATCCAAGGGATTCAAACCGGAGTGCCGTTGATCGAACGAGAACAATTGACGTTGATCGATCAATACAATGAATACGTTATGACTGCCTTGCGCACAGATAAAGGTGCTTCTCTTCACGTGATTAAATCACGATTTGGGCAAAAATTTGCTGCCTTATTTGAAACACAAGTTGAGAAACATTTAATCCCACAGCACCTGTTCTGGGATGGTGATACCGTAAGGGTAACCCAGCAGGCTAAGTTTCTTGTTGATGGAATCGCTTCAGACCTATTCTTGTTGAATCTAGAATGAGTTTACTTTGATAACTGCGCATAGTGGCGATAGAATAAAGGAATTGTTTCTATTCCTTTATAAAAGTTGAAAAGACCAAAATGTTCATTGGGAGAATGAATGGCATCGCTATCCAGGCCAAAGCCCATTAAGACACTTTTTACTCCTAACAGTTTTTCGAATAGTGGAACAATTGGGATGCTACCACCACCGCGTTGTGGAAAAGGTTCTACCCCAAAAGTTGTTGCATAGGCCTTATGTGCAGCTTGATAGCCGATGTTGTCTATGGGGGTAACATAGGGTTCACCTCCATGATGAGTTGTCACTTCAACTTTAACACTCTTTGGGGCAAGTGCACGAAAATGTTGTTCAAATAGTTTTCCTATTTCTTCCCAATCTTGATTAGGGACTAAACGCATCGAAATTTTTGCATGGGCCTTGCTAGGGATGACAGTTTTTGCTCCCTCACCAGTATAACCTCCCCAGATTCCATTAACATCGAGTGTGGGTCGAATGGATTGTCTTTCGCTGGTTGAGTAGCCTTCTTCACCATGGATGTCGGCTAGATCAATTGAATCGATGTATTCTTTTAAATCAAACGGTGCCTTGGCCATTTCTTTACGTTCTTGATCACTCACGTTGATCACTTTATCATAAAATCCAGGTACAGTGATTTTATTTTGATCGTCTTGTAATTGAGCAATCATTTTTGCAAGAATGTTGATGGGGTTTGCCACTGCACCTCCATATAGTCCAGAGTGTAAATCACGGTTAGGTCCAATTACCGTTACTTCCATATAACTCAAGCCTCTTAATCCAGTAGTAATAGAAGGCTGTGTGTTACTGATCATTCCAGTATCTGAAATAAGTATGACATCACACTCTAATTGTTTTTTATGCTTTGCTACAAAGGCCTCGAGATTGTCGCTACCTACTTCCTCTTCTCCTTCGATCATAAATTTGACATTACAACTCAATGCATCATTTTTCATCATCCATTCAAATGCTTTAATGTGCATGTACATTTGCCCCTTGTCATCACAGGCTCCACGCGCAAAGATGGCACCATCGGGATGTAATTCTGTTGTTTTGATTACGGGTTCAAATGCCGGGCTATCCCATAGGTCGAGTGGGTCGGGTGGTTGCACATCATAGTGTCCATAAACCAATACTGTGGGAAGAGATGGATCGATGGTTTTTTCGCCATAGACGATGGGGTAGCCCTCTGTGGGGACTACCTTTACGTTTTCTGCTCCAGCTTTTATAAGCGCATCTGCCACCCACTGTGCTGCCTTGTGAACATCCTCTGCAAAAGCAGAGTCTGCACTGATGGAAGGAATTTTTAAAAGCTCGATTAATTCATTGAGGTAATTTTCTTTTTCAGTAGCGCTGAGATTGACCATTTTTTTACAAAATTTTATTTTCACAAAGATTTGCGTTTTTATGGAAGTAAAAAATAAAAGTTATAAAAACTTAACTATATTTGTGCCCGTCTAAACCATGCGGGTGTGGTGAAATTGGTAGACACGCTAGATTTAGGATCTAGTGCTTCACGGCGTGGGGGTTCGAGTCCCTTCACCCGCACTTAAAACCTCTATAGTTTTGCTATAGAGGTTTTTTTATAAGATAGTATGGCTAACACAAAACGAACCTATATTCGCTTTTTTATTCTTACCATTGTCATTGGAGGTATGCTTTTTCGCTCTTGGGAAACTTTAGTCCTACTATATACCAATATCTTTAATTCATAAAGGATGAGAGAAGAAATGATACGAGGAAAAGAAGCCTTTGGTGGATGTTTATTCACCGGCTGTGCTTGTTTTTTGGTAGGAACCTTGCTGCTGGTTCTTTTTGTGTTTAGGGAGATGCTGTTTTAAGCCCTAAATTCATCCAATTTAATGTCGTCCAGTCCTTGACGATCAAAAGGAAATTCCATGTCGTCTTGAATATTGTAGAGGGAAATCAAGATGAATTCACTTAAAAGCACCACAAAGTAGGTGAGCCACTCTGGATTACCCAGACCAATCTTATTAATGATTGTTGGGGTGTAAATTAAAGGAAACATATAGATGAATACCTTACAATAGGCTTTGAGACTAATAGGAGTTCTATGGGTATGAATAGCCATGCAATTGGCTGCACCTTCTTGTACTTTTTGAAGGAAACCAAATACTTTTCCTTTTGTACTATTCGAAATTGTTTCAGGATGATTTTCCATAAAGTTGATTAAATCATCAAATGAAGCGTCAAATTCTTCCTTTCCTTTATTTGTGCCATCAAGATGATCAATGAGGCGATCGACAATAGCTTGGCTAAGGCGAATTCCAGTTTCTTTTTCTTCTTTAGACATTTTAGCATTTCCTAAAAAAGAGTAACGTATCCCGATGAGCGCACTTTTTACTTTACTCATATGTTCGAGTGCTTTTTCTCGTCGTCTAAACGCACCTCTAATGGCAAAAACCAACGGGAAGATGATGGCAATACTAATTAAGGTTAGGTCGATATTATAGGTGATCTTATAGGTATAACACACATAAGGGATGAAAATAGACAGGACGACAGTGTATAGCGTACGCTTGTTGATAATGGAGAAATACTGATTCACTTTAGATATTATGTTTACCTTTATGGAGTTATTAACTATTTATATTGCAATATATGAAACAATTCATAATCCTTTTCTTTTGTGCCACGATAATGTTTGCACAAGACAGTAATGATGGGCTTTTTTCTTCTAATGAGCCCCTAGAAACTAAAATTGCTTTTTCTCCTAAAGTATTACGTAAAAGCAACAACGACACCCTTTACTTTGACACTCCGTTACAATACAAGGCCAATGGAGAATGGAAGGAAATGGAAATTGGTATTCGAGCCCGTGGGAATTTTAGACGTGCTACCTGCTATTATCCACCGGTTAAAGTTGACCTGAAGAAAAAACAGACGAAAGAAACAATGTTTCAAGGACAAAAGAAGTTGAAGCTAGTTTTACCCTGTAAAAAGGAAAGTGATAAAAACGACAATATTTTAAAAGAGTTAATGGTCTATAAATTATTTGAATTGGTTACGCCTTATCATTTTAAGACTAGACGATTAACCATTGAATTTACCGATCAAAACAAAAAGAAAACCTCCGTTGAAACCATTAATGGCTTCTTTATTGAGGATGACAAAAAGGTAGCAAAACGTGCCGAAGGTAAAGTATTTGAGCGTTATATACACCCTATGGCGATGGATAGTGATGCCTCTATTCGCAATGCACTCTTTCAATATATGATAGGAAATACAGATTTTTCTACGGCATATCAGCACAATGGGAAATTACTTTATGTTGGAAAAAAAATCGTTCCACTTCCCTATGACTTCGATATGTCAGGTTTTATTAATCCTAGTTATGCAGTGGTGAATGAAACCTTAGGTATTAAAAGTATCCGCGATAGAAAATACCGAGGATTTAAAAGAGCTGATGAAGACTTTCAAAAAGTTCGTGAAGTCTTTATTGCGCAAAAGCAAGCGATGTATGACATTATGAAATCCTATGAAGCCGACTTTGACAGTCAAAGAGAATTTGATGAAGCTTATGGATATGTGGAGAGTTTTTTTGAAATCATTGAAGACGATGAGGCCTTCCAGAAAAACGTAATTAGCGCAGCTAGAACGAAATAAATCGTTTTTTTTTAGCTGTATTAATCTTTAGAAAGCACCGCTAGCATTTTTTCAAATATGGCGGTGTTTTCATATATACCAGCAAAGTTTTCAGCACCAGGACCCATGGCAAAGACGGGAACCATACTCGCGGTATGTCCTCCTGTAACAAAACCTCCTTTTGGTCGAAAGTTCTTCACACTCCCTGATGAAATCCCTAAACCTCCAGTCTCGTGATCTGCGGTTACAATTAATAAGGTGTTAGGGTTTGCTTTGGCAAATGCAACTGCTTCCCCAATTGCTGCATCAAAATCTTTGAATTCTGTGGTGATATAGCGCAGGTCGTTGGCATGTCCACCCCAATCAATTTGGGAACCTTCTACCATTAAAAAGAAAGGGCTGTTATTTGCCGTTAGTTTTTTAAACATACTATTGATTCCATCATCGAGCGAAGGTCTTCTACCTTCAGTTATTCTTACAGGTTCATCGTTGTTTGTGAAATAACCCACATGCGGTTTAGTGGATTCGTCAAATGCTTTAAGGCTTGAGGTAAATCGCCAGTCTTTCATCTCATCTAAAAGGTTGCGACGATCTTTACGTTGATTAAAGTGCTTTTTTCCTCCTCCAATAAAGAAATCTACATCGCTTGTACTCATTTGTAATGCAATGTCTTCATACTGTTTTCGTGAAACCACATTAGCATAAAACGATGCAGGAGTGGCGTGTACTATACTCGAAGTTGCAATTAAACCAGTGCTATATCCTTTTTTCTTGCTTATCTCTAAAATGGATGCTTTGTGTGCATTGTCCATCCCGATTCCAATCACTCCGTTCATGGTTTTTACTCCACATGCCATCGCTGTTCCACTTGCAGCAGAATCTGTCACTAGTGCATTTGATGAATGTGTTTTTGCTAATCCTATGACCGAAAAAGACTCTAGGTGTGTTGTATTGCCATTAGCATACATTCCTGCTGTTATTTGAGCTAGTCCAGTTCCATCCCCAATCATTAAAATAATATTAGGGGATTTTTCTTGTGCGCTGCTAAAAAAAAGTCCACCAAGGACAACAATAGAAAATAAGGAAAGTCGCATAAAAAATTATTAGTGTCTAAAATTACGATATAATGCTTAACTAAGCATTTGTTTGCATGAAGAAATTCTCCTTTTTAGAATACATTAACACTCCTTTTGATTTTTGCTGTAGAATCAATGCTGTCATTAGAATGGGCCAAAGGACAATCAAACTCCTGGTCAATTTGGGCGCTAAATTGAGATATGTTCTATGTGTCCTACTCTATTGAGGGGTTAGAAATGATTTTTGTAAATTCGCTATCATTTTTGATAAGAATGATGTGCGATAAATAATAGTGTTTAGCGTATTAATTTAGATGAATCACGATTGATTTATTGTAAAAAAAATCTATGAGTAAAAAGGAGTTAAGTGTCGATTTAGTTTACATGTGGGTCGATGGTAATGATCCTAAATGGTTGGAAAAAAAGCAACGATTTATGGAGAAAGAAATCAACACAGTGGGGCGTTATCAAGATAATCAAGAGCTAAAATACTCTTTGCGTTCGGTGGAGAAACATCTTCCCTGGATCAGGAAAATATTTATTTTGACAGATGATCAAACGCCTGCTTTTTTAGATACTAGCCACCCAAAAATTGAAGTGATTCATCACAGTCAAATCATCCCTAAGGAGATTCTTCCTTTGTTCAACTCTAGTTCGATTGAATACTTTATTTATAAAATTCCAGATTTGTCTGAACATTTCCTCTTTGCAAACGACGATATGTTTGTGAATGATGATTTAACCCCCTCTTTCTTTTTTAAAGATGGGCTTCCCATCATGAGAATGCTTTACAATCCTTTGATTAAGTATAAGTTAAGGTTAAAGAAAGCGTTGAAGATCAATGTTAATACTTATCGTCTTGCCATTGAAAATGCCTTTATATTATTCAAAAAAAGATTTAATATCTTTTATCCCATCAGCCAGCATCACAACATTGACGCATTTTTAAAAAGCGACTATAAAGCGGTTGTCGAAGATGTTTTTAATGAAGAGTTGACAGCTGTTTTAGGAAACCGTTTTAGAGATAAAACCGACATCCATAGAATGCTCATCAATTACTATGCTCTTGCTAATGATAGAGGAATCTTAACCTATGCCGATCGAAAGGAATCTTGTCGTATTAGAGTTCATCGAACGAATTATCAAAAATACATTGACAAGTACAATCCGCAGTTATTTTGCATTAACGACTCTGAACATGCAACAGATGAGCACCGTGCACAGGTGGAACCTTTCTTAAAAAAGATGTATCCTAATAAATCCTCATTTGAAAAATAAAAAGGGGAAGAAAATTGGGGTTAGATTTCAAAAGAAGATTTCTCTGGTAGAATTGCTTCAAAAGAACGCTCTATCTTTTCCATTGTTTGCTGGTAATTTCTAATGTGAACGTTATCATTTAAGCAAACTAGCGAGTAGGTTTGTTCTCTAACAGCCTTGATGGCCTTTTTAGATTTGATCATTAAAGGAAACATTTTTGTGTCCTTGTAGGTGTTATAAGGAATGAAGTTTGAACTACAAATTTGCCACGTCCTAAAAAGTTCAGGTGTATAGTCGTTATTGCTACGGAACCGATGCTGTGACATTGCTGTGAGTTCTTTTTCACAGTTTTTCCAGACATCCTCAAAAGTACTTTTTAAGAAGGGCTGTGCATTGTGAGGAGTTCTTAGGGTGATGAATTTATTGTAAAACTTTAATAAGTGATTTAATCTTCCTCTACTGCCATAAGAAGGGTCATACCACTTCCAGGCATCTCGTTTAAATACTTCCTTCTTGTCAAAGTGTTGATTGATTAATCTAATGTTGTTTTTCAGCATTTTTTCGAACTGAGAAATTCCAGTATTTTTCCGAAAAGCAGCGATATCTTTTGGAAGTCCATCTTCAAAAAAACGATTGGGGCTGAGGTGATTTGTGATGTAAAAGTCGTCATTGAAATACACAAACTGCTCTGCTAAATCAGGGATTTTATGCAGGTATATTTCAATTAAGTTAGAGTTAAATACAGGCAAGAATTGTTCGGGGATATAATCCTTGTGGCTCACCATGTTTAGTTTTGGATGATCGGTATTAAGCCAGTCGGGTTGTTGACCAGAGGTTACAAAATGAATTTTTCTAACCCAGGGTGCAAAAGTGTCTATTCCACGAAACCAGTACTTTAAAAAACCGTAATCTCGAAATCGCGCCTCGGATTTTTCATTGACCGAATTGTCTATTTTATCGGAATACCGATAAAATTCTTCTTTCCATTTTGGGTCATCCATATCAACCCATGTTACTACAAAATCTATTTCCATGCGTTAACATTTTTGTGTTTCTTTTGTCAAAATGAAGCGCTAATTATCCTTGAGATAAAAAGGGACTCAGTTTCACATTCCCTGTAATTGGTCAACAAATTTATAAAATTGGTTTCAAGGGTTTTTAAAATTCAGTTTATTTCTTAGAACTCGTTTGATTTAAAGTGCAGGAAACCACTTAAACCAAGCTTACGGGATGTGATTTCTTTCTTTTAAGGTGTTTTAACGAGTGAAAATAATAATGCCATGAAATTCTCATTAAACCTTCGGCCTTTATTAGTTCAAAAGCGATTCCCTTTTTTTAACTTTGTGAAAAATTGATGTATGGAACCCATTCGAATGGTTGACCTAAAAGGTCAATATAATTTCATCGCTGGAGAAGTAAAATCAGCCCTGGATGAAGTAATCGAAAGCACTGCTTTTATCAACGGCCCAGCCGTAAAAGAATTTCAGGCAAATCTAGAGCGCTATCTTGGAGTAAAACACGTTATTCCTTGTGCAAATGGAACCGATGCACTTCAAATCGCCTTGATGGGACTTAAACTACAGCCAGGAGATGAAGTGATTACGGCAGATTTTACTTTTGCTGCTACAGTAGAAGTGATTTCATTATTGCGTTTAACACCTGTGCTCGTTGATGTGGACCCTGCAACTTTTAATATTGATCCTAATGCGATAGAAGCGGCCATTACCCCAAAGACAAAAGCGATTATTCCTGTTCACCTTTTTGGTCAAACGGCCGATATGGAACGCATCAATGCCATTGCAGAAAAACATAACTTGTTTGTAATAGAGGATAACGCTCAAGGAATAGGAGCTACTTATAGTTATCAAGACGGTAGAAAAGTCAAAACGGGTGGATTGAGCCATGTTGCTGCTACTTCAT
Organism: Flavobacteriaceae bacterium; assembly: GCA_049615925.1. GTDB lineage: Bacteria > Bacteroidota > Bacteroidia > Flavobacteriales > Flavobacteriaceae > Arcticimaribacter. Next base: position 31,209 of record JBMZGM010000012.1, on the reverse strand, counting down.
TTTTTCCTTCAAAAAACCTAGGTGCCTATGGAGATGGGGGAGCTATTTTCACAAATGATGATGAGCTCGCTCATTTTATTCGAGGTATTGTTAATCACGGGATGTATGAGCGTTATTACCATGATGTAGTAGGAGTTAATTCTCGCTTAGATGCAATGCAGGCTGCTGTTTTAAATGTAAAATTAAAGTACCTTGATTATTATAACGAAAGGAGAAAAGAAGCTGCAATTCGTTATACTGCCTTGTTAAAAGATCATCCCAATATCATCACGCCTTATCGAGCGGGGGAATGTTCCTCTCATGTGTTCCATCAATACACCTTGCGTATCATTAACCATGACCGCGATGGACTTGTTCGCTACCTTAATGAAAATGATATTCCGTGTGGGGTGTATTACCCTGTTCCATTACACCGACAAAAAGCCTATAAAGAAGAAGATGTTGATGAAACACTTTTTCCTGTCACAAATCAATTGGTAAAAGAAGTCATTTCACTCCCCATGCATTCAGAATTGAGCGTGGAGCAAATAGGGTTTATTGCCGATAAGGTTTTAGCATATCTAGCTTAATGTGACAAGAAGTCGAGGATTTCATCCACCACTTTTTTTGTCCCTAGGATTTTATAATGTCCTGTCCCTGTGACTTCTTTCAGGCTAGCAGCAGGCCATTTTTTGGCCACTTCTCTGCTTTTTTCGACGGGTAATACTCGATCGTTTGTGTCGTGAAGAAGGAGGGCTTTTTCGATAGTGGCCTTTGGCGCGTAATCTTCCACATTAATTGTATCAACTTTCACCTGGTGTTCTCTTTCTATTTTTGTGATTAAACGACGTACTACTTTATAAGGGAGGCCAAGGTGCTGTGCAATTTCCTCCAGGCGTTCTCTAAATTTATTAGGAACTGTGATGCCTACATAACGTTCAATCATAAGGTGGGGGTTTGACCCCAAGGCTATCAGGGAAGCCACACTGCCAAAAGAGTGACTAATTAATTGACGGGGTTGATATTGCTCAACAAGTAGCCTAATCAATTCAATGAACTCAAAAGAACTGGTTTTTCCTTTACTGCTTTGGCCGTGTGAAGGGCCATCAAAACTGATTACCGTATAGTCATTCTCGACTAATCGTTCGATAATTGCGGCAAAATTTCCGGCATGACCTTCCCATCCATGAACCAATAAGATGCGTTTTTCTCCAGTTCCCCACTGGTAAAGTTGAATGTCAAAATGACGATAAGTAAAACGGCTTTTTGTCGCTTTATCCAACACTATTTTCTCATGCGGTCGAATTTTTAACTGCATGGGATGGGTTAAATAAGCAAAGGCTTTTTTGACAAAAAAACCTGGAAATATTTGGGCGAGAAGCCAAATGATCTTTTGTTTCAAGTGAGTTTTTATTTGATGGCATAAAAATACATTAGAAAAACACTATCTTCCCGTAAAACTTATACAATTATGAAAAAAATAAGCGTCCTATTGTCCCTGATTTTTTCCATGGGATTATTTGCACAAAAGACTTATTTACACTGTGGAAAGGTGTTTGATAGTAAGTCGGGTAAAATTAAAAAAGAACAAACGATTATTGTAGAAGGAGATAAAATTATCGCCGTTAAAAAGGGTTATGTTCTTCCAGAAACTAGCGATCAAGTCATTGATTTAACCTCAAAAACAGTTTATCCTGGTTTTATTGACATGCATGTGCATATTGAAGGAGAAAGTAGTCCGACAAAATACCTCGACCGTTATCGTTTAAACGAGGCCGATGTGGCTTTTGACGCTGCCTTATATGCAGAACGTACTTTAATGGCAGGATTTACTGCTGTACGGGATTTAGGTGGATCTGGGGTAAACATCGCTTTGCGTAACGCCATCGCAGCTGGAAAAGTTCCTGGACCCAGGGTGTATACCGCTGGGAAAACCATTTCCTCCACTGGGGGGCACGGGGATCCTACCAATGGGAACCGAGCTAGCTTACAAGGAGATCCAGGGCCTAAAGAAGGGGTGGTTAACTCTCCAGCCGATGCTAGAAAGGCGGTTCGTCAACGCTATAAAAATGGTGCCGATTGGATTAAAATTACAGCAACTGGAGGCGTGTTAAGCGTTGCTAAAAGTGGGCAAAATCCACAGTTTACAGCCGAGGAAATCGCTGCAATCACCAGTACTGCAAAAGATTACGGCATGAAAGTCGCCGCACATGCACATGGGGACGAGGGCATGTATAGAGCTGTTGAAAATGGCGTAAAAACCATTGAGCACGGTACGCTTATCAAAGAGCCCACCATGAAATTGATGATTGAAAAACAGGCCTATTTAGTCCCTACAATTAGTGCTGGAAAATTTGTCGCCGAAAAAGCAAAAATTCCAGGATTTTATCCCGCAATTATTGTTCCTAAAGCGATTGCGATTGGGGCACAGATTCAAGAAACTTTTGCCAATGCTTACAAAATGGGAGTTCCCATCGCTTTTGGGACAGATTCTGGTGTGTCACCACATGGCGATAACGCCAAAGAATTTGGTTTCATGACAGCAGCGGGAATGCCGGCAAGTAAAGCCTTGCAATCTGCAACGATTGTCAATGCGATGCTTTTAGACGAAGGAGATCGTTTGGGGCAAATCGCGGCAGGCTTTCATGCAGACATTGTTGCATCTGATGCAAATGCACTTGAGGATATCTCTACTCTAGAAAACATCACTTTTGTGATGAAAAATGGAACGATTTACAAGCAATAAACACTTGAACTAATTTAATCGATCGTTCCAGAACTCGTTTCTGCAGAGCGATCGATTTTTTTTACCAATCCTTGTAGGACTTTTCCAGGGCCTACTTCAGTAAAATGTGTTGCTCCATCGGCTAAAAGTTGTTGAATACTTTGTGTCCATTTTACGGGAGCTGTGAGTTGGGCCATTAGGTTTGCTTTGATTTCATCGGCAGCTGTAACCCCTTTGGCGACGACATTTTGATAAACAGGACAAATAGGAGAAACGATGGTAGTTGTTTCAATGGCAGCAGCTAATTTTGTTTTAGCGGGTTCCATTAAAGGGGAGTGAAACGCACCTCCTACCGGTAGTGGAAGAGCACGTCTTGCACCTGCTTCTTTTAATGCCTCACAGGCAGATTCAATGGCTTTTTGTTCACCAGAGATAACAAGTTGACCAGGGCAATTGTAATTGGCCGCAACGACAATGCCTTCTGTTTTAGCGCAAATGTCTTCAATGATATTATCTTCAAGACCTAGTACAGCTGCCATGGTTCCTGGAACTTCATCACAGGCAACTTGCATGGCGAGTGCTCGCTGGTGTACAAGACTTAATCCATCCTCAAAAGAGAGGGCTTTTGCTGCTACTAAAGCCGAGAACTCTCCCAGCGAATGCCCTGCAACCGCGTTAGGTTGAAAGCGGCTTCCCATTAGTTCACTCAAAATGACTGAGTGGAGGAAGATTGCGGGTTGGGTAACTTGCGTTTGTTTTAATGCTTCGGCATCTTCGCCAAACATGATCTCTTGAATGTTAAAGCCCAAAATATCGTTGGCTTGTGCAAAGCGTTTTTTTGCTTCTGCTGATGCAGCATAAAGTTCTTTCCCCATCCCTGGGAATTGCGCACCTTGTCCTGGAAATACATATACGTTCATCTTACTTTTTTTCAAGGGTTATAAAGGAATAATCATAAGGTTGTTCTGCAGTTGCAGCAATGTCTTCACGGGCAACTTCTCGCCACATGGTTTCATCAAGTTCTGGAAAGAAAACATCTGCTTCAAAATCATGATGCACTCGCGTGAGTTCAATGCGGTCACAGTACGACATAAAAAGACGATAAATCTCTCCTCCACCTATGATGAAGGGTTGTGGATCATTTTTGACTAAGGCTAAAGCGGCCTCAACACTATTAACTACGATGGCTCCCTCGGGCTGGTAGTCTGTTTTTGTTGTTAAAATAATGTTGGTTCTATTAGGGAGTGCCTTAGGCATGGATTCAAAAGTTTTTCTTCCCATGATAATGGCGTGGCCAGAGGTGAGCCGTTTAAACCGTTTTAAATCATCTGAGATGTGCCAAATTAAATCGTTGTCTTTTCCTAGGGCATTATTTGCAGCTGCAGCCGCAATCATTGTGAGTTCTGGAGTTCTTGCCATAGGTGTTTTTGTGCTTATGTGTTCTTCTTCTTTTTCATAAAGAAGCCCTTCGTTTTTTTGTTTTATAATCTCCTGTGTCAAGGTATAAAATATAGTATTTAAAGCGCAAAAATAAGAGATATTATTCGATCAAAAACACTTTTATTGAAATCTTATGGTTCAAGAAAAACCTGTATTTTTAGTCAAAAGAAATCATGCGACAGCACTATCCCATTTTATCAAAATGCTTGTATTTTAATACCGCATATACCGCCCCATTATCTGAAGATTTATCGAATTGGCGGCAAAAGGAGGATGGTATTTATTTAGACGCTGGTGATCACTATAAAACCATTACAGAAAAAAGCCATGTTGATGAGGCAAAAACAACCTTAGCTCATTTTGCCGATGCTGATAAAGAAATGACGTTTATCACGGCGAACTTCTCTGCTGCTTTTCAAAATTTTCTTTTGCATTTGCCTAGGGATGCTACTTTTCTCCTGTTAGAAGATGAGTATCCATCGCTCACAGGGATGGTCAATGATTTTGGTTTTGAATCAACCGTGCTTTCTCTTTCTTCCGCTATCGAAGAAGACGTTTGGTCACATTTACAAGAGAATTCATATACAGTATTTGCTCTTAGTGCGATTCAATATAGTTCAGGATTGTATTTTGATATAGCTTGGCTTGAAAAAATAAAAAAAGCGTTCCCCAAGATGTTGCTTTTAATTGACGGGACACAGTTCTTAGGGGCAGAGGTCTTTTCATTTGCTAAAAGTCCGTTTGATGCCATCTTTGGCAGTACATATAAATGGTTGATGGCGACCTATGGAACAGGGTATGCGTTATTAAAGCCCTCTTTGTTGGAGGAAATAGGAGTAGGTAAAAACAAGATTGCAGCAACCTATGACCGTGGTCAACTCTCGGTTAAAGCTGTGGGGAGTTTGACCTTTTCCCTCAATCAAATCATCAAAGCAAATTTTTCAAAATTAATGGAACACAAGCAAAACATTGCTCGCGTTCTTTTTGAGGAGTTGAAAAAGCGCGCGCTGCTCTCGGAGATGATTTCTAAAAGGAAGCAACATTCTTCTATTTATAATCTCTCGATTAACGACGAAGTCTATCAGTTTTTATTGTCGCATCATGTGCGCTGTATCAAACGAGGCGCAGGAGTAAGGATTGCTGTGCATCATTATAACAATCAACAAGACATTGATGCGTTGCTCCAATTGTTGGATGAGGTAATTTAAATGGCAACGCTTCCTTTGATGAGAGGATGTGGATTGTAGTCGATTAATTCAAAATCATCATAGGTAAAGGCAAATAAATCCTTAATGTCGGGATTCATTTTCATGGTAGGAAGCGATTTTGGCGTTCTGCTTAATTGTAATTCAATTTGTTCTTTGTGATTAGAATAAATATGTGCATCTCCAAACGTATGGACAAAATCTCCCGCTTCTAAATCACAAACCTGTGCCATCATCATCGTGAGTAAGGCATAGGAGGCGATGTTGAACGGAACGCCTAAAAACACATCTGCGCTGCGCTGGTAGAGCTGGCAAGAAAGTTTACCATCGGCCACATAAAATTGAAAAAAGGCATGACAGGGGGGGAGTGCTGCTTTATTGTTGGCTACGTTTTCTGCAAAACTCACACTGGTGTCGGGTAGTACGCTGGGGTTCCATGCCGAGACGAGCATTCTTCTACTGTCGGGATTGGTTTTTATGGTGTGGATTACTTCTTTGATTTGATCAATACCTTCACTATTCCAGTTACGCCATTGATGTCCATAAACGGGGCCTAGGTCGCCGTTTTCGTCTGCCCATTCATTCCAAATTCTCACGCCATTTTCTTGTAAATAAGCGATGTTAGTGTCGCCTTTTAAGAACCACAACAATTCGTGAATAATGGATTTAAGGTGGAGTTTTTTTGTGGTGACCATGGGGAAACCTTTTGATAAATCAAAACGCATTTGATGGCCAAAAATACTTTGGGTTCCTGTTCCAGTTCGATCAGTTTTTTGAACTCCATTTTTTTGAATGTGCCGAATAAGGTCGAGGTATTGTTGCATGCTCTTTACTTTAAATCAAAAATATGTACTTAGGTTGTGGAAAAGAAAAACAACCTAAAATAGTTATTCAATATCGTGGTTAATAAAGTCGTGTTACTCGTCTAACTCTCCTCTTTTACTCAATTCATCCCTTACTTTAGCGGCAGCTTCATAATCCTCTTTTTTAACTAAGGTTGCGAGTAACTTTTTAAGTTCTTTGGTCGCGACTTTAGGTAAGTCATTTAAACTGCTTTTTTGAGGGTTTTGTTCTTGGATGAAGTTTTTGATCCAGTCTTCGTCTTTTTTTCCTGTTCCTTGGTTTTGCCCCTTTCCTTCGGTATAACCTGCTTTTGCTAAAATGTTTTCATAGGTAAAAATAGGAGCGTGAAAACGTATGGAAAGCGCTACAGCATCGGATGTTCTAGCATCAATAATTTCTTCAATTTCATCACGTTCGCAAATAAGACTTGAGTAAAAAACACCGTCGACTAATTTATGGATGATGATTTGCTTTACCACAATTTTAAATCGTTCAAAGCATTGCGCCATCAAATCGTGGGTGATGGGGCGCGGTGGATTAATTTCTTTTTCCAGCCCTATAGCGATGGATTGCGCCTCAAAAGCTCCTATGATCACAGGAAGGTTTCGCTCGCCTTCAACTTCGCTTAATATGAGTGCGTATGCTCCACTTTGAGCTTGACTATAAGAGATGCCTTTAATGGCTAATTCGACGAGAACCATAGATTGATTGAAATTCTTACTGCAAAGAAAATGAATTTCGCTTAAAGGTTTCTCTTTTAACTTCAAAAAACCAATGAATTATGTGGGTGAAATCCATCACATATGCAATGAATAGCTTAAATTTGCGCAGTTATTAGAATTTGCATGAAAACAATACAGTTTAGAGAAGCAATTGCGCAAGCAATGTCAGAAGAAATGAGAAGAGATGAAAGCATCTACCTCATGGGAGAAGAAGTTGCCGAATACAATGGCGCTTACAAGGCGTCAAAGGGAATGCTAGATGAATTTGGCGAAAAGCGTGTCATCGATACTCCTATTTCAGAGTTAGGTTTTGCTGGGATCGGGGTTGGATCTACCATGACGGGCAATCGACCTATTATCGAATTCATGACCTTTAACTTTGCCTTAGTCGGGATTGATCAAATCATCAATAACGCGGCAAAAATCCGACAAATGTCTGGAGGGCAATTTCCTTGTCCTATTGTTTTTAGAGGTCCCACTGCTTCTGCTGGTCAACTTGCGGCAACCCACTCACAAGCTTTTGAAAGCTGGTATGCAAATTGTCCAGGCTTAAAAGTCATTGTTCCTTCAAATCCATATGATGCCAAAGGTTTGTTAAAAGCCGCCATTAGAGATGAGGATCCCGTCATCTTTATGGAATCCGAGCAAATGTATGGTGACAAAGGAGAAGTGCCAGAAGAGGAATATATCCTCCCGATTGGTGTAGCAGATATCAAGCGAAAAGGAACAGATGTTACCATCGTTTCCTTCGGGAAAATCATCAAAGAAGCGTATAAAGCAGCCGATCAATTAGCCGAGGAAGGAATCTCCTGTGAAATTATCGATTTGCGTACTGTTCGTCCCATGGATCACGATACAATCATGGAATCAGTCAAGAAAACAAATCGCTTAGTCATCTTAGAAGAGGCATGGCCGTTTGGGAATGTAGCGACAGAAATTACTTATCAAGTACAAAGTCAGCTTTTTGATTACCTGGATGCACCCATTGAAAAAATTAATACAGCAGATACCCCTGCACCTTTCTCTCCCGTCCTTTTAGAGGAATGGTTGCCTAATAGTGGTGATGTGGTAAATGCTGTAAAAAAAGTAATGTATCGATAAGAAATTAAGAAAAAAATAACTTTTCGAAACTTTTTCGTTAGTTTCGCGTAGTTTTTTAAAAAATCAATATTTATTTATGGAAGCCAATATTATTTATCTCCCTTTATTGTTATCAGTAGTAGGTCTTGCTTACATGCTTTTGCGCGCGAGCTGGGTAAAGAAACAAGATGCAGGAAACGAGCGTATGGTAGAGATTTCAACCGCAATTAAAGAAGGGGCATTAGCCTTTTTAAATGCAGAGTATCGATTACTCTTTATTTTTGTGGTGATAGCTTCAATTGCTTTATACGGTATCTCAATGGTAGTAGATACTACTAGTTGGATGATTGTTCCTGCGTTTGTTTTAGGAGCAGCTTTTTCTGCTTTTGCTGGAAACATAGGAATGCGAATCGCTACCGAAGCGAATGCTAGAACCGCAGAAGCGGCAAAAACAAGTTTACCAAAAGCACTGCAGGTCTCCTTTGGTGGAGGAACTGTTATGGGACTGGGAGTAGCAGGATTAGCTGTTTTAGGGTTAACCTTGTTGTTCATGTTTTTCCTAGGACAATTTATGGGACAAGAGGGTTCCTTTTACGATAATATGACCATTGTCCTGGAGACCCTAGCTGGGTTCTCTTTAGGGGCAGAATCCATTGCTCTTTTTGCTCGTGTGGGTGGAGGTATTTATACCAAAGCTGCCGATGTAGGTGCAGATTTAGTAGGAAAGGTTGAGGCTGGAATTCCAGAAGACGACCCTAGAAACCCTGCTACAATCGCTGATAATGTAGGAGATAATGTAGGAGATGTCGCTGGTATGGGAGCAGATTTATTTGGTTCTTATGTTGCCACTGTACTCGCTGCTATGGTTTTAGGGAATTATGTTATTCGTGATATGTCTGCTAATGGGCAATATACCGATGCATTTAATAATATGGGGCCTATCTTACTTCCTGTAGTAATTGCTGGAGTAGGGATTTTAGCTTCCATCATTGGAACTTTATTTGTTAAGATTGCAGATAATACTGCTAAAGAAGCTAAGGTGCAAGCAGCCCTTGATTTAGGGAACTGGGCATCGATTATCATTACATTAATAGCAAGTTATTTCTTAATCGACTGGATGTTACCAGAAACCCTCACCATGAATTTCTTTGGCGAAGGCAATAAAGCCGTAGCCTCCATTAATGTTTTTGCATCAGCCTGTATAGGTCTTGCTGTGGGAGCGTTAATTTCAATGGTGACCTCCTATTATACCAGTCTAGGGAAAAAGCCTGTCTTAGATATTGTACAGAATAGTTCTACCGGAGCTGCGACAAATATCATTGCTGGATTAGCTGTAGGGATGAAATCAACGTTAATGTCTGTCATTCTTTTTGCAGCAGCCATTTACGGTTCCTATGCTTTAGCAGGATTTTATGGAGTTGCTCTTGCAGCCTCTGCCATGATGGCGACTACCGCTATGCAATTAGCGATAGATGCCTTTGGGCCAATTGCCGATAACGCTGGTGGAGTAGCAGAAATGAGTGAACTCGATCCTGAAGTTCGTGAAAGAACAGATATTTTAGATTCTGTAGGGAATACCACTGCAGCAGTAGGAAAAGGATTTGCCATTGCTTCTGCAGCATTGACTGCATTAGCACTTTTTGCTGCCTATGTTACTTTTACAGGTATTGATGGGATCAACATCTTTAAAGCCGATGTATTAGCCATGCTTTTTGTGGGAGGAATGATTCCAGTAGTCTTTTCTGCCTTGGCGATGGAATCTGTAGGAAAAGCTGCCATGGAAATGGTTGAAGAAGTGCGTCGCCAGTTTAGAGAAATTCCTGGGATAATGGAAGGAAAAGGTACACCAGAATACGCTAAATGTGTTGATATTTCCACAAAAGCAGCCTTGAAAGAAATGTTATTACCAGGACTCATCACCATCATTACACCTATTTTTGTAGGCCTTGTTTTTGGAGCTGAACCTCTAGGGGGCTACATGGCAGGAGTTTGTGTGAGTGGTGTAATGTGGGCCATTTTCCAGAACAATGCTGGAGGTGCATGGGATAACGCAAAAAAATCATTTGAAGCTGGAGTAGAAATCAACGGTGAAATGACTTTTAAAGGTTCTGATGCGCACAAGGCAGCAGTAACTGGAGACACAGTGGGGGATCCATTTAAAGATACTTCTGGACCTTCAATGAACATCTTGATTAAATTAACCTGTTTAGTTGGTTTAGTAATTGCTCCTTTATTAGGGTCGCATGCTGCTCCCCAAAAGGAAGAGATAAGAGAAGAAGTTCGCAAAGAGATTCGTGTTGAAGTCAATGCTGACGATCAAGGTCAAATGGAGGCCGTGATTAAAACCACCACCACCGAAAATGGTGAGACAGTGGTTGAGGAAAAAGTTGTTTCTGGGACAGAAGAAGAGGTAAAAGCCGCTGTTGAAGCAATGAAAGATGTTGACATTACCATCAAAAAAGAGGAGGAATAAACAAGTTCTCTTAACAAATAAAAAAAGCGGATCATTTGATCCGCTTTTTTGTTTTAAAATAGGCCGTTAATTTCGGCATCAATCATTTCAATTATTTTCCCTAAGTCTTCGGGTTGATCGACAAAGTTGAGGTCATCAACATCAATGATGAGGAGTTTTCCTTTATCATAGTTGTGCACCCATGCTTCATAGCGTTCATTTAATCGACTCAAGTAGTCGATGCTTATCGAGTTTTCAAATTCTCTTCCACGGCGATGGATGTTATCCACTAAATTAGGAATGCTACTGCGCAAATAAATCATCAAATCTGGTCCAGTAACCAGTGCCTCCATTAAATTAAAAAGGGTTTGATAGTTTTCAAAATCGCGTTTGGTCAATAGTCCCATGGCGTGAAGATTGGGCGCAAAGATATGCGCGTCTTCATAGATGGATCGGTCTTGAATTACTTTTTTACCACTTTTCTTGATATCGAGTAGTTGTCCAAAACGGCTGTTGAGGAAATAGATTTGCAAATTAAACGACCAGCGTTCCATCTCGTGATAAAAGTCATCGAGATAAGGATTTTCAAGTACTTCTTCATAATGCGCTTGCCAGCGGTAATGCTTTGAAAGAAGTTTCGTTAGGGTGGTTTTTCCGGCCCCAATGTTACCGGCTATGGCAATGTGCATTTTTTTTGATTTTTATGATTATGGTTACTGCTTAAAAGCGATTAAAATTAACCTCTTTTTTTGGAACATAAAAAGATTTTTGACTTGAGCTTTTGATTAATTTATCTAGGAGAAAGAATGTTTTTTTGATTTGATAAAAAAGCAATATATTTGTCCCATAAATAACGAGGAAGGATTTGACTGATTGCACACCTCGATAAAAAAATGCTAAAACAGTATTGCTTTCGCTCAAGAAGTAATCTTCAAATCCTTCCAGAAAGCAAATTTAAATGGCCTATTTTTTTACCTCAGAATCTGTAAGTGAAGGACACCCAGACAAAGTATCCGATCAAATTAGTGATGCTTTAATCGATCATTTTTTAGCTTTTGATCCAGAGAGTAAAGTCGCATGTGAGACTTTAGTCACCACTGGACAAACTGTTTTGGCAGGAGAAGTTAAGAGTACAACCTATTTAGACGTGCAAAAAATTGCACGAGATACGATCAATAAAATTGGTTACACAAAAGGTGAGTATCAATTTTCTGGTGATTCTTGCGGCGTGATTTCTTTGATTCACGAGCAGTCGCAGGACATCAATCAAGGAGTGGATAAAGCCGATAAAAAAGCACAAGGTGCGGGAGATCAAGGAATCATGTTTGGCTATGCCTCAAATGAAACCGATAACTACATGCCACTAGCCTTAGACCTCTCCCATAAATTACTTATTGAGCTCGCTGCCTTGAGAAGAGAAAATAAGGAGATCACCTATTTACGTCCCGATGCAAAATCACAAGTCACCCTTGAATACGACGATAATGATGTCCCTGTTCGTATTGATACCATAGTTATTTCAACTCAGCACGATTCTTTTGATCAGGATGATGAGCGCATGCTTGCAAAAATCAAACAGGATATTATCACCCTTTTAATTCCGCGTGTAAAAGCACTATTGCCAGAGCGTATTCAAGCGCTTTTTGATGATAATATTACCTACCATATTAATCCTACAGGGAAGTTTGTTATCGGTGGGCCTCATGGGGATACAGGATTAACCGGTCGTAAAATCATCGTTGATACCTACGGAGGTAAAGGAGGCCACGGTGGGGGCGCCTTTAGTGGAAAAGATCCTTCTAAAGTAGATCGCAGTGCGGCTTATGCTGCACGTCACATCGCAAAAAACTTAGTTGCTGCTGGGGTTTCTGATGAAATTTTGGTTCAATTGAGTTATGCCATTGGAGTGGCAGAGCCTACTTCTATTGCTATAAATACCTATGGGAAATCAAAGCTCGCTTTGACCGATGGTGAAATAGCCGAAAAAATTAAAACCATTTTTGACCTCACTCCTTATGGAATTGAACAACGTTTAAAATTACGTACTCCGATTTACAGTGAAACAGCAGCTTATGGTCACATGGGAAGAACGCCTCAAGTTGTTACAAAAACCTTTTCTTCCCCCTACAGTGGAACAAAAGAATTGGAAGTTGAACTTTTCACCTGGGAGAAATTAGATCATCTCGAAGAAATAAAAACACTTTTTGACCTATAAACATGCGTGTTACCCTTGTCCATAATGAAATAAAACAACTCCATTTGACGAATGGTCAGGTGTTGAGTTACCAGCATTTTGGGCAGGATTATTTAACCGCACCCGTCATTGTTATCAATCATCCTTTAACCGCAAATTCTGAAGTTGCTGGGCAAGGGGGGTGGTGGAACGATTTAGTGGGAGACCACAAGTGTATCGATACTTCGATTTATGCTGTAATTTGTTTCAACATCCCTGGAAATGGATGCAAGGGGAACTTTATTGAGGAGTATAAACATTGGCACACAGGAACGGTTGCAGGTTATTTTATTTCAGGCTTACGCCAAATGGGCATCAAGCGAATTCACAGCTTAATCGGAGGTTCTTTAGGCGCAGGTATTGCATGGGAGATGACCGTGCTTAGTCCTAATTTTATTCAGCAAATGGTTTCTATAGGAGGAGACTGGAAAGCCTCAGACTGGATGATTGCAAACACTTTTATCCAGAAACAAATCCTGGAGAGTAGCCCTCAACCAATTGAAATTGCTCGTATGCACGCCATGATGTGTTATCGCACCCCAGAATCGTTCAAATTGAGGTTTAATCGCACAATAAATAAAGAATTAGGCATATACAATGTTTCCTCCTGGTTAATGTATCACGGCAACAAGCTCAAAGAGCGCTTTTCGCTTCAGGCCTATAAGACCATGAACCACCTATTAGGGAGTATAAACATCACCCGTAATGGCAAATCTTTTGAAGAAAACATTCAAAATATTTCTACTCAAATTCATGTGGTATCAATAGACAGTGATCTGTTTTTTCCTATGAGTGAAGACATAGAAACGGTTAGGATGGCAAAAAAGGTGGGCGTAAACATCGATCACCACATCATTGAATCTCCCTATGGGCACGATGCCTTTTTGATGGAGCCCAAAAAAGTACGGGCCATTTTAGAAAAAATAATTAACTAAAAAATCATCCTATGAAAGTACAGTTAGAACGTATCAACAAAGATTATTTATTTGAAGTTCGCAATGAAGCAGGACGTTCAGTCATTTTAGATAATAAATCCAAAAGTGAAGGTGTTGTGGCAGGGATTAGTCCCATGGAATTAGTCCTTATGGGCGTTGCAGGCTGCAGTAGTATTGATATTGTAGCAATTTTAGGAAAACAAAAAATCAATCCCGATAGTTTGCGAATGGAAGTGCATGGATTTCGCGAGGAGGGGGCAGTTCCTGCCTTATTTCACACCATTGAAATTACCATCCACCTAGAAGGAGAAGACATCACCCCAGAAAAAGCGACACGTGCAGCAAAACTGTCGTATGAGAAGTATTGTTCTGTTTCAAAAATGATCGATACTGTAGCCGATATTAAATTTTCAATTATCCTCAATGGTAAAGCCGTATGAGCCATAAACTAGAAACAAAAGCCATTCGTACACAAATGGAGCGCTCTCAATTCTCAGAGCATTCTACCCCTTTGCATTTAACCTCAAGTTTTGTCTTTGAGGATGCCGAAGAAATGCGTGCCGCTTTTGCCGAAGAAAAACAACGTAACATTTATAGCCGTTTTACTAATCCGAATACTTCAGAATTAGTCGCAAAAGTTGCGGATATGGAAGGCGCCGAAGATGGCGTCTCATTTGCTACAGGGATGGGTGCCGTTTTTGGCACCTTTGCTGCCTTACTCAACAGTGGTGATCATATCGTTTCTGCCCGTTCAGTTTTTGGGTCCACCCATAGTATGTTCACAAAATTTCTACCGAAATGGAACATTGAAACTACTTATTTTGATGTCGCTACACCAGAGCAGATTGAAGATTTAATTCAACCCAATACGAAGATCCTTTATGCAGAGACCCCCACAAATCCTGGTGTGGATGTGCTGGATCTTGCTTATCTAGGGGAATTGGCAAAAAAGCACGGATTATTATTGGTGATTGACAATTGTTTTGCTACACCTTATTTACAGCAGCCCATACAATTTGGGGCAGATTTAGTCATCCATTCTGCCACAAAACTCATTGATGGTCAAGGTCGTGTTTTAGGGGGAGTTACTGTGGGACGAAAAGACTTGATTCGAGAGATTTATTTGTTTGCTCGTAATACAGGCTCGGCATTGTCACCTTTTAATGCATGGGTGCTTTCAAAAAGTATGGAAACCCTTCCAGTTCGTGTGGATCGTCATTGCCAATCTGCTATGGCTATAGCAACATTTTTAGAAGGTCACCCAAAGGTCAACTGGGTCAAATACCCTTTTCTAAAATCTCACCCACAATATGAATTAGCTAAAAAACAAATGAGTCAAGGGGGTAGCATCATAGCATTTGAAGTAAAAGGGGGATTAACCGCTGGAAGAACATTTTTTGATAACATCAAACTATTGTCTCTTTCATCTAACTTGGGGGATTCAAGAACCATTGTGACACATCCAGCCTCAACCACGCACAGTAAACTTTCGGTTGAAGACCGTCAACAAGTAGGGATAACCGATGGCATGGTGCGTCTATCCATTGGTCTAGAACATCCAGAAGATATTCAAAATGATTTGGCACAAGCCTTAGAAAAAATATAAATGACAGCGATTGAAAAAGCCTTAGCGGAAAGAATCTTAGTCCTTGATGGGGCCATGGGAACCATGTTGCAGGCCTATAAATTTGAGGAAGCCGATTTTCGTGGGCAACGTTTTACAGAACATCCCTCCCCTTTAAAAGGGAATAATGACCTATTGTCCATAACTCAACCCGACGCGATTAAAGCGGTTCACCGCAAGTATTTTGAAGTAGGGGCAGATATTGTAGAGACCAATACGTTTTCTTCGACTTCTATCGGGATGGCAGATTATGCCATGGAAGAATTCGTCTATGAGCTTAATTTTAAATCGGCACAATTGGCACGTGAGGTCGCCGATGAGTTCACTAAGTCCAATCCTAAAAAACCTCGTTTTGTTGCGGGATCCATCGGTCCAACAAACCGAACAGCGAGTATGTCCCCTGATGTAAATGACCCTGGTTTTCGTGCGGTAACCTTTGACGATTTAGTCGAGGCTTATAGCGAACAAGTCAAGGGCTTAGTGGATGGTGGTGCAGATGTGCTTTTGGTTGAAACGGTCTTTGATACCTTAAATGCTAAGGCAGCTCTTTTTGCGATTGATGTTTTAAAAGAAGAGAACCAGTGGGACATTCCTGTGATGATTAGCGGTACGATAACCGATGCAAGCGGTAGAACCCTCTCAGGACAAACTGTAGAGGCCTTTGCCGTTTCGGTTTCACATATACCTCTTTTAAGCATTGGGTTTAACTGCGCCCTAGGTGCCGATCAATTATTACCCTACTTGCGTCGTTTGTCGAATTCAACTAACACCTTGGTTTCTGCTCATCCTAATGCAGGATTGCCTAATGCCTTTGGCGCTTATGATCAAACCCCTGAGGAGATGCGTGACCTTATCCAAAAATATTTAGATGAAAATTTGGTCAATATTATTGGCGGCTGTTGTGGTTCAACGCCAGAACACATCCAGCTCATTGCCGAAGTAGCCCAAAAATATTCCCCACGTAAAGCAGTAACATCGGTTTAATGGAAGCACGTTATTTAAAACTTTCTGGATTAGAACCCTTAGTGGTTACCCCCGAGTCTAACTTTGTCAACGTGGGAGAACGTACTAATGTCACAGGATCTCGTCGTTTTTTACGTCTTATAGAGCAAGGAGATTATACCACGGCAATAGAAATTGCACGTGATCAAGTGGATGGCGGAGCCCAAATTCTGGACGTCAATATGGACGAGGGAATGATTGATGGAGTCAAAGCCATGACCACCTTCCTTAACCTCTTAGCCGCAGAGCCCGACATTTCTAGAATACCCATTATGATCGACTCCTCTAAATGGGAGATTATTGAAGCAGGATTAAAGGTGGTACAAGGAAAATGTGTGGTCAACTCCATTAGTTTAAAAGAGGGAGAAGACAACTTTATTCGACAGGCAAAAACCATTCGACGATATGGTGCAGCGGTAATTGTAATGGCCTTTGATGAAGAAGGACAAGCCGATACGTTAGCCCGTCGTATTGAGATTTGTGAGCGGTCCTATAAAGTCCTTGTTGAAAAAGTTAATTTTCCTCCAGAGGATATCATCTTTGACCCCAATGTTTTTCCCGTTGCTACAGGCATGGAAGAACATAAGTTAAATGCCCTTGACTTTTTTAAATCTGCAGAATGGATTCGCAAGAATTTACCCCACGCCCATGTGAGTGGTGGAGTAAGCAATGTGTCTTTTTCTTTTAGAGGGAATAATCGGGTGCGTGAGGCCATGCACTCTGCCTTTTTATATCATGGCATTCAACATGGGATGAATATGGGAATTGTCAATCCTACCATGTTAGAAATTTATGATGAAATTCCCAAAGACCTTTTGGAACATGTAGAAGATGTTTTGCTCAATCGAAGGGATGACGCAACAGAGCGTTTACTCGAATTTGCCGAAACCTTAATTAACGATCAAAAAGACAAAAAAGTTGCGGTAAAAGCTTGGCGAAGTGATGCCTTGCAGCAACGCATTACTCACTCTTTGGTCAAAGGGATTGATGAATTTATTGAAGAAGACGTAGAAGAAGCACGTTTAGCAGTCAATAAGCCCATCGAAGTAATTGAAGGGCACCTAATGACAGGAATGAATGTGGTGGGTGATCTCTTTGGGTCGGGAAAAATGTTCTTACCTCAGGTGGTCAAATCTGCGCGCGTAATGAAGAAAGCAGTCGCTTATTTACTGCCTTATATTGAAGCAGAGAAAGACGGAAAGCAACAAGCTGCAGGGAAAATCTTGATGGCAACCGTAAAAGGAGATGTCCATGACATTGGGAAAAACATTGTGGGGGTTGTTTTAGCCTGTAACAATTATGAGATTGTAGATTTAGGGGTAATGGTTCCCCCAGAAAAAATCATTGAAACTGCAAAGCGAGAGCAAGTGGATATCATTGGTTTATCAGGTTTAATTACGCCCTCTTTAGATGAGATGATTTATATCGCACAAGAGTTAAAACGTCAAGAATTAGACATCCCATTATTGATCGGTGGAGCGACAACTTCAAAGGCGCACACGGCGGTAAAAATTGCTCCAGAATTAGACACCACTGTAGTTCACGTAAACGATGCTTCTAGGGCAGTAACAGTAGCAGGAAGTTTGTTGAACAAAGAAAATAACACTGATTATAAAGCTCAAATTCGCCAGGAATACGAAAAATTTAGAGCAAAGTTTTTAGATCGTCAAGAGACGAAAGAACATATCTCACTAGAACTTGCTCGTGATCGAAAGCTCCAATTGGATTGGGTTAACTACCACCCTGTTGTCCCAAAACAATTAGGGGTTCAAGTAATCGAAAATCAAGACCTTGATGCCTTGGTACCCTATATTGACTGGAGTCCGTTTTTTCGTTCTTGGGATTTACATGGTCACTACCCCGCTATTTTGAACGATGCAGTTGTGGGCGAACAAGCCACTGATCTTTTTGCCGATGCACAAGTAATGTTGACTGAAATTTTAGACAAGAAATTACTAACAGCAAAAGCTGTTTTTGGTCTTTTTCCAGCCAATACACTAGATCACGATGATATCGAAGTTTATAAGGATGAGACCCGTTCTACGGTTCAAGGAACGTTTTTAAGTTTACGTCAGCAATTAAAAAAGCGACCTGGGAAACCCAATATTGCACTTGCTGATTTTATTGCACCCAAAGAAACAGGGCTTTCGGATTACATTGGAGGATTTTGTGTTACAGCTGGTTTTGGGACAGCAGAAATAGCAAAAAAATACGAAGATGAAAATGACGACTACAACGCCATCATGGTTAAAGCACTTGCCGATCGTTTTGCCGAAGCCTTTGCCGAATATTTACATCGTGAGGTTCGCATCAAACATTGGGGGTATGCTGCTGAAGAAAGTTTAGACAATGAAGCGCTTATCAAAGAGCAATACAAAGGTATTCGTCCAGCGCCAGGATATCCTGCCTGTCCAGATCATTTAGAGAAAAACACCCTTTGGGACCTACTTCAGGTAGAAGAAAACATCGGTGTTTGTTTAACCGAAAGTCTAGCCATGTGGCCGGCCGCATCGGTCTCTGGCTACTATTTTGCGCATCCCGAGGCCCAGTATTTTGGCGTAGGGAAAATTACCCAAGACCAATTAGCGAGCTATGCTCAACGAAAAAATATATCCATAGAAGAAGCCGAGAAATGGCTTCGACCCAATTTAAAATAACGACTAGGTGAAAGTAATTGACCACATTAAGAAAGCGAATAACGCGACACAATTTACCTTTGAAATTCTTCCTCCACTAAAAGGACAGAACATCCAATCAATTTATGATTCGATCGATCCTTTAATGGAATTTAACCCGCCCTTTATCGATGTGACCTATCATCGTGAGGAATATGTTTACAAAGAGCAAGAGAACGGTCTTTTAGAGAAGCACATTATTCGCAAGCGACCAGGAACGGTAGGGATTTGTGCCGCCATTCAACACAAATACAATGTGGATGCCATTCCTCATATTTTGTGTGGAGGTTTCACCAAAGAGGATACCGAAAACTTTTTGATTGACCTTGACTTTTTAGGGATTGACAATGTAGTGGCGCTACGTGGGGACGCTGTTAAAAGTGAGGTGTATTTTAAACCCAATAAAGACGGGCATTCCTATGCAAACGAACTTGTAGGGCAAATCACCGATTTGAATAACGGGAAATACCTTGACGAAGAAATTCAAAACACCTCTAAGACCGATTTTTGTATCGGCGTCTCGGGTTATCCCGAAAAGCATATGGAGGCACCCAGTTTAGAAAGTGACCTTCATTTCTTAAAAAAGAAAATTGCCGCAGGAGCCGATTATATTGTGACTCAAATGTTTTTTGACAATCAAAAGTTCTTTGAATTTTCAGACAAATGCAAAGAGGCAGGCATTGATGTACCCATCATTCCAGGTTTAAAACCCTTGGCAACAAAAAAACAATTGAATGCTTTACCTCACCGTTTTCACGTTGATCTCCCAGACGATTTGATTCGTGCAGTCATTGATTGTAAGGATAATAAAGCCGTTCGTCAAGTAGGGATAGAATGGTGTATCCAACAAAGTCAAGAATTAAAAGCTGCTGGGGTTCCCTTTTTACATTATTATTCTATGGGGAAATCCGACAACATTAAAGCGATTGCAGAAGCGGTGTTTTAAGCTGTTAAGGTATTGAACAACTCGGCTAAATTTTCATTCTTTTGATTTAGGGAAAGAATTTTTAATTGATTGTCGTGGGCAAAGTCAAAGACCTTAGGCCGCAGGTCTTCCTTATTGTTACAATATAATTCATAGCTAAAGTCAAAAGTGTTGACCACTTTGGTAACACCTTCAATCCTATTTAAAGCTTCTGTTTCAACCCTAAAATCAAATTCAACTTGTATGATTTGTTGTTGTCCTTTTCTCAGGGTTTGCAGGTCTTCGTCGGCAACAACTTCCCCCTTTCGAATGATGATGACGCGATCACACACACTTTCTACTTCTGATAATATATGGGTAGAGAGTAAAACAATTTTTGTTTCTCCTAATTGCCGAATTAGCTTACGTATTTCAATCAATTGATTAGGGTCCAGCCCAGTAGTAGGTTCGTCTAAAATCACTATTTCAGGATCGTGCAGTAGAGCTGCGGCTAGCCCCATCCGTTGTTGATAGCCTTTTGACAAGGTGTTGATCTTCCTGTTGCGTACTTCACTCAACCCCACTTTTTCAATGACTGTTTCAAAAGGTGCATTTTTAATGCGGTATAAACCCGCGATAAATTTCAAGTATTCCAGTACATAAAGATCGGGGTAGAGCGGGTTATTTTCGGGTAAATAACCCGTGACCTGCTGGATGCTTTTTAAGTCGGTTCGCACGTTTTTTTCACCATAGTGTATGCTGCCTTCCCAATCCGTTAAATAGCCTGTAATGATTTTCATTAGGGTGGATTTCCCAGCGCCATTGGGTCCTAAAAGACCGACTACTTCTCCAGCTTTAAGCTGAAAGGAAACCCCTTTGAGTGCAGTAATTTCAGAATAGCTTTTGGCGATATTTTCAAGGTGTAACACAGTCGAACGTTTTTTGTTAAAGATACAGCTTTAGATTCTTTTGTGTAACCCTATGGGGAGGTGAGAAAACAAGAATGCAATCAATGCCCATCGTTTGGTAATATAGGCGACGGCTTTTTTCTTGCGAATAGCCGAATAAATTTGATTGGCTGCTTTTTCTTTTGTTGCTACCCAAAAAAGCCCATCCCCTTGTGCCATTGCTGTATCCACAAATCCTGGACGAATATCAGTAATGACTACATTGATTTTTTGTTTAAAACAACGTTGACGCAAGCCTTCAAGGTAATTTGACTGATAGGCTTTTGACGCATTGTAGGCTGGAGCATAGCCACCACCTCTTCGACTAGCAACCGAAGAAATGTTGACGAAATGTCCTTGTCCTTGTTGTTCAAAAAAATGCATGCACCAGTTCGTGAGTTTGGTAAAGGCAATCACATTGAGTTGATTTGTTGCATCCTCTAGTGAGTAGTCAAGAGATGTGTTGAGATGGCCTACACCAGCCGAGATGACAAAAAGGTCTAGTCCGCCCAATTGATTTACCATATCGTCGAGTTGATTGTTTCTATCTAAATGCGTCGCATCTGAGGGATAGGGGATGATTTGTTCTGGGTAAAGTGCGGCTGTTTCGTTGAGATGTGTTGCCCTTCGACCAGTTATCCCCACCGTATATCCATTCTTTGCAAGAACAATAGCAAGTGCTTTACCTATTCCAGAACTCGCGCCAATGATTAGGGCTTTTTTGGGCATTTTTAATCGTTTAATAAAAGGTGTGAATCATCACAAAAGGGTCCTTTTTTGGTGGCTTTACAATTGCACAAACGCACTTCTCCAGTTCGTTTTGCGGTAAACTTTATGGGTTTGATTTTACTGCCATGATGTGAACCGTCGCAAAAAGGTTGTGTTTTACTTTTTCCACAAGCACACCAAAGGTAATTTTCCCCTTTTTCAAGCTGGATACTCAGGGCATCTTTTGTTGCGGTATTCGTATGTTGAAAATCTTTGTGCCACTCACTTTCCTTATCGTTTGAGGTCACAAAAGGGTAAAAGTAACCTGCGGTCCACGCATCTTCAGTTTTCTTTTGTAAGCCGTATTCCTGTGGGTAAGCTGTTTGGAATTTTGCTGTGCCAAAAAGCTGGTCCCAAAGGCTAAACATGTTTCCAAAATTGGCATTAGGATCACTGGCGTTATCAAGCATTGAAGTCCCGTGATGTGCATGGTGAAAAGAAGGCGTAATGATGATGCGTTCAATCACTTTAATAAAGGGTTTTAAGAAAGCATAACGATAAAAGGGCCGATCCCATTTAATGCGACTATGAGAACTAATGATGACTAATTGCTTTAGTACTAACCCTAGGGCCACTGCTTTTGCCCCTCCGGCAAAAACGATAAAGCCTACCCACCAGATATTAGGCATCATGATATAATACAGCATTGCATTGCGATAAGAAACAAAGTATCCCATTTCTTCTGCCTGGTGATGACTGCGGTGTAATTTCCATAAAAAGGGATATTCGTGTGCAGAACGATGATACCAATATTGCAGTAAATCATCCGTGAGAATGTACAGAAGAAAAACAACCATGAAGGGGAGTTCATTCAATAGGGTATTGCCTTGTGGAAAAAAAGTTGACCCCAGAAAAAAGATGACGGCAACAATGGTGGGTTTAATTCCTGTTGAGAGGAAAAAGAAGCTCACTACTTCTTGAATCCAATCCCCTTTTTTTCGTTTGGAGTTGACTAAATATCCCGAAATGGATTCCATTAAACCAAAGCCAATCAAAATGGCTAAAACTAAAATAATATCAAAGTTTTCTATGGCGAGGAGTCGTTGTAGTAAATCGTTCATTTATTCTTCGTCATTTATCCTAAAAGTAGGGGTGATTCGTGCATTTGTTTTTTGTTCAAAGCCATAAGCAATTTCAATTAAGATGGGCTCGCTCCATGCTCGCCCAAAGAAGGAAAGACCCACAGGTAAACCGTGAATATCTCCCATGGGGATGGTAATATTAGGATAGCCTGCCCAGGCTGCGGGAGAAGAACTACCCAGGTGAAAATTATCCCCATTAAGCCAGTCGGTACTCCATGCAGGACTTCCTGTGGGGGCAATGATGGCATCGAGTTGGTGTTCGTCCATCACGCGATCAATGCCCTCCTGCTGGCTCATACGTTGAAGATTGGCTAGAGCAGTTTGATAGGCTTCACTGGCAAGGTCTTCTTTGGCGTTAGCCATTTTTAAATAGGCTTGATTGTAGTATTTTAATTCGATTGAATCGGCTGCATTAAATGCAATCAATTCATCTAAATTTTTGATGGGAGCATTTTCTCCCAGCGAGGCAAAATAATGATTGAGTCCATCTTTGTATTCGTGCAACATTACTTGAAAAGAATTGCGTCCTGTTTCTCTGGGTGCGATGGCGTCAATTTCAATAACAGTCGCCCCAGCAGCTTTTAGGGTGCGGACAGATTTTCGAACCAAACTGTCCACCTCTGCATTTTGACCTAGGGGGGCAGTGAACAGGGCAATACGTTTTCCTGCTACACCGTCTTCTTTAAGAAAAGGGGTGTAATCATTTAGTGCTTTTCGATTTGGTGCTAAGGTTTTTGCGTCATTTTCATCGGTGGCGGTAAGGGCGCCTAAGGCAATGGTGGCATCGGTTAAAGTTCGGGCCATGGGGCCTGCGGTGTCTTGGGTGAAAGAGATGGGGATGATCCCAGCGCGACTAATCAAGCCCACTGTAGGTTTGATTCCGACGATACCATTCGCATTCGATGGACAAACAATTGATCCATTGGTTTCTGTACCGATAGCTAGAAGGGTTAAATTAGCCGAAACAGCTACAGCAGACCCCGAGCTTGATCCACAAGGATTCCGTGTGAGGACATAGGGATTTTTGGTTTGTCCATTGATGCCACTCCAACCACTAGAAGAATTTTGACCGCGAAAATTCGCCCATTCACTAAGGTTGGCTTTGCCTAGAATGACCGCACCAGCTGCACGCAATTGTTGAGCCAGGGGGCTGTCTTGTAGGGGTTTGGATTTTTTTAAAGCCCTTGAGCCGGCTGTAGTATTCATTTGGTCATGGGTGTCAATATTGTCTTTAAGTACGATGGGTATACCATGTAACGGGCCTCGGCGTTTGCCTTCTGCGAGTTCTTGATCGAGCTTTTTGGCAATGGCGATTGCCTCTGGATTGACTTGAATGATCGAACGCAATTGAGGACCATTGGCGTCAATGGCTTCTATTCGATCGAGATAAAGCTGAACAACTTCTTCAATTGAAAATTGATGTTGCTCATAGCCACTCGAAATTTCCTCAATGGTGGCTTCAAGTAAACGAAAGTCATTGGGGTCTTTTTCCACCTTTGGGTCGAATTTAATACATCCGACAAATAGGAGGGAGAGAAGAAAGATAGATCGCCGTAACATTTTTGCTAAAGTTTGTGGGTTAATGGCTTAAATTACTGATTTTTCTAAAAAAAAATTGGCAAAAATTTGTTTTTGTCCTTTCTGGGCTTAGTTTTGTACTCAATATCAATCAAATGAACACAACGTTTTTTTATTACAACAATTTCTTTTACTTCTACAATGAAGCGAAAGGGACGATGTAATTTGTAAAAACATTACAATACAATGAAAGTCCTGACAAGTGTTCGGGACTTTTTTTTTGGACTATATGGAAACAACAATCGCAATACAGGGAATTAAAGGCTCTTTTCATCATGCCGTTGCCATGGAGTATTTTTATCCGGCAGTGGCATTGAAAGAATGCCTTAGTTTCGATGCTGTAGTTGACGCTGTTTTATCGGGAGAAGTCAAGCAGGCAGTAATGGCGCTTGAGAATTCCATTGCAGGATCCATTATTCCAAATTATGCCTTGATTGATCACAATGATTTATCCATTGTGGGAGAATATAATTTGACTATTCACCACACCTTGATGGCACTCGATGGGCAATCCTTAACAGACATTAAAGAGGTGCATTCACATCCTATGGCTTTATTGCAATGCAAAGAGTTTTTTCGAGCATACCCTCATATTCGATTGGTCGAAGCTGAAGATACGGCCAATGTTGCCAAAATGATCGCCGAAGATAGTCGTACTGATATCGCGGCCATCGCGCCTAAAGCTGCAGCTGAGATTTATGGCTTAACGATTTTAGCCGAATCCATACAAACCATTAAAAATAATGTAACACGCTTTGTCATTGTCCAAAAGAACAATGGATCATTGCCTAAAGCACAAATCAATAAGGCCTCGTTGAAATTTGTTCTAGATCATCAACGGGGAAGCCTAGCTGCAATCCTTAATGTTATGAGCGATTGCTTATTGAATCTTACAAAGATACAGTCCCTTCCGGTTATTGAAACCCCTGGGAAATACGCCTTTTTTGTCGATATGACCTTTGACACTTTTGAGCAATACGAGAAAGCACGTCAGATTTTACAAATCATGGCTTTGGAATTTAAAATATTGGGCGAATATGCCGATGTAAAAAAATGAATATAAACACTGCAACCCGTTTAGAAAGCGTAAAAGAATATTACTTTTCAAAGAAGTTACGCGAAGTTGCTGGCCTTATTCAGGCAGGAAAACCTGTTTTGAATATGGGAATAGGAAGCCCAGATTTGCCTCCCCACCCTTCAATAGTTGAAGCGCTTCAAGCAGGAATGACCCACCCACGGGCACATATGTATCAAAGTTATCAGGGACTCCCAGAACTGCGCGATGCCATTGCAGCTTTTTATCAACGTAATTATCAAGTTGCCCTTGATCCTTCACATGAAATTTTACCACTAATGGGATCAAAAGAGGGGATCATGCATATTTCAATGGCTTTCCTTAACAAAGGAGATGAGGTCTTAATCCCTAATCCTGGTTACCCTACCTATCATTCGGTTACCCAATTAGTAGAAGCAAAACCAGTTTTTTATGATTTATCCCAACAGAATGACTGGCAACCAGACTTTGAAGCATTAGACGCCCTGGATACTTCAAAGATTAAATTAATGTGGTTGAACTACCCTCATATGCCCACAGGGGCAAAGGCGAACACAACTACTTTGATGCGTTTAATCGAGTGGGCAAAAAAGGAAGAAATTTTATTAATTAACGATAACCCTTATAGCTTCATTCTTAATGATACCCCCCAAAGTATCTTGTCTCTTCCAGGTGCAAAAGAGGTTGCTATGGAACTCAATTCTTTGAGTAAATCCTTTAATATGGCAGGATGGCGTGTAGGGATGTTATCGGGTAATGCTGAGAATATTCAAGCAGTGCTCAAGGTGAAAAGTAATATGGATTCTGGAATGTTTTATGGTATTCAACAAGGAGCCATTGCAGCACTTAATGCACCTTCCTCCTGGTTTGAGCAGCTCAATGCTACCTACCGTAAACGCAGAAAGCTTATCGAGGAATTAGCCACATTAATGGAGGCTACTTTTGATCCAGACAGTGTTGGCATGTTTGTATGGGCAAAGCTCAATGACACCAGCATCAAGGCCGAAGAATACATTGATCGCATCTTGTATGAAAAAGATATCTTTATTACACCAGGGACCATATTTGGTTCTCAAGGGAAAGGCTATATTCGCTTTTCACTTTGTGTGAATGAAGAACAAATTACCACCGCAATAAACCGTATGAAAGCATGAAAATATATGTGATAGGTATTGGTTTAATAGGGGGTTCTATGGCCTTAGAACTAAAAGCACTTTTAAGTGAGGCTGAAATAGTGGGAGTAGATCATAACGACCTACACATAGAAGAAGCACTCAATTTAGGGATTATTGATCGTAAAGGGGAGATCGAAAATATAGGAGAAGCAGATCGTGTCATCTTGAGTATTCCTGTAAAAGAAAGCCTTCGTCTTCTACCACAACTATTGAATCAACTCAATGAAAATGCATTGTTGTGGGATGTAGGTTCCACCAAAGAGCAATTGTGTAAAGTGGTGGAAAACCATCCTAAACGCGATCAGTATTTAGCGGCACATCCTATTGCAGGAACCGAATTTTCTGGGCCTAAAGCGGCCCAAAAGGAGCTCTTTTCTGGGAAGCCACAAATATTATGCGAAGCAAAGCTTACCCGTGCCGATTTATTGCTTTGGTCGAAGACCATCTTTAGACAAATGGGGATGTACTTGCGATTTATGGACCCCAAAGAACACGACCGTCACATGGCCTGTGTTTCTCATTTATCTCATATTAGTTCTTTTATGCTAGGGAAAACAGTCCTGGAACAAGAAGCCGATGAACAAAACATTTTTGATCTTGCAGGGAGTGGTTTTGAATCTACGGTGCGTTTAGCAAAAAGTTCCCCTGATATGTGGGCGCCTATTTTTGAGCAGAATAAAGAAAATGTCCTCGATATTTTATCGGCCTATATTGAAAATTTAGAACAGTTTAAACGCCAATTATCTCAAGACAATTATGATGATTTGCATCAACAAATGAAACATACGAATCAATTAACAACCATCTTAAACGGAATCAAACACAATAATTAGATATGGAAAATACACCAGCAATGCGCGAATGGTTAAACGACTTTGGACTTTCGCACCCCTTAGTAATCGGTGGACCTTGTAGCGCCGAAACAGAAGAGCAAGTCATGAAAATTGCTCATGAACTCAAAGATACCGATGTAACGGTCTATCGTGCCGGGATTTGGAAACCTAGAACCCGTCCAGGGAATTTTGAGGGTGTAGGAGCGATTGGCTTAAAATGGCTACAGCGTGTTAAAGAAGAAACGGGATTATTGACCGCGACAGAGGTGGCCAACAAAGATCATGTTAAACTCGCTCTTGAACACGATATTGATATTTTGTGGATTGGTGCACGTTCAACGGTAAGTCCTTTTATTGTGCAAGAGATTGCAGATGCTCTAGAGGGTACCGATAAAATTGTCTTGGTGAAAAACCCTGTGAATCCAGATGTAGCACTTTGGTTAGGTGGGGTTGAACGTTTATACACTGCGAACATTAAAAACTTAGGGTTAATTCACCGCGGTTTTTCTGCCTATGGGAAATCAAAATACCGCAATAATCCAGAGTGGCAAATTGCAGTTGAGGTACAAAATCGTTTCCCCGATCTTCCATTGATTTGTGACCCTTCTCACATTACCGGAAAACGCGACATGATTTTTGATACCTGTCAAATGGCATTAGACTTGAACTTTGATGGTTTAATGATTGAAAGTCACTGGGATCCAGATAATGCATGGAGTGATGCTGCACAACAAGTAACTCCCACTGCTCTAGTGCAAATTATGAAAGACCTCAAAATTCGTGCTACAACAATCGATGAGGAAAACTATCAATCGAAGTTACAAAATTTGCGCGCTCAAATTGATGTTGCCGATCAAGCGATTTTAGACACCCTGGGTCAACGTATGAAAGTTGCCGAAGCCATTGGAGAATTAAAAAAATCCAATAATGTTGCTGTATTGCAAAATAAACGTTGGAATGAAATTCTTGGTAAAATGGTTCTTGAAGGAGAAGAACGCAACCTTTCAGAAGAATTTATTCTTCGCTTGTTTAAGGCGATTCACCAGGAATCGATTAATCATCAAGAGCAAATTGTAAAAGGATAATTGAAGATAAACCGCCTTTTGGCGGTTTTTTTTATACCTTGAAATCAATCAAATTGAATTAGTATGTTTTCCAATCTCGAATTAATGCGAGACGCAAGACGAGCATTAGGGCCTCACTGGGGGCTAGGAGTATTAATTACCTTTATTTATCTTCTTATTGTAGGGATTCCTTCTTTCCTTTTTGCTGATTTTGAAGGCTTGATTTCGATTATCTTATCGGGGCCTTTTTCGGTGGGCTTTGCTTATTTTTCGTTTTCAGTAATTTATGGTGAAACTCCCCATTTAAATCAACTTTTTAAAGGCTTTGATGTTTTTGGTAAAAGCTTTTTGGCCTATTTGTGCTATGCTATTATGATAGTAGTTGGGGTGATATTTTTTATCATTCCTGGAATTATTGTTAGCCTTGGCTTTTCATTGACTTTTTATGTTATGGCCGATCGCCCTGAACTCTCCTTTAGTGAGTGTCTTTATGAAAGCTGGCAGTTAACATCGGGTTATCGCTTAAAAGTACTGGGATTATGGTTGCGTTTTTTTCCTTGGTATATTTTGGGTGCTTTATGTTTAGGGGTAGGGGTGCTTTTGGTCATTCCATGGCATTATACTGCTGTTGCAAAGCTTTATCAACAGCTTAAAAGAGAAAAAATGTAATCAATAAAAAAACCGCCTTTTTGGCGGTTTTTTTATTGATCGTGTTAGTTTTTTTTATGCTAGAGCTTTAGCAATTCGTGCAATGGCTTCTTTGATATTTTCAACAGAGGCTGCATAGGAAATACGAATACAATCACCATTTCCAAAAGCATCTCCAGTCACCGTCGCAACATGTGCTTCCTCAAGCAGGTAGAGGGCAAAATCTGACGCGTTTTCAATGGTTTTCCCTTTAAGTGTTTTTCCAAAATAATGAGAAACATCAGGGAAAACATAGAATGCCCCCTCGGGTTCATTGATGCGGAAACCTGGTATAGCAGAGAGTAGCTCAATGATTAATTTACGTCGGTTTTGAAATTCGTCCACCATATACTGGATGTTGCTTACGGGAGCTTCAAGTGCAGTGATGGTGGCACGCTGTGCGATACAGTTTGCACCAGAAGTGATTTGTCCTTGCATTTTATTACAAGCTTTTGCAATCCATGCTGGAGCTCCGATATATCCGATGCGCCATCCTGTCATCGCAAAGGCTTTTGCGACTCCATTTACGGTGATCGTTCTGTCATAAAGTTCTGGTATCGCAGCAATACTAAAGTGAGGGGTACCGTAATTAATATGCTCATATATCTCATCCGACATGATGTAGATGTCGGGATGTTTCTCAAGTACTTTCCCTAGGGCACGGTATTCCTCTTCGGTATAAATGGTCCCACTTGGATTATTAGGCGAATTGAACATGATCAACTTTGTCTTCGGCGTAATTGCCGCTTCTAGTTGTTCTGGTGTTATTTTAAAATCATTGTCAATACTAGTGGGGATGATGGTCGATTTTGCTTCTGCTAGTGTTGCTATAGCCGAGTAGCTCACCCAGTAGGGTGCAGGAAGTAAAACTTCGTCTCCTGGGTTAAGTAAAACCATACACACATTTGCGATGGATTGTTTAGCTCCTGTAGAGACAACAATTTGATTAGCGGCATAATCGAGACCATTGTCGCGTTTAAACTTTGTGCGAATGGCCTCTTTCAATTCTGCATAGCCGTCTACTGGAGAATAAGAATTATAGTTGTCATTGACCGCTTGTATTGCAGCGTCTTTGATGAATTCAGGTGTGTTAAAATCGGGTTCTCCCAGGCTTAGCCCAATTACGTCAATGCCTTCATTTTTTAGTTCTCGTGCTTTTGCTGCCATCGCAAGAGTAGCTGAAACAGGTAAACTGTTAATCCGTGCAGATAATGCCTCCATAATAATGATAGTTTATGCGGGTTGAACCCCCATCTTTTTTAAATGTTTGAAATGCGAAAATAAGGCACTTCGGGTAGTTTTGTACTCGTTGTAAGGTAAATTAAACTCCTTTGCTGTTTTTTTCACAATTTTCGCAATATCTGTGTAATGTATATGGCTTATATGAGGGAAAATATGATGTTCTATTTGGTGGTTTAATCCACCTGTAAACCAATTGATGAATCTGTTTTTAGTGGAAAAATTAACCGTAGTTAACAATTGGTGAATTGCCCAGGTGTTTTTCATATTCCCGGTTTCTTTATCGGGTAAAGGCATTTGCGCATCTTCGATAACGTGAGCCAGTTGGAACGTGAGGCTCAAGATTAATCCTGCGGTATAGTGCATAATAAAGAATCCGAGGAGAATTTGCCACCAGGCCATATCCATCACTAGCATAGGAATCACAATCCATATTCCAGAATACAACAACTTTGTTCCGATTAATATCGTCCATTGACGTAGCGGTTGTAGCTTTTTTCTGTAAGTAAGTTTTTTCTTTAGATAACGTGAGATTTGTTGAAAATCTGAGGTAAGTACCCAATTTATGGTTAACAATCCATAAACGAAAACAGCATAATAATGCTGGAATCGATGAAAAGAGAACCAGTCACTGTGTTTGGAAAAACGAATGATTCTACCCGCTTCAAGATCTTCATCATGCCCGTGGATATTCGTATAGGTGTGATGTAAAATATTGTGTTGCACTTTCCAGTTGTGAACATTACCAGCTAAAAGGTAAATGCTGGCTCCCATGGTTTTATTCACCCAGTCGTATTTTGAAAAGGATCCGTGGTTGCCGTCGTGCATCACATTCATTCCCACACCGGCCATTCCAACGCCCATTACAATGGCAAGAACAAGTTTGATCCATGGGTTGAGGCCACTTAAAAGAATAAGAAAGTAAGGCGCAACTAACAATGAAAACATGAAAGCTGTTTTAAG
>JBMZGM010000011.1:0-58441 GCA_049615925.1 Flavobacteriaceae bacterium | reverse complement strand
TATCTTATGGTATTGAGTGGGATAGTAAAGTTAGGGGTCCTTACGACTCCACTTTTAGGACAAGAACACTGAGAACAAAAGCCCGAATTAGGGCACTGTTCTCGGTGTTTATCCATCATCTCAAATAACACTCAAACTCACTATTTACAGATCATTAGACTCAATTTAATGAGTTCTTTAATAGATTCTGTAGGGTGTTAAGATCAATAGGTCCATCCTTAGGAATCTCTACTCTTTGATTTAGTCTATCATCCAATAATTTCATTCCTTCTTTAACATGTGAGTCCTCCACATGAGTGTAATACATAAGTGAAGTTGAAAGAGATTTATGTGATAGTACTTTCTGTAATATCTGTAGTGGAATCCCTGCCTTCATCATAATGGAACTCGTAGATCGTCTTGCACTGTGCCAAGTCACTTTCTCATAATCGTTAATTCTCGCCATAGAACAGATCTGTTTGATCTCGTAATTGAGTCTAACGTTAGATTTCATGGGTAAGAGTTTTCCTTTTTGAATTTGAAACTCACCTGAAGTTAAAATCTGTAGGGACTTGACTGCGTTAGAGATCAGAGGTACAGATACTCTCGATTTAGACTTCTGTCTGTGAGTCTTTATCCACAACATTCCATCATCATCAGTAAAGAGATCCTTTTTTGAGAGTTTATTCATATCTGCGTACGCGAGTCCTGTGTAGACTGAAAATAGGAATAGGTGTTTGACGTGGTAGAGTCTTGGTAGGTCTACCATTAGGTTTTCTAACTTTTCGATGTCCTCGAAACTCAGATAGTGTCCTTGTTTTTGAATCATCTTAATCTTGTAGTTAGGGAAGGGGTAACGGTCTATGTTTCCCTTTGATACTTCCTCTCGGATAAACTTTGTGAATCGTTGATAGGTTTTGTACACAGTATTGTGTGCGACATTGTATTTATCTCGTAACCATTGATCGAATGACTCCATAAACTCTGAGTCTAACTCATAAAGGTAGATGTCTTTTCGTTTGGTATGATGTTTAATGAACTCTTCGATTCTTAGTTTAGTGTTGTGATATTTTACATAAGTAGACCGAGTATACTTGGTTGGAATCTTCTTTTCCATTCTTTGAAGGAAAAGGTTGTAGGATTCTATGGTTTTAAGATTTTGGTTAAAACCGTTCTTTAGTTTTTCCTTGACCGTATTTGGATTGAATGGTCGACCCGATACCACAAGTTCGTTAACCACCTGTCTTCCTCTTGATGTGAGGGAGAGTAGGGTATCATTGATGGATTTAGATTCAGGATCTGTCCCGATTACCTTGGAGTACTTGTTGTTCCATTTTGATTTTACGGTCCATAGACCTGTGTACATTTGAGTTCTCTCTCTATTCATGGTGATGGTCATCACAATAGGGAGTTCTCGTTTGTTGTTGGGGTTGTTCTTTAGAAAGTAGTTGAATTTGACTTGACTCATAATTTCCTGTTTTTTAAAAAGTTAATAACTAATTGAAAATCAGTATTTTATATGTCTAAAAATCGATTCTTGTGACCAAAATGTACCCAAATTGGGTGTTTTTAGATTTGTTGGGTACAAATAATCCAACAGAAAATCGGTTTTAATAGACTAAAAACAGGATGAGAATGGAGATCTATGGACACCCTACAGAATCTATTAAAGAACTCATTAAATTGAGTCTAATGATCTGTAAATAGTGAGTTTGAGTGTTATTTGAGATGATGGATAAACACCGAGAACAGTGCCCTAATTCGGGCTTTTGTTCTCAGTGTTCTTGTCCTAAAAGTGGAGTCGGAGGGAATCGAACCCTCGTCCAAACAAGCAATAGAAGAGCTTTCTACACGTTTAGTTTTTACTTGATTTTCGAGCTAAGGCTGACTAAAAACGGCCCACCATTAACCTTATTGCCTTTATTGAAAAGTTGTGTCGGCATTCCACAACTTCGATGTTGACTTCTCTGGTGCCTCTAATTTAACCGCCGTCAACAAGGGCTGTTAAGAGACATCCGGCTTCTCAACCTAGTTGAGACTGGGCAATGACTTACTATAATTCAGTCGCTTATGCAGCTAGAGCGTAGTTATTTTCGCCAATTAAGGTTTGAATCCATGATTTACGAGCTGTGACTCAATGCTCGACGTGCTTACTGTTCGATTGATCTCGCTGTCAAAACCAGTCGACCCCATGATGTCAAAGAATGGCCCTTTAAAAAAAGCCAGGATGTAAAATTACAAAGTTTAATTGAATTTATGGTGCTCGATTAGTATTCAGTATTTGGGGGACAATCACATTAAACTACCCGAAAAATAAAAGGAAAAAGGGAAGAGTAGGTTGATGTCATCAGTAAATATTTATCGTTTGGGTCATTTAAAACTAGTGAAAAGTACTTTAGTAGCAAAATTTAATCCTTCTAATCAAGGAACTAAAGCTTTGGTTCAGTTAAAAAGTCCTAAAATTAAATGTACCTTTGCCGCTGTAAAATTTCACGGATGAACACCATTAAAAACATTGCCATTATCGCCCACGTTGACCACGGAAAAACCACTTTGGTTGACAAAATCATGCATCATTGCGAATTGTTTCGCACCAATGAAAACAAGGGGGATTTAATCTTGGACAACAATGATTTAGAACGTGAACGTGGAATCACCATTTTATCCAAAAACATATCGGTGACCTATAAGGACACCAAAATCAATATCATTGACACCCCTGGTCACGCCGATTTTGGGGGAGAAGTAGAACGGGTCTTAAACATGGCCGATGGGGTCTTGCTCTTGGTCGATGCCTTTGAAGGTCCCATGCCACAAACCCGTTTTGTGTTACAAAAGGCGATTGACTTAAAACTAAAACCCATTGTTGTTGTAAACAAGGTGGACAAAGAAAACTGTACCCCAGAAGAAGTCCACGAGTCGGTTTTTGATTTGATGTTTGAATTAGGGGCAGAGGAGTGGCAGCTCGATTTCCCCACGGTCTATGGATCGGCAAAAAACAACTGGATGAGCCACGACTGGAAAGAGCAGACCGATAATGTAGAGCCTTTGTTAGACATGGTTTTGGAACATGTTCCTAGTCCAAAGATTGAAGAAGGAACCCCTCAATTATTGATCACGTCCTTAGATTTTTCTTCTTATACGGGCCGTATCGCCATTGGTCGTTTACAACGTGGAAGCTTAAGCGCAGGGATGCAGGTGGCTTTAGTGAATCGAGAAGGTGAAATTATCAAGCAACGCATTAAGGAGCTCAACCTCTTTGACGGTTTGGGGCGTAAAAAAGTGGACGAGGTGAATGCGGGAGACATTTGTGCGGTCATAGGATTAGAGCAATTTGAAATTGGTGATACTATTGCCGATGCCGAGAATCCTGAAGCCCTCCCCACCATTGCCATTGACGAGCCCACCATGAGTATGCTCTTTACCATCAACGATTCTCCTTTCTTTGGGAAAGATGGAAAGTTTGTCACCTCTCGTCACATCAAAGACCGTTTAGAAAAAGAATTAGAACGCAACCTGGCCATGCGCTTGCAGGAAACGGGCGCTGCCGATAAGTTTATCGTCTTTGGTCGTGGGGTATTACACCTTTCGGTTTTGATTGAAACCATGCGTCGTGAGGGCTATGAATTGCAAATCGGTCAGCCGCAGGTAATCATCAAAGAAATTGATGGTGTCAAGCACGAACCCATCGAAGAATTGACCATTGATTTACCCGAGAATGTTTCGGGTAAAGCCATTGAAATGGTGACTTTACGCAAGGGCGAAATGTTAAGTATGACGCCAAAAGGGGAACGAATGGTGTGTGAATTTATCGTGCCCTCGCGTGGTATCATTGGATTGCGCAATCAATTGTTAACGGCTACGGCAGGAGAGGCGATCATGAACCATCGCTTTAAAGAATTTGCACCTTACAAAGGGGAGATTCCTGGACGTATTAACGGCTCGTTAATCTCAATGGAAAAAGGAAATGCGATTCCGTATTCTTTGGACAAACTACAAGAGCGTGGAAAGTTCTTTGTCGCGCCTAACGAAGAGGTGTACACCGGTCAAGTCATCGGGGAAAATTCCCGTGGGGACGATATGGTGGTGAATGTCACCAAAACGAAAAAACTATCAAACGTTCGTTCTTCTGGGGCAGATGATAAGGTGAAATTAGCTCCGCCCATCAAGTTTTCGTTAGAAGAAGCTTTGGAATACATTCAAGGTGACGAATATGTGGAGGTAACTCCAAATCACTTGCGTTTACGCAAAGTTTATCTGGACGAAAACGAGCGCAAACGTCAAGCAGCTAAAGTAGGGTAAGCCTTACAGTTCTGTCGTTAAAATTGCCAAGCAGATTTTTATTCCCTGTCGAATATTCCCTATCCTGATATTTTCATTGGGACTGTGTTGATTGTTGTCCATGTTGACCATGGGGACAATAAGCGTGGGAAGGTCTAATTCGTTGATGAGGGGTACAATGGGAACTGTTCCTCCCATCAGCCGAATGTTAATGGGAGATGTCCCAAAGCGTTGTTCTAGCTGTGCTCTTATTTTACGGCCAAAAGCATCGTTTGGATTGGTTCGAAAGGAATTGACCACCCGTGATGAAGCATTGAATTTTACTATCCTCGGGAATTCTTGTCGTTCTTTATCGGTGGGGGCGCGTTCCAGGACATGATAGCCTTCTTGTTCGAGGTGACGTTTTATTTTTTGAAGTTGTGCGGTACCCTCGGTTTCAGGGACAAGGCGTACATCAATATGGGCAACCGCATAGGCTGGGATGACTGTTTTTAAGCCTTCTCCTTTCCAGGAAGTTCCCATTTGGCGAACATTCAACGAAGGGTATTGCAAGGATTCCTGATAATTCTTTCCTACTTTTTCTGGACTATAAATCCCTAGGGCTTTATTTAAAGCAAGGGAGTCATAGGGAACAGTACGAAGGAGTTTTTGGCTTGCGCCATCAATTTGGATGCCCTTATAAAAATCTTTAACGAGCACTCGTCCCTGCGTGTCTTTCATACTGGCTAAGATCCGTGACAGCTCAAAGGCGGGATTTGGGGAGTAATTTCCATAATGGCCACTGTGTTGTGGGAGTGTAGCCCCATAGGTGGTGATGGAACAGGTGGCAATGCCTCTACAGCCAAAGGTGAGGGTGGGTTGATTTGAATTGTGCATGGGGCCATCCATCACAATAAAATAGTCGGCGGCATAGCGTTTTTTATAGCGTTCTAGGGTAGAGAGCAATGCTTTTGAGGCGTATTCTTCTTCTGGGTCAAAGATGATTTTTAGGTTGAATGTAGGGGCTTGTTTTTTCTTGTCTTCTAGGATGCGCAGGGCTTCTAGGAGCATGATGATGGGGGCCTTATCGTCTGCAGCAGCACGGGCAAAGATGCGCCATTCGTCATCAATTTCCCCCTCGAGCTTTTCCCAGTTGAGTGGGGTCCATTGACCCTGTTCATCGCGCTCTTTTAAGACCGGTACAAAAGGGTCTTCTTGATCCCAGGCCGCTGGATCGACCGGCTGTCCATCGATGTGAAAATAGAACAAGACGGTCTTTAGGCTGGGGTCCACTATTTTTTCTGCTAAGAGGAGCGGGAGGGTGCTGGAGGGAAGTAGACTGGTTTTAAAATTTAGTTGGTTGAATTCTTTGGTCAACCATTGGAGATTCTTTTCCATCAAAGCCCGATTTTGCGGTAGGTTTGGTAGGCTTACCAATTCCTTATGCCGCATTAGGCTTTGTTTAAATTGTGCGTCAATCCATTTGTCTTCAAGGGATTGCCCCTTTCCCGCTAGCGGGAAGAGCAGTAGTAGCACAATCAATTGTCCAGCGAATACACTTGTTCTCATAGAAAGCTTCTGTTTTGTTGATGAAACGAGTGGAATAAATATAAGGCTTTGAAATGAAGTGTATCCATTCCCAGATTAAAAAAGGGGGGTGGTGGGTAACGGTTTGTGTAAATGCAGTAGGGGCATAAGCCCCTATTGCCGTTTTACACTTTGTTATGGGTTTTTAATCTGGAATACATTCTATACACCAAGCAGAATTTTTTTTACAAGCACCATTTGAAATTAATGCATCTTTGTCATCTTCTAAACAATTTGCGATTTCTTTGCCACATTGCCATTTATTTGTACACGTAGTCCCGTCTGTTTGATAAGCATACTCTCTTTTGACAAAACTTCCTAGTCTAATTGTTTCTTTTGTTTCTCCCTTCAAACTGAAAGTTGCAGTTTGAAAACCATTTGAATCAATCTTTCTGAAGACTAAATCAATATCTTCTGAAGGATAATAGTTGCCTAATTCATTCAAAATTGATAGTGCATTATCTATAAAAACATCCTGTGCTACAGGTTCATCTGCTTGATTTTGACTGCAAGCTAACAAACAAATTGTTGAAATTAATAATACGATATTCTTCATAATATTATGAATTTAAAATTTCCGCTTCAATCTTTTTTCAGGAGTATTGAGACTTGCAAAGTGCTGCTAAAGAAGCCCTCGCTCCTTTAGTATCTCCCGTTAAAGACAATCTCTTTTGTTTTCTTTTTCCTTTTTTTACCCTGAGCTTGTCAAAGGGTTTCCC
Source organism: Flavobacteriaceae bacterium (assembly GCA_049615925.1). Taxonomy (GTDB): domain Bacteria; phylum Bacteroidota; class Bacteroidia; order Flavobacteriales; family Flavobacteriaceae; genus Arcticimaribacter. The sequence continues at coordinate 51,896 of JBMZGM010000011.1, read as the reverse complement.
CAAGCAGAAAACATTTTCTCGGGTTTGGTTAGACTTAGGGGTTTAATTGCCCATAAAGGCATTCGTGTATGGCGAGTGAGACACCGTCTCGCTGGGAGCCATCATTGTGTATTCACATTATTATGCCCAAAAATTCTAAATGAAAAGCCGGTTAATCGGTCAATAGCGTAGTAGAACAGTTTGGGGCTGTTAGGTTAAATGTAGTAAAAAAAACGATAAGTGGTTGTAAGCTTGATGTTTATCCCTCATCACAGGATTTTCTTGTTTTCCCTATATTTTTAAAATACATTGTTAGGCATTCTTACTTTTTAATGTCTGATTAATCTTGATTTTCCTTGAAATTTTTTCCAAGAGAACCAATATTCGTCAGAAATCATTATTGGTTCAAGATTTGTATTGATTTTTCCAGAAATATACTTTCCTCTTATATCCCATTTAGTTCCACTTTTGCCATCAATAATTAGATCATTTGAAAACGAAATACTAAGTTTTGAATTATTGATACTACTTCTATATGCATTAACAATATCATTGTTTTTTATAAGGAAAAAACCATATTCATCATTTAACACAACGTTTTTTTCCTTAACCTCTGTTCTTAAATACACTAGCTTTTCACTGATTGATTTATCTGTTATCCCAATAATTCTTGTACGAGCAGGAAATGTTGTATCTCGATTTTTCTTAGAAACACCTGGCACAGTTTCTCCAGCTATTACTTTTGACCAGACACCAGGAATTGGCAATTCAAACGCCCTAAAATCTTTTTTAGATACCTTAACAACAAAAGGATTAGAAATTGTCTTTTTCACATCTGCCCAAGATAAAACTTGAAAAGGAATCATAGTTAATTCGCTTGGATGTAATTTACCTATCAATGATTGAAATGTAGATTGTTGAAAAAACGTTTTTGTCTTTCTATCAGCGACAACCATATTACCATTTTTCAACGCAGTTACAAATAATGGTCCTATTTCAGTTACATCAAATGGAATGACGCTCCTACACATAGCACAATAGGTAAGTGCTACGATTTTAGATCCAAAATTGTCGTTAACTATGTGATGATGAACAACGTAGTCTAATGGATAGCATTTCGTTATTCCATTGTATTCGATAACAGCAATTTCTTTGTCGTTATCTATGGGTAAACCCGAAATATCTTCAGTGAATTCTGGATAATCTACAGCTTTAAATGCACTTTCAGGGTGAAGTTTATACGTTAGAATCAATGCTATACTTGTAATTACTAAAGGAATTATTGAGTAAAAAGGAAATTCATTTTGTTGCGTATAAACAATTAAAGTCCAACTTGTCAGAACAATTAAAATCATCCAGATTATTGGTTTCCGAACGAAATAATGCAGATAAAACACCTTGATAGGTGTACTCTCTTTAAAAGTCATAGGTACAACTGCTATTCCTATCACCAATGCTATAAGAGCCAACACATAAAATAGTATTATTTCAATCATTATTCTCTCTATTTTTCATTTTACCGTATGTTGTGTCGTTTTTACCTGAATAAATTTAGGTATTCATCAAACCAATATTTTTTTCCCCTGTTTGCTCCTGTGATTTCTTTTAAATTCCTAGTTGTTCAAGTTCGTTAACTAGTTTATATGCAGAGGGCAGTGAAAGCTTAGTTAAATCAGCAACTTTTTGAACATTTATGAGCGGTCTTAAATATAATTGGCTAACAACTGCTCTTGCATTACTAGTTCGTGATGTTTATCCCTCCTTCTTCTGCACCACCTCATAAACGGTGCCTTCATCACAGCGCAGGATTTTCCCGGGGAATTTGACGATCATATTATAGTCGTGGGTAGCCATTAAAACGGTCATTCCTTGCTGGTGTAGTTTTTGAAAAACCTCCATGATTTCAAGGCTGGTTTGCGGGTCGAGGTTGCCCGTGGGTTCATCGGCAATGATGATGGCAGGGGTATTTAACAAGGCCCGTGCAATGGCGACGCGTTGTTGTTCTCCACCCGAGAGTTCAAAGGGGAATTTTTGCTCAATTCCATGCATGCCCACTTCTTTGAGTACTTCGGTGATACGGGCGGTGATGGTGGACTTGTCCTTCCAGCCGGTGGCTTTTAAGACAAATTTGAGGTTGTCAAAAATACTGCGGTCGGGCAGGAGTTTAAAGTCCTGGAAGACCACGCCCAGCTTGCGACGCAGGTAGGGAATGTCTTTTTGGCGAATGCCATCTAACGCATAGTCCACAATTGATCCTGTTCCCGCTTGTAGGGGAATATCGGCATAGAGGGTTTTGATCAAACTACTTTTTCCCGTCCCTGTTTTTCCGATTAAAAACACAAACTCGCCCTGTTGCACTTCGATGCTTACATCGCTCAAGATGAGTTGTTTGTTTTGGAAAATATTGGCTTTGTTTAACTGAACAATTGCTGTGCTCACCGTTTCTCGTTTTATGTCTTGTGGTTAAAGGTACACTTTCTTGCTTCCTCTAAAAAGTTCCCATAGAATTTGTTGATAATTTTTATACGCAAAGCCAATATCCTGCGTTTGTAATACAAGCAGAAGTCTTAAATTTAAACCAATGAATTTTAACTGGAAGTACACCCTGTCCACGGTCGTTTTCTCCCTGTTGTTGTGTGGCGCTAAAGTCAATGCACAGCAAGGCTGGGAGGCAACTGCACTCACTTCTGCCGAGTATTATTTTGCGGCAAAAGCCTTTGGGCCGGCGGCCCAGTACTATCAAATGCAACCCCTTTATCCTAATCTGGCGAAAGGCCACGATGCGGCAAACTTTTATACCCTGGCCTCGGCCTTGCGCCTCAATACCGCCGGGGCAGAAAAGATGCTTACCGCTTATATGGTCGATCACCCCACCAGTTATTTGACCGAGACCGCTTTTTTTGATGCAGCTAATTTTTACTTTAACCGCGGCCGCTATTCCTATGCCTTGAAATGGTATAGTAAACTCAGCGAACGCGAAGTCGCAAAAGTGCAGCGCCCCGAATACAATTTTAACAAAGGCTACAGCTATTTTGCGTCAAAGCGCTATAAAAACGCGAAACCGCTTTTTGAAAAGGTCAAAGAAATCCCCGACTATCAAGCCGATGCGAATTACTACCTGGGTTATATCGCTTATCAACTGGAAGATTTTGATGAGGCTAATCGCAATTTTGACAAACTCAACAACAGTAGTGACGATAATACCGTGGGCTATTTTCAAGCCGATATGAACTTTAAGTTAGGGCGGTTTGAACAGGCTGTTTTGTTGGCACGTCAAAGCCTCAAAGGAGCCGACGAAAAAGAAACTTCTGAACTCTCAAAAATCATTGGGGAAAGTTATTTTAACCTCAAGGACTATCGTTCTGCACTTCCGTATTTACTCGCCTACAAAGGGAAAAGAGGGAAGTGGAACAATACCGATTACTACCAGTTGGGCTATACGCATTACCGCCTAAAGGAATATGAAAATGCCATCGCCCAGTTCAATAAAATCATCAATGGGAAAAATGCCATCGCTCAAAATGCTTATTATCACCTGGCGGATAGTTACCTCAAAACCGACCAAAAAACCGCCGCTTTAAATGCTTTTAAGCGCGCCGCTGATATGAAGTTTGATGCTGTCATTGCAGAAGATGCCTTGTTGAACTATGCCCGGCTGAGTTATGCCATTGGGAATGCGTATGAGAGTCCCTCATCGGTCTTGCAACGCTTTGTCGCGACCTACCCCAAAAACGAGGCAGTGGACGAGGTAGAAGCCCTGCTGCTAGATTCCTATGTCAATTCCCAAAATTTTGATGCCGCACTGGTCTTGCTGGATAAATTCTCTTCAAGTGATTTTGATGCCGCACGCCAAATCGTTTCTTATTTAAAGGCCAATTCCCTCTATCAAAGTGGGCAATTTTCTTCTGCTATCGACTATTACACCAAGGCCATTAAGGCGCATAAAAACGCTTCTATCATCGCTAATGCGACCTACTGGATGGCACAAGCCTATTTTGAATTAAATGAATACAATTTAGCCTTAGCGAATTTTCAGGAAGCCGAACGGCTTCCAACGTTTTCTGTTCTTCCCTTCGCAAAGCAGCTGCATTACCACATGGGTTACTGCTATTTTAACCTCAAGAATTATCCTGCAGCCATCACGGCGTTTGAAGTATTCCTTCAACAACCGCAATCGGTCAACTATGAACGCGATGCACGTTTGCGCTTAGGCGATAGTCATTTTGTTTTAAAGGCCTATTGGCCTGCGATGGATCAATATGAGAAGGTGCGCACTCTTGCGCCCCAAAAAGCGACCTATGCTATGTATCAACAAGCCATAAGTTATGGGTTTGTAGGGCGTTTAGCCCAAAAAATCACCCTTTTAAAAGAGTTAATAGCACAATTCCCAGCGTCTTCTTTAGTGGATGATTGCCAATATGAACTCGCCTTATCTTATACCAAGCAAGGCGATAGTTCTGCCGCCATTGCGGCCTATGATGTAATCATTGAGCAAACCAAAGAAAGTCCTTATCGTTCAAAAGCCCTGTTGAATAAGGGGTTGATTCAATACAACGAAGGGCAAACTAAAACCGCGGAAAATACCTTAAAAGAACTGGTGCGTAATTACCCTAACGAAGCTTTGGCTCAACAGGCCTTGCAAACCGTAAAAGAAATCGCCATTGAGGAAAATTCAGTCACCGAATTTTCGGCCTGGCTCAATGAAATTGATGTTGCTTCTTTACCCGATTTACAGCTTGAAAAAGCTGCTTTTGACGCCATTGAACGCTTGTTGAATGACGGGAAGAAAAAAGCCTTAAAACGGGCTTTAAAAGGCTATTTAAACGACTATTCCAATGGTGGAAACACCTTGCGGGCTTCTTTTTTATTGGCCGAATTGGCCTTTGAGGAAGAAGAGTGGGGCGAGGCCATCCTTCATTATGATACGGTTATTACGGCTGCTTTAAATCAATATTCCGAGCAAGCGCTGGTGCGTATGACTCAGGCCTTGATCCAATTAGAACAAAAGGAAAAGGCGCTTCCATTTTGGCAAAAGCTGGAAAGCATTGCGCAGTTTGATGAAAACAAACGTTACGCACAATTCAACCTAATGCAGTATTATTTTGAAGCCAAAGCATGGCAAGAGGCGACTTCTTATGCCGAAACAATTCTGGTTTTACCTAAACTCGAAGAACAAGTCCAATGGGATGCTTATTATGTTTTGGCGAAAGCTGCTCAGGCAAGAAAGGATCTCCCCACGGCAGTTAAAGCCTTTAAGGAATTGGAAAAAGCACCCCAAGGGGAACGCGCGGTAGAAGCCTTGTACTTTGATGCGCAACAAAAACACTTGGCCCTGCAGTTTGCCGCCTCAAATAAGGTGATTGAAAACATTGCGCAAAATTATGGGGGCTATCCTCAGTGGGGGGCAAAGAGTCTCTTGCTGATGTCGAAGAATTTTTATCAGCTAGACGATGCCTTTCAAGCGAGTTATATTTTGGAATCCATCTTAGAAAATTTTACGCAGTTTCCCGACATCATTCAAGAAGCACAAAACGATCTAGCGAATATTAAAATGGTGGAAGCAAAAAACAATGCGTCCATTGACATAGAATCCTCTGCAAATGAATAAGAACTTCCTTTTAGTGTTTTGTTTTGTGTTTTCCCTGTTTTTAACGGCACAAGAAGAAAAAGAAGACCTGGGGACGCAAGAGGTAACGGTCATTAAATCCTATACTCCCAGTTTACAAGATGTCTTTAAGCTTCGCGAAAGTCCAGAGAAAATAGATTCCCTTATTGCGCCAAAAAAAGCAGTGGAATACAGTATTTTTTCGGTACCTGTGGCGTCCACCTTTGTGCCCTCAAAAGGGACGGCCCGTAAATTAAAGCCCAAAAAACAATCCCCTCAATTTAACTCAAGAGGGAGTTTAGGTTTCGGGAATTTCAATCAATTGTTGTTGGAATATTCAACAAATTTTATGCTGGATCGCCGTCAAAAGATTGACTGGATGGTCTTTTTTAATGGCTTTTTAAAACCCCTTGAAGAGGTGCAGTTAGACAGCAAGCAAAACAACCTTTTGTTCAATGTTTCGCATCAATATGCTACTTCAAAACGCAATGCCTTTTCTCAAATTAATTTTAGGCAACATCAACAGTCTTTTTACGGTTTACGCAACCCCATAGAGGATTTTATTCTCGCCCAATTTCAACCCCAGCAAAACCTCAATTACCTATCGGTGAGTTCAAATTGGCAGTGGTATGACCCTGCAGTTAAGGAGCTTTCTTTGGTTTCATATTTGACCACAGATGCTTTTGGAACATCAGAGGTTGAGGTGGATTTTTCCTCAAAATTCCAAGTGCTTTGGGGTGGAGTGGCCCTTAGTTTACTCCCAGAGATAACCTATTTAACCACCAGCTTTAAAGAAGATTTTTACACCCGTCAAGAAGTGGATAATGCGACTGGAAATGCGCGACTGTCATTCTTTGCCAGTAAGATTAGAGGGAATTTTAAGTTTAAGTTAGGAGCAAAAGCCGTTATGGGAATTGGAGATGAATTCGAAGAAAACAATCTTTTTATTTATCCAGAGCTCGCCTTGTCTTATCGTCCACAAAAAGGAAATTTTGCCCCTTTCTTGAAAGTGCATGGTGCGTTGCAGCAAAATAGTTTTCGCTCCTTTTCCCACGAGAACCCTTATGTGGCTCCAGCGATACAATTGCTGGCGACAAACCTTCCCTTAAATGCTGAAATAGGAACCCGTTCTAAATTTGCTGCGGGTTGGGAATTTCAGTGGAACCTCTTTTATGCACAAGTAGAAAACCAGGCCTTGTATCAAAACCTAGGCATAGAAATAGACCGAACTAATGTTGTGCCTTATCGTTATGCCAATGCCTTTGAGGTAGTTTATACCGACCTGCAAAAGATGGGTGTTGAAACCCAGTTAGCTGCTGCATTTAAGAATGGTGGAAGACTGCAGTTCAAAGCCCGTTATGCCAGTTTTACGTTTGATGATGTAACCGATGAAACCATGCTTTATGAGCAAACGGCTTTTAATCTTCCGCAATTATCTTTGCAGTTTAATGGGACCCTTAAGCTGGGTCAAAAGGCCTATGTGCAATGGTATGTCAATCATGTGGGGGAGCGAAAAAATGCGTATCGCGATAATTTTCTGGGACAAGACATGAGGGATGCTCCCATTTTGATCGAAGACCTAGCAGCTTTTACCCAAGTTGATGTCAATCTTCAATACCAACTTAATGAGCGCTGGGAAGTTTTTGTCAAAGGGAATAATCTTCTCAATGAATCGTTGTATCGCTGGGCAAATTATCCCGTCTATGGGACACAAATTTTAGTGGGAGGCAGATATAATTTTGATCTGGCTTTTTAATACGCTTCTTTCTGTTATTTTTGTGTAGAAAATCTCTCCTATGAAAAATAGATATGCGCTTATATTATTGTCGTTTGTACTCTTTTCTTGTAATAACTACGACGCTGATTTAATCATTCACAATGCAGCTGTTTACACTGTTAATGACAATTTTGATGTCGCTTCTGCTTTGGTGGTTAAAGACGGAAAAATACTTGCCGTAGGAGAGGATGACTTATTAAAGCGCTATAACGCCGCCGCCGTACTTGATTTAAAAGGGCTGCCCGTTTATCCTGGTTTTATTGATGCACATTGTCATTTTTATCAATTAGGGATGACACAAGAGCAGGTGGATTTAAGAGGTGTTAAAAGCCTGACGGAATTAGTCACTCGGATTAAAGACCATCAAGCCGATCGAAATGACGAAGTGATTTTAGGTCGCGGTTGGGATCAAAACCTTTGGGAAAACAAAGTGTTCCCTACCAAGGATGTCTTAGATAAGGCTTTCCCTGGAAAATTAGTCATTCTTGAGCGTGTAGATGGCCATGCAGCCTATGTAAGTAGTGCTGTTTTAGAAAAAGCCAACATCTCTGCGACAACCAAGGTTGATGGAGGTGAAGTGATTTTAGTGGATGGAGAACCCTCGGGAGTACTGGTTGATAAGGCCTCAGATTTAGCTTATGCCATCTTACCCGAACCTTCAGCAGAAAAGAAGATTCGCGGCTTGAAAAAAGCCCAAGAAATCGCTTTTGCCAATGGATTGACAACAGTTGATGATGCGGGTTTAAACCGCGATGTTCTAGAATTAATCGACAGTTTGCATAGAACCGAAGACCTTAAAATCAGGGTCTATGGAATGATCTCTAATACTCCAGAAAATCTAGCGCATTACCTTGAAAAAGGGATAACGCAAAGTGATCGTTTGACCATTCGTTCGGTTAAGGTATATGCCGATGGAGCCCTGGGGAGTCGTGGTGCCGCCTTAAAACAACCCTATGCTGATGCCAAAGGAAATAAAGGCTTGTTTTTAACTACACCAGAAGAAATTGAGCGTTTGGCGTATCTATTAGCCGATAAAGGTTTCCAAATGAATACCCATGCCATCGGGGATGCTGCAAATCAAGCAGTTCTAGATGCCTATGTGAAAGCTTTGGCCATAAAAGAAGATCCTAGATGGAGGGTGGAACATGCTCAAGTAGTGGAAAAAGAAGATTTGGAAAAATTCGGACCAAAGGTGATCCCCTCGGTTCAGCCTACCCATGCTACCAGTGATATGGAGTGGGCAGATGAACGCTTGGGTGAAGAGCGTGTAAAAACTGCCTATACTTTCAAAGAGTTACTGGACTGGTCTGGGAAAGTTGCTTTAGGGACCGATTTCCCTGTTGAAAAAGTCAACCCACTGCATACGTTCTATGCTGCTGTGGCACGAAGAAATACAGATGGTCAACCCACTGGTGGTTATCAAATGGAAAACGCCTTATCCCGTTCTGAAGCACTGAAAGGAATGACCCTTTGGGCTGCGTATGCTAACTTTGAGGAGGAACAAAAAGGAAGCATAGAAGTAGGAAAAGTAGCCGACTTAGTTTTATTGACCGAGGATATCATGACCATAAGTGAATCGGCGATTCTATCTGCCGAGGTCTTAGCCACTATCGTGGACGGAAACATTGTTTACAAACGCGAGAGGTAAGCTTTATATCTTTTCGTATAAAGCTGTTTAAGCGGCTGGAATATTAATTATATTCTCTAATTAGGAAGTTTTAGTTGATAATTTAAACCAATAGTACATATTTGATTGATATATCTTATCTGCGCCATAGATTTGTATCAAAATAATGAACTATGTGTGGTATTGTATGTGCCTTTGAGTTAAAGCAGTCAGCCGAGGATTTGCGTCCGCAAATTCTAGAAATGTCAAAACGAATCCGTCATCGTGGTCCCGACTGGAGTGGAATTTTTTCCAACGAAAAAGCCGTCATGGGGCATGAGCGTTTAGCTATTGTGGATCCCACCTCGGGAAATCAACCTTTGTATAGTGCAGATGGGCGCTATGTCTTAGCGGCTAATGGAGAAATTTACAATCACAAGGAGCTAAGGGCTCAGTTTGAAGGAAAGTATGATTTTCAAACGGCCTCGGACTGTGAGGTTATTTTGGCACTTTATCAAGAGAAAGGCCCTGCCTTTGTCGATGAGATGAATGGCATCTTTGGCTTTGCCATTTATGATACCCAAGAAGATACTTATTTTGTTGCTCGTGACCACATGGGGATTATTCCTCTTTATATGGGTTGGGATCAACATGGAACATTCTATGTCGCTTCAGAGTTAAAGGCGCTAGAAGGGGTGTGTACTAAAATCGAACTTTTCCCTCCTGGACATTATTTGTTGAGTTCAGAAGATGCGCCTGTGCGCTGGTATGACCGAGATTGGATGGAATATGATAATGTGAAAGATAATACAACAAGCGTGGAGGATATTCACGATGCATTAGCAGCAGCAGTGCGCCGACAGTTGATGAGTGACGTGCCCTATGGGGTGTTGCTTTCAGGAGGATTAGACTCATCGGTTACTTCTGCTTTAGCAAAATTATATGCCGCAAAACGCGTAGAAAGTGATGATCAACAGGCGGCGTGGTGGCCGCAGTTGCACTCTTTTTCTGTGGGACTAGAAGGTTCGCCCGATTTAGCTGCAGCACAAAAAGTAGCCGAGCATATTGGCACGGTTCACCATGAAATAAAATTTACGATTCAAGAAGGTTTGGATGCGATTCGCGATGTTGTTTATCATTTGGAAACCTATGATATCACCACCATTCGCGCTTCTACGCCCATGTATTTAATGGCGAGAGCGATCAAGTCCCTGGGGATTAAAATGGTGCTTTCTGGCGAGGGTGCTGATGAATTATTTGGAGGGTACCTCTATTTTCACAAAGCGCCTACGGCAAAAGATTTCCACGAAGAAACGGTGCGTAAATTGGATAAATTACACCAATACGATTGCCTGCGTGCAAATAAATCGCTTGCCGCCTGGGGGATTGAAGGAAGAGTACCTTTCTTAGATAAAGAGTTTATGGATGTAGCCATGCGCATCAATCCACAGGATAAGATGATCAATAAAGAGCGTATGGAGAAATGGGTGGTTCGAAAAGCTTTTGAAACCTATTTACCTGAAAGCGTCGCATGGCGTCAAAAAGAGCAGTTCTCAGACGGGGTGGGATATAGCTGGATTGATACCCTCAAAGCGGTGGTGGAAGAGGCTGTAAGTGACGAGCAAATGGCCAATGCGCATTTCCGTTTTCCAGCGCAAACACCACAAAACAAAGAAGAGTTTTATTACCGCAGTATTTTTGAAGAGCACTTTCCATCAGAAACCGCCGCTTTATGCGTGCCTTCTGTTCCCTCGGTAGCGTGTAGTACGCCTATTGCATTAGAGTGGGATGAGGCCTTTAAAAACATGAATGACCCCTCGGGAAGAGCGGTCGCAAAAGTGCACGATGATGCCTATTAAATTAGATTGACATTTCTAAAAAAGAGCTCGGTTAATCCGGGCTTTTTTTTTGGGTGCTTATCCACAGAAAATGTTAATAACTTCAAAGCATTCATCCTAGTATTTACGCGCTTTAGGGGTGGGTTTTTCGTATATTTGGAGGACGTCCTAAAAAGACGTAATTAAAACCGAAAATTATGAGTGAAACACCGCAAAATCCCCAGTACTCTGCAGATAGTATTCAGGCACTGGAAGGAATGGAGCACGTGCGTATGCGCCCCTCCATGTATATTGGTGACGTTGGCGTTCGTGGACTGCATCATTTGGTCTATGAAGTCGTTGATAATTCAATCGATGAAGCGCTAGCCGGTCATTGTGATACCATCACAGTAACCATCAATGAAGATAATTCCATTACCACACAAGACAACGGTCGTGGTATCCCTGTGGGGATCCATAAAAAAGAAGGCGTGTCTGCCCTAGAAGTCGTAATGACAAAAATTGGTGCTGGAGGAAAATTTGATAAAGATTCGTATAAAGTTTCTGGGGGACTTCACGGGGTAGGGGTTTCTTGTGTTAATGCACTATCTGAAAGCCTTAAAGCCACCGTTTACCGCGAAGGAGTAATCTGGGAGCAAGAATACGAAAGAGGGAAGCCTCACTATGCGGTTCGCGAAGCTGGAACAACCGATAAAAGGGGAACAACTGTTACCTTTAAACCCGATCCTCAAATATTTCAGCAAACCCTAGAATACAACTATGACACCCTTGCCAATAGGATGCGTGAGTTAGCTTATTTGAATAAGGGAATCACGATTGTCATGGAAGATCGTCGTAACAAAGACGAAAAAGGGGAGTTCATTACAGAGACCTTTCACTCAAAAGAAGGTTTAAAAGAATTCATCACTTTCCTAGATGAAACAAGAGAGGCGATCATAAAAGATGTCATTTCTATTGAAGGAGAGAAAAATGGTATTCCAGTAGAAGTAGCCATGATTTACAATACCTCCTTCTCGGAAAATTTACATTCTTACGTCAATAATATCAATACCCATGAAGGGGGAACACACCTTTCTGGATTTAGAAGAGGCTTGACTTCTACCTTAAAAAAGTATGCCGATGGTTCGGGGCTTTTGGATAAGCTTAAATTTGAGATCAGTGGAGACGATTTCCGTGAGGGATTAACTGCCATTGTTTCTGTAAAAGTTGCTGAGCCACAATTTGAAGGTCAAACCAAAACCAAATTAGGGAATAGAGAGGTGACTTCTGCAGTGTCTCAAGCAGTCTCAGAGATGCTAGAGAATTACTTAGAAGAAAACCCTAATGATGCTAAAACCATCGTTCAAAAGGTGATCCTCGCAGCACAAGCCCGTCATGCGGCTCGAAAGGCCCGTGAAATGGTCCAGCGAAAAACGGTCATGAGCGGAGGTGGACTCCCAGGAAAACTATCTGACTGTTCAGAGCAGGATCCCGCGCAATGCGAAGTATTTCTTGTCGAGGGAGACTCGGCAGGTGGAACAGCCAAACAAGGACGAGACCGTAATTTTCAGGCCATTTTACCGTTACGTGGGAAAATCCTCAATGTCGAAAAGGCCATGCAACACAAGGTGTTTGAAAACGAGGAAATCCGAAACATATACACCGCTTTAGGGGTGACCATAGGAACCGAAGAGGATAGTAAAGCGCTTAATTTAGAGAAATTGCGTTACCACAAAGTCGTCATCATGTGTGATGCTGATGTCGATGGAAGTCACATTTCCACTTTGATACTCACCTTTTTCTTCCGCTATATGCGAGAACTAGTAGAGTCGGGTTATGTTTATATCGCTACACCGCCCTTATACTTAGTAAAGAAGGGAGCTAAAAAGGCCTATGCGTGGAACGATGATCAACGCGATCAATTGATGCAAGAATATGGTCAAGGAGCAAACATTCAGCGTTATAAAGGACTAGGGGAGATGAATGCAGAACAATTGTGGGACACTACCATGAATCCTGAATTTAGAACCCTGCGTCAAGTAACCATTGATAGTGGAAGTGAAGCCGATCGTGTTTTCTCCATGTTGATGGGAGACGAAGTTCCACCTCGAAGAGATTTTATCGAACGCAATGCCGTTTATGCCAACATTGATGCGTAAATTTGCACTGCTAATCAAATAATTAAACAAAATATAAAATGAAAGTAACCGTAGTTGGGGCAGGAAATGTAGGGGCCTCATGTGCAGAATATATCGCCATTAAGCGCATCGCTAGCGAAGTTGTATTATTAGATATTAAAGAAGGCTTTGCCGAAGGAAAAGCACTTGATTTAACACAAACTGCTACCACCCTTGGGTTCAATACTCGAATCACAGGAGTAACAAATGATTACAGCGCAACAAAAGGAAGTGACGTTGTTGTCATTACTTCTGGAATTCCACGTAAACCAGGAATGACCCGCGAAGAATTGATCGGGATTAATGCAGGAATCGTACAATCTGTCGCAGAGAATATCCTAGCTAACTCACCCGATGCAATCATCGTTGTAGTATCAAACCCTATGGATACGATGACGTATTTAGCACTAAAAGCTACTGGCTTACCTAAAAACCGCATCATTGGAATGGGTGGGGCCTTAGATAGCTCACGATTTAAGACCTATTTATCAAAAGCATTGGATAAACCAGCAAATGATATTCAAGGAATGGTGATTGGTGGTCATGGTGATACAACAATGATTCCTCTCACTCGTCTAGCGAGTTACAACGGAACACCAGTGAGCCAGCATCTGTCTGAAGCACAGATGGAAGAAGTCGCTGCTGCCACTATGGTAGGAGGGGCAACGCTTACAAAATTATTAGGAACTTCAGCTTGGTATGCGCCAGGAGCTTCTGTTGCCTATCTAGTTGATAGCATCATCAATGATCAAAAACGCATGATTCCATGTTCGGTTATGCTTGATGGAGAATACGGTCAAAACGACATCTGTATCGGTGTGCCTTGTATCATTGGTAAAGATGGGGTAGAAGCAATAGTAGATGTACAATTGAATGAGGCTGAACAAGCTAAATTTGATCAAAGTGCAGCTGCCGTTCGCACCATGAATGATGCCTTAGGAAGTATTTTAAACTAAATTCATACGACCCACTTCCCTGTCGAAGTGAAATTGCAAACTAAAGTTGCTTAATGCTTAGGTAAACTTTATATTTGCGAGCCTTTAATACGCTTAAATTTAACAGCATGCAAAATAATGGACTAATTAAACTTTTCGCATTCCTTTTTGGAATCGTAAGTATATACCAACTTTCTTTCACCTTTATTGCCAGTAATGAAGAAGCAAAAGCAAAATCTTTTGCCGAAAGAAGCATCAGCGAAGACCAAAATGATTTTATCGCTTTACGCGAAAAAGTCGAAGCTCAATACCTTGACTCCATTGGAGGACAGTCGCTTTATGGTTTTACTTCATACAATGATGCCAAAGGGAAAGAACTCAATAAAGGATTAGACTTAAAAGGAGGAATCAATGTTATCCTTCAGATTTCTGTACGAGATATCTTAAAAGGACTAGCCGATTATACCAAGAATCCTGTTTTTAATAAAGCATTAGACGAAGCTGATGTGTTACAAAAAAACACCGATGATCCTTATGTAGAATCATTTTTTGAAGCTTTTGAAAGCATTAAAGGAACCGCTAAATTAGCCGATCCAGATATCTTCGCAAACCGTACCCTTAGTGATCAAATCAACTTTGAAATGAGTGATGAAGCAGTTCGCCCCATCATTCGCCGTAAAATTGATGAATCCATTATCTCAGCTTTTGAGGTTTTGCGTAAGCGTATTGATAAATTTGGTGTTACTCAGCCTAACATCCAGCGTTTAGGAACTTCAGGACGTATTCTTGTGGAATTGCCTGGAGCAAAAGATGTAGAGCGTGTTAAGAACCTATTACAAAGTACGGCACAATTAGAATTTTGGGAGACCTTTAAAAACGAGCAATTCTTTAGTTTTTTAACCCAGGCGAATGAAGTGGTTAAAACATTAGAAGCAGAAAAACCTGCTGCAGATCAAGCCGAAAAAGAAAATAATGCCATTGATGATCTTCTAGCCGATGTTGAGGCACAAGATTCCATTACTCCTGCTGCCGGTAACCCTATCCTAGACTTAGTCCGTGGATATGGCTATCAAGGAGGCCCTGTTTTAGCACAATTTGCTAAAAAAGACATGGATAAAGTAATGGGCTACCTCGATCTTCCTGAAGTGAGAAGATTGTTGCCTAACAACTCCCGCTATGTCAATTTTGCTTGGGGAAAGCCAACAGCTAACGCTGATATTGTTGACCTTTATTTAATTAAATCTAACCGCGATGGTGTTGCACCATTAAGCGGAGGCGTTATTGTTGACGCAGTTCAAACCTATAGCCAACTGGGGCAACCTGCAGTTTCCATGCAAATGGATTCTAAAGGAGCTCGCGTATGGGAGAACATGACCGGAAAAGCCTTCAAAGAGGGAAGTAATATCGCCATTGTCCTTGATGACGTGGTATATTCTGCTCCAGGGGTAAATAACGGAGCCATTGCAGGGGGACGTTCCGAAATTACAGGAACATTTACCCTGAACGAGGCAATTGACCTTGCCAACGTATTACGCGCAGGGAAATTACCTGCATCTGCCGAGATTATTCAATCTGAAATTGTAGGACCATCCCTAGGGAAAGAGGCCATTCAAAGTGGAATGTATTCTTTCCTAATAGCGCTTTTGATTGTTCTGGTTTGGATGATCTTTTATTACGGATCTTCAGGAGCCTATGCAGACATTGCTTTGGCCTTAAACATCCTATTGATTTTTGGAATCCTAGCGGGACTAGGTGCAGTATTAACTCTACCAGGTATTGCGGGGATTGTTTTAACCATTGGAATTTCTGTTGATGCAAACGTGCTGATTTTTGAGCGTATTCGTGAAGAATTACGAAAAGGAAAGGGACCACAAAAAGCCGTTGCTGACGGATTTAATAATGCCTTGTCATCCATCTTAGATGCGAACATTACTACCGGTCTTACTGCCTTGATTCTATTTGTCTTTGGTACAGGACCCATCAAAGGATTTGCCACAACCTTATTAATCGGTATTGGAACATCACTTTTCACTGCGATTTTTATCACCCGCTTATTTGTGGACGGTCGTTTATTTAGCGGTAAGAAAGTGAGCTTCTCGACCAAGGCAACAGAAGGATTACTATCTGCGATTTCGTTCTCTTTCTTAGAGAAGCGTAAAGTAGCTTATGCTGTTTCTGGGGCACTTATTCTCGTGAGTCTTGCTTCTTTAAGCATCAATGGTTTAAATCAAGGCGTTGATTTTGTGGGAGGTCGTTCCTACACCGTTCGTTTTGACCAAATCATGAACCCATCTGAAGTGGAAACTAGTTTGGTGGAAACCTTCGGAAGTGCAGAGGTGAAAACCTTTGGGGAAGACAACCAATTAAAGATTACGACAAAATATAAAATTGAGGAAGAAGGTTCTGCCATCGACCAAGAGATTTATAACAAGCTATATGCTTCTTTACAAAACTATCTACCCGATGGTTATACCTATGACGAATTTGTCAATGGAGCCGAAGACAAAACTGTGGGAATCATGTCCTCAATTAAAGTTGGACCAACCATTGCAGATGATATCAAGAAAAACTCTTATCTCGCTGTTATCGGTTCTTTGATAGTTGTCTTTTTGTATATCCTATTGCGTTTCCGTAAATGGCAGTTCTCTTTAGGAGCAGTTGCTGCGGTATTCCACGACGTTTTAATCGTATTAGGGATCTTCTCATTGACCTACAGTATTATGCCGTTTAATATGGAAATTAACCAAGCTTTTATTGCGGCGATTCTAACCGTAATAGGTTACTCCTTAAACGATACCGTGGTGGTGTTTGACCGTATTCGCGAATACACAAATGATCACCCAAAGGCAAAACTCGATCAAACGGTTAATAGTGCCTTAAATTCTACTTTGAGTAGAACATTGAATACCTCATTAACGACCTTATTGGTATTATTGGCCATCTTCATCTTTGGTGGAGAATCCATTCGAGGATTTATGTTTGCTTTGATTGTTGGGGTATTAGTGGGTACTTATTCTTCTGTATTTATCGCTACTCCAGTAATGTATGACACACAAAAGAAAGATAATGCTTAATGCATAATCGCTTTCCAATAACAAAAAATCCCGGTTTTAACCGGGATTTTTTTATGCCTTAAATTTTAAGTAGTTGAGAATGTGGTTGAGGTGGTGTTCAGCATGCCATGCATAAAAGTAGGCAACTTCTGCCAGCGGAAAATTCTCTGTGCGTTCTGGGTGAGAGTATTCGCGTAGCCACTCCTCTTTATTTAATTGTTCAAAGAAATACGTCCAGCGTTCATGAACACCTTCTAAAATCTTTACACTAGCCTCAATGTCAAAGGAAAGAGCATCAGGACTTTTTTCGGCCCAATTTTTTTCTTCATAACCCTTAATGGTGGGTGTTTCTTCTAAATAAGCATATTTACAACGCATATAGGAATGCATATGAGAATCGGCAATGTGATGTACTAATTGACGTATGGTCCATCCACCTGGTCGATAGCCTTGATCCAAATCGTTTGTCGTACACTGTTCAAGTGCCTTTTTTAAGTCACTAGGGAAGCGTTTTAACGTGGCGATTGCTGTGTGGATTTCTGTGTCGCTGAATGTTCTTTTGGCGCGATAGCGCCCAATGGGATATTGCCATTCTTCTAAACTAATGGACATTGTTAAGCACTTTTGGTTTTGGTGCGATACATCACAATCATTCCTGCTATAATAAGCGGTACACTTAGCCATTGTCCCGTAGATAAGGCGGGAAGATAGGATTCAAATCCACCTTGACTATTTTTTACAAACTCAACAATAAAGCGGATGCTAAAAAGTACGACCATAAATACCCCAACAAGGAAACCATCTTTGCGGTTTAATCCCTGGCGATAGAGATAGCGCAAGAAGAAAAAGAGCGCAAAATAGGCAATGGCTTCATAGAGCTGGGCGGGGTGTCTAGGGAGGGTTTCACCACGGTTGACAAAAACGACACCAAAGTTATTTCCGGTGTAATTTCCTACAATTTCTGAATTGAAAAAATTACCGATTCGAACAAAAGCGCCCCCTAAAGTAGTGGGAATAATCAATCGATCAAGGATCCACGCCAGTGGTTTGTAAGGGTAATTGCGTTGATAAAGGATAATTCCTAGTAGAATACCGATTGCAGCACCATGACTCGCTAATCCCCTGAACCCGACAAAAGAGTAACCTCCATCTGCCGCACTAGCAATGGGTAGTAAAATTTCTAGTAAGTGGTTTTGATAATAAGCCCAATCATAAAAAAAGACGTGGCCCAGTCGTGCGCCAACAAGGGTAGAAATTACAATATAAAACAACATGGATTCTAGCGGCTCGGTTGAGACCTTCTCCTTATCATACATTTTTTTCATGATGTTGTAGCCCAGACTAAAGGCAATGACAAACATCAAGCTGTAATAATGGATCCCAAAGCTTCCAAATTTAATGAGCGTAGTACTGGGTTCCCAGAGAATTTTTGAAAAAATCATGCCATTTGGTTTTGTATAAAAGTACCAAAAAAAAATCACATCCATGGCCTGCTAGGGCACTGGATCATGCCCTCCTTTTGACCATGGATGACAGCGTAGAATACGGTTAATCGTCAAGTAAGTCCCGCGAAAAATCCCGTGTTTTTCTATTGCTTCAATACCATAATGTGAACAGCTGGGGGTAAAGCGACAGCTTGGTGGTAATAATGGAGAAATAAAGCCTTGATAGCCTTTAATCATATAGATCATTGCGCTTTTCAAGGGGTTTCTCATGATTTATAAACTGAAAGTGGTTCCTTCCTTTCCATCTTTGAGCTGAATGCCCAAAGCTAAAAGCTGATCTCGAATCGCATCTGAGGTAGCAAAATCTTTGTTGTCTCTCGCTTTTTTACGCATTTCGATTAATAGGTTGACGGTGCCTTCAAGTGCAGTATTGACTTTATCATCACTTTGAGCTGCGCCAAATTTTAATCCTAGTACGTCTTCGGTAAATGCAGTGATTTTATGTTTTAATTCTTCTAAGTCCTCTTTGGAGATGCTTGCAGCTCCATTGTGAACAGCATTGATGAATTTTACTGCATCAAATAATTGTGCAATCAACAATGGACTATTAAAATCGTCGTTCATCGCTTGATAGCACTTCTCGATCCAGTGGGTTAAATCAAAGTTTGTGGTGCTATTCCCGGGAGTTAATTTTTCAAGTAAGGCAATTCCTTCACTGAGTCGTTGAAAGCCTTTTTCAGAGGCGAGTAAAGCGTCTTCACTTAAGTCAACAATGCTGCGGTAATGTGCTTGAAGCAAGAAAAAGCGAGTTACTTCTGGAGAGAAGGCTTTAGAAAAAATAGGGTTATCCCCACTGAACATTTCATCTGGTAAAATGTTATTTCCAGTGGATTTTGCCATCTTTTTACCGTTGAGTGTGAGCATGTTGGCGTGTAGCCAATAGTTCACTGGGGAAGTTGTATTGATCGCTTCGGCTTGTGCAATTTCACATTCGTGATGGGGGAATTTTAAATCCATTCCTCCACCGTGGATGTCAAATTGTTCACCCAGATATTTTGTACTCATTGCGGTACATTCAAGATGCCATCCTGGAAAACCGTCTCCCCAGGGAGAAGGCCAGCGCATAATGTGTTGTGGCTCGGCTTTTTTCCATAGGGCAAAATCCTGTGGGTTGCGTTTATCGCTTTGGCCGTCAAGTGAACGCGTATTGTGAATTAAATCTTCAATGTTTCGTCCACTGAGTTTTCCATAGTGGTGATCTTTATTGAATTTTAGCACATCAAAATAAACCGATTCATTGACCTCATACGCATAACCTGCAGCAATAATTCCTTTGATGATTTCAATTTGTTCAATGATATGTCCTGTTGCCGTGGGCTCAATACTAGGGGGAAGGGTGTTGAGCTTTTTTAATGTTTGATGAAAGTCAACGGTATAGCGTTGTACGACTTCCATCGGTTCAATTTGTTCGATTCGAGCTTTTTTGGCAATACGATCTTCTCCCTCATCTGCGTCGTTTTCAAGGTGACCTGCATCGGTGATGTTTCGCACATAGCGAACTTTATACCCCAGGTGTTTTAAATAACGATAAATCAAATCAAAAGAGATAAAGGTGCGACAGTTGCCTAAATGAACATTACTGTAAACCGTGGGACCACAAACATACATCCCCACGTAGTTCTCTGTAATAGGGGTGAAGCTTTCTTTTTTACCGCTAAGGGAATTGTATAGGGAGAGAGAGGACATTAAAATTCCGTTTCTATTTTGATATAATCGAGGAACTCTTGTTTTTTATCTTGCTGTTTGAACACACCGCCAAATTCTGCTGTAACAGTGCTACTGGTGATGTCACTAATGCCACGTGCATTGACACAAAGATGTTTTGCATCGATAACGCAAGCGACATCTTTAGTATTCAGTACTTTTTGCAGTTCTTCCACAATTTGAAGGGTTAAACGTTCTTGCACTTGTGGTCGTTGTGCATAGTATTGAACAATGCGATTCATTTTTGAAAGCCCCACAACAGTTCCATTTGAAATATAGGCGACATGGGCTTTTCCTACAATAGGTAAGAGGTGATGTTCACACGTAGAGTAGAGGGTGATGTTTTTTTCAACCAGAATCTCTCCATATTTGTATTTGTTGTCAAAAGTAGAGGCCGTAGGCTTATTGTCTGGATGAAGCCCGCTAAAGATTTCTTTAACGAACATTTTTGCGACACGCTTTGGGGTTCCTTTAAGGCTATCATCGGTCAAGTCCATCCCCAAGGTGTGCAAAATGTCAGACACTTTTTCTTGAATCAATTCGATTTTTTGTTCATCGCTTAAATCAAAAGCATCTTCCCTCAGTGGGGTTTGTGCACTACTACCTACATGGTCATCCCCGTGAAGGTCTTCATTCGCTAGTGTTAAATTCTCAATTTTCATAGGCATAAATGTCCTGCAAAGATAGCGAAAACATTACTAAAAGGGAAGGAATGAAGGCGTGATTACAATTTTATGCGGTAGGTGAAAATAAGATTGAAATTATCCTGTTGTAGTTGTACCGCATCGGTTAAACCATTGTTGAATAACGCCTGTTCAAAGCGAAAGTCTTGCAATTGAAAAGCGATGTCTAAATTGCTGGCACCAAAGTTCAATCCCAATCCACCACTCACCACCTGTTGACTATTGTCAAAAACAAGTTGTGAACTACTTTCTGATTGATAACCAGCCCGCAGGCTAATTTGAGGATTTAGGCGAAATTCCCCACCGATTTGTAAGCGTTGACTTGCTTGAAATTCCTCTTCTATTTGATTGTTAAGTGAGTTCAAGAAAATATCATCACTTGGGGTAAATGTTGTGCGATCATTAGCTTTAATGCTATAGTCTAAACTAATGAGTCCAATGTCTCGAATAATGTAAGCGAAACTTCCTCTTATATTTCCAGGAGTATTCAATTGATAGCCAGGGAAAACCGTTTCTTTACCAGCAGATAAAGGACTCAGGTTAAGAACGTCTTCTCCATTTTCGCTTCTTATAGTCGAGGTAAGGGATTGTCGCACTTGATCAGCGAGGCGATAATAGGTGGGAGTCTCTAGGCTTAAGCCAAGACGAAGGGCGCTAGTTACTTTATAGATAGCTCCCAATTGGAAAGAGTTTCCAGTTCCCGTAGTAATGAGTTCATTTTGAAAGGCGAGTTCGCTTACTCCAGATTGTGGTCCATAACCGTATTCATAAAAGCGAGTGACTTCACTGTACTCAACGTTTAAGGTGTTAATGCTAAGTCCTAAATAAAGTTTGTCTTGAAAAACACTGCTAAAGTTGATGTTGTACTTGTTCGTTCTTCCACTACTTGTTTTATTGTACTCATGGGTATAGCCATTTGGACCTGCATGAGTATTGCTTTGGTAGTCTCGTATGTCTGGATTTGTAGGATCATTCGTTCCAGCTAATGGAATGGGATTAATCACAAAGCCTTCATATCCAAATAAACCTTGTTGTGCAGGGTATCCTAGACCGTCGGTATTCCCGATTTCAATGTACGCCTCATTAAAGGTTTCATTGCCTATTTGTGACATATCTTCCAGTCGTCTCCCCTGTGCAAAATCCAAAAAATATCGGTCCAATCCTCGACTTGGATTCACTCCTGTTACCCCATAACTATTATCAAAGTTGGCGTTTTTAGAATAGTTAAAACCAAAACTCAACTTTGACCAATCTCCTCCAGTTTCTTCATTTAAAATTAACACGATTCCCGCTTGACTTAGCGAGAGATCATTTCCTTTATCGATAGAAGTTCCGTTAAAGTATCGGGCCGAATTTTCTAATCGTATCGAATTAAGGGTTAGGCCAGCTTCAGAAAAGGAAAAGATGGAAGAAGCAGCGGGATTGATTTCGATTGCACTAAAATCACCACCAACCGCCCCAAAGGCTCCACCCATTGCTGTATAGCGTGCACTTCCCTGGCTATTCGTTGTGGAGTAACGCAACGCATCGTTAAGTGATTGAGCGTTGAGTTGAGCACATAGAAAACCGATAAGAAAGATGAAATTCTTTTTCATTTAAAAACTAAATTAGATTAATTATTGACGTCTTCCGCTACTACTAGATCGACCACTTGAAGAACGTCCACTGCCGCTAGAACGACCCCCGCTTGAAACTCTTGCCGGTGCACTATAGGAACGTGAGCTGTTGCTTCTCACGTTGTTTGAGCTTCGAGAAGACGAAGGCGTGTTGTTGTTTCGACTAGAGCGATATTCTTTTGCACTTGCAGGTTGGGAATTGCGTTGTGTAGAAGATCGATTTCCACCATTGACAACATTTTGCGTTCGGTTTTGTGTGGAGTACCGTCTGGCTTGCTGTACATTATCAATCACTTGAATTTCAAAGCCATTGTTTTGCATATTGCGAATAACGCGATCAATTTGTGAGCGTTGACCATTGGATCGGTTATTTTGTGTTCTTGATACACGTTCTTCTGTATCATTAAGATTTTGACGTGTAGCAGCGGTATGTCCGCGTTGAACCAGATTGGGTACATCATTCACTGTGCTGGAACGACGTGGGTTATCATCTTGATTGCGACTACTTGATACACTTGTATTGTCGCGTTGCGCAGCACGGGTGCTAACGGTTGAACGCCCACCACCATTACTGGCTTGCCCTCTGTAGCTTGAGCTATAGGATCGATTGTTGCGAATCTCTGCTCC
The DNA here is from genome assembly GCA_049615925.1 of Flavobacteriaceae bacterium. Lineage (GTDB taxonomy): Bacteria > Bacteroidota > Bacteroidia > Flavobacteriales > Flavobacteriaceae > Arcticimaribacter. The sequence continues at coordinate 28,812 of JBMZGM010000011.1, read as the reverse complement.
TCTTTGGCGATTCACCCGATTAAAACGACGGTTGAATGGACGATTGTAGGCATAGCCGTACCCATTCCAAAATCCACCGCCATAAAAGAAAGGATCGCCATAAAAGAATCCAGGGCGGAAGTAAGGGTAATATCCACCAAAGAACGGACGGTTAAAGCCCCATGCGAAGCGATTCCAACGATAAGGGTTATAGTAATTGTAGTCCCAATAAGCAAAGTAGGGATCATAAAAACCGCCAAAGCCCCAATTCCCAAAGTTCCCCAGGAATAGTGGGGAAGATTGAATGACAATTTGAGTAGTTTTATTCCCACCACCCCAGTTGGGATTCGTTTGGTAGTTTTTTAAATTTCCTTGATTTAATGAATCCACCTCTGTTAAAGCTACATTACCTCCTGTATCTTCCCAGTTGTATTGCTTTGCTTGTTGATCAAAGTATTGACTGTAAGCATTTGGTGCATTCGTTTTTTTATTTCTTCTAATGACAATTACATTATCACTATTGTAGATGCCATCACTGTAATAAGAGGCATTTTGAAAACTTCCACAACCGGTAAATAGAAGTCCACTAATCAGGATTATTCCTAAAGCTCGAAACGATGTAGAAGTAGCAAAATGCATAACTCTTTATTTTTTATTCGTAAGCGGTTGAAATTAATTAGTTTTGCCCCACAAACGTATTTTAATCTAAGATAGACAAAATCTGTGCCAAAACTATGTCAAAGAAATTAACAAAACGCGAAGTAGATTATTCAAAATGGTATAACGAATTGGTTGTTCGAGCTGATTTAGCTGAGAACTCAGCGGTTCGAGGTTGTATGATCATTAAACCTTATGGCTTTGCGATTTGGGAAAAAATGAAGGAGGAACTCGATAAGAAGTTCAAAGCTACCGGACATCAAAATGCCTACTTTCCTCTTTTTGTTCCAAAGAGTTTATTTGAAGCAGAAGAAAAAAATGCTGAAGGCTTTGCCAAAGAATGTGCTGTAGTCACCCACTATCGATTAAAAAACAATCCCGATGAAGCAGGAAAACTCATGGTAGATCCTGCGGCTAAACTTGAAGAAGAATTAGTGGTTCGTCCCACCAGTGAAGCGATCATTTGGAACACCTATAAAAACTGGATTCAATCCTACCGCGATTTACCTATTTTAATCAATCAATGGGCAAATGTAGTGCGATGGGAAATGAGAACTCGTTTATTTCTCCGTACGGCAGAGTTTTTATGGCAAGAAGGGCACACAGCCCATGCCACCCGTCAAGAGGCTTTAGATGAGACCTTATTGATTAATAACTTATATGCCGATTTTGTAGAAAATTTCATGGCTATTCCCGTAATCAAAGGAATCAAATCGGCGAGTGAGCGTTTTGCTGGAGCAGAAGATACTCACTGTATCGAAGCATTAATGCAAGACGGAAAAGCCCTGCAGGCAGGAACCTCACACTTTTTAGGTCAAAACTTTGCCAAAGCATTTGACGTAAAATACGCTACAAACGAAGGAGGACTAGAACACGTATGGGCCACCTCATGGGGAGTTTCAACCCGTCTAATGGGAGCATTGATCATGACCCATAGCGATGACAACGGACTTGTCTTACCACCAAATTTAGCTCCCATTCAAGTTGTTATTGTCCCCATCTACAAAGGGGCAGAGCAGTTAGCAGAAATTTCTGTGGTTGCTCATAAAATAAAAGAAGCCCTAGAGGCGGTAGGAGTAGCGGTTAAATTCGACGATCGTGACAACATTAAACCTGGGTTTAAATTCAACGATTATGAACTAAAGGGGGTGCCCCTTCGTATCGCGATTGGACCAAAAGACCTAGAAAAGCAGCAAGTCGAATTAGCAAGAAGAGATACGCTTGAAAAAACCTATGTGCCTCAAGAAGAAATCGTCGGTTTAATTCCTGCTCTTTTGGAGGAAATCCAAACTAGTCTTTATCAAAAAGCACTGTCCTTCAGGGATGAGCATATTACCGAAGTAAATACATATGAAGAGTTTAAATCGGTATTGTCACAGAAAGGAGGGTTTATTTCGGCCCATTGGGACGGAACAGAAGCAACCGAAGAAGCCATTAAAAAGGAAACCAAAGCAACCATTCGTTGTATTCCTTACACTTCGGTAGAAGAAGCTGGAAGCTGTGTTTTTAGTGGAAAACCATCGACGCAACGCGTTCTTTTTGCTAAGGCTTACTAAGGGTGAAAAAGTGTATTCACGAACCAAATGAAAAAAAAATAATTTTTATTTGAAAATGCGTTGTGTAATCAATGAATAAGTTTTAGATTTGCAACCATAAAATTTTGGCCCGTTCGTCTATCGGTTAGGACGCCAGGTTTTCATCCTGGAAAGAGGGGTTCGATTCCCCTACGGGCTACTAAAATAAATTTAGATGGCAAATCATAAATCGGCACTAAAAAGAATACGTTCAAACGATAAGAAACGCTTACGTAACCGCTTTCAACATAAGACGACACGTAATGCTGTTCGTCGTTTACGCGAACTAACAGATAAAAAAGAAGCAAGTGAATTACTTCCTTCTGTAATTTCAATGCTAGATAAACTAGCAAAGAAAAATATCATACACGCAAACAAAGCAGCTAATATCAAATCGAAACTCACTAAGCGAGTTGCTGCTTTATAACGTTAGCATTTAGACCAATAAAAAAGCGCTTTATTTAAAGCGCTTTTTTTTATGCCTGTATTTCAATAAACTCCCTTAGGAGTTCATTGAAATAAGAAATTCTTCGTTGTTCAAGGTCTTTTTAAAACGGTCATTGATGAATTCCATCGCTTCTACTGGGTTCATATCTGCCAAGTATTTACGCATGATCCACATGCGCTGTACGGTATTTTCATCTAATAGAATATCATCTCGTCTAGTACTGGATGAAATAAGATCAATGGCTGGGAAGATTCTGCGATTTGAAATCTTGCGATCCAATTGCAATTCCATGTTTCCTGTCCCTTTGAATTCTTCAAAGATGACTTCGTCCATTTTAGAGCCCGTTTCTGTCAAGGCAGTAGCGATGATGGATAGTGATCCACCATTTTCAATATTTCGTGCCGCTCCAAAGAAACGTTTAGGCTTGTGCAGTGCATTAGCATCAACCCCTCCACTTAATATTTTACCCGATGCAGGTTGCACCGTATTGTAAGCACGTGCAAGGCGTGTAATAGAATCTAATAGAATCACGACATCGTGTCCACATTCGACAAGGCGTTTTGCCTTTTCAAGAACAATGTTCGCTACTTTCACGTGTCGATCTGCAGGTTCGTCAAAGGTTGAAGCAACCACTTCACCTTTTACATTGCGCTGCATATCGGTTACTTCTTCTGGTCGTTCATCGATTAAAAGAATGATTTGATATACTTCGGGATGGTTTGCCGCAATGGCATTTGCAACATCTTTTAAAAGCATTGTTTTTCCCGTTTTGGGTTGAGAAACAATCATTCCACGTTGTCCTTTCCCAATAGGAGAAAATAAGTCAATAATTCGAGTGGAAATGGTGCTTTGCTTTTCGGCTAATTTGAACTTCTCTTGCGGGAAGAGTGGGGTTAGGTGTTCAAAAGCAACACGATCGCGAACCACTTTAGGGTCTTGTCCATTTAAACGATTTACTTTGATCAAGGGAAAGTATTTTTCCCCCTCTTTTGGTGGGCGCACTGTCCCTAAAACAGTATCTCCAGTTTTTAATCCAAAAAGTCGAATTTGAGATTGGGATACGTAAACATCGTCTGGAGAAGATAAATAATGATAGTCTGAAGAGCGTAAAAAACCATAGCCTTCGGGCATAATTTCAAGTACACCTTCAGAATCGATGATTCCATCAAACTCATAATCAGGTTCACGATAACGATTGCGATTGTCCTTATTGTGATTCACCTCCTGTTTTTTGTGGCGGGGGTGCTTGTTGTGATTATTGTTATTATTGTTGTGTTTATGCTGAGGTCTGTTGTTTGAGCGATCTTTTTGCTCTCCTTCTGTTTTCTTTTCTTCTTTTTTTGCTGCTTCAGTCTTATCCTGCGAAGCGCGGTCGTGAGAAGTTTTGCCTTTATCTTGTTCTTTTCTGGGGCGTTCTTTTCGTTGAGGGCGAGCTTCTTTCTTTGATTCTGTCTTGGGAGGATTGTTTTTAACAGGCTTCTCTTTCTTCTCTGGTGGGTTTGCAGAGATATGATCAATGATTTGATAAATCAAGTCAAGTTTTTTTAAACCAGAAGTTCTTTTTAATCCAAGGTTCTTCGCGATTTCTTGTAAATCTGCTAATTTTTTTTCCTTTAGCGTAGCAATTTCGTACATGTGTTGTGTTATCTCAAAAAGAGGATGAGTAAATGATTTTGATTGTTGGTAATCGGCACGGTATGAAGTGTCGTGCCCTACAATATTACAAAAAAAACCGCTGGAAATACATAAAACCCTTAATTTTGCTAAAAAAACATGATTCAGCGAATTCAAACAATTTTTATGCTCCTTTTTGTGGCGACAGCCGGGGCAAATTTTTTCTTTTTTTTCTCAGAAGAAATCATATTTCAACCCTTATTAGGCGATCAATCGGGTTCAAGTCCTTATATTTCTTTTCTTCTTGCGCTGGTGGTCATCATTAATATTGGATTATTTAAAAAACGTCCTTTACAAATTCAGATGAATCGATTCGTTTGGATCTTACATAGTGTTTTTTGGGGTGGTTTTGTCTATTTAATTCTACAGCATCAAGCAGATCAATTCTCAAATTATCTTCCCGATTTATTACTCGCTTTTCTGGGTGAAGTTTGCTTGCTCCTTGCAAATCGCTACATCCGTAAAGACGAAGCTCTAGTTCGCTCGCTGGACCGATTGCGTTAGACTTTTTCCTCTAAGGCCTAATTCGATGACTTCCATGTTTTGAAGTTTACCTTCATTTACTTCAAATCGTAACATGGTTCTCACTTGGTGAAAACCATGAATCCCTGCAGCTCCTGGATTAAGATGCATCATATTTCTGGTTTTGATGTGCATCACTTTTAGAATATGCGAATGACCACATATGAACACATCGGGTTGTTCTTGATTGAGAATTTCTCGTACTCTGGGGGTGTATTTTCCTGCTGGTCCACCGATATGGGTCATTAAAAATTTCATGCCCTCAAGGGTGAAAAGGTTGTTTTCTGGAAAGCTAACTCGTGCCGTTGCGCCATCAATATTTCCATAGACTGCTTTTAGTGGTTTGACCTTGGTAAGTGCGTCTGTTACTTTGAGGTCCCCGATGTCACCAGCATGCCAAATTTCATCTGCCGCTTTAGCATAGCTTATGATGCGTTCATCGATATGACTGTGTGTGTCAGAAAGTAAAAGGATTTTTTTCATTATCTTGACGCTAACCAAATATTACCGCTATGCAATATACTGCAAAAAAGCCCTACAATTCTGTTCTAATTGTTAGTGAAGAAGGCTTGCGATACCGCCTTCAAGAAGATCACCTTTTTAAAGACATCCGCTATAATCAAATTACTGGGATCACGATAAAGAGAGATTTATTTCTCTTTTTTTGCGCTTATGTTCTCGCACCCCTTCAATGGTTGTTTTATATCGTTTTGTTTATTGATAGCAGGTTTGACTTATTGTATGGGATTCAATTGGTGTTTTGGACGGGCTTTCTTTTGTCCTTTGTAAAGATCCCTTTTAATTCTTCATTGGTCATCAATAAAGGAAGTTTAGCCATTGAGGTATTTAAAACAGCTAAATTGAGACAGCTGAAACAAATCAAAAAAGAGATTGAATCTCATTTATAAGAACTAGTATTGCTGTAAAGATTCTAATATCTTTGCAAGGTGCGGTACTTTCTCACTTTAGCGTATAATGGAACGCCTTTCCACGGTTGGCAACGACAGCCCAATGCAAGCAGTGTACAACAGTGCCTTGAAGAGGCGCTTTCAACACTTTTGCGTCAACCCATTACAATTGTAGGGGCAGGTAGAACAGATACGGGGGTGCATGCTAAGCAAATGATGGCACATTTTGAAGCCCAACTCACCGGTGAAGTAGAACAAAATTTAGTTTATCTACTCAATCGTTATTTAGGAGAAGATATTATTATTTACCGCATGGAGAAAGTAACGCCTACGGCACATGCGCGTTTTGATGCTATGGCAAGAACCTATGAATACCATTTGGGGTTTCAAAAAAACCCCTTTAAACAACAGCAGCAGTATTCTTTTCATCAAGAGGTATCAATTGAACGAATGAATGCAGCGGCTAAACTATTGTTGGATTACAACGATTTTGAGGCATTCGCCAAAACCCACTCTGATGTAAAAACATTTTTATGTGATATCACTCATGCTCATTGGGAAAGAACCCCAGATGGGGCTATCTTTACCATCACTGCAAACCGCTTTTTGCGCAATATGGTTCGTGCAATTGTAGGGACTTTACTAGAGGTGGGAACAGGAAAAATTGAAGTAGAAACGCTACATGAAATTATTCAAAGTAAGAACAGAGGCAAAGCAGGTTACTCGGTTCCAGCGGCTGGATTATACCTCACTAAAATAACCTACCCCAAAAATATTTTCCTTTAAATGAAAAACGAAAAAGCAAGTTTATTTGACCGTGCCTTATTTAGTAAAATAATGGCCTATTCCACGCCCTATCGTGGGAGTTATTACTTGGTGATGCTCTCGGCCATATTATTATCTGCTTTTTCCACTTTAACACCCTACCTATTAAAGGTAGCTGTAGATGATTATATCACCCCTCGCTTGTATGAAGGTTTACTGGTTTTTATTCTATTTATGCTGGGGGCACTTTTGCTAGAAGTGTTTTTTCAATACATTTTTGTTTATTATGCCAATTGGCTGGGCCAAATGATTGTAAAAGACCTTAGGGCGACTTTGTTCAAAAAGCTCATTCATTTTAAGATGGCATATTTTGACACCTCTGCTGTAGGACGTTTGGTAACGCGAGCAGTAAATGATATTGAAACTATTGCCAGTATTTTTAGTCAAGGTCTCTTCATGATCATTGCCGATTTTTTAAAGATGGGTTTGGTGACCATAGTAATGCTATATGTCAATTGGGAGTTGTCTTTAATTGTTTTTGGAGTTCTTCCTTTGATAGTGTATGCTACTCGTGTTTTTCAAAAGTCCATGAAGAAAGCTTTTGAGGAAGTGCGCAAAGAAATTGCAAACCTAAATACTTTTGTCCAGGAGCGTATTAGTGGGATGAAAATTGTTCAGCTTTTTGGAAGAGAAAATATCGAACAAGCTGCTTTTGATGAAATCAATAATCGACACAAAAAAGCCTGGTTAAAGACCGTTTGGTTTAATTCCATCTTTTTCCCTGTTGCAGAAATATCAACTTCGGTAACCATAGGATTACTGGTTTGGTACGGTGGGTTTAAAACCATAGCTGGAAGCGAGATTAGCCTGGGTACTTTATTTCTTTTCATTCAATTGTCCCAAATGCTATTTCGCCCGCTACGTCAAATCGCAGATAAATTCAATACCCTTCAAATGGGGATGGTTGCTGCCGAGCGCGTTTTTAATATCATCGCCACAGAGAGTTCCATTGAAGATAATGGCACACATCAGGTTGAGGAATTAGCTGGAACAATATCCATTGAGCAATTGCGATTTTCCTATTTACCTGGTGAAGAGGTAGTCAAAGGAATTGATTTAGAGGTGAATGTAGGTGAAACAGTGGCCATTGTGGGCGCTACTGGTGCAGGAAAATCAACGCTAATCAATTTGATCACTCGGTTTTATGAATTTGATCAAGGGGACATCAAAATCGACGGAACCTCAATTAGGAATTTCAAATTACAGCATTTGCGTAATCATGTTGCCCTGGTGATGCAAGATGTTTTTTTATTTGCCGATTCAATCCTTAATAACATTACGCTATTTAACCCCGCCATTACAAAAGAACAAGTCATCGCCGCTGCAAAAGAAATAGGTGTTCATCGTTTTATTGAATCTTTGCCCGGGGGATATGATTACAATGTACAAGAACGTGGGGTGATGCTCTCTTCTGGGCAGCGACAATTAATTGCGTTTTTAAGGGCTTATATTGCATCACCTACAATATTGGTGCTAGATGAAGCAACTTCTTCCATTGATTCCTTTTCGGAAGAATTAATCCAAAAAGCAACCGATCGCATCACAAAAGATAAAACCTCCATCGTCATTGCCCATCGACTTGCGACCATCAAAAATGCCGATCGCATCGTGGTGATGGATAAGGGGGAAATTGTTGAGATGGGCACACATGAAAGTCTTTTGAAAAAGAAGAATGGTGTTTATCAAAAGCTACACGAATTACAATTTAGTCAAGCCGAAGTGGCTTAAAGACTAAGGTCCTCTGTAAGAGTGCGTTTAAGTTTTTCGGCCGAATCAAATTTTGTGAATTGCCCATTTTTGATGTAAACAATATCTCCTCGCTCTTCTGATACAACAATAACTAACGCATCTGTTTTTTCTGAAATACCTAATCCTGCGCGATGCCGCAGGCCAAAACGACTGGGAATACTATTGGATTCTGAAACAGGTAAAACAATACGTGTTGCGGTGATTTTATTGTCCTTAATGATGATGGCACCATCATGTAACGGGCTGTTTTTAAAGAAAATACTTTCGAGAATTTGTGGACTCAAGGAGATTTGTGTGCTGTCTCCTGTACTTTTGACAAAATCAAGGTTATTGCTTCTTTCAAGGACAATGATTGCTCCCATTTTATCTTTGGCCATGTTTTCACAGGCATTGACAAACAGGGTAAGATCTAGCTGTATGATTTGATCTTCTTCTTGATTTAAAAAATTGAAATAACGGAATAGGTTTTTTCGGCGGGTGTAGTTGGTTGAACCTAAAAGAAGGAGAAATTTTCTAATTTCTTGTTGAAAGACGACGATTAATGCAAAAAAACCAACGCTTATAAAGTTGCCCAAGATATTACTCAATACATTCATATTGAGGGTAATGGTGAGTTGGTACATGAAATAGATGATCACGATCCCTAAAAAGATATTGATCGCAACCGTTCCTTTGACTAGTTTATAAAGGTAAAACAACAAGAGTGCAACCAAGACGATATCGAGAAGATCGACAAAGTTGAATTCGAGAAAGCTAAAATTATTCAAGGGTGGGCTTTTTGTAAAATTAACAAAAATCTACTGGAGTTGGTCCAATAAGCGAATGCATTCTCTAGCCGCTTTGACATCGTGAACGCGAATGAGTTGTGCTTTTTTCATCAAAGCAACCGTATGCAATACCGTTGTGCCATTCAACGCCTCTTTTGGCGAAGCCTCTAAAACACGATAAATCATTGATTTTCTCGAGACTCCAGCCAGTACAGGTACATTAAAATTTTGAAATTGTTCAAAACGACTTAGTAGGTGGTAATTGTGTTCGATGGTTTTTCCAAAACCAAAGCCAGGATCGATAATAATATCATTGATTCCAGCGGCAGTACAGGCCGCGATTTTATCAGAAAAAAAGCGCATAACCTCAATGAAAACATCTTGATAGGAAGGAGCGTCTTGCATGTTTTTTGGTTTTCCTTGCATGTGCATGGCGATATAGGGAACGGGATATTGTCCCACTGTAGAAAGCATCTTATTGTCGAGGTTTCCCGCCGAAATATCATTGATCATATGTGCTCCCATGTCTAAGGCTGCTTGCGCCACTTTTGAACGAAAAGTATCAATGGAAAATAGGGTAGTGGGAAAGGTTTTTCGCAAGGCTGTTAACACCGGGAGTAAACGTTTGAGTTCTTCGGTCTCGCTTACCTCTGCTGCTCCCGGTTTTGAGCTATAGGCGCCTACATCAATAAAATCAGCCCCTTCTTCGAGCATTTGTTCACATTGTTTAAGGGCTGCAGTGAGGTTTTGGTGTTTTCCACCATCATAAAAAGAGTCTGGGGTGAGGTTGAGAATGCCTAAAATCTTAGGGGAGGAGAGGTCAACCAGGGTACCATTACAGTTGAGGGTCATAAAAGGTTAATTTCTATGGATAACTTTCGTTATGTGAATTTGATAGACTTAAATAATTGCCCGAAATTTACAAAAATTAAGGTCGTAAATGATTCCTACCCTAACCCATTATCAGCAAATCACTGCCCAATGCCGTGCTTTATTCTTAAAAAAAATGAGTGACTATGGCGTTGCTTGGCGCATTTTGCGCTTACCTTCTTTAACCGATCAAATTTTCATCAAGGCACAGCGCATACGCTCTATTCAATGTCTTGAAGAACAAAAAGTAGAAGAGGGGCAAGAAAGTGAATTTATCGGGATCATCAATTATTGTATCATGGCCTTGATACAACTTGAAAAAGGGATTGCAGAGCAACCAGACTTGAGTACCGAAGAAGCTACGGTTTTGTATGACAAACACTTGAAAATTACCCAAGACTTGATGCTTGCAAAGAATCACGATTATGGGGAGGCCTGGCGCGACATGCGCGTGAGTTCCTTAACCGATTTAATCTTACAAAAGTTATTACGAGTCAAGCAAATAGAAGATAATCAAGGAAAAACCCTCGTTAGTGAGGGAATTGATGCGAATTATCAGGACATGATTAATTATGCTGTCTTTGCCATGATTCATTTGGATAAATAACAAAGATGATAAGGCTGTTGATTGAGAAAGGAGTGAGTGGATTGTTTACGCTTTTAGGTGTAACAGTGGTCGTCTTCTTTTTGTTCAATATTTTAGGGGATCCTGCTCAAATGATGGTCGATCAAAATGCTTCACAAGCACAGGTTAAAAAAATTCAACAGAAATACGGTTTTGATCTTCCATTGCATCAGCAGTTTTTCTTTTTTTTGAATGATTTATCACCTCTTTCTATTCACAGTACACAAAGCAGTCACCTCTCGTATTACACCAAAGAAAAATATGGCGGATTGTCTTTTGAAGTTGCACGCCGAGTTGTTGCTTTAAAATGGCCTTATTTAAGAACGTCCTACCAGCGACAAGGAAAGCGCGTAAGTGCAATCATAGCAGAGACTCTTCCTAATACTTTTGTGCTTGCATTGAGTTCTATTGGGATTGCCATTGTATTAGGAATGATTCTAGGTGTTTTAGCGGGCTATTATAAAGGTTCAATTTGGGATGCAATTTTGCTTTTTGTGAGCACCCTGGGCATGAGTGTTCCTTCTTTTTTTAGTGCGATTTTATTTTCGTGGGTTTTTGGACATCTCCTTGGAGATTGGACAGGACTCAATATGACAGGCAGTTTGTATGAGATGGATGATTTTGGTGAAGGGCAGCAGTTACAATTGAAAAATCTCGTTCTTCCTGCCTTGGTTTTAGGGATACGGCCCATTGCGGTGATTGTCCAGTTAGTTCGTTCTGGTATGATAGACGTTCTCCAACAAGAATACATAAAAACTGCTTATGCAAAAGGACTCACTTCTTTTCAAGTGGTTTATCGACATGCAATTAAAAACACCCTCAATCCAGTCATTACTGCAGTGTCTGGCTGGTTTGCCTCCATGCTTGCAGGAGCGGTATTTGTCGAGTATATCTTTGGATGGAGAGGGTTAGGAAAAGAAATAGTCAACGCGCTCAACACCCTTGATATTCCCGTTGTAATGGGGGCAGTTTTAGTTATAGCAAGTTTATTTGTGGTCATCAATCTTATGGTTGATTTCCTTTATATTTACATCGATCCAAAAGCAAAACCATTTTAAATTAAAAACATGAGAAAAAAGATAGTCGCAGGAAACTGGAAGATGAACAATGATAAAGCTGAAACCGATCAATTGATCGCTGCTTTAAAAGCAAAAGGAAGCTTTACTGGGGTAGAGGTGAAAATTGCGCCTACGTCCATTCATTTAGCGCAAGCAGTTGATGCATTGCGTGATTCTGATATTGAAGTGATAGGACAAAATATGCATCAGGCTAAAAACGGCGCTTATACCGGGGAGATTTCTGCTGCAATGCTCCAAAGTATTGGGGTAAATTCGGTTATTCTTGGGCATTCCGAGCGCAGGGCATATTTTAATGAGACCGATCTAGCACTGGCAGAGAAAGTAGCCGCTGCGATAGAGCACGATATGGAGGTAGTCTTTTGTTTTGGAGAAGAACTAGAAGATCGTCAAAATGGCAATCATTTTAAGGTAGTGGAGGAACAATTGCAAAAAGCGTTATTTGCTTTACCAGCCTCTGCTTGGGAGAAAATCGTTCTTGCTTATGAGCCAGTTTGGGCGATAGGGACAGGAGAAACAGCTTCACCAGAACAGGCGCAAGAAATGCATGCTTTTATTCGAACGTTGATCCAAAAAGCCTTTGGCGATGTCATCGCAGAAAATGTATCGATCTTGTACGGTGGTAGTGTAAAACCTGCCAATGCACAGGAGATTTTTTCAAAGCCCGATGTGGATGGAGGACTGATAGGAGGGGCTGCACTTGACGCAGATAATTTTTTCGCAATCGTTCAATCAATTTAAATGGCGGCAACCTACATTAAACTCAATTTAAGCATACAGCCCCTAGCATTAGGAAGAGAAATTACCCTGGCCGTTTTAAGTGAACTGGGTTTTGAGAGTTTTGTTGAAACCGAAGTAGGTCTAGAAGCGTACATGCAAGAACAGGACTGGCAAGCCGATCTTTTGGATGAGTTGTATCCTTTGGCTGAAAAAGGCCTTGATATTGGATGGACTTTGCGCGCCATTCCACCAGAGAATTGGAATGCAGTATGGGAATCCGATTTTCAGCCCATTGTGATTGAAAACCAGTGTGCTGTTCGAGCCGATTTTCATTCCCCTATTGATGTGCCATATGAACTGGTAATTACTCCGAAAATGAGTTTTGGAACAGGACATCATCAAACCACTTATATGATGTTGAATTACCTCTTGCAATATCCCCCTAACGAGCAGACCTTACTCGACATGGGATGTGGAACAGGAGTGCTCGCAATTCTGGCGGAGAAATTAGGGGCTGTAGCGGTAGATGCCATTGATGTTGAACCTTGGTGTTATGAAAATACCTTAGAGAATATTGCGACGAATGCCTGCCAAAAAATTCGAGCAGCAGAAGGGGATAGTAAACAGATTCCAGTCAAGGAGTACGATACCATTTTAGCCAACATTAACATGAATGTTTTATTGATGGATATTCCGTTGTTTTCAAAACGACTCAAGGAAAATGGTCGTTTGTTTTTAAGTGGTTTCTACACGCAAGATATTCCAGCAATAGAGGCAAAAGCAAATCAAAATGGAATGCGCCTAGTTGAATTTCAAGAAAGAGATAATTGGGTATCTGCCCATTTTGTTAAAGATCATGGATGAATCCCCAGAAGTACTTGTTGAGGAAGAAGTAGAGGTCCAAACCGCAAGGGAGCATCAAATTATACTTCACAATGATGATGTGAATACCTTTGATCATGTCATTCGATGTCTTGTGCGTATTTGTGATCAAACCCCCGAACAAGCCGAACAATGTGCTTATATCGTTCATTACCACGGGAAATGTGTAGTGAAAACAGGCGCTTTCGAGGACTTGAAGCCACGCTGCTTGCTTTTGTTAGAAGAGGGCTTATCGGCAGAGTTAGTATAATTTTCATTTGGATGTTTGCCTAACTCTAGGGCTTGATGTAATTTGCAAAAAAAGGTTCAAAAGAACATTAGCTATGAAAAAAACACTCATGCTGTTTGTTAGCTTATTTGCTACAGCAGTTTATGCACAAAACACTATGGAAAACACTTTACACCAATTTACGGTTGAAACCCTAGAAGGAGATCAATTTGATTTTTCAAGCCTCAAAGGAAAAAAAATCATGGTGGTTAATACCGCTTCAAAATGCGGCTTAACCCCACAATACAAAGATTTACAGGCTTTATATGAACAATACGGTTCTGGCGATTTTGTTATTGTAGGCTTCCCAGCGAATAATTTTATGAAACAAGAGCCTGGGACGAACGAAGAAATTGCCGCTTTTTGTGAGCGCAACTACGGTGTAACTTTCCCAATGATGGCAAAGATTGATGTAAAAGGAAAAGACATTCACCCTGTCTATGCCTTTTTGACTCAAAAAGACAAGAATGGTGTAATGGATTCTAAAGTCACTTGGAATTTTCAAAAATACCTTATCAATGAGCAAGGGGTTCTTGAAAAAGTGATCTCCCCTCGAACATCTCCCACGGATGAAGAGGTCATCACATGGATCACAAAATAAACCGATGAAAGGAAAGCAATTTGACACCCATTGTGTCCATGAGGGACAATTGATCGACGAGCGCTATAAGGGGGCGATTTCTCCCATTTATATGGCGACCGCCTATTCTTATGAAGAGACCGACCGTTATCCACGCTACTTCAATACACCTAACCAAGTAGGTCTTGCCCAAAAAATCGCTGCTCTTGAAGGGGCCGAGGAAGGTTTGATTTTTGGTTCAGGGATGGCAGCCATTTCCACCGCTTTACTCGCTTTTTTAAAAGCAGGTGATCATGTTGTTTTACAAAACGATTTATATGGTGGAACGACAAATTTAGTGGTAGAGCACTTTAACCAATATGGGATAGAATATTCTTTTGCAAATGGATTAGAGGTCTCGGATTTTGAAGCTATAATTCAAGAGAATACTAAGGTAATTTACATCGAAACTCCCAGTAATCCACTGATGAAAATTGTGGATTTAGCAGCTGTTGCCCACCTAGCTAAAAAGCATCAGTTGGTCTCTATGATTGACAGCACCTTTGCTTCACCAGTTAATCAAAACCCTATCGCTTTTGGGATTGACATCGTTTTACACTCTGCCACAAAGTATTTAGGTGGACATAGCGATATTTTAGCTGGAGCTGTGGCCTGCTCGGCAAAGCACATGGAAAAGGTATTCTCTGTGGCAAAAAGTTTAGGAGGGAACTTAAGTGAACTGTCTATTTGGCTGTTAGAGCGAAGCATCAAAACCCTTTCAATTCGAGTGCGTCAACAAAACGAAAATGCACAGGCCCTAGCAGAATATTTATCTACCCATCCTGCAATTGAAAAAGTCTATTATCCGGGGTTAACTAGTCATCCAGATCACATTTTGGCTAAAAAACAAATGAAAGGTTTTACTGGAATGATGTCTTTCGAGTTAAAGAAAGGCCTCAATAGAACCGCCTTTGAAAAAGGATTACAGCTTATACAACCCGTGGTGAGTCTAGCGGGAGTAGAAAGTACGATTACCATTCCAGCAATTACCTCCCATAAATTATTAAGTCCTGAAGGGAGAGCAAAACAAGGAATCACTGATTTATTGGTGCGTTTTTCAGTAGGGATTGAACATAGGGATGATTTAAAGCACGATTTAAATCAAGCCTTAGAAAAAGCAATGCCCCATGCAAGTTGATATACTCGCCTTTGGCGCACATCCAGATGATGTCGAACTGGGTTGTGGGGGGAGTATTGCCAAAGCGATCTCACAAGGCAAAACCGTGGGAATAATTGATCTAACTCGTGGTGAGTTGGGTACACGTGGTACGGCAGAAATCCGAGCGAAAGAAGCAGCAGCAGCAGCAAAAATATTAGGGGTTTCTTTCCGGAAAAACCTAGGATTTAAGGATGGTTTTTTTGCCAATGATCAGGCACATCAAATGCAACTAATTCAACTCTTGAGAATGCATCAACCCAAAGTAGTGCTGTGTAATGCTATTGATGATAGGCATATTGACCATGGGAAGGGGAGCAAGCTTGTGAGTGATGCTTGTTTTTTATCTGGTTTGGCAAAAATCATTACCCAGGATGAAAATGGAAATGCTCAATCTCCCTGGCGTCCAGCCCATGTCTATCATTATATTCAATGGAAGGAAATTCCTGCCGATTTTGTCGTTGATATTTCTGGCCATTTAACTACAAAGATGGATGCCATAGGTGCTTATGCTAGTCAGTTTTATGATGCAAAGAGTACGGCTCCTTCCACTCCGATTAGTAGTAAAAACTTTTTGGATAGTGTACAGTACAGAGCACGTAATTTAGGAAGGCTTGCAGGCGTTGCTGCAGCCGAAGGTTTCACGGTTGAACGAACGCCATTGATCCAAGACTTTGATCAACTTGCTTAAGCGCTCAAACGCAAACCTTTCATTATTTACCCCTTAACCCCCAAATTATTTTTTCTCCTTTTTTAAATAAAAACATTTTACACAAGCTTTGAAAGGAAGAAAAAAATAGCTTAAATTTGTCGACCAAACGGTGGTTGTAGCTCAGTTGGTTAGAGCGCCTGATTGTGGTTCAGGAGGTCGTCGGTTCGAGACCGATCTTCCACCCTTATATAGGGAGTCTTAGGACTCCCTTTTTTTATGGGCGCTGGCGACTCTTCACTAAATCGTCGATTGTGTTATATAAGGATTTTTCACCTCATTCGTACAGCATATTTAGTCATTGAAGAATGAAATGTCTATTTTCACTCTGCTTAATACATCACAAAAAAAATGAAAAAATTAATTTTACTCTTCTTTATTATTCCAATAGTGTCTTTAGGGCAATCGTTTGAATTGACTAACGGTCAAAGCATGTGTATGTTTGGGAAGGGACCAGGACAGGATGCAACGATAAACCCTTATGCTGAGGAGGAATTCTCTTATGCTTTGATAGAAAATATCGGTACTGTTGAATTTCAAATTAGAATAGCATCCATTGAAAAAGACATAAAGCAATTTCCAATACAACCGAGTGGACTGGTTGTTATAAAACTTTACCGAGATAATGTTTTATACTTTGATGCTTTAACAGTGGAAAAAGCAGAGGCTACAATAAAATATACTCTAGACGAAAGCGAACTTCCACCGCCTCCACCGCCAGTGAATCCATCTGAATCATAGGTGTATCCGCTTTAGTCAATTTGACGACCTATATCGTCTTTTGAAAACTACTACCTTAAGGCATAGAAAATTAATCCTGTGTTTTGATAACAATCACTCCAGCACGACCCAATTGTCCGTATTTATTTGTTTCGGACATGCTGTTGAGTATTTTCACTTCACGTATCATGGGAGCAAGCTGTAAAGCGGGTAGTGGGGGGAAATCATATTGTGTTCCGTCGATGACCCATAGGGGGAATTTTCTTCCAGTGGAGTACGATTCTGCTACTCTTAAAACAGGATAGCCATCGATTTGTTTTCCACCAGGAATATAATACCGCAGTGCCAGGAACCATGTTTGTGCAAATTCATCAATGCCATAGGCGTTGAGCCCTTGCTTGGCAAACTCGGCAATTTCAGCTTTTCTTTTTTCTGCCCTAAGAAGGCGTCGTATTTCTTTTTTGGACAATTCTTTTGCTTCGATTTGTTTTTGGGCAAAGCCCTGTACTGTAATCAAAAGGCAAATGGCAAGGAGTATTTTTTTCATTAGACAATTTAATAAAAGTATTTTGGACAAAATTCTTAGCAAGGATTTTTTTGAGCCTACTAATTTTTACTTCCTTTCCTTTTTCTATGAAGGTACTATTCGAGATTTGCACATAAAAGGGTATCTTGGGATGTGAGCATCAAGCCATAAATAAACATACCCGTTTGATATGAAAAAAATTTTCGTTTTATTCCTTTTATTGCTAGGACCCATAGGAATGGCCCAGGAGGTAACCACTTATTATCTTATTCGTCACGCAGAAAAAGTTCGCACAGATAAGACAAACCGCGATCCACATTTGACCGTAGCAGGAGAACAACGCGCTCAAAGTTGGAGTAATATACTAGCAGAAGTTCCTTTTGACAAGGTTTTTTCTACCCCCTATCATCGAACAAAAGAAACTGCACAGCCCCTAGCAATGGCAAAAAACCTTCCCATTACACTTTACAATCCACGAACTTTATATGATGCTGAATTTCAAGAACAGAGTAAAGGTAAAATTGTTTTGGTCGTGGGGCATAGTAATACCACTCCTGCACTAGCAAATAAAATTATAGGTCAAGAAAAGTATCCTCAAATCGATGATGACAAAAATGGGAACCTATACATACTGCAAGTTTCTCCCCAGGGAGTAACGAGTCAATTGCTCTTGATAGAATAGTTTAGTAAAGCCAATATTCACCTAGTTTATTGACGAATGCAATAAGCTGAAACTTTAAAGCGGTTTTTTTGGAGATTTGAATGGCGTTTAGCCAAAAAAAAATCCCCTAGTTTCCTAGGGGATTTATTCTGGTTATTTAGTGCTTTTAAAAGGAGATTCCAAAACCAAAATTTCCTACCAACAGACCATTTGTGCCTAAGCCTGGGATAGTGGGTACCTCAAAACTTTCGGTATCGGTTTGAGAACCGTTAATTTCTCTTAGTGTGACCGTAATATTTTCTGGGATATCCCCAGTCAATCCATATCCCACTTCAAAGCGGAAATAAATCCTTCCTCCCGTTTTAATACCAAATTTTAAATTGGTCGAGCGAATGTCTAGGCCTGTGGTTCCTTTCCCACGACCACCTCCATCGAGGTTTTCATAAAAGGTTAAATCGGCAGATAAATTCCCAAAACCAATTCCAGCATAGGCTCCCTTTCCTTTGTCTCCAAAGTAAATATTTGTTCCAAATTCGCTATAGCTTAACCCCACTTCGGTTTCTCCGTCATTGACATCGAAACCACTAAAGTCAGCAAAAACAGCTACACGGTTATCGAGCAAAGGTGTTACGCCTTCAAGCGAAAGGCCTGCGATATTAGGAACTCCAATTTTAAGACCTGCAGAAAAGCGTTTAATTTTTGGTGCAAGGGTGTCCATCATTTCTTCTTTTTGCTCGACTTCTTGTGCTACAAGGGTTGTTGCAAAAACGATTAATATAGAGAATAATATTTTTTTCATGATTTAAAAGTTAGGAATGAATTAATTATTTTGCTTTATCTACGACGATTCGATCTTTGCGATTTGCCAATTCCCAAGCCGTGTAAAAGACAAGTTGGGCGCGTTGTGCTAGCAAATCATATTCGATTTTTTCAACAGTATCGGTAGCCTTGTGGTAATCGGCGTGGGTTCCGTTGAAGTAAAAAATAACGGGAATATTATTTTTTGCAAAGTTGTAATGATCACTTCTAAAGTAGAAACGATTGGGGTCATCCTCTGCATTGTAGGTGTAATCTAATTCTAGGTTAATGGTGGCTTTATTCGCCTCTTCAGAGATTTGATGTAACTCAGTACTAAGGCGATCTGACCCGATGAGGTAGATGTAGTTGCGGTTTTGGCTTTCGCGCTTAGGATCGGTACGGCCCACCATGTCGATGTTGAGGTTAGCCACAGTATTTGCAAGAGGGTATAAGGGATTGTCTGTGTAATAACGCGATCCTAAGAGACCTTTTTCTTCTCCCGAGACATGTAAGAAAATGATCGATCTTGCAGGACCTTTTCCTTCGGCTGCAGCCTCTTTAAAAGCTTCGGCAATTTCAAGTAGGGCAACGGTTCCAGAACCGTCATCATCTGCACCGTTATAGATTTTACCGTCATTTATCCCTACGTGATCTAGGTGAGAGGATATTACGATGTATTCTTCGGGTTTAGTGCTTCCTTCAATAATGGCAACTACGTTTTCTGTCGCTACTGGATTTCCCTTGATGGTTAACTCCATGGGTTGGAAGTAATCTTCGGTTCCATTCGCAGCAGTGATGTTTCTATTTTGGTAGAACTCACGTAAAAAGGTAACGGCTCTTTTTTGCCCTAGGGTTCCTGTTTCTCTTCCTTGGAAATAATCTGAGGCATAAACATAGAGCAATTCTTTGAGGTCTTGTTCTTGAATGGTTTCGGCATAGATTTTAGCCGTTTCCATTTGGGCAAAGCCCAGCTGTGCAATTAAGCAAAGCAAAAGTGTGATTTTTTTCATGATGATTTTTAAATTAAAACACTAGAAGTTAATTGGTTCATGATTCCGTTCCATAAATTGATACGCATCTGTAGCGCAGTTTTTGCTGCAGCGATTGCTTCTTCAATTTTTTGTTCTTCTCCTTGACAGAGTTCTTCTATCATTTGAAGTGCCATAGGACCGTGTTCGTCTCCGTCAACTTCTATATGGCGGTCAAGATAATAAATTAGATGCTGAAGTGGTACACCTTCTTTGCGAAGATTTTTTACCATGGCAATAAACATATCCGGGATCAAATCTTCTCGACCAAAGGTGAATACCGATGCAATCACATGCGTTTTATTACTTGCAATGGTAGAAAAAGTAAAGTTTAAAAAGTCTTTTACAAAGTCTGGTAAACTGCTTTTTTGGATGGTTCTTTCAACGGTTTGACCGGTAGAAAGATCGTTTAGAAAATGCTCCATTACTTCGGTGTTTGCCCCCGCCTCACGCATAGCTTCTATATACATCTCAAAATGACTCATGATTTTACCGTCCTTATTGAGGTCGGTTTCTTCTCCCCACACAATTTCGTTAATTAGTCTGCCAGCTGTTGGATACTTTGAGGGAACCCAAGGCAATTGTGTGCAGGTGAGATCAATTTGCAGCTTCTTAACCAGCGACATAAAATCCCAAACGGCAAAAACGTGTTGTTCCATAAAGACGTGTATGTCTTCTAGGCGATTAATTTTTGTGTAAAGTGGGTGTTGTGTGAGTTCTTTTCTAAGGGGCGCTAGTGCTCTTTCTATATCGTGCATGTTCTTCTTCATAGGCTGCAAATATAGTTTGAAATAAAGGGATACAAAAAAATAATTCTTTTATATTCACGCCTTTATGGAAGAGTTGACATCGTTCCTTATCGCAAGTTGTTTACTTACCTTGTCTCCAGGTCCAGATCTTCTAATGGTGATTGCAAAGAGTCTTGAACAGGGAAGGACTGCAGCATTGTATTTTATCGCTGGATTAATTACAGGTTTATGTGGACATACTTTTTTATTAGTAGTGGGATGGGCTCAATTTATAGGAGAACGCCCTGATATTGTGATGGGGATCAAAGTTTTGGGGTGTATTTATTTTTGTTACTTAGGGGCAAGGGCTATCTATTTCTACTTTTATGTAGATCCTACAACTGTTGTAGAAAAGCGAAGTGGAAGCAACGCTTATAAACAAGGAGTACTGATGAATTTATTGAACCCAAAAGTGACCCTCTTTTTTTGGTTATTTTTTCCTGGATTTTTATTTACAACTCAATGGTCCACCGCAGAGCAATATGTTATTTTAGGTGCTATTTTTCTAGCACAAGCAGTAGTGATATTTTCTTTTGTAGCTTTTTTTTCTGCTCAGTTTCACCATTTATTTAGTCGTTTTCGTTTTGGGATTATAAGTGGTGTGCTTTGGATTCTTTTAGGGATTTATTTGGTGCTACCATAAAGCACGTATCTTTACGTATGCAACAGATTGAACTTATCGAGTGTCCTCGAGATGCGATGCAAGGAATCAAGCAATGGATTCCCACGGCGCAGAAGATTCGCTATGCACAAAGTTTACTAAAAGTGGGGTTTGATGTATTGGACATTGGGAGTTTTGTTTCACCAAAAGCCATTCCTCAAATGCGGGATACTGCCGAGGTGTTAGCCTCTCTAGATCGCAGTGTGAGTCACACCGATTTATTGACCATAGTGGCTAATGAACGCGGTGCGGCAACGGCCTGTTCTCATCCCGAGGTAGATTGGTTAGGCTATCCTTTTTCTATTTCAGAAAATTTTCAAATGCGAAATACCCACAAGACCATCGCAGATTCAGAACGTTTATTGGAGCGTATTGTCAATAGGTGTGCTCAAAACAATAAGGGTTTGGTGGTTTATCTTTCTATGGGCTTTGGGAATCCTTATGGGGACCCATGGTCGGCAGATATTGTTGCAGCATGGCTGGGTAAATTGTCTGCAATGGGAGTTGAGGTGGTGTCTTTATCCGACACAGTGGGGGCAGCATCTCCAGCGATCATAGGTGAATTATTTTCTGTGATCATTCCTGCTTTTCCCTCCTTGCAAATCGGTGCACATTTACATGTTAATCCAGCGGATGCCCTGCAAAAGATTGATCGTGCCTATCAACAAGGTTGTCGACGCTTTGATGGAGCAATTCGAGGCTATGGCGGTTGTCCTATGGCAAAGGATGAATTAATCGGGAATATGCCCACAGAGAAGCTGTTGACTTACTGCAGCACGCATAAAATAGAACATTCGATTCATCCCTTGCATTTTGAATCGGCCTATAATCAAGCGCTTGATACGTTTCCTTAGCAAAGGGAGCATGAAATCATGGAGGATTAACTTTCGAATGAAACATGGCTTTTGTATGCTTTAAATGTTGTAAATTTGGTCGCAATTAATTCTTAATTAGTTGCCATGCAGAACAACCCTTCAAAATTCGTAGAACAAGGACTAACCTATGACGATGTCCTTTTAGTTCCCGCTTATTCAGAAACCCTTCCTAGAGAAGTTGACATTACCACAAAATTTTCGCGTAATATTTCGTTAAATATCCCCGTTATATCTGCTGCGATGGATACAGTGACCGAAAGTCAAATGGCGATTGCAATGGCACGTGAAGGTGGAATAGGGGTGCTGCATAAAAACATGACTGTAGCGGCGCAAGCAAATAAAGTTCGCATGGTCAAACGAGCAGAATCTGGAATGATTTTAGACCCTGTAACCCTTACTAAAGCAGCAACGGTTGCAGATGCGCAACAAAATATGGCGACCTATAAAATTGGTGGGATTCCCATCATTGATGAGAAAGGGAAGTTAGAGGGGATTGTTACAAATCGTGATTTGCGTTTTGAACGCGACTTAGGTCGACCGATTGTTGAGGTGATGACTACCGAAAATTTGATCACGGTTAAAGAAGGAACCTCTTTGGCAGAAGCTGAAGGGATTTTACAAAATCACAAAATCGAGAAGCTGCCCGTTGTAGATGATAAGAATACCCTTGTAGGATTAATTACCTTCCGCGATATTACAAAACACACGACTAAACCCATTGCAAACAAAGATTCTTTTGGGCGTTTGCGTGTTGCGGCAGCCGTTGGAGTTACAGGAGATGTGCTTGAACGCACTGCTGCTCTTGTAAAAGCAGGTGTTGATGCTATTGTAATTGATACTGCTCATGGTCATACAAAAGGTGTGGTTGAGGTTCTTAAAAAAGTTAAAAAGCAATTCCCATCCCTTGATGTGGTCGTTGGGAATATTGCGACAGCTGATGCAGCAAAATACCTCGTTGAAAATGGTGCAGATGCAGTAAAAGTAGGAATAGGCCCAGGGTCCATTTGTACTACAAGAATCATTGCGGGAGTGGGTTATCCACAACTCTCTGCGGTACTTGCTGTTTCAAATGCTATTAAGGGGAGTGGAGTCCCAGTCATTGCCGATGGAGGAATTCGATACACGGGTGATATTCCAAAAGCCATTGCTGCTGGGGCAGATTGTGTAATGTTAGGCTCCTTACTGGCCGGTACAAAAGAGTCTCCGGGTGAAACCATTATCTATGAAGGAAGAAAGTTCAAATCCTATCGTGGGATGGGGTCGGTAGAGGCCATGAAAAAGGGAAGTAAAGACCGCTACTTTCAAGATGTGGAAGATGATATCAAAAAATTAGTCCCCGAAGGAATTGTGGGCCGTGTTCCCTACAAAGGAGAGCTTTTTGAAAGCATCCATCAATTTGTTGGAGGAATTAGAGCTGGAATGGGCTACTGTGGAACAAGTTCCATTGAAGCTTTAAAGAATAATGGACAATTTGTACAAATTACCGCAGCAGGTATACGCGAAAGTCATCCACATAATATTCAAATCACTAAAGAAGCGCCGAATTATAGTCGTTAAATTTTACCTGATGTATTATCGGGTAACCAGCTTATAGGTTTTAATTTCATTAGCGACCTCAATACGAACAATATACATTGTTTTTGCCTCGAGTGAAATGTTGCGTTGAAAGTCTACAAGATTAACATTGTTGAAAGCCGCAACTTCGTTTCCAATAATACTGTAGATTGTAATATTTCCTATTCCAGTTAACCCTTTGATATTAAGTAACCCGTTTTTGTAAATCAAATTAACGATGGTATTATCGGAATTTGAATAGGAAATAGTGGTGATAGCAGGAGTCGTTTTTGCATATCCTGTGCTTGCAAAAGAAGCAAGAAGAATAAAAAAGGAAGCAAAAATTTGGAACGACCGTTTCATGCTTAAATTTATGATAGCAATTTAAAATAATAATTGTTGATAAAAAAATTATTATTAACAATTATAATATTGATTTACAGATAGTTATACTTTTTATTAAAAGTAACACTCTTATTTTTGTTAATAAGACACAATATTTTTTATTTTTTTCGTTGGTAAAGAACGAAACTATTTGTCACTTTTGTTGAATACAACAATAACTATGCCTCGTTTTCAGCGATTACTTATTATTTTATTTTATTTCTCGGCATGTGATCATTTGCCTAAGGTGGATCAAGATCGTGTTGTCGCTCGAGCTGGATCACATTACCTATATGAATCGGAATTAGAAAAGCTCTTATTGCCTCAACTTTCAAAAGAGGATAGTACCTTACTGGCACAAAATATCATCAATACCTGGGCAAAAAAACAACTGTTGTATGATCAAGCTCTAATAAATCTTGAAGAAGGTACCCAAAATAAATTAAATGAGTTAGTCAAAGAGTATGAACTCGACTTGTGGGCAAGGTCATATAAAGAGTCTCTCGTAAAGTCCATGATAGACACCATCATTCCACAAGATTTAATCAGAAAATATTACAAGGAAAATCAATCAAGTTTTGCGTTAAAGGAAACGGTGGTTCAAATGCGATATATTGTTCTGCCAAAAGACAACATAGATCTTGCTTTAATCAAAGAACGGTTTCAATTCAATACTCCGGACGATAAACATTTTTTAGATTCCTTAAACTATCAATTCAACCGATTTGAAATAAAAGATAGTATCTGGTTCACAAAGCGAGAATTTTTAAGTCATTTCCCCATCATCCCTTCTTCTAACTTTAATAAATACCTAAAAAAATCACAATTTTTCCTTTTTGAAGATGCAATCGAGGTATATTTGCTCCACGTTAACGACTATCGTTTAGCCAGTGAAAATGCACCTTTTCCGATGGTGAAAAACACCATTCAAAAGATTGTATTCAATCGCAAAAAACTTGAGTTTATAAAAGAATTTGATCAAGAAATATTACAAGATGCCATCCAGACCAATAAATTTGAAATTTACCCTTAGTTTATCTATTCTTTTTAGCGCCACAATCGCCTTTGCTCAAACCCCTGCTTCCTCTCAAAAACGAGTGAAACTTGATGGGGTTGTCTCTGTCGTGGGAGATTATGTTATTCTAGACTCTGATATCGATAAAACCATAGCAGATATGGAATCACAAGGGATCCCTACAAAAGGGGTGAGTCGTTGTGAACTGCTAGGAAAATTAATGGAAGATAAACTTTATGCACATCACGCAACGCAGGATAGTCTTGAAATAAGTGATGCTGAAGTATATTCTTATGTTGACCAAAGTATTGAGTATTTTACCGAGCAATTAGGAAGTCTTGAGAAAGTACTAGAATTTTATAATAAAAAAGACGAGCTTTCCTTTCGCGAGGAATTGTATCAAATCAATAAGGTGCAAAAGCTCTCTCAAATGATGCAATCTGATATTGTTGAAAGCATTGAAATCACGCCCGAAGAAGTCCGTGAGTTTTATGCTGCCATCCCAACGAGCGATTTACCCACCTTTGGGACCGAAGTTGAAATTGCTCAAATTGTGGTAGAACCTCAAATTTCTGAAGAAGAGAAAAAACGCATCATCGACCAGCTCAATGGTTTTAAAAATGATGTGGAAGAAAAAGGACACAGCTTTGCATCAAAAGCCATCTTATACTCTCAAGACCCAGGCTCACGCGCAAGCGGAGGTAAATATACCCTTCAACGCAAGCGTCCACGAATGGTCAAAGAATTTCGAGATGTCGCCTTTAGCCTTCAAGAAGGAGAAGTGTCAAATCCGTTTAAAACCGAATTTGGTTGGCACATCTTAACCGTTGATCGAATCAGAGGACAACAAGTAGATATTCGCCATATACTATTGACACCAAAAACCGATGGTTCCAAACTTTCTGATGCTAAAAAGGTGCTGGATACTCTTCGTAAACGAATCATCGATAAAGAAATTGACTTTGCGACTGCAGCCTTTAACTTTTCATCAGAAAAAGAAACAAAAAATAACGGTGGTAAACTAGTGAACCCTGTTACAGGAGATGCTCGTTTTGAACTGACAAAAATGGACCCTCAATTGTACAGTCAAATCAAAAACCTTGAAGAGGGCGAGATCTCACTTCCCTTACTTGAAGCCGATCGTTCTGGATCTCAAAAATACAAGATCCTTCAAATCGTAAAACGCTATGAAGAACATCAAGCTGATTATTCAAAAGACTACAGTAAAATCAAGGAACTTGCGCTAAAAGACAAGCAGCTGAGAACCATAAAGAAATGGATGAAAGAAAAAATAGAAGACACTTATGTTAGTGTGAATCGTGACTTTCGTTCGTGTGATTTTTCGAATAATTGGTTGAAAAACTAATCAATTAAAATATTTTCTAGGTACCCAAAGCATCCCAAAACATTCCCCTTTTTCTTTGTGAATGTTTTTATGGTGAATTTTATGGGCTCTTCTAATGCCTTTTGCGTAGCGGTTATTTGTTTTTCGAAACAACTTAAAACGCTGGTGTATAAAAATATCGTGTACTAGAAAATAGGTGAATCCGTAGGTGAAAATCCCCAATGCAATGGGTAAACCAGGCCAAAAACCAAATTCTCCCCACAACACGACAAAACCAGCACTTAGTAGCGCATAAACAACAAAAAACAAGTCATTCATCTCAAACCAGGACTCGTGTTCTTTTTTGTGATGATCTTTGTGCCACGACCATAAAAAACCGTGCATGATGTATTTGTGCGAAAACCAAGCGACAAATTCCATTAGGATAAAAGTTGAGACATATACAATGCCCCATAAAACACTTGAAAACATTAGTTACAATAAATTAAATCGGTAGTTAACATAGGAGCGGGCAAGAACACTCATCTTCTCATAATTAGGAACCCTAATTCGGGCTTGTGCAATATTTGATGAAGGTGTTTTTCTCAGTTTTTGTAATAATTTTGAATAGTACTTATACGCAGTATATACGCCAAAACGTGCGCTATTGGGCAATTGAAAAATCCCTTGTAAACCTTTGGCAAAGTCATCTTCTATTTCTGCTACGATTTTCATCTTTTCTTCTTCCGTAAAATTCGTCAAATTAACTTCTGGGAAATAAGAACGACTCAAGCCTTCAAAATCATCTTTGAGGTCACGTAAAAAGTTTACTTTTTGAAAAGCAGAACCCAGTGACATCGCAGCACTTTTTAACCGTTGATATTCTTCTTCATTTCCGTTCACAAAGACTTTGAGACACATAAGGCCCACTACATCGGCAGAACCATAGATGTAGGCCTTGTAGTCTTCTTGTGTTAGATAAGTAGTCTTGTGTAAATCCCATCGCATGGAGCGCATAAAGGCTTCGACAAGTGCAGGGTCAATAGCATAACGGTGATAAGTGCTTTGAAAAGAATTTAAAATAGGATTTAGACTTATTTTATCCTCTAGGGATCGTGCTAAATCTTGTTCAAATTGATCAAATAATTTTTCTTTTGGGTAATCGTGAAAGCTGTCGACGATTTCATCGGCAAATCGAACAAAACCATAGATGTTATAAATATCTTGACGTATGGATGGATCAAGCATTTTTGTCGCTAATGAGAAAGAGGTACTGTACGATTGAGTTACCTCTTTGCTGCATTGATAACAAACATCATCAAATAACTTTTTCATAATATAGCAGTATAGTGTTCAAACGAAAAGGCGTTTGAATCAGCAATTAATTTTTAATAAATATACGAAAAAGTTAAACAAAAACGCTCGTGTTGAGCTGCTCCTCGATAAATAGTTCAATTTTGTCGTAAACATTAATGCCGTTGGGGACACTCGTTCGATCGACATGGTTCACTTGTGGTCCGAAAATAGAAAGTTGATTATCGTAATCAACGATTAGTTCTTTGGAGAATTCATGGAGGTAGTCATTGATTTCGTCCTTGTTAGGTTCTACGGTGACGTAGGTGACAAAATGTAAACCAGTGCTATAGCTCATGAGGGTTTTTAAACTATCGGTAGGGATGGATTGTCCCAGGGAGATGGTTTTGTGTCCTTTGCTAAGGATAAAGTAATTTAAAAACAAAATACTCAATTCGTGTATTTCATTTGCGGGTAGGTATAAAACAAAAGTTGGGTTATTTTTAACTGGGGCATTAGAACGCTGAATTATTTCGGTTTGAATATGGATTTTCTGTTTTACCAAATTTGTAATGAAATGTTCATGCGAAGGGGAGATGGCCCCTGTTTGCCATAAAATTCCTAGTTCATTCATCAAGGGAATAAAGATGTTGAGGTAAATGAAAGAGAAATTATTTTTTGACAATAGCTCATCAAAGGTTGCATCAAACAATACCGTGTCAAAGTTGACCATGGATAATTTGAAAGCATTGATGGAGATTTGTTCAGAGTTTGATTTTAAAGCAATATCACGAACTAGAATTGGGATTTCTTCTTCTTCAAGATTAGCGATTTTAGAAATCTTAAATCCGTGGTTGTACAGCAAAGTAATATTGAGAAGCTTTCTAAGACTGTCAAGGGAATAGCGCCTAATATTGGTCGTTGTCCTTTCAGGGGAGAGTAGGTTGTAGCGTTTCTCCCAGATTCGTATTGTGTGCGCTTTGATTCCTGAGATGTTCTCAAGATTTTTGATACTAAAGCTGTCTTTTACCCTTTTCATATGTCTAACGTTTCTGTAAGAAAGCTTAGACGAAAGTACAAAAAAAAGTTGGATAATGAGGTAGTGCGCACGAGAAGAGTCGAACTTCCACGGGATTTAACTCCCACTAGGCCCTCAA
>JBMZGM010000010.1:0-62298 GCA_049615925.1 Flavobacteriaceae bacterium | reverse complement strand
TTAATATAGCCGCTGGTGGAGTGTCCACTCTAATGTCGATTACATTACTAAAGGCCTCACACGTAGTGGTCCCTGTATTACTTATCGTTACCCTTCTAAAGAAGGTGTCGGTGGTTAAGAAAGTGGTCGCACCTGGCGTATAGTTCTGTGAAGTTGCACCTGTAATATCGGTAAAGACAGTAGTCGTCTGATCCCTACGCTGCCACTGATAACTCACCGCACCTGATGCAACGCCTGCGCCTCCTATCATCGCTGGGATAACATCGTTTAAACATACCGTAGGGGTAGCCGTAGTAATTGTTCCTACAGTCGTGATCGCATTGGTGCGTACTGTTAAACTTGCCGTAACACTGCTACAACTCGCAACACCGGTAGAAGCAGTTACCGCTATAATATCTCCGTTACCTATCGTTATTCCATAAGCGGATGGATCAAACGATTGACTTAATCCGTTTTGACGGGATACACCATTTACCTCGAAGTCATAACTCGCACCCGCAATCGATGCATTGGCAAAGAACGTAATTGAATCTCCTACACAAATCTCATTGCCTAAGGCTGTAGATGTAACCGTTAAAGTCGGTACGGGGGTCGTTACTATCGTAATCGCATCTGACTCTGCCGAACAGCCCGCTGGTGCTGATGCTGTATCTTGATCAAACACTACTACCGTAACTTCATTCCCCGCATTTAAGGCTGTCGTACTATAAACATTACTGTCCGCACGAGCACGTACTAATACACTATCCACATAGAACTCATATGAACCGCCAGCTACTGCGTTGGCATAGAATGCAACCTCTTCCCCTACACAAATCGTCGCTGTTGTAGCTGCCGTTAAGGTTGTGCCATTAATGTTAGCCGTTAATATAGCCGCTGGTGGAGTGTCCACTCTAATGTCGATTACATTACTAAAGGCTTGACAGCTTAAACCAGAAGGAAGCGTACTAATGGTAATTCTTCTAAAGAAAGTATCGGTAACCAGTGCACTAGTGGGCGAATAGTTCGCTGATGTAGCCCCCGTTATGTCTGCAAAAGCAGAGGTTTGATCTCTTTGTTGCCACTGATACGTTATGACTCCTGTTGCAGAAGCAACACCTCCTGTAATTGCAGGAATTGTTTCATTAAGACACACCGTTGGGGTAGCCGTGGTAATTGTACCCACCGATGAAATTTCATTTTCAACTACAGTAAGTGAAGCAATAGCACTACTACAACTTGCTGCTCCAGTGGTAACTTCAACCTTAATTACTGAGCCACCGTCAATGATATAGGAATAATCAGCAGGATCAAAAATATTAGTTGAACTTACTTGGTAAGAAACGTTATCTATAAAGAATTCAAAGGTAGGACTAGCAGCGGTTGAATTTGCTGTAAATGTGATGGGATCACCAGAACAAATTTCATCGTTAAAGTTACTTGATGTAATCCCAACAGTTGGTGTTGGATTGACAAAAACCGTGATTGTATCAGAATCTTCAAAACAAGAAGTACCTGTTGCAGTATCGTAAACACGAACAAAAATAGTACTGTTATTAATTAATGTACCAGTGGCATTCGCTGTTAGACTCAAGGTATTAACTGTTGAACGTGCGCCTACACTAGAACCGTTGACAAAGAATTCATACGAAACTCCTCCAGCACCAGAGAAGGTGGCCGTCTCTCCCTCACATAAATTCATCGTTGCTGGAGCAATGAGTGAACCAGGTAAAGCTGACAAGCTAGGAACTGGTGAAGGATTAACCACTACTTGGAATGGTAATGTTTCATCCGAACAAGTGACACTATTCACCGTACTGTAAGCAACTCTTCGATAGAAAGTGGTAGTTGCTAAAGCTACGGTTGGAGTATAATTTTGAGAGGTTGCACCAGAAATATTCGAGTAGTTAATATTATCTAACGACTGCTGCCATTGGTATGTAATCGCTCCAGAAGCCGTTGCTGTTTGACCAATCATCACTGCTGGAACATCACCAGAACAAACTGTTGCTGTACTTGATGTAATTGTGCCAACAGAAGTAATTCCATTCACAGTCATTGTCATCGACGCTACACTAGTACAACTACTCAATGAGCTTACAACTACTTCAATCACTTCACCACCAGTTAGAGTGATGGAGTAATCTGCTGGATCAAACGTAGAAGATGTTGTGTTTTGGTAGGTGAAATTATTGACCTTAAATTCATAATAAGCAGGTGTTATTCCTCCAGAACCAGCTGTAAAGGTTACTGCATCTCCTGCGCAGAAGGTATTGTTCGCTGCGGTAGAAGATAAAGACGCCACAGGTTCTGCAGCTATTTCTACTTCAATTGCTTCTGATAAATCAAAACAAGCTGACGCCGCGGTACTGTCAAAAACCATCACCGTTACTTCATCGCTATTAGACAATGCTGAAGTGATGTAGGTAGTTGAGGCAGATCGTACCTGAACGGTTGAACCATTTACCAAGAACTCATATTCTACCCCTCCAGAACCGATGAATGAAACAGCATCACCAGAACAAATGCTCATGGTGGCTGCAGCAGTAACTGCCCCTGCATTAGCGGTTAAACCTGGAACAGGTAATGCATTAACCGAAACCAATATATCATTCGAAGGGATCATACAACTAACTCCGTTACGCACACTAACGACTTGACGACGATAGTAAATCGCTGGTGGTGGAGATGCTGGTGGTTGATAATTAGCAGATGTAGCTCCTAGAATATCGTTCCATGTTGTCCCATCGGTAGAACTTTGCCATTGGTAATCTCCATCTGTAGCAGTAACTCCATTGGTTACAGCAGATGCAGTGGATGTTAAAATCAATGGTGTATCACCAAAACAAACTGTTTGAGCTCCAGTAATACTTCCTGGAGTAGCTGAATTAACGATTACTGTTAAGTTTTCTTCACTATAACATCCGGATGCATTGTAGTAACGCACCGTAACGATACTACCATCGGTAAAGTTAGTTATGCTAGAAGTATAGGTTTGAACAGTACTAGACGATTGAACACTAATATTGTTCACATAGAAATTGTAGCTGGCTGCTCCTGTAGGAGTGGCTGTAAAAGTTATTACTCCGGGATCGTTTGAACATACAGTATTCGAGGGTTGATCTGAAGTTAATGAACCAGCTATTACAGGAATTGCATCGACTGTGATCGTGACAGTATTACTGTTTTCAACACAGGCGACTCCATTTAGCGTGCTTATTACTTGACGTCTAAATAATGTTGTTGTATTTAGATTTGAAGGATCATAGGTTATGTTATTTGCTCCAGCAATATCATTAAATGACGCTGCCGAGATTGTTCGACTTTGCCATTGATAGGTAATGGAACCTGTTGCAGATGTTGGTGTATTGATTGATGTAATCAATGCCGGATCCTCTCCAAAACAAATGGTTTGGATTCCACCGATATCATTACTTCCCACCACGGAATTCACTCGAACTGTTAAGAATTCTTGGGTTGGACATCCCACCCCACCCGCTAATGGGAATACATCAACTCGAACAATATTACTATCTGTTAAAGAGAGAGAAATTGTATTGACAGAGGATGGTGGCCCTTGTGTAACTCCATTAACAAAGAATTCAAAACTACTACTAGCGGCTCCTGTCGCAGTAAACAAGAAGTCTTCTCCATCACAAGCAGTATCAGCAGGTTGATCGGTGACTAGGGTTGCCGTTGGTGCTGGACCAGCAGAAACGGTAACGGTAATCACATTACTTTCTGTGGTACAAGCTACTCCATTCACTGTATTGATGGCTAAACGTCTAAAGCCTGTTGTTATATATAAAGGAGCCGAAAAGCTAAAGTCTTTACCATTTGCCCCGGCAACATTTGAGAATGAATTGGTTCCTTGACGACTTTGCCATTGATATGTCACACTATCGGTGGGTGTACCCGTAACAGTAGAGGCAATTAATGAGGTTGGTGTATCACCAGAACAAATCGTTTGTGAACTTGAGGCAGTGTTTATCGTATTTGGCACATCTTGACCATTAACAGAAATGGTAATACTTCGTTCAGAAGAACAAGAAGAAGATATTCCAGAGTATGCAATGACCTTTACAACAGATCCATCAGAAATAGTTCCTCCTGCAATCGTAAATGTAGGCACCGTAGTCGAAGCACCTTGTAACATTCCGTCAACAAAGTATTCATAACGTGTTGCACCTGAAGTTCCACTCGCATCAAGGGTAATACTATCTCCATCGCAAACGACATCATTGATTAGACCCGATGAAAAACTTACTGTAGGTGCTGCGTTTGGATCAACCGTAATGGTAACACTATTTGATGCTGCCGAGGCAACATTTGAAGGACATTGAACCCCATTAAAGGTTGAGTAAACTAATCGTCGATAGGCTGTTGTTGTGGATAAAGCTGAAGGATCATAAGAAATGCTTGTAGCTCCTGGAATATTCACAAAGGCATTCCCTCCTGTTCTACTTTGCCATTGATAGGTTATTGTCGCTCCTTGTAAAGCTAAATTTGCTGTGGGTACTTGATCATTGGTTAAAGCAATTGGATCTTCACCAAAACAAATTGTTTGTGAACCTGTAATGCTATTAGTACCGTCAAGACTGTTAACATTTATGGTTAATGAAGCAAGGCTTGTGCAACCATCATTATTAGTCACTTCAACTGTAATGATTGTGTTTGTAGTAATGCTTAATCCTGCACCTGCGGTATCCAAAGTATTTGTGCCCCCTGAAGAATAAACGGTACCTCCTACAAAGAATTGATAGCTAAAGCCAGCATTTGCTGGACCTGCAGTAAAGACAGGAAAATCACCTTCACACATAATATCACCCGCTATCCCTGATGAAATCGTTGCAGCAGGCGGATTACTCACCGACATGGTTAAAACTGAACTTTCAGTCGTACAACTATTTGAGTTTGTAACCGCTACTTTAATTTGATCTCCATTCACTAAGTCTGTTCTTGAAACAACACTCGTTGCACTTTGGGGACCTAGACTAATATTATTTCTAAAAAACTCATAGGCAACTCCTCCAGTGGCGCTAAAGGAAACTTCTTCTCCTATACAGGCCGTATTGGTTCCAATTAGCGTTGCTGTTGGAGCTGGATTTATTGAAACACTTATGATGTTACTCGCCTCGTCACAACTCAATGCATTAAAGCTTGCGCGAGCTAAACGACGGAAATCTGTCGAGAAGGCTAATGCAGCGGTAGGACTATAATTTTGGGAAGTTGCTCCAGGGATATCAATAAATGAATTCGTTCCGGTTCTACTTTGCCATTGATACACCACAACACCAATATTGGAAGAAACAGCATTTCCTGTCATTGCTGCAGGAATTTCATTTTCACAAATAAACTGTGAAGAGGAAACGGTATTTGAACTGGTCAAATCAATGACTCTCATCGTAATTGTTGCATCTGAAAAACAACTGGATAGCGTTGCAGAATAGGCACGAACGGTAACTGTAGCTCCATCGGTCAAAGCAATGGAAGGTGTAAAGGTCGCAACTGAAGAAGAAGCACCTTGTGTCAATCCATTTACGAAAAATTCATAAAAATTAGCTCCTGTTGTCGCGCTAGCATCAAAAATCACACTATCGCCATCACATATAGTATTATTTGCATATCCAGAAGTGAAGTTAACAGATGGTACAGCATTTGGATAAACAGTAACAGTAACAATATTTGAAGCAGCCGAGGCTACATTTGAAGGACATTGCACCCCATTAAAGGTTGAATAAACTAAACGTCGATAGGCTGTTGTGGTGGATAAAGCTGAAGGATCGTAGGTAAGGCTATTCGCTCCAGGAATATTCACAAAAGCGTTCCCCCCCGTTCTACTTTGCCATTGATAGGTTATTGTCGCTCCTTGTAAAGCTAAGTTTGCTGTGGGTACTTGATCATTGTTAATAATTAAAGGGTCTTCCCCAGAACAAATCGATTGTGAACCTACAATGGAATTTGCTCCGTCTATACTATTAACATTTATGGTTAATGAAGCAAGGCTAGTACAACCATCGGCATTTGTTACCTCAACTGTAATGATTGTTGTCGTTGCAATACTTAAAGCGGCAGCGGCGGTATCCAAAGTGTTTGTCCCACCCGAAGAATAAACCGTTCCACCTACAAAGAATTGATACGTAAATCCAGCATTCGCTGGACCTGCAGTAAACACAGGGAAATCCCCTTCGCACATCACGTCTCCAGTTAAACCAGAGGAAATAGTTGCAGCTGGAGGATTACTT
Source organism: Flavobacteriaceae bacterium (assembly GCA_049615925.1). Taxonomy (GTDB): domain Bacteria; phylum Bacteroidota; class Bacteroidia; order Flavobacteriales; family Flavobacteriaceae; genus Arcticimaribacter. The sequence continues at coordinate 56,074 of JBMZGM010000010.1, read as the reverse complement.
ACCGCCATGGTCATTACGGCACTATCAGTTGTACAACTATTTGAATTTGTAACAGCGACTTTGATTTGATCTCCATTCACTAAGTCTGTTCGTGTTACAACATTGGATGAACTTTGTGGACCAAGACTGATGTTATTTCTAAAGAACTCATAGGCAACTCCACCAGTAGCGCTAAAGGAGACTTCTTCTCCTACACAAGCTGTATTTGTTCCTATTAAAGTTGCTGTGGGTGCAGGATTAACTGAGATGGTAATGATGTTACTAATTTCATCACAACTAATTCCACTAAATGATCCACGCGCTAAACGACGAAAATCTGTAGTTATCGTTAGTGCTGTCGTTGGACTGTAATTCTGAGAAGTTGCTGCAGGAATATCAATAAATGAGTTGGTTCCTGTTCTGCTCTGCCATTGATAGGTTACTGCCCCGATGTTTGAAGAAACGACATTTCCAGTCATTAGAGCTGGTACTTCATTTTCACAAATAAACTGGGAAGAAGAAACAGTATTAGAGGGGGTCAAATCAATGACTCTCATGGTAATTGTAGCATCACTAAAGCAGCTAGAAACTGACCCAGAGTATGCGCGAACGGTTACCGTGGCACCATCTGTCAAGGCTCCTACTGGGGTAAAGGTAGCTACTGTTGATGAAGCTCCTTGTGTCAGTCCATTAACAAAAAACTCATAAAAATTAGCTCCAGTAGTTCCGCTTGCGTCAAAAACAACAGCAGCTCCATCACAAATGGTATCATTTGCAAAACCTGAAGTGAAACTAACGGTTGGTGCCGCGTTTGCATCCACAGTTACAGTAACAATATTTGACGTAGCTGAAGCAATATTGGTAGGACAGTCAATTCCATTGATTTGAGCATAGGCTAAACGGCGATATGCTGTAGTAGTTGATAAAACCGAAGGTGTAAAAGTCTGACCAGTAACACCTGGCATATCTGTAAAGGCATTTAAGCCAGTTCTACTTTGCCATTGATAAACTATTATTGCTCCAGGAAGATCTGCAGTTGGAGCTTGATCATTGTATAAGGTAGAAGGCGTTCCTCCTTGACAAATTGTTTGTACACCAGTAATACTATTGGTACCACTCCATGAATTCAATGAAATCGTTAAAGAAGCAGTGTCTGAACAACCTTCCGGATTGATTACTTTTACTTCAATCAATGCATTATTGGGTAAAGCAATACCACCCACAGCAGTGTCAAATGTGTTGGTAGAAACACCTGTGGTTTGCAAAGCACTATTGAGGTAAAATTCATAGGTATAACCCGCAACAGCAGGACCAGCAGTGAAAACAGGGAAATCACCTTCACATAGGATATCACCCGTTAATCCTGAGGATATGGAAGCAACTGGTGGATTCGTCACCGTCATAGAAGAAATTGAACTCTCTGCTGTACAGCTATTGGTATCGGTTACAACAACCTTAATTTGATCTCCATTATTAACTGTTGTCGTCACGATATTTGAAGAACTTCGCGGAGAGATGGAGACGTTGTTTTTAAAGAATTCATACAAACCACCCCCAGTAGCCGAGAAAGTAACTTCCTCTCCTAAACAAGCCGTATTTGACCCTACTAGTGTAGCAATTGGAGCTGGGTCAACCTGAATGGTTACAAAATTACTTATATCTTCACAGACTACGCCGTTAAACTCTGAACGAGCAACACGACGAAAATCAGTGTTGGTTGACAGGACAGGAGGATCATAGGTAGATGAATTTGTCGATGCAATATCTGAAAAGGTATTTGTTCCTGTTCTACTTTGCCAAACATAAGTAAGGCTTGCACCGGCTAAATCTGCCGTAGGAACTTGTATCGAACTTAGGGCATCTGGATCATCATTCTCACAAATATTTTGACCATTCCCAATGGCGTTTACCCCAGAGAAAGAGTTGACACGCATGGTGATAGTAAACGAGCTATAACAAGGAGAAGCAGTAGACGAAGTAGCATGTACACGGACTGGTGTCCCGTCTGAAATCATTGATGAAGTCACCAAAAGGGTTGATGCCGTCGAAGACGGTCCCTGGCTAATGTTATTGATGAAAAATTCAAAACTTGTTGCCCCTGTAGTACCCGATGCATCAAAAGTCAACTCATCCCCTTCACACATTACATCATTAGTTGCTCCACTTATAAAGCTAATTGCTGGAAGTGCTGTCGTATTCACCGTAATAGTGACAACATTAGAGGCAGCACTTTGAATATTTGAAGCAACTGGACATGTTTTTGATCCTAAAGTCACATAAGCAATACGTCTGTAGGCTGTAGTAGTGGATAATGCTGATGGATCGTAAGTTAATGATGTAGCGCCTGGTATATCTGTAAAACTTCCACCAAAAGTCCAACTTTGCCATTGATAACTAACGGTTGTGTCGGTTGAAGTGCTAGTTGGAACCGCATCGCTACTAATCGCAACAGGATCATCTCCCACACAAATGGTAGCACTACCGCTAATGGTATTTGTTCCGTTTGTAGAAAGAACCCGCATGGTTAAACTAGCAGAACTTGTACAACTAGCTGCATTTGAAACGATTACACTAATAATACTTTTATCTAAGATAGTGTAAGAGGATAGGGAAGTGTCAAACGTATTAGTGGTCACCCCAGCATTTTGATAAACACCATCAATATAAAAATCATAGGTAAAGACCGGATTTGCTGGAGTAGCCGTAAAGACAGGATATTCTCCCACACAAATAGTGTCAGCAGCAAACCCAGAAATAATCCCTACGGAAGGAACACTACTTACACTAACTGTTGTAGGGGAAGAAAGTTGTGAACATCCTTGAGCGTTCGTCACTCGAACGGTAACCTCTTCGCCGTCATTCAACGTAGTCGATGAAATGGTATTCGAGGTAGATGAAGCGGCCATGCTCACCCCATTCAAATAAAATTCATACCGTACACCTCCAGAAGCAGTGAAAACAATATTATCTCCAGTACATGCTGGTGTTGTTCCTCCATTAAGAATGACTGTTGGAGCAGGATCAGCTGTGATTCGAACAGATGCACTCTCTATAGAACAAATAGATCCACTTACCGTTGAAGTGACTATTCGTCTAAAATCTGTAGTAACTGAAATCGCTGGTGGATCATAATTTTGAGCTGTAGCACCACCGATGTTTACAAATGAATTCGTTCCTGTTCTACTTTGCCATTGATAGCTGATGGAACCTCCTAAATCTGACGTAGCGACTGAACCTGTTAATTGAGTAGGATCGTCTCCGCTACAGATGGTTTGTGCTCCACCTAGGGTATTTGTCCCAGATATAGTGTTTACATGCAAGGTTTCAGAAACTAAATTACTACAACCTGTCCCGTTATTACCTGAATAAGCAATTACACCAAAAACATCCCCATCTGATATTGAACCGCTAACTAGCGTATATGTCGATGTGCTCGTGGGCATTCCTGTCTGTTGGATACCATTAATGGTAAAAGCATAACTCAATGCACCCACCGTTGAAGAAGCATCTAAAATAATATCCTCTGTCGAACAATGCACATAGTCCATATTACCTGTCAGTAAGGAAACCGTAGGTGCAGAACCACCTGTAACAGTTAATTGAACAATATTAGATGTTGTTGTACAACTCACACTATTAAAAGTACTCACTGCTAGACGACGGTACTCTGTCGTTGTATTAACTGTAGTAGGAGAGTAAATTAAATTTGTAGCATTTAAAATATCATTAAAGGTTCCCCCTATTGGTCTACTTTGCCATTGATAACTTAATAAAGCTCCATCAGCTGCTTGTGAGGCAACTGGGGTAGCAAGATTGGTGAATGCATTGGGAATCTCGCCTATACAAACACTTTGGCTATTACCAATAGTATTACTTCCTGTGATTTCATTCACACGAATAACTAAATCATCAAAACTCGAACAACCTGTACCGCCAGGTCCATAAAAAGCTCTTACAGTTATCGTTGCATTATCAGATAAAGCCGATGCTGGAATAGTTAAAGTCGATGTTGACTGTATTGATCCGTAGGGGTTATTATTTATGTAGAACAAATAACTATTAGCATTTGTTGACGCTGAGGCATCGACAATTAAGTCCTCTCCATCACAAATAGTATTATTCAAAGAAGTAACACTCAAGGACGCAGCAGAATTTGGATTTACCGTTACTGTTATAACGTTTGATGCAGCCAAAGGAGCGCTTGATTGACACTGTACTCCATTAAAAGTAGCATAAATCAGTCGCCTAAAGTATGTTGTAGTTGCTAATGAAGAAGGAGCATAAGTAATTGAAGTAGCACCAGAAATAGTTGAAAAAACGGTTGCGTTTGTCCTACTTTGCCATTGATAGGAAATTGTAGCTCCTTCACTCGCACGGTCTGCTGTAAAAATTGAATTGTTTGTAAGACTAGAAGGAGTGTCCCCAGCACAAATAGTTTGCGCATTACCAATTTGATTTACACCAGAAACTGAGTTTAATCGAATCGTTATAGTGTCTTCGTCATAACAAAACGAAGCGCTGTTTTGCCATGTTCTTACCGTTACATCGATATTGTCCGAAGTAATATTTGTTAGATTGAAGGTAGTTGTAGTTGAACTTGCCCCTTGACTAGCATTATTGACAAGGAATTCATACCAGCCACCACCAGATGCCGTAAATAAAACATCCTCGTTTTCACAAGCGACATTATTGGGTGCATTAGACGTTAACCCACCTACTGGTATCGTCCCAACATTAACCAGCAAGGTGGATCCTGATGGGGAACCACAATTATTAGTAAAATAGGCTACAACCTCTATTAAGTCATTGTTATTGAGGGAGTTGGTTGTGAATACATTACTGCTTTGCCTAGGCCCTAACAGCACGTTGTTACGATAAAACTCATATTCGTTCCCCACGGGGGATGATGTAATGATAACATTATCCGAAGGACAAATATTGATAAGTGATGAGCCGTAATTCGTTGTTATGGTTGGTGGGGTAGGATTTGGTAAAACCTCAATTTGATAAGAAGTCGAGTTATTACCTGAAACAGCATCAGTATTTCCAATGACAGCTATCTCGATGGCTACAGTAGTTGTTCCAGTTCCATTGAATTCTAGTGGAACTGGCCAATTAAATTCGGCGAATCCAGATCCGGGTAAATCACTTGTTGTTGTTCCTGTAGAAGAAGCGGCATTGTTAAAAGTAGCAGAAGTAACTGTGCCTGAAGGCGAAAAGGTATTGCCTGTTAATGTAAGTGTAGCAACAAGATTGTTAGTCGTTAAATCTATGGCATTTGCCGCTCCCGAGGAACGGTTAACAACACGAAAGGTTAGGTTGGATCCGGTATCAGAACAAAATTGAGCCACAGATCCCTGTGGAGGGGTTATAATCTGTGTTCTATCGTCTAGTTCTAAATCGGCATTTTGTCCCCAACTAATGGCTGAGAATAACAATGCAGCTACCAGAATAAACTGGCGCTGGGAATAAGATGTTAATATTTGATACAATCTACGCTACTTATCTTAACTAATTAACGACTAAAATATATAAATATTGTGAATAAATATTTATTTAATTTTCGACGTAATTAACAATGTTATTAAATAAAATTCTTCCCCTTCATCCATTCATCATTATATATTTTTCCAATGTACCTCGAGCCCGAATCATGCAACAACACGACAATCACATCCTCTTTTGTAAAATGCTCCTTCAGCTGTAACAATCCTTTGATTGCAGCACCACACGAATTCCCCGCAAAAATACCTTCCTCTTTTGCTAGGCGTCGTGTATAAACAGCGGCATCTTTATCGGTTACTTTTTCGAACTGATCGATTAATGAAAAATCCACGTTGGCAGGAAGGATGTCCTCCCCTATACCTTCTGTGATATAAGGATAGATTTCATTTTCATCGAATATGCCCGTTTCGTGGTATTTTTTAAATACCGATCCATAGGTATCAATTCCCCAAATTTTAATGTTTGGGTTTTTTTCTTTTAAAAATTTCGCTACTCCAGAAATGGTACCACCTGTCCCCACCCCTACAACAAAATGAGTGATTTTCCCTTCTGTTTGTGCCCAAATTTCGGGCCCTGTTTGTTCATAGTGCGCTAATGCATTAGAAGGATTATCATATTGGTTAACATACCATGCATTAGGGGTTTCCTCCCCGATGCGTTTTGAAGTAGAATAATAGGAACGAGGATCATCTGGCGCAACATCCGTGGGACAAACAATCACCTCAGCTCCTACAGCCCTTAATACATCAAATTTCTCTTTGGACTGTTTATCTGTTGAAACACAAATTAATTTATACCCCTTAACAATAGCCGCAAGGGCAAGTCCCATTCCAGTATTTCCAGAGGTGCCTTCAACAATTGTTCCTCCGGGCTTTAAACGACCGTCAGCTTCGGCATCTTCAATCATCTTTAATGCCATGCGATCTTTCACAGAATTCCCAGGATTAAAGCTTTCAATTTTAGCTAAAACTAAGCCTTCAACTGATTCAGTAATTTTATTGAGTTTAACCAAAGGAGTGTTGCCTATGGTTTCTAAAATATTGTTAGCGTATTGCATGAGTCAAATTCCCCCAAAGTTACATTATTGAAACGAAAAAAAGCATAGAATCCAGAAGAAAACTAGCGGAAACGAACCACTTCAGTAGGGTCAACCCTACCCACAATAAAGGATGGGATCCACAATAAAACACTACAAACGATTAAAACGAAAAGATTAAGCCCCACCACAAGATGAATAGGTAATAAAACGGGAAGCGTTGATACAAAATAAGTTACAGGATCCAACTGCACCCACCCAAAATAAGATTGCCCCATTAAAAAGGTCAAACCGATGGCATTCCCATAGACAAGTCCTCGAATAATAATGTACACTGCGTTCCAAAGAAAAACACACTGAATTTGCCCATTTCTTGCCCCCATCGACTTTAAAACCCCCACCATACGAGAGCGCTCTAAAATCAAAACGAGTAAAGCCGTAGTCATATTGAGGGTCCCCACGAGAATCATTACGATTAAAATAATAAGCACATTAAAATCAAACAAGGCAATCCAATCGAAAATCCCTTCATACAATTGATCCACCCGTTGCACATCTATATGGGGCGGCAATTCGCGATAAATTTTTTCGGCATAAGTAACGGGGTCACTTTGTGGGGTTAAAAACAGCTCCATCCCCCCTATTTGTTGTGCTGTCCAATTGTTGAGTCGTTGTATCTGCTTTATATCAGCAAAGACAATGCTGTTGTCAAAATCAGGAAAACCAGTTTGGTAAATTGCCGTTAACGTAAAATAGCGAATCCGTGGAAGGGCTCCCTCTTTGTTGTTTTGAAAATAAGCCGTCACACGATCACCTAAATTCAACTGGAGCTTTTGCGCAAGGGTTTGAGATAGCACCAGGTCTTTCGACACTACCGAATCAAAAACTGGAAAACTTCCCTCCATCAAGTAGGGACGTAATTTCTCCCAGGGAAAAGCAGCATCAACGCCCTTAACCACCGCTCCTTCAAATTCACTTTTGGTTTTCAACAAAACACCTTTGGAAACATAAGGATATAAATGCGCAACCTTTGCTTTATCCCACCAGCGTTCTTTCCTTAATTCTAAGGTATCAATGGGCGTAATGGAAATCGAAGAATTATTGTTCTCAAAAGGCGCAATGCGAATATCCCCACTCAAGGCAATGGTCTTTGCCTTAATCTCTTTTTGCAAGCCCAAACTCGTCCCCATAGCAATTAGCATCATCACCATCCCGATGGCAATTGCAGCGATGGCTATTTTTATTATCCGCCCCGAAACCGTACTTTCGTTTGAAGATGATGCGCGCATGCGCTGGGCTATAAACAATTCAAAATTCAAGGAATGCTTTCTTTAGGTTACACCAAAAATACATTTTTATTCTTTCTAATAGGACTGCTTTTTACGGCAAATATAGCCTTTGCCCAGATCCTTCCCGGTGCACAGCAAACCCATGAATACCTCCCCCTGCTTAAGGGAAAAAAAATTGGAGTAGTTGCCCATGCAGCTAGTGAAATTTATCGGGATAATAACGCCACTCACTTAATCGATTCACTTTTAGCCCACCAGATTGAGATCAAAAGAATTTTTGCGCCCGAACACGGTTTTCGCAGTAGAGAAGACAACGGCGCAATCATCAAAGATGAAATCGATTCCTTGACCCGTTTACCCATCATCTCATTACACGGAAAAAATAAAAAACCTCAACCAGAACAATTAAAAGACCTTGACTTAATCGTTTTTGATTTACAAGATGTTGGTGCTCGTTTTTACACCTACCTCTCTACCCTGCACCTAGTCATGGAAGCCTGTGCAGAAAACAATCTCCCGCTTCTTCTACTCGATCGCCCTAACCCCAACGGCCATTTCGTAGATGGCCCAGTAATGGAAGAAACATTTAAAAGTTATTTAGGGATGCACAGCATCCCCATTGTTCATGGCCTTACGCTAGGAGAATTCGCCCAAATGATCAATGGAGAAGGCTGGTTAAAAAATGGAATACAATGTGATTTAATGGTGATCAACACCAAAGGCTATACCCATCAAAGCCGTTACATTTTACCCGTGCGCCCCTCCCCTAATTTGCCTAACGCTACCGCCATCAACCTCTACCCTAGTCTCTGTCTTTTTGAACGCACCGTGGTGAGTATCGGTAGGGGAACAGAACAGCAATTTCAAGTTTATGGCCACCCACAATTAAAAGGCGATTATCGCTTTGTTCCCCAACCCAATTTTGGGGCAAAACACCCAAAGTTAGAAGGCGAAAATTGCGCAGGCAAAAACCTGCAATCCCACCCTTACCTCAATCGTTTTGAACTCAAATGGCTCATAGAAGCCTATGATCAATTCCCCGATAAGGAAAACTTTTTTCTTCCCCGCTTTGCTTATTTAGCAGGTACAAAAAAACTGGAAGAACAAATCAAAAACGGCTGGAAGGAAGAAGAAATTCGCGCGAGCTGGGAACCTCAACTTTCACATTTTAAAGAAATGCGAAAAAAGTATTTGCGTTACCCCAATAATTAAGGTAAACGCGCTTTCATTTTTTCAACGATGGTATAGGCCGCAGGGCAAATTGCCACATTTTTTTGTGTGTGTTGTGCAATTTGGTAAATCTTGGGTCGATCGGTATGGGGGAATTCCCGGCAGGCTTTTGGTCGTACATCATAAATAGTGCAAGCATTATCTTCTCCCAAAAACGCACAAGGAACTTGCTGTAACACCCAGTCATTGTCTTCGTCAATCCGCAAATACTGCTCTTCGAATTGAGCGGGTTTAAGGCGCAGGTACTTCGCTATTCGTTGAATGTCTTTACGTTCAAATAAAGGGCCAGTCGTTTTACAGCAATTAGCACAATCCAGGCAATCGGTTTGAGCGAAAACCTCCTCATGAATTTCTTGCGTTATACGATCCAATTGTTTTGGGGGCCGTTTTTTTAAGCGTTGAAAAAAACTTTTCGTTTCCCTTGCCGTATCTTTGGCTCGTTGCGGTAACTGCTCTAACTGCTGGCGCATCCTACTTCTTTTTAACAAAACTACAGTATTTTGAACGATCTCTTTGGAAAAGCTTTATTGGATTATCATCACGCTCCAGGCGAACAACAACTTCTCACTTGGACCTCCTTAACCGAAGAAGACCCGGTCCCTTTATCCTATTTTTTTAGAGCATACAAAAAGATGCCCGCCATTGAACAAAAAGCATTGCAACTAAGTTATGGGAAGGTATTGGACATCGGCTGTGGAAGTGGGAGCCACAGTCTTTATTTGCAGAATGAAAAAAACTTAACGGTTACTGCCATCGACAGCTCGGCTGGAGCGATTGAGGTGGCAAAAGCCAGAGGGGTGAAAAACTGTGTTCATCGCTCGATCATGAACTACACAACAGAAGGTTTCGACACCCTCTTATTAATGATGAATGGTCTAGGGGTAGCACACGACTTTCATGGGGTAATCCCGTTATTAAATCACTTAAAAACACTGCTGCAACCCAAGGGGCAAATCCTGCTGGACTCTTCCGATCTTATTTATCTTTTTGACGAAGAGGAACAAGACGATTGGCGCCTGGCCGATCCCTACTATGGGGAAGTAGATTACGGCATTCGATTTAACGATGAAATCCAGGAATTCCCTTGGCTTTACCTCGATTATGATCATTTAAATCAGGCTGCAGAAATAGTGGGTTTTCGTTGTGAAAAACTACTGGATGGACCTAATTATGATTACCTCGCTTGCCTAAAACTAGCCTAAGGAATCTTCAAATATTTATGGGTTTGAAGGGAGACTTTCCACTGTGGGTTTGCTAAGACATAATCCACCATTAAAGGCATCATAGCATCGCGCTTACTCCACTCGGGCTGAAGGTATAACACACAATCATCGCTTACGTTTTTTGCCTGTTCTTCTGCAAAGCGAAAGTCATCTTTATTGTAAACAATCACCTTGAGCTCATCGGCGCGAGCCGCAGCTGCTGGAGTGGGTAATTTATTTTTTTTAGGAGAAAGACAAAACCAGTCCCATGTACCCGTAATGGGATAAGCGCCAGAAGTCTCAATATGAATTTTCATCCCGGCATTTTTCAAGGCCGACGTTAAGGGCTGCATGTCCCACATCAGCGGCTCTCCTCCTGTTATCACAATAGTATCCGAGTATTTTTTGGCTTCATCCACAATATGTTCAATGGCCGTGGGTGGGTGTTTTTCGGCATCCCAACTTTCTTTCACATCACACCAATGGCAGCCCACATCACAACCGCCTATGCGAATAAAATACGCAGCACTCCCCTTGTGAAAGCCCTCACCTTGAAGGGTATAAAACGCCTCCATCAAAGGCAAAACTTGCCCAGCATCTACCTGTTGTTGTGTCTTTTGATCCATTGCTGGCAAAGATACCACTTTCTACCGCCCTTTTCTTAAAATTGTTTACCTTTACGTATGCCGTCACTAGCACCCTTCCATTTAGCCATTCCTGTAAGCGATTTGAACGCTGCAGTGCGCTTTTATGAAGATGTTTTAGGCTGTATCCCTGGTCGCTCTAGCGAACAGTGGGCAGACTATTCCTTCTTTGGTCATCAGTTAGTTTTACACGAAGACAAAAGCCACAAAGGATACAAGCACTTTAACGAAGTAGATGGAAAAGCGGTGCCCGTACCGCATTTTGGCGTTGTCCTGGACTGGGAAGTATTTCAAGACTTTAGCCAACGATTGATCGACCAAAACATTGAATTTCAAATTGCCCCCTACCTTCGTTTTGAAGGCCTGCCGGGAGAACAGCTAACGATGTTCTTTTATGACCCTTCTGGCAATGCGTTAGAATTCAAAAGTTTTAAGCACATCGATCAACTCTTTGCCACCTAAATGCATCCCATCCGCATCTTTTTTAGCGATTTATTTGCTGCAGTATTTGCTCCCACGGTTCAAAAAAAATTAGAAAACACCATTTTACTCTTTGCTGGATTAGGCTTTATCTTCCACTTGAGTTTGATTTTTTTTAAGGCCAAAGGCATCGTCTTCTTTTCCCCACTCTATCCTGAGCTGCTCAACGATCCCATCTCGGCTATTTACACCCCTTTTTCCTTGATCTTGATCTATGAGATTTACTTGCTACTCTTTTACTTACCGCGCTCTTTTACCTCTTGTGTGTCGAAACAATTTGAAATCATCTCGCTTATTGTCATTAGGAAAATCTTTAAAGACATCCCTCAAATGGACCTTAGCTCCACCTGGACTAACGATGGTCACAATTTTGAATTAATGGTGGATTTATTAGGCTTTTTAATCCTCTTTCTTTTGATTTACCTGTTTAACCTCAGCAAAGAACGTTTGCCAAAACGCCCTGTTGAAGACCCTTCCCTATTGCGCTTTATTTCTTCTAAAAAAATAGTGAGTGTCGTACTTTTTGCCGTTTTAGGAATCATGTCCATTTCCACCTTTGGACAATGGCTGTTAGAAGTGATTAATCAACAAAAAGTTGCCCAACTCGACAGCCTGTTCTTTAATCAATTTTTTACGCTTTTGATTTTAGCCGATGTAGTCATCCTCTTAATCTCTTTTCGCTATACCGAAGAGTACAGTAAGCTCATTCGCAATACGGGCTTTATCATTGCTACCATCTTGATTCGCCTTTCATTTTCTGCCGATGGGTACCTCAGCATGCTCTTGATTTTAACCGGAGTGAGTTTTGCCCTATTAATCTTACAGATTTATAATGCGATGGAGCATCCTAGGACAGATTCCACTGCCTAGCCAGCAAAGTATTCTTTAAAAGCATGGCGATGGTCATGGGTCCTACCCCACCCGGAACGGGGGTAATAAAGCTGGATTTTGCTGCGACTTCTTCAAAGGCGACATCGCCTTTAATGACATAGCCTTTAGGGTGACTTTCGTCTGGAACACGGGTGATGCCCACATCGATGATGGCGGCACCTTCTTTGACCATATCAGCGGTAAGGTATTCTGGAATTCCCAGTGCCATGATAATGATATCGGCTTGTCGGGTGAGTTCGGCGAGATTTTCAGTACGGCTGTGTGCGACGGTTACCGTAGCATTTCCGGCAGGGCCTTTTTGGCTCATTAATATACTAATGGGTCGCCCCACAATATGACTGCGTCCCACTACCACACAGTGTTTCCCGCTGGTGGGCACTTGATAGCGCTCTAATAATTGCATGATGCCAAAGGGGGTCGCAGGAATAAAAGCATCGAGCTCTAAGGCCATACGGCCAAAGTTTGCCGGATGAAAACCATCCACATCTTTTTTAGGATCGATGGCTAATAATATTTTTTCTTCATCGATGTGCTTTGGCAAAGGCAGTTGCACAATATAGCCGTCTAAGCTTTCGTCTTTATTAAGCGTGTCGATTTGCGCTAAGATATCTGCTTCTGTAATATCTTCTTCTAGACGAATTAAAGTAGAGTCAAAACCCACATATTCACAGGAGCGTACCTTACTCCCCACATAGGTCAAACTAGCCCCATCATTTCCCACTAAAACAGCCGCAAGATGAGGCACGCGCTCGCCTCGATCTTTCATCGCACTTACGGTGCTTTTGATTTCTTCTTTAATTTCGTTTGAGGTTTGTTTTCCGTCTAGGCGTATCATAGTGGTATGGTTTAGCGCATGTTTTGCATCATTTGCATCATTTGGCGGCCTTTGCCGCCTTGCATCATCTTCATCATTTTACTCATTTGATGAAACTGCTTAATCATTTGATTGACTTCATTAATATCTCGGCCTGCCCCTTTGGCAATGCGTTTTTTGCGGCTCATGTTTAAAAGATCGGGCTTTGCGCGCTCTGCAGGGGTCATTGAACCAATGATGGCTTCAATATGCTTAAAAGCATCGTCATCGATATCAACTCCTTTTAGGGCTTTTCCCATGCCAGGAATCATTCCCATTAGGTCTTTCATGTTCCCCATTTTCTTTACTTGCTGAATCTGAGAAAGGAAGTCGTCAAAGCCAAATTGATTCTTGGCAATTTTTTTGTTGATTTTACGTGCCTCTTCTTCGTCAAATTGCTGTTGTGCACGTTCGACTAAAGAGACAACATCTCCCATCCCTAGGATACGGTCGGCCATTCGCTCTGGATAGAAAACATCAAGGGCTTCCATCTTTTCACCTGTTCCAATGAACTTAATGGGTTTGTTGACAACCGTTTTAATGGATAAGGCAGCACCCCCACGTGTATCCCCGTCGAGTTTAGTCAATACGACTCCGTCAAAATTCAAGACATCGTGAAAGGCTTTTGCTGTATTGACTGCGTCTTGCCCTGTCATGGCGTCAACGACAAAGAGGGTTTCATCTGGGGTGATGGCCTTATGGATGTCAGAAATCTCATTCATCAACACCTCATCTACCGCTAAACGACCCGCGGTATCCACAATGACTAGGTCACAGTTTTGCTTTTTGGCTTCGGCGATACCGGCAAGGGCAATTTTTACGGGATTCTTTTCTTCTCGGTCTTCATAGATGGGGACACCCACCTGTTCTGCTACAATTCCTAATTGGTCAATCGCTGCAGGTCGATAGACGTCACAAGCCACTAAAAGGGGTTTCTTTTTCTTTTTAGTCTTTAAATGCAACGCTAGCTTTCCTGTTAAAGTCGTTTTCCCCGATCCTTGCAATCCCGACATCAAAATGATGGAGGGAGTCGAGGCAAGGTTGACCCCTACGGCTTCACTTCCCATTAGTTCGGTCAATTCGTCTTTAACGATTTTGACCATCAATTGGCCAGGATTTAGGGTAGTTAATACATCTTGTCCAAGGGCTTTTTCTTTTACTCTATTGGTAAAATCTTTGGCAATTTTAAAGTTGACATCGGCATCGAGTAAGGCACGACGTACTTCTTTAAGGGTTTCGGCCACGTTGATTTCGGTGATTTTACCATGACCTTTTAATACCTGAAAGGCTTTATCTAATTTGGAACTTAAACTATCAAACATAGGATTGCATTAAACCACAAAGGTACTTTATTTTAAGGGAATATCTGAAGGGTTTTGGGGAGAGCTAGTGTCTTTTTCTTCACTAAGTTTTAACCATCCCATAACCACTGTGTGGGGAAAGGTAATGGCTGCTAGAAAGGAAAAAAACAGGGGTAAAAAAGCAGTTGAAGAGACATCAAAGAAGAAATAAACTCCTGCTAGTCCCAGTAAAGAGAAAATCCAATACGGAGCAGAGGAACGAAGGTATTTTTGCCAACGTGCTTGTTCGCTCTTTGGGTATAAAAACATCATTTGATCTTTGACAGAGGGGAAACTATGCCATATAACAAAATAAACCCCAAAACCTAGAACTAAAGAGGCTCTTGAGAACAAGAAGCCTAAAAAGACTAATAATAGGAGTTCAAAAAACAACCAACCTCTTAGGTTAGGGGAAAAAAGCCCAGTAACTAGAAAGCCTCCAAGGCCGATATAACACAGGTATTCTGTCCATTGTTTAGGGACAAATTGTTCGCTAATAAGAAAAATAACCTGATGCACTTCTGTCCATTGAAGGGTGAACAACAAACCAAATAAAGCGGCTCCATAACTCGTATAGAGAAGCATTTTAATCCAGGGAGAAAGCGATGGCTCAACTTTAGCTTCGAGATGTTGCTCCCCAAAATGGAAGGCGCTAAAAGCCACAAAGAAGAGTAAACCAAAGGCAGGCAACCCATAAAAAAGACCGATTCCAAGCAAAACAACTCCTATATATAGGACTAAGGAGGTAAGAAAAAACGAATTGGATTTTTTTTGTGTTTTTTTTTGAATGAGTTGCAGGTCGTTTGCCCCGTGAATAATCCCCACACTAAAAATTAAACTAAAGGCGATAAGCGCCTGAATCCAAACGTTTAACCAATATGAAAAAAGGATAAACGTTAGCGTAGCTATAATGTGAAATTGATATTTTTTTAGGCCTGTAATCACGAAAAAAAAGATTTAACTGATAAAATTTTATCGATATATATAGTAAGTAAGTTTAATTTTTTTTAAATTTACCTAAACAAAAACAAATAATTAATTCTATTATGGAAAAATTTTTAAGTTTATTCGCTGCGGTTCCAGCAATGGCCACAGACGATTACGTAGGGTTCACCTTCTTTGTAGGATGTATGGCGATGATGGCAGCATCAGCGTTTTTCTTCCTTTCTATGAGTTCATTTGACAACAAGTGGAAAACGTCCATCCTGGTATCAGGTTTGATTACGTTTATCGCTGCTGTACACTATTGGTACATGCGTGACTACTGGGCGTCAAACGCAACTTCACCAACTTTCTTCCGCTATGTGGACTGGATTTTGACAGTGCCATTAATGTGTGTTGAATTTTATTTAATTCTTAAAGCTGCCGGTGCAACAAAAAAATTGATGTGGCGAATGATTGGCCTTTCAGTTATTATGTTGGTTACTGGTTATTTAGGAGAAGCTGTTTATACTTCAGGAGCTCAACCAGCTATCTGGGGATTAATTTCAGGACTAGCTTATTTTGCCATCGTATATGACATCTACATGGGTGAGGCTAAGAAATTAGCTGTTGCCTCTGGAGGTGCAGTAGAAGCTGCTCACAACACATTAGTGAAGTTTGTAGTAATTGGATGGGCAATCTATCCTATCGGTTATATGGCTGGTACTGCAGGATGGTATGGTGGAGCCGGAGAATTCTTCGGAATGCCATTACAACTTGATGTTATCTATAATATCGGTGATGCTATCAACAAAATTGGATTTGGTTTAGTAGTATACAATCTAGCTGTACAGTCTAAATAAGTCTCACTCCTCAAGTATGGGAAAAAATACTTATGAAAAAGAAAGAAAAAACCGCTCTATGAGCGGTTTTTTTTGGTTACATTCGTTCTGGAAGCACTATTCCAAGTAGGGACATGCTTTGTTGCAACTGTTGGGCTACTTGTTGTGAAAGCAACACCCTAAATGTTTTTAACTGTTGATCCTGCTCCCCCAGGATACTAATGTTTTGATAGAAAGAGTTAAATAACTTCACTAAATCATAACTGTAGTTAGCAATTAGGGCTGGACTGTATTGAGCCGCAGCTTGTTGCACGACAGCAGGATAATCCATGAGATGTTTGACAATTTCTTTTTCACGAGGATCCATCGCAACTATTTCTTCTAAAGGTCCAGCCTTTGGAGCTTTACGAAGAATGGATTGAATACGAGCATAGGTGTATTGAATGAATGGACCGGTATTACCTGCAAAATCCACCGAGCTTTCTGGGTCAAAAAGAATGCGTTTCTTTGGGTCAACCTTTAAGATAAAATACTTTAAAGCACCTAACCCTATGGTGTGATAAAGAGCCGTTTTTTCTTCGGTTGACATCCCTTCAAGTTTACCTAATTCCTCTGCAATCGACGCAGCAGTCCCACTCATTTCACGCATCAAATCATCGGCGTCAACTACTGTTCCTTCACGGCTTTTCATTTTACCGTGTGGAAGATCAACCATTCCATAACTCAAATGATAGAGGGAATCTGCCCAGCTAAAACCTAGTTTTTTAAGAATCAAGAACAAGACTTTAAAATGATAATCTTGCTCATTCCCCACAGTATAAACCATCCCGCTCATCGTGGGATTGTCTTTATATCGTTGTAAGGCGGTCCCTAAATCTTGTGTCATATAAACTGCTGTCCCGTCTGAACGCAATAACAATTTCTCGTCTAAACCTTCCTCGGTTAAATCAATCCAAACCGAACCATCTTCTTTTTTGAATAGAATATCTTTGGATAAGCCATCTTCAATCAATGTTTTCCCAAGTAGATAGGTATCACTTTCATAATAGTAGGAATCAAAAGCCACGCCCAAATTTGAATAGGTAGTTTCAAATCCTTTATAGACCCAGTCATTCATGGTTTTCCACAGGGAAACCACCTCGGGATTTCCAGCTTCCCAGTCACGCAACATCTTTTGGGCTGCCACAAAAAGTGGCGCTTCTATCTTTGCTTGTTCTTCTGTTTTACCTTCGGCGACTAGTGCGGCGATTTCTTTTTTGTATTCTTGATCGAAACGAACATAGTAATTCCCCACTAATTTATCTCCTTTCAAGCCTGTACGCGCTGGAGTAGCCCCTTGACCAAATTTCTGCCAGGCCACCATGGATTTACAAATATGGATCCCACGATCGTTGATGATTTGGGTTTTAACCACTTTTTGCCCACTTGCTTCGAGGATTTGAGCGACAGAGTAACCCAATAAATTATTGCGAATATGCCCTAGATGCAGGGGTTTGTTTGTGTTTGGCGAAGAGTATTCAACTAATGCAACCCCTTTCGCTTTATCTGGTGCTACATGACCGTAGTGTGGAGTAGCATGAATACTCACCAATTGTTGTGCATAAAAAGCATCTTTAATGGATAAATTCAAAAAGCCTTTCACCACATTAAAGCCAGTGACAAAATCTAGGGTACTTGTCAAATGCTCTCCTATGGCTTCGCCCAAAGCAACTGGATTTGCTTTTATATGACGTAATAGTGAAAAGACAACCAAGGTAATGTCCCCTTCAAATTCTTTACGCGTGTGCTGGAATTCGAATTGCTGAAGATCAACTTTGTGATTTTCGGTTAAAAAAGAGGAGATTGCCGGGCTTAAATGGTCTGATAATGCTTTCATGCGAGAATTTGGGCAAAGATACTTATTATGGCGAAAAAATCTTCTTTTGGGTAGATATACCTTATCTTTAAAAGAAAAATGCTGGTCAACATTTCATACAATGAACCAAAGATCAAGCGTGCCATAGAAGAAGCAGTAGGCAAGCCCTTTACCTTAAGGGAGCGATGGGCCCTAGGTGGCATTGGCTCTGGAAAGTTATTCATCACGGCAACCTCCATCGACATTCACAATTTACTGGTGCTAGATCAAAACATCAATCAATGCAACATCGAGTTACGCCCAAAGGGAATCATCGTACACTTTAGGAGCCTTTTAGAAACCTATGGCCTCGTCATCCCCTATTACAAGTTAAAAATCTATAAAGGCAAAGCCGAAGAGTATTCCATTTACAAAGATGACTCCACCATCAAGGTAGCAGCAAAGCATAAAAGCACCCATGCCTTTTTTAAAAAAATAACTGCCCAAAAAATCAATAATGCGCCCCCTACCATAGACGACCTATAGAAAAATAGACGCTATGAAAATTCTCGTTACAGGAGCAAACGGCTACATCGGTATGCGATTGCTCCCCTATTTGATCAATGCAGGACATGAGGTCTATTGCACTGTTCGCGATCCTCAACGGTTATCGGTTACAACAGCAGTTCGAGAAAAATTAAAACTAATCACCTTGGATTTTTTGGCTCCGCCAAAGGACAACCCACTCCCAGCAGACATAGAGGTGGCCTATTATTTAATCCATTCGATGTCCTCGGATATTGGAGACTTTTCTCAAATGGAAGCAGATTGTGCCGTTAATTTTTGTCGCTTAATTGAAGGAACAAAAGCGCAACAAGTCATCTATCTCAGTGGTATTGTCAATGATAATGTTTTATCAAAACACCTTGCCTCTCGCAAAAATGTTGAAGACATTCTCAAGAATTCTAGAGTACCCACCACCGTTTTAAGGGCTGGGATTATTGTTGGTTCTGGCAGTGCATCGTTTGAGATTATTCGGGATTTATGTGAGAAATTACCGTTAATGGTAACCCCAAAATGGGTCAAGACAAAATCCCAACCCATCGCTATACGTAACGTGATGGAATACCTTAGTGGAGTACTTCTCCATCCAGCTTGTCTCAACAAAAGTTTTGATATTGCTGGCCCCGATGTACTTACCTATAAAGAGATGCTGCATCGCTATGCGAGAAATAGGGGCTTTCGCAATTGGATTTTAAGTGTTCCCGTAATGACACCAAGGCTTTCTTCCTACTGGTTACATTTTGTTACTTCAACCTCCTATCCGCTTGCGGTCAATCTAGTAGAGAGCATGAAAATGGAGGTGGTTGCAAAAGACAACAAACTAGAACAACTGTTAAAAATCCAATCCTATAGCTATGATGAAGCCATTCAAATGGCCTTTAATCGCATCGCGCAAAACTCTGTAGTGAGTAGCTGGAAGGACTCGATGATTAGTGGACGGCTCAATAAAGCTTTAAAAGGTTATATTCAAGTGCCACAGTACGGTATTCTTAAAGACGCACAACAACTTGAAAATATTGATGTAGAGAAAACCTTTCAAGCCCTATGGAAAATTGGTGGGAATCAAGGCTGGTATTATGCTAATTTTTTATGGAAAATTCGAGGGTATTTAGATCAATTACAGGGAGGTGTAGGTCTACGACGAGGACGTACACATCCAGATAAAATCTATGCTGGAGATGCTTTGGACTTTTGGCGCGTTTTACTCGCCGATAAAAAAGAAAAGCGCTTATTATTGTTTGCCGAAATGAAACTACCAGGAGAAGCCTGGCTGGAATTTAAGATAGAAGGCAGCACCCTTTATCAAACCGCCACTTTTCGACCAAGGGGGTTATGGGGCAGGCTCTATTGGTATAGCCTAGTCCCCTTTCACTATTTTATCTTTAAAGGAATGATTCGCAATCTTGCAAAAGGGTAGTTCCTAGCGTTTTGCTAAATCCGTAAAGGTGCGGTTAACTTCTCCTGTATAAATTTGACGAGGACGTCCAATGGGCTCGTTATTTTGACGCATTTCTCTCCATTGTGCAATCCATCCTGGTAAACGTCCTAGTGCAAACATAACCGTAAACATTTCGGTGGGGATACCTAAAGCACGGTAAATGATCCCCGAATAGAAGTCCACATTAGGATATAATTTACGATCAACAAAATAAGGATCGATCAGAGCTTCTTGTTCGAGTCCTTTGGCTACATCAAGAATAGGATCATTGATGCCCAACTCATTTAACACTTCATCTGCTGATTTTTTGATGATGCGTGCGCGTGGGTCAAAGTTTTTGTAAACTCTGTGCCCAAAGCCCATTAAACGGAAAGGATCTGCTTTGTCTTTGGCCTTTGCCATATATTTCTTTGTATCACCACCATCTTGATTAATGGCTTCAAGCATCTCTAAAACGGCTTGATTTGCTCCACCATGCAATGGCCCCCATAAAGCCGAAATCCCCGCAGAAATAGAGGCAAATAAACCAGCGTGAGAAGACCCTACAATACGAACGGTAGAGGTCGAACAGTTTTGTTCATGATCTGCATGAAGGATAAGAAGTTTATTTAACGCACGGTTAACGATGTCATTTGAGGTGTAGTCTTCTGTGGGACGACGAAACATCATTTGTGCAATATTATCGACATAGGAAAGGCTACTATCGCTGTAGTTTAATGGCAAACCTTTTACTTTGCGATGCGTCCAGGCGCAAAGAACCGGGAATTTTGCCATAATAGTAACAATGGCGTTGTACATGTCTTCTTCAGAAGAAACATCAACAGATTCTGGATTAAATGCCGTTAAAGCTGATGTTAACGAGGCTAGTGCACCCATAGGGTGAGCGTTGCGTGGAAAGCTTTTTAAAATGGTCTTTAAATCTTCATCAACGAGCGATTCTTTATGGATATCACTTTGGAATTTATCGAGTTGCGCTTTTGTTGGCAAATCCCCAAAAATCAATAAATAAGCCACTTCTAGGAAATCTGCCCCATTGGCTAAATCTTCAATGCTGTATCCACGGTACTTTAATTCTCCTTTTTCGCCGTTAAGAAACGTCACCTCACTTTGACACGAACCTGAGTTTTTAAAACCAGGATCTAACGTAACTAAACCTGTTTGCGCTCTAAGCGTTTTGATATCAATTCCTACTTCTTGTTCGGTTCCTTGAACTAGAGGAAATTCATAGGTGTTGTTATCGTAAATGAGTTGTACTTTCTTATCCATTGCGTTTAATTCTTTAGGAGCGCTAAATTACTGAAAAATGGGCAATTTTGAAAATGAAAAAGGGAGGATTAATCCTCCCTTTTGTTCCACTAAATCCTTTTAAAAGGATTAGATTTTAAATGCGCGACGTTGTGGGAAATAAGCGGTTTCGGCTAATTCTTCTTCAATGCGCAATAATTGATTATATTTTGCCATACGGTCACTACGAGAAGCAGAACCTGTCTTGATTTGACCTGTATTTAAGGCCACAGCAAGATCTGCAATGGTGTTGTCTTCTGTTTCTCCAGAACGATGCGACATTACTGCAGTATAGCCTGCATTATGGGCCATATTGACCGCCGCAATGGTTTCTGTTAAACTTCCGATTTGATTTACTTTGATCAAAATAGAGTTTGCAATCGACTCGTTAATTCCTCGAGATAGACGCTCTACATTTGTAACAAATAAATCATCCCCTACTAATTGTACTTTATCGCCAATTTTATCGGTCAATGATTTCCAACCGTCCCAGTCGTTTTCATCCATCCCGTCTTCAATAGAAATGATGGGATATTTTGCCGAAAGCTCTGCGAGGTATTGTGCTTGTTCTTCAGAAGTGCGTTTGACCCCAGATTCACCTTCAAATAGGGTGTAATCATATACTCCGTCTTTATAAAATTCTGCTGCGGCACAATCTAAGGCAATCATTACTTCTTCTCCTGCTTTATAGCCAGAATTCCCAATGGCTTTAATGATGGTATCCAAAGCATCTTCGGTACCGTCAAGGGTTGGCGCAAAACCTCCTTCATCTCCAACAGCCGTGCTGAGGTTACGGTCGTGTAACACCTTTTTAAGGTGATGAAAAATCTCTGTCCCCATTTGCATGGCTTTAGAGAACGTTTCTGCAGCAACAGGCATAACCATAAACTCTTGAAAAGCGATGGGCGCATCAGAGTGGGATCCACCGTTGATAATATTCATCATAGGAACTGGAAGTGTGTTAGCACTTACTCCACCTACGTAACGATATAAGGGCATGTTCAATTCGTTTGCCGCTGCTTTTGCCACTGCTAAAGAGACGCCAAGAATAGCATTTGCACCTAGTTTAGATTTATTTGGTGTACCATCTAAATCAATCATCATTTGATCGATGGCGTTTTGTTCAAAAACAGAAACCCCTACGATGTGCTTTGCAATTTCATCGTTGACATTATTTACGGCTGTTTTGACTCCTTTCCCCATGAATTCCTTTCCTCCATCGCGTAGTTCAACTGCTTCGTGCTCACCAGTCGATGCCCCAGAGGGTACTGCAGCTCTACCTAGTACGCCATTTTCTGTGACAACATCAACCTCTACGGTAGGGTTTCCACGCGAATCTAAAATTTGTCTTGCATGTATGTTTAAAATAATGCTCATTTTGGTTTAGTTTAATTATGATTTGTTTTCTATTGTGTGATTAATTCTTTGAATTGCTGAAATAGGTATTTAGCATCATTAGGGCCAGGAGCCGCCTCTGGATGGTACTGTACAGAGAAACATTTTTTTGATTTCATCTTGAGTCCTGCCACGGTATTATCATTAAGATGGGTATGTGAGATTTCAAGATCGCTATGCGCTTCTGCTTCCTCGCGATTAACGGCAAAACCATGGTTTTGAGAAGTAATTTCCCCCTTACCAGTACTGTGATTTAATACGGGATGGTTGATTCCCCTGTGTCCATTAAACATTTTAAAGGTCGATACTCCATTTGCCAAAGCAATCACTTGATGCCCTAAACAAATCCCAAAAAGAGGTAAGTTTTTCTCAATGATTTCTTTTGCAACGGCTTGTGCTTTATGCAACGGTTCTGGATCTCCAGGACCATTTGACAAGAAATAGCCATCTGGATTCCATGCTGCCATGGTCGCAAAGTCGGTATCATAAGGGAATACCTTGAGATAAATTCCTTGACTGGCTATGTTGTTTAAAATACTTTGTTTGATCCCTAAATCTAATGCAGCAACTTTTAAAGGTGCATTTTCATCCCCAAAGAAATAGGGTTCTTTTGTTGAAACAGAAGAGGAAAGCTCTCTACCTTCCATAGAAGGGTATGCTTTAAGTTCTTCTTTTAATTCGTCTATACGATCAACCTCGGTGGTTAAAACGGCATTTTGGGCACCGTTTTCTCGAATGTATTTTACAAGAGCACGCGTATCGACATCAGAGATGGCGACTTTATTTTGATCGGCAAAAAAATCAAATAGGTTTTTCGTTCCAGCAGGACGGGTGTGTTCAAAACTAAAGTTTTTACAAATAAGACCTGCAATTTTAATGGAGTCTGATTGATTTTCTTCTTCTACTGTTCCATAGTTACCAATGTGAGCATTGGTCGTGACCATGATTTGACCAAAATAAGAAGGATCCGTAAAAATCTCTTGATAACCTGTCATTCCTGTGTTGAAACAAATTTCGCCAAAAGAACTTCCTTGAATTCCTATGGACTTTCCGTAAAAAACTGTCCCATCGGCTAATAAGACCAATGCTTTTTCGCGTTTTTTATACTTCATATTCTTGCTGAAAATTTTTACAAAGAAACATAAAAAAAAGGATAAACTCGTTGAGCTTATCCTTTCTGATATGTTGGAATTATTAACATCTATTCTTGAGCAGTGTCTTCTGTTTCTGCTGGTGCGGTATCAGCGGCTTCAGCGGCTTGCTCTGTTTGTTCGGCAGCAGGAGCTGCTTCTTCAGTTTTCTTTGCTCTACTTCTACGGGTAGATTTCTTTTTAGTTTCTTCTTTGTTTGTGTAAACCTCATTGAAGTCAACTAATTCAATCATGGCCATATCAGCGTTATCACCTAAACGATTTCCTAGTTTGATGATACGAGTGTATCCTCCTGGGCGATCGCCTACTTTTTCGGCTACTTCTCTAAAGAGACCAGCAACGGCTTCTTTAGAACGTAAATAACGAAAGGCAGTTCTACGATTGTGGGTAGAATCTTCTTTTGCTTTTGTGATAATTGGTTCCACAAATTGCTTAAGCGCTTTTGCTTTTGTAACTGTGGTATTGATTCGTTTATGTTCGATTAATGAACAGGCCATGTTTGCTAACATCGATTTGCGATGTGCTGTTTTACGACCTAGGTGCATTACTTTTTTTCCGTGTCTCATTTTCTAGTGTATAAAAATGTCGGGTTAGTCTTTATCTAATTTGTACTTGGCAAGGTTCATCCCAAAAGAAAGTCCTTTTAGAACAACAAGCTCTTCTAACTCAGTCAATGATTTCTTACCAAAGTTTCTAAACTTCATCAAGTCGTTTTTGTTGTAAGAAACGAGATCTCCTAAAGTTTCTACCTCGGCTGCTTTTAAACAGTTCAAGGCACGAACAGAGAGGTCCATGTCGATGAGTTTTGTCTTGAGTAATTGTCGCATGTGAAGCGACTCTTCATCATAGGTCTCTGTTTGAGCGATTTCATCGGCCTCAAGGGTGATGCGCTCGTCAGAGAATAATAAGAAGTGATGAATCAATGTCTTTGCGGCTTCTGTTAAAGCATCTTTTGGATGAATTGAACCATCAGTGATGATTTCGAAAACAAGTTTTTCGTAATCTGTCTTTTGTTCTACACGGTAGTTCTCAATGCTAAATTTAACATTCTTAACAGGCGTGTAAATGGAATCAATTGCAATGGTACCTAGTTCGGCATCCATCTTTTTATTTTCTTCAGCAGGAACATAACCACGTCCTTTTTCAATGGTTAATTCCATGTTGAGTTGAACGCTTTTTTCCAAATTACAAATCACTAAATCGTGATTTAATACTTGGAAACCAGAGATGAACTTTTGAAAGTCTGAAGCTTTTAATTGCTCTTGACCACCAATGGTGATACTCACTTTCTCTGTCTCAAGATCTTCAATTTGACGCTTGAAACGAACTTGCTTCAAGTTGAGAATGATCTCTGTCACATCTTCTACAATTCCAGGAATAGTAGAAAACTCATGATCGATGTTTTCGATTTTTACTGAAGTGATTGCAAAACCTTCTAAAGAGGAAAGCAGTACTCTTCTCAATGCATTCCCAACAGTGAGTCCATAACCGGGTTCAAGGGGACGGAATTCGAATTTTCCTTCGAATTCTGATGAATCGATCATGATAACTTTATCGGGTTTTTGAAAATTTAATATAGCCATAGGGTGAACTTCAGTTATTATTTAGAATACAATTCTACGATTAGTTGCTCTTTGATGTTCTCAGGAATTTGTAAACGCTGAGGGGTAGAGACAAAAGTACCTTCTAGGGTAGCGCCATTCCATGTTAACCACTCATAAACAGATGAGTTGCGCTCTAAAGAATGGGTAATGGCAGTAAGAGATTTAGACTTTTCACGAACACCAATAACATCGCCTGGTTTGATGTGGCAAGAAGGAATGTTCACGATAGCACCGTTCACGGTGATGTGGCGGTGAGAAACAAGTTGACGTGCTGCAGAACGTGTAGGAGCAATTCCTAAACGGTAAACAACGTTATCTAAACGTGATTCGCATAATTGAAGTAAAACTTCACCAGTAACCCCTTTTGCACGCGAAGCGCGATCAAAGATGATTCTAAACTGCTTTTCGAGGATACCGTAAGTAAATTTAGCTTTTTGCTTTTCCATTAACTGGATAGCATACTCAGATTTTTTACCACGTCTTCTATTGTTTCCGTGTTGCCCTGGAGGGTAGTTTCTTTTCTCGAAAGATTTGTCGGCACCAAAGATGGGTTCTCCAAATTTGCGTGCAATTTTTGTTTTTGGACCAGTGTATCTTGCCATTTTAAATTGGTTGATGTAAAAGGAGTTATGAATTAAGGTCGCTTCCTTCGATAACTAGTTTCCTTCTACGGATTAAAAATTAAATTATACTCTACGTCGTTTAGGAGGACGACAACCGTTGTGTGGAAGTGGTGTAACGTCGATGATTTCGGTTACTTCAATTCCATTGTTGTGTAGGGTTCTAATAGCAGACTCACGTCCATTACCAGGTCCTTTCACATAAACTTTCACTTGACGCAACCCAGCTTCTTGTGCTACTTTAGCACAATCTTCTGCTGCTGTTTGAGCAGCATAAGGGGTGTTCTTCTTTGATCCTCTAAAGCCCATTTTACCGGCAGATGACCATGAGATGACTTCACCTTTAAGGTTGGTAAGCGAAATAATGATGTTGTTGAAAGAAGCGTTGATGTGCGCTTCACCAGTTGATTCAACAATAACCTTTCTTTTTTTGCTTGCTGTTTTAGCCATAGTCTAAAATTATTTCGTTGCTTTTTTCTTGTTTGCAACAGTTTTACGTTTCCCTTTACGGGTACGAGAGTTGTTCTTCGTGCGTTGTCCTCTAAGAGGTAAACCAGCTCTGTGACGAATTCCTCTGTAACATCCAATATCCATTAATCGTTTAATGTTCAATTGAATCTCTGAACGTAACTCACCTTCGATTTTAAAGCTAGAAACGGCCTCACGAATGGAAGCAATTTCGCTATCTGTCCAGTCAGATACTTTTTTACTTTCGTCAACTTTAGCTTCTGCTAAAATACTTTGAGCACGACTACGACCGATACCAAAGATATAAGTCAATGCGATTACTCCGCGTTTTTGTTTTGGAATGTCTACTCCTGATATTCTTGCCATAATTATCCTTGTCTTTGTTTAAATCTAGGATTCTTTTTGTTAATAACATAAAGGCGACCTTTTCTGCGTACAATCTTGCAGTCGGCGCTTCTTTTCTTTAATGATGCTCTTACTTTCATCTGTTCTTTTTTAAAATCTATAAGTGATCCTTGCTTTTGTCAAATCGTAAGGACTCATTTCTAATTTAACTTTATCTCCTGGTAAAAGTTTGATGTAGTGTAATCTCATCTTACCCGAGATATGTGCGGTAACAACGTGACCGTTTTCTAATTCAACACGAAACATTGCGTTTGACAACGCCTCGATGATGGTTCCTTCTTGCTCTATTGCTGCTTGTTTTGCCATCTTAGATCGTGCTTGCTTTACGGTTTGTTCCTGTTTTCATCAAACCGTCATAATGACGATTTAAAAGATAGGAATTCACTTGCTGGATGGTATCAATAGCAACACCCACCATAATCAATAGTGAGGTACCACCATAAAATAACGCCCATCCTTGTTGCATTCCCATTAACTTCACAACAATAGCAGGAAAGACCGCTAGTGCAGCTAGGTAAAGTGACCCTGGAAAGGTAATGTGTGACATTACTGTATCAAGGAAATCACTGGTTTCATTTCCAGGTCGAACGCCTGGCACAAACCCACCACTGCGCTTTAAATCGTCTGCCATTTTATTGGTAGGGACTGTAATTGCAGTGTAGAAGTAAGTAAAAATGATGATGAGTAAACCAAAGACCACATTGTACCAAAGGCCAAAAATGTCTGAAAAGTTTACTTGTAACCATTGCCCTAAATCACTATCGCCTATAAGTCTCCCTACATAGGCAGGAGCAAACATAATTGCTTGAGCGAAGATAATGGGCATTACCCCAGATGCGTTTAACTTTAAAGGAATGTATTGACGTGACCCAAAAACATTGCTTTCGTTTGCACCAGACTGTGTTCTACGAGCGTATTGCACAGGAATTTGGCGAACAGCCATTACTAAAAGAATGGATAAAACAATGATGATGATCCAAAGGATTAATTCAATTAAGATTAAAATTAAACCTCCGTTATTTTCTGAAACACGAGAAACAACCTCTTGTGCAAAAGACAAGGGAAGTGTTGCAATAATCCCTACCATGATTAAAAGAGAAATACCATTACCGATTCCTTTATCGGTAATTTTTTCTCCTAGCCACATGGCAAAAATGGTTCCGGTCACAAGGATGATGACAGAAGGCGCCATAAAAGAAAGGCCTTTCCCTAATACAAAAGCAGAATCAGGTACTCCAAGAGCACCAAGTCCATAAAGATAGGCTGGAGCTTGAACCACACAAATAGCAATGGTTAACCATCGTGTAATTTGATTCAAGGTTTTACGACCACTTTCTCCTTCTTTTTGAAGTTTTTGAAGATAAGGAATTGCTATTCCCATCAACTGTACAACAATAGAAGCAGAAATATAAGGCATGATACCCAAAGCAAATACAGACGCATTGGCAAATGCCCCACCGGTAAACATGTTGAGTACACCCAGAAGACCTCCTCCACCAGTACGGTTTCCAAGTTCAGCTAATTGTACAGCATCAATACCCGGTAAGGTAATTTGAGCCCCAAAACGGTAAATAAGAAGAATCGTTAACGTGACCCCTATCCGGTTACGCAACTCTTCTATTTTGTAAATATTTACAAGGGTTTCTAAAAATTTCTTCATCGTCAATTATAATTCAATGGCTTCACCACCGGCAGCTTCAATCGCTGCTTTAGCAGTGGCAGTAAATTTGTGAGCACTTACTTTAACAGCAGCTTTTAACTCACCACGACCTAGGATTTTAACTAATTCGTTTTTACGTGCTAAACGCAATTCAACGATAGCATCAAAGCCTAGGGTATCTTTAATTTTCTTATCGTCCACAAGGCCTTGTAAGGTATCAAGGTTGATCCCTTGGTATTCTTTGCGGTTGATGTTTTTAAATCCAAATTTAGGAACACGACGTTGCAATGGCATTTGCCCTCCTTCAAATCCTAATTTCTTAGAATATCCAGAACGCGACTTCGCTCCTTTGTGTCCACGTGCAGCGGTACCACCTTTACCAGAACCTTGACCACGGCCAAGACGTTTTGCATTTTTATGGGTAGCCCCTTCTGCGGGTTGTATATTACTTAAGTTCATACGATCAATTTATGCTTCTGAAACAGAAACCAAGTGTTCAACTTTTTTTATCATTCCTAGGATATTAGGGGTAGCCTCGTGGGTAACCTCTTTTCCAATTCCTCTTAAACCAAGGGCTTCAAGGGTGCGTTTTTGATTTTGCAAACGCTTGATACCACTTTTGATTTGTTTTACTTTCACTTTTGCCATGACTCGCTTATTATCCGTTAAATACTTTGTCTAAAGAGATACCACGTTGACGGGCAACCATCTCAGGACTTCTCAATTGAAGTAATGCATCAAAGGTTGCTTTAACCACGTTGTGTGGATTTGAAGAACCTTGTGATTTTGAAAGTACATTGTGTACACCCACTGCTTCTAATACGGCACGAACTGCACCACCTGCAATTACCCCTGTACCGGCAGATGCTGGCTTTAAGAAGACGCGCGCACCACCGTATTTTCCTTTTTGTTCATGAGGTAGTGTTCCGTTTTTAATTGGAATACGAACGAGGTTTTTCTTTGCATCCTCTACCGCTTTAGAAATTGCTTCAGCAACTTCTTTTGATTTTCCTAGGCCTTGACCTACTACACCGTTTTCATCACCGACAACTACGATGGCAGAGAATCCAAATGCACGTCCACCTTTGGTTACTTTGGTTACACGTTGAACCCCTACTAAGCGATCTTTTAATTCGAGACCTCCAGGTTTTACCAACTCTATGTTTTTATAATCTTGATACATAATCGCTTCTTAAAATTTTAACCCTGCTTCACGTGCACCTTCTGCAAGAGACTTAACTCTCCCGTGGTACAAATAACCACCGCGATCAAAACGCACAACAGAATATCCAGCTGCAATAGCTTTTTCTGCGACACTTTTACCCACTGCGGTAGCAGTTTGTTGTTTGTTCTCTTGATGATCTACGTCTTTATCTCTTGAGGATGCAGCTACAAGGGTTTTTCCTGTAGTGTCGTCAATTAACTGTGCATAGATTTCTTTGTTACTTCTAAAGACAGATAAACGAGGTGCATCTGCAGTTCCCGATACGGTTTTGCGAATACGACGACGGATTCTTAGTCTTCTTTCTTCTTTACTTAATCCCATATTTAAACTACTTATGCAGATTTACCTGCTTTTCTTCTAATTTGTTCACCAACGAATTTCACTCCTTTTCCTTTGTAAGGTTCAGGCTTGCGGAAAGAACGAATCTTTGCCGCCACGAAACCAACAAGTTGTTTATCGTGAGAGCTTAATTTGACGATAGGGTTTTTCCCTTTTTCAGAAACGGTTTCAACTTTTACCTCTGGTGCGATGTCCAAAAGGATGTTGTGTGAAAATCCAAGCGCTAAGTCGAGTTTTTGACCTTGATTAGATGCGCGGTATCCCACCCCGACTAACTCTAATTCTTTTGTAAAGCCTTTACTTACTCCTTCTACCATATTAGCGAGAAGAGCACGATATAAACCGTGCTTTGACTTGTGCTCTTTTGAATTTGATTTTCTTGTAACAGTGATGATTCCTTCGTTATTCTCGAAAGACACCCCGTCATACGGTTGTTCTAGTTCACCTAGTTTTCCTTTTACGATAACTTTATCGGCCTGGATGTCAACTGTGACACCTTCAGGGATCGCTACAGGATTATTACCAACTCTAGACATTTCTTTTTATTTAATTGTTTAATAAACGTAACACAATACTTCACCACCCACATTGTTGCGCTGAGCTTGTTTTCCTGTCATTACTCCTTTAGAGGTAGAAACGATGGAAATACCAAGGCCATTCAAAATACGTGGAATCTCGGTTGAACCAGCATACTTACGTAAACCTGGAGTAGAGATGCGTTGAATTTTGTTAATGATCGGCGCTTTTGTTGTTGGATCGTATTTTAAAGCGATCTTGATACTTCCTTGCTTATTGTCTGTTTCTTCAAACTTATAGCTAAGGATATATCCTTGATCGAATAATATTTTTGTGATTTCTTTTTTCAAATTAGAAGCGGGAATGCTCACTACGCGATGGCCTGCGGAGTTTGCGTTACGGATTCTAGTAAGATAATCTGCTAATGGATCTGTGTACATAATTCTTTTTTTAGATTACCAACTTGCTTTGGTTACACCAGGAATTAATCCTTTGTTGGCCATTTCTCTAAAGGTTACCCTTGAAATTCCAAACTGACGCATGTATCCTTTAGGACGACCGGTTAATTTACAACGGTTGTGCATGCGAATAGGAGAGGCATTCTTAGGAAGCTTTTGTAACGCTTCATAATCACCAGCTTCTTTTAATGCTTTGCGTTTTGCAGCATATTTAGCGACTGTTTTTGCACGTTTTACTTCGCGTGCTTTCATTGATTCTTTTGCCATCTTAGTTCTTTTTAAAAGGTAAACCTAGTTGTGTTAATAATGACTTTGCTTCTTTATCGGTTGGAGCTGAAGTCACAAAAGTGATGTCCATCCCAGCGATTTTATTTACTTTATCAATATCAATTTCTGGGAAAATGATTTGTTCAGTAACTCCAAGGGTGTAGTTACCACGACCGTCAAAGCCATTGGCCTTAACGCCTTGAAAATCGCGAACACGTGGTAAAGCAACTGTAACTAAACGGTCAAGGAATTCATACATGCGCTGACCACGAAGGGTGACTTTAGCACCAATAGGCATTCCTTTACGTAATTTAAATGAGGCAACGTCTTTCTTTGAAATGGTTGCCACTGCTTTTTGACCAGTGATTGCTGTTAATTCATCAACAGCGTGATCGATTAATTTTTTATCAGCAACGGCAGCTCCTACTCCACGGCTAAGAACGATTTTCTCGAGCACAGGTACTTGCATGACATTGTTGTAGCTAAACTCTTCTTTGAGAGCACCAACGATTCTTTCGTTGAATTCTTGTTTTAGTCTAGGTGTATAACTCATCACTAAATAACTTCATTGGTTTTCTTCGCGAATCTTACTTTTTTGTCTCCCTCCATACGGTATCCTACACGTGTAGTTTGACCGTCTGCAGTGAGTAAAGAAAGGTTCGAGATTTGAATAGGTGCTTCTTTTTCTTGAATACCTCCTTGTGGGTTCTGCGCGCTAGGCTTAGCGTGTTTTTTGATAAGGTTTACGCCTTCAACAATTGCTTTGTTCTTATCGCGTAATACTTGCTTGACTTCACCTTCTGCACCTTTGTGGGCTCCAGCGATGACACGAACCTTATCTCCTGTTTTAATTTTTAATTTTCCCATGCGAATAGCTTAAAGCACCTCTGGTGCTAATGATACAATTTTCATGAACTGCTTGTCTCTTAATTCACGAGCAACAGGTCCAAAAACACGTGTTCCACGCATTTCACCTGTAG
Source organism: Flavobacteriaceae bacterium (assembly GCA_049615925.1). Classification (GTDB taxonomy): domain Bacteria; phylum Bacteroidota; class Bacteroidia; order Flavobacteriales; family Flavobacteriaceae; genus Arcticimaribacter. Next base: position 23,654 of record JBMZGM010000010.1, on the reverse strand, counting down.
GGTTTAACAACACACAAGCGTTATCGTCAAAACGGATGTAAGATCCATCAGGACGACGTACTTCTTTAGTTGTTCTCACTACAACCGCAGTAGAGACTTGACCTTTTTTAACTGTCCCCGAGGGAGAAGCTTCTTTTACTGTAACTACAATCTTGTCACCGACAGAAGCATAACGTCTTTTTGTTCCTCCTAATACACGAATAGTAAGGACTTCTTTGGCACCGGTATTATCGGCAACGCGTAATCTTGATTCTTGTTGTAACATGATTATTTAGCTCTTTCAATAATTTCTACTAATCTCCAGCACTTTGATTTACTCATCGGGCGAGTTTCCATGATTTTAACCGTATCTCCGATATTGCAATCGTTGGTATTATCATGGGCAACATATTTCTTGGTTTTCAAAACGAATTTACCGTACATGGGGTGTTTCACACGTTTTACCTCAGAAACAACAATAGACTTGTCCATTTTGTTGCTGGTTACTACACCGATTCGTTCTTTTCTTAAATTTCTACTTTCCATATTCTACGCTTCTTGTTGTCTTTGCGTGATTGCTGTTTGCAAACGAGCGACAGTGCGACGAGCACCTCTAATTTGCAAAGGATTTTCAAGAGGAGTAATTGCATGAGCCATAGACAACTCTTCAAGTTGTTTTTTAAACTCGGCTAATTTATCCTGAAGATCTGCTAGCGAAAGATTATTAATTTCTGATTGTTTCATAGTTCTTGATCAATTATGCTTGAAAATCTCGCGCGATAATAAATTTAGTTCTAACGGGAAGCTTTTGTGCAGCTAGACGAAGTGCCTCTTTAGCGATATCCATAGGGACACCAGAGATTTCAAATAAAATACGTCCTGGCTTTACTACAGCGACAAAATATTCTGGAGCTCCTTTTCCTTTCCCCATACGTACCTCAAGCGGCTTTTTTGTGATGGGTTTGTCTGGAAAAATTTTGATCCATAATTGACCTTCCCTTTTCATGTAACGTGTTGCAGCAATACGAGCTGCTTCAATTTGACGGGAAGTAATGAATTTTGAATCCAAGGCTTTGATCCCAAACATTCCATTAGAAAGTTGGTGTCCACGCTGAGAAATGCCTTTCATGCGGCCTTTCTGCGCTTTGCGGAATTTAGTTCTTTTAGGTTGTAACATATTTCCTACCTATTTATTTACGACGTCTTTGACGTTGATTGTTATTCTTTCCTCCTTGGTTGGTTTTCTTTGTCATTCCTACAAGTGGAGACAACTCGCGTTTACCATAAACTTCACCTTTCATGATCCATACCTTGATTCCAAGACGACCATAAGTGGTGTGTGCTTCAACTAAAGCATAGTCGATGTCTGCACGAAAAGTTGATAAAGGAATACGTCCTTCTTTATAGGATTCTGAACGTGCCATTTCAGCTCCGTTTAAACGACCAGAAATTTGGATTTTGATTCCTTCAGAATTCATGCGCATTGCGGCAGCGATGGCCATTTTGATCGCACGACGGTAAGAAATACGACCTTCGATTTGACGTGCAATAGAAGCTCCTACAAGGCGAGCATCTAATTCTGGACGTTTAATTTCGAAGATATTGATTTGTACTTCTTTTGCTGTAATTTGCTTTAACTCTTCTTTTAATTTATCGACTTCTTGACCTGCTTTCCCGATAATGATACCTGGACGAGCAGTTGTGATCGTAACTGTAATGAGTTTAAGTGTGCGCTCAATGATGACATTCGATACACTAGCTTTTGCAAGACGTGCATGAATGTATTTTCTGATTTTATCGTCTTCAGCGATTTTGTCACCATAGTCGTTACCTCCATACCAGTTGGAGTCCCATCCTCTAATGATGCCTAAGCGATTTCCGATTGGGTTGGTTTTCTGTCCCATATTAACTTTCTATAGTTTTAGATCCTAAAACAAGTGTAACGTGATTTGAGCGCTTGCGTATGCGGTGAGCACGACCCTGAGGTGCAGGACGTAAACGCTTTAACATGTTTCCACTGTCAACGCGGATTTCTTTGACAAATAATGCTGCATTTTCGATATCAGCATCTTCATTTTTTGCTTGCCAGTTGGCCAAAGCAGATAACAATAATTTTTCTAAACGACGTGAAGCTTCTTTTGGACTAAACTTCAAAATCGCTAAGGCTTTATTGACATCCTCACCACGAACTTGGTCAGCAACCAAGCGCATTTTACGAGGAGACGTTGGGCAATTGTTCAGCTTAGCAAAAGCAAGCGACTTTTTCGCTTCTTTTATGGCTTGTGCGGATTGTCTTTTACGATTTCCCATGTCTATTATTTTTTGCCTTTATTTTTAGCACCTGCGTGACCGCGGAACGATCGTGTAGGTGAAAATTCGCCTAATTTATGTCCTACCATATTCTCTGTTACATAAACGGGGATGAATTGTCTCCCGTTATGAACACCGATGGTTTGCCCTACAAAGTCAGGGGTAATTAACGAAGCTCGAGACCATGTCTTGATGACAGATTTCTTACCGGATTCCACATTGGCCATAACCTTTTTCTCAAGGCTGTGGTGTACAAAGGGTCCTTTTTTTAATGAACGTGCCATAGTTGCTTATTTTTTTCTACGTTCGATAATGAATTTACTACTCGCTTTGGTCTTAGAACGGGTTCTATATCCTTTAGCTGGTACACCGTTACGGTTACGTGGGTGACCTCCAGAGGCGCGACCTTCACCACCACCCATGGGGTGATCGACAGGGTTCATCGCTACTGGACGCGTTCTAGGACGACGACCTAACCAACGTGAGCGACCTGCTTTTCCAGACACTAATAATTGGTGATCTGAATTAGAGATGGCCCCGATTGTTGCCATACAAGTGACAAGAATCATACGGGTTTCTCCAGAAGGTAATTTCACTGTGGCGTATTTCCCGTCACGTGCCATTAACTGGGCAAATGCTCCTGCACTGCGCGCAATGTTAGCGCCGCGACCTGGGTGCAACTCTATACACGAAATGATCGTTCCTAACGGGATCGCACTAAGTGGAAGGGTGTTCCCTACTTCTGGAGAGACATTCGCTCCAGAAATAACAGTTTGACCAACCTGCAATCCATTCTGCGCGATGATGTAGCGCTTTTCACCATCAGTATATTCTACTAAGGCGATGAATGCGGTTCTGTTAGGATCGTATTCGATTGTTTTTACTTCTGCTGGGACATCAAACTTGTTGCGTTTAAAGTCCACTAAACGATACCTTTTTTTATGTCCACCACCAATATGGCGCATGGTCATCTTCCCGGTATTGTTTCTTCCTCCTCTACGCTTCTTCGGAGCCAAAAGGCTTTTTTCCGGCTTATCAGTAGTAATTGCGTCAAATCCATTTACTACTCTAAAACGCTGCGCTGGAGATATCGGTTTTAATTTTCTAACTGACATGTGACGCTATTAAAGATTATTATAAAAATCAATCGCATCGCCTTCGGCAACATCAACGATGGCCTTTTTGATGCGGTTTGTTTTTCCTCGTTGTAAGCCCGTTTTTGTGTAACGCGTTTTGCGTTCTGGGCCATAATTTTGGGTACGAACTTTTTCGACTGTGACACCATAAGCAGCTTCTACTGCTTTTTTGATTTCAACTTTGTTTGCAGTCGTGTCAACCATGAAGGTATAGCGATTGTTCATCTCGCTATCTGCCGTGGCTTTTTCCGTAATGATGGGTTTTATCAAAATACTCATAACACTATGCTTTAGTCAAAATAGTTTCTAAATGGGCAACTGAAGACTCACTGATGACGATGCTGTTTGCATTGACGATTTTGTAAGTGTTTAATTCAGAGATTGTTATAGCTTCTGAATTCTTCAAATTGCGCGACGACAAATATACGTTATTATTTGGCTCAGCCAAGACGAGTAAAGACTTTTTGCTATCAATACCTAATGACTTAAGGATGTTGATGTAAGCAGAGGTCTTTGGGGCATCCATTGCAATGTCTTCTAAAACAATGATGGACTTCTCTTGGGCCTTTAAGCTTAAAGCTGATTTACGCGCCAAACGTTTTACTTTTTTATTTGTTTTTTGACTGTAGTCACGAACACGTGGTCCAAAAACGCGACCTCCACCTCTAAACAAAGGATTCTTGATGGATCCAGCACGGGCTGTACCTGTTCCTTTTTGTTTTTTGATTTTTCGTGTACTACCTACAATCTCACCGCGCTCTTTAGCCTTGTGTGTTCCTTGACGCTTGTTTGCTAAATGTGCTTTAACGTCTAGGTAAATAGCGTGGTTGTTGGGTTCAATCCCAAATACTTCTTTGGAAAGTTCTACTTTCCTTCCCGTATCTTTTCCTTGAATGTCAATAACTGCTACTTTCATTATTTCTCAACGATTACGTAAGCATTTTTTGCTCCTGGCACACATCCTTTGACTACCAAAAGATTCTTGTCTGCCACAACTTTCAACACTCTTAAGTTCTGTACTTTTACTTTATCGCCTCCCATTCTTCCAGCCATGCGCATACCTTTGAATACACGAGCCGGATAAGAAGCCGCACCGATTGATCCTGGTGCACGTAAACGGTTGTGCTGCCCGTGAGTAGCTTGACCCACCCCGGCAAAACCGTGACGTTTTACAACCCCTTGGAAGCCTTTTCCTTTTGACGTTCCAGAGATATCAACAAATTCTCCTTCTTCAAAGAGATCTACTGTAATGGTGTCCCCTAATTGATACTCTTGTTCAAAATCTTGGAATTCGACAACCTTTTTCTTCGGTGCAGTATTCGCCTTTTTAAAGTGCCCTTGAGCTGCTTTATCTGTGCGTTTTTCTGCCTTGTCATCGAAACCTAATTGAAGTGCATCATAGCCATCAACCGCTGCGGTTCTGACTTGGGTAACCACGCATGGTCCAACTTCAATTACCGTACAAGGAATGTTTTTTCCTTGCTCGTCAAAGAGGCTGGTCATACCGATTTTTTTTCCTATTAACCCAGACATTTATTTAATTATTAATTGTTATTCTTTGTTGTAATTATACTTTGATTTCTACTTCAACCCCACTTGGTAATTCTAACTTCATCAATGCATCGATTGTTTTTGAAGAAGAACTGTAGATGTCTAATAAGCGCTTGTATGAACACAATTGAAATTGTTCACGAGACTTCTTGTTGACGTGTGGAGAACGTAGGACAGTAAAAATTTTCTTGTGAGTAGGTAAAGGAATGGGTCCTGTTACTACCGCGCCAGTTGTTTTTACTGTTTTTACGATTTTGTCAGCAGATTTATCTACTAAGTTGTAATCGTATGATTTTAATTTGATTCTAATTTTTTGACTCATCGTAAATGATTTAAGCGTTTTGTCCTTTTACTTCGGCGATTACTGCTTCAGAAATATTTGAAGGGGTTTCAGCATAGTGTGAGAACTCCATGGTTGAAGTTGCACGACCAGAAGAAAGGGTACGTAATGAAGTTACATAACCAAACATTTCTGATAGTGGCACCTCGGCTTTTACCACCTTGGCTCCTGCACGGTCATCCATGTTGTTGACTTGACCACGACGGCGGTTTAAGTCTCCTACGATGTCTCCCATGTTTTCTTCTGGAGTCAATACTTCTAATTTCATGATAGGCTCCATAATTACTGCACGAGCAGCTTTTGCAGAGGCCTTGAAGCCCATTTTAGCGGCTAGTTCGAAAGAAAGCGAATCGGAATCTACCGGGTGGAATGAACCATCCTTTAAGGTGATCTTCATTGCATCGACTTCGAATCCAGCTAAAGGACCATTAGCCATAGAGTCTTTGAATCCTTTTTCAACGGCAGGGATATATTCTTTTGGAACATTACCACCTTTGATTAAGTTAACAAACTCAAGACCAGTTTTACCTTCTTCTGCAGGTTCGATCGTGAAGACAATATCGGCAAATTTACCACGTCCACCCGATTGTTTTTTGTACACCTCGCGGTGATCTGCAGAAGCAGTTAAAGCTTCCTTGTACTCTACTTGTGGTTGACCTTGACTTACCTCCACCTTAAACTCACGTTTAAGACGATCAACGATAATGTCTAGGTGCAACTCACCCATTCCAGAGATAACTGTTTGACCAGAGGCCTCATCGGTTTTTACCTGGAAGGTTGGATCTTCTTCAGCCAATTTGGCTAAAGCCATTCCTAATTTATCCACATCGGCCTTGGTTTTAGGTTCAACCGCGATCCCGATTACTGGATCTGGGAAGTCCATACTTTCCAAAATGATGGGTGACTTTTCAGCAGATAGTGTATCTCCTGTTTTAATATCCTTAAATCCTACTGCTGCTCCAATATCACCTGCCTCGATAAAATTGATGGAGTTTTGTGTATTTGAGTGCATCTGGTAGATACGCGAGATACGTTCTTTCTTTCCTGAACGATTGTTCAAGACATACGATCCCGCATCAAGACGACCAGAATAGGCACGGAAGAAGGCTAAACGACCTACATAAGGATCGGTAGCGATCTTAAAGGCTAATGCAGCAAAAGGATCGTCTTTTGAAGGTTTACGTGCGATTTCTTCTCCAGTATCTGGATCGGTACCCACGATAGCTTCTTTATCTTCTGGTGAAGGCAAGTAACGACATACAGCGTCTAACAAGAATTGTACTCCTTTGTTTTTAAAGGAAGAACCACATACCATAGGAATGATACTCATGTCTTGTGTTGCCGCGCGTAAAGCGTTGTGCACTTCTTCTTCTGTGATTGATTCTGGATCTTCGAAATACTTTTCAAGAAGTCCTTCGTCATACTCGGCTACAGCTTCGATCAATTGACCGCGTAGCATCTCGGCTTCGTCTTTAAGATCGTCTGGAATATCGATAACATCGAATGTTGAACCAAACTTTTCATCGTGCCAAACGATGGCACGGTTTTTCACTAAATCAACGATTCCTTTAAAGTCTTCTTCGTCCCCGATGTTTAAAACAATAGGCACTGCATTTGACTTTAACATGTCACGTACTTGTTGACAAACACCTAAAAAGTTTGATCCTTGACGGTCCATCTTATTGACAAATCCAATACGAGGTACTTTGTAATTATCGGCTAGACGCCAGTTTGTCTCAGACTGTGGCTCTACTCCATCAACAGCAGAAAATAAGAAAACCAGTCCATCGAGTACACGAAGGGAACGGTTTACCTCAACTGTAAAGTCAACGTGACCGGGAGTATCGATAATATTGAAGTGATATGGCTTGCTGTCTGGTAAAGGCTGCCCTTGCTCTGTAGGGAAGTTCCAAGTACAAGTAGTAGCAGCAGAAGTAATGGTAATTCCACGCTCTTGTTCTTGCTCCATCCAGTCCATGGTAGCAGCACCATCGTGCACTTCTCCAATTTTGTGGCTCACCCCTGTATAAAAGAGGATACGCTCTGTAGTAGTGGTTTTACCAGCATCAATGTGCGCAGCAATCCCAATGTTTCTTGTAAATTTTAAATTTCTTGCCATGGTGATTCTTAATTAAAATCTAAAATGTGAAAATGCTTTGTTGGCTTCAGCCATTTTGTGTGTATCGACACGTTTTTTCACAGCAGCACCTTCTTCTTTAGCAGCAGCTAAAACCTCGTTTGCGAGGCGAAGGGCCATTGATTTTTCGTTTCGCTTACGCGCAAAGCTAATCAACCATTTCATGGCGAGGGATACTTTTCTATCTGGACGAATTTGCATTGGGATTTGAAAAGTAGCTCCCCCTACACGACGGCTACGCACCTCAACGTGGGGCATAACATTCGAAAGGGCTTCTTTCCAAATTTCCAAAGCGGTTTTTTCTTCGTCTTGGTTGCGCTCTTCTACAATGTCCATCGCATCATAAAAGATTTTAAAGGCAACCGATTTTTTACCGTCCCACATCACCATGTTCACAAAGCGTGTAACGAGCTGGTCGTTAAACTTTGGATCTGGAAGTAATGGACGTTTTTTGGCTTGTCTTTTTCTCATTGTTTACTGTTTTTCGAGTGGACGATTTACTTTTTAGGACGTTTAGCACCGTATTTTGAACGGCGTTGTAAGCGGCCTTCAACACCAGCGGTGTCGAGCGCTCCTCTTACAATGTGATAACGAACTCCCGGTAAATCTTTAACTCGTCCACCACGGACCAATACTATCGAGTGCTCTTGGAGGTTGTGTCCTTCTCCGGGGATATAAGCATTGACTTCCTTTCCGTTAGTCAATCGAACACGCGCTACTTTACGCATCGCTGAGTTCGGCTTTTTAGGCGTGGTAGTATATACTCGGGTACAAACCCCACGACGTTGAGGACACGAATCCAAAGCAGCCGATTTACTCTTCTTGGCGAGTGTGGCTCTTCCTTTTCGTACTAATTGTGCAATAGTTGGCATACAAATTGTTTAAATTCCCATTTTTCAGGGCTGCAAATGTAGCAACTTAATTCTTCTTTTCCAACCGTTTTTTTACAAAATATCTACCGAAGGTGATTTTTTTTAGCGCATTGGTTTTAGGGGAATTACTCCTAGAATTCTAAACTTATTAAAAGGCAAAATTCTTCCCTGCTTTTTTTGAAATCAATATAGTCGGTAAATTTTAATAAAATGATCCCAAAAACAAATAGGCTTTCAACTTTTAAAGAGAATACTATGCAGTTTATTTCTTGGATTTAACACTTATTTAAGAATTTCCCCTCATTAATCAAAAAACGAACTTAACCATGAAGAAACGCTATTTCTTATGGTCCCTATTGGGACTGCTCACGCTGCATTTGGGCTGGGCACAAACAAACGTCACAGGTACAGTCCATGATGAAACAGGAAGCCCCCTTCCTGGTGCGACTGTAATTGTTGACGGAACCAGTCGTGGAGTCGCGACTGATTTTGATGGCAACTTTACGATTGAAGCCAGTCAAGGAGAAACCTTACTAATTACTTATGTGGGTTACGCCGATCAACGGGTGAACGTTGGGAGTCAGGATAATTATATTATTAGGATGCCACTTGACAATGAATTGGAAGAAGTTGTTATTACTGGTGTTGCAGGAAGGACTGATACAAAAAAAGTTTCTTTTGCTGTTGGAAAAGTCAGTGAAGATGTAATCCAACAAACCCCAGGTGTAAATCCAGCTAATGCACTTCGAAGTAAAGTTTCTGGAGTAACTGTTGTTCAAGGTTCTGGATTACCAGGACAGGCATCTGCAATTAGAATTAGGGGTGCAACAGCTTTAGTGGGTTCACAAAGCCCTCTAATCATTGTTGATGGTGTTATCCTTGAAGGTACACTTGCCGACATCAATTCTGAGGATATTCAAAGCATGGAGGTTTTAAAAGGTTCTGCCGCCTCCTCTTTATATGGTTCTCGTGCAGCAAATGGTGTGATTCAAATATTTACCAAAAGAGGAAACGCTAACCTTGGAACGAATGTTAAAATTCGTTCGGAGTATGGTGTGAGTTATATCCCCGAGCCACGACTCCCTCAGATCGCTCAGCATCATTATTACAAGGTAGATGGTTCTGGACAATTTTTATTGGACAACTCTGGAGGGTTGCAAATTGATGACGATGGTATTATTGACAATGATTTTCCTGTTTACTTTAACTCAATTGATCAATTTTATAAAGCAAATGATTTTCATTCTGAATATGTCTCCGTAAGCAACCGATCAGAAAACTCAAATGCGCTTTTATCTTTTCAAAATTTGAGTCAAGATGGAATTTTAAGTCTTGATTTTTTTGGGTATGAACGCCAAAACTTACGCTTCAATTATGATGTTGATGTCAATGATCGACTTAGAATATCAACCAGTAACTTGCTTTCAGTAAGTGAAGGTGTAGAACCATCAATAGGAACAGGAAGCCCTTTTTACACCCTGCTCTTTACTCCACCGCATGCCGATTTAAATGGGACGAATACCGAAGATGGCTCTCCTTTTAATTGGAACGCACAACAAGAGTCACCTTGGCCTACGACAGAAACAAATCCTTTATACACTCTTAATAACCTTAATTTTGCACGTAATAGAGAGCGTATCATTAGTAACCTAAAACTCTCTTATGATATAACGAATGATTTAGAATTTGAAACTTACTACTCAATTGACTATGAAAATCAACGTTTTTCTCAATTCGTCGATAAAGACTGGCTTGATACAGAAAACTCTACTTTTCTTGATGGATTTATATCTCGTGCTCGCTTTAACTCAAGAGCTGATAATTATTCGGCCACATTAGCTTTTGATAAAGATTTTTCTGAGGAATTTAATTTAAAATCAAAAGCCAATTATTTCTATGAAAATAGAAATTGGTCAGTCATTAACGCTCAAGGAAGTGAATTGGGAATTTCAGGATTAAATACTCTTGACAACGTAACTTCGGACAACGAAAGTATTGGATCTAATCAATTTGATGTTGTTGCCCATAGCTATTCTTTAATTGTTGCTTTAGACTATAAGGACCGATACTTAGCTGACTTTCTGATTCGTAACGACGGAGTCTCGCTTTTTGGACCCAATGTTCGAAATCAAAATTTTTATCGCGTTTCAGGAGCCTATCGATTTTCTGAGGATGTAACGATTCCTGGAATTCAAGAATGGAAATTTAGAGGATCTTATGGTACTTCAGGATTACGGCCTCCTTTTGTCGCACAATATGAAACTTATAACGTGAATGAAGGATCCGCAACAAAATCTACCATTGGGAACAACGATTTAGGACCCTTCTTTAGTAAAGAAATAGAGGTGGGAACAAACATTAGCTTTCTTGACCGTTTTAATTTTGAATTCAACTATGCACAGAAAAATACAGAGGGCCAGGTTTTAGAAGTAGATATACCTGTTGAATTAGGAGGTTTTGCCAGTCAATGGCAAAATGCAGGTACTCTTCAATCCACTACCTATGAAGCTTCTTTAGGAATTGATCTTTTATATACTGATGATTTCTCGTGGAATGTTAATTTTCTCTTCAGCACTACAGATCAATTGATTACTAAACTGAATCGTCCAGAATTTCAAACGCATAGTAAGCACTGTTATTTATGGGACTATTCTCTGGTGTAATCCACAAACGGTAAGTACTATCATTTTTTTGTCTTACACCGTTCAATCGCGCAGCATCAAATTGATTACTAAAGCTTACTCCAGCCTTATCAAAACTAAAACGTTGTTTGATTTGACGATTGATGGGCCGACTTGTGGTATCCACAGGTCGTTCAAATGGTACTTTTGAGGGGGAACAGGAAAAACTACATGCAAGCAAGAAACCTAATACAGCTTTTTTCATAAGAAGGATTTTTATTGATGAAATATACCAAAGTTTTTTACCTTTCCTAAAATTTATAATGCATGTCTTTCCTTAAATTCACCCCCTTATACTGCTTGCTTTTTATAAGTCTATTTGCTTGTACAAAAAATGAAACAACACAGTATTCAATCAATGTAACAGTATCCCCTACTAATAGCGGAGTAATTTCCCCAGAAAACATCACTCAAATTGAAGAAGGAGAACAGCTGCGACTAGAAGCTCGCGCAAATGGAGGATATGCTTTTGAACGCTGGGAAGGCACAATCAACAGCAGCGATAATCCACTGGACATCATTGGCTCGCAAGATTACACCCTCACTGCTCATTTTAGAACACTACCCCAGCTTACGCAAAACGTCATAGAATTTGATTACCAACGAGTAGATCCAAATCCTATTTTTGCAATTGAAAATGGCGGAACCACGGCCTATGAATTAAACAAAGATGGAACCAAAGGAAGAACATATCATTTCGACTTAAATTTAGGGAATGATATCACACGCCTAGAAAATGGGAGTTTATTGGGCATCTTTAAACCAGCAGTAAGTGCCCCTTTTAGCTTTGGAGGAAGTGGAGGAGTTTTGAGAAAACTCCAAAGCGATGGCACAACAATCGAGTGGGAATACAGCATTGTCTCAAACGATGAATTAGCCCACCACGACCTCGATATTTTACCGAATGGCAATATCATTACCCTAGTTTGGGAACGCATCCCACTAGCCCAAGCTGTAAGTATGGGAGCGAGCACAACCACTGATATTTTTCTAGAGAAAATCGTAGAAATTAATCCACAAGACAACAGCATTGTGTGGCAATGGAAAAGCTGGGAACACCTTGTTCAAAATCAATTTGAGGATCGCGACAACTTTGGAAACCTTCGGAATAATCTTAACAAAATCGATCTCAATTACAATTCAAGTCAAGCAAACGGTGACTGGATGCACGCAAATGCTATCACCTATGACGAGCGACGAGATTTGATTTTTATTTCGGTGAATTTCTATCATGAAGTTTGGGTGATTGATCACAGTACTACAACAGTAGAAGCAAGTGGATCAACAGGAGGAAATCAAAATAAAGGAGGGGATTTGGTCTATCGTTTTGGAAATCCCACCACCTATGAAGGTGTGGGAGAAAAGTTTTTAGACAATGTCCACCACCCCAATTTTTCTACAACAGACAACAATCAAATGTTACTTTACAGTAACGGCGGAACCACAGAACAATCAACGGTTTATGAAATCGCCATTCCTCAATCCCTAAGTCTTGAGGCCGATGTTGACAATGGCCCTCAACGCCTGTGGGAATTCACTCATCCGGAACTCTATCACGGTAAAATTTCTGGAGCAACAAAACTTCAAAATGGCAATGTTTTAATCACCGAAGGAGACTATGGTTTTTGGGAAATCACACCCGAAAAACGCATCGCTTGGAAGTACCAAGGGGAAACAAACTTTTGGCGTGCCTACCCCACGAATTAAACATTGTTTATCAAGTATTTAGCTGCGTTTTTGCGCTACTATCCCTGCTTGATTCTTAAAAAATTAAGAATTCCTTAACATAATTCAGAAAAATCTTTAAATTTGAGGATTATTAACTATATATATAACATGAAAAAACTTATACTTTTATCGTCCATGAGTTTGCTAATGGCATTCTCTGGATGGGCACAGAAAACTGTGACAGGTGTAGTTACTGACGACAGCGGTCTTCCTCTACCTGGGGCAACCGTAGTTGAACAAGGAACTAGCAATGGTGTAAGCACAGACTTTGATGGAAATTATTCGATCGAAGTTGCTGAAGGTGCTACACTCGAAATTAGTTTTGTAGGTTACGAAACAGCAATTTTTGCCATCGGGGCAAATGACAGCTACAACGTATCTCTTCAAACAGGAAACGAACTTGAGGAGGTTGTTGTGACTTCTTTCGGGGTTAAAAGAGAGAAGCAAGCCCTAGGGTATGCAGTATCCGAAGTTGAATCTGATGCACTTGAACAACGTGCAGAAGGAGACATCGGTCGTGTATTAACGGGTAAAGCCTCTGGAGTACAAATTACTAACCAAAGTGGTGTTTCTGGATCTGGTACAAGTATCATTATTCGTGGTTTCAACACGTTTAGCCAAGGAAACCAGCCACTCTTCGTAGTAGATGGTGTTCCATTTAGTAGTGAAACAAACTCTCAAGGTAGCTTCGTAGATGGTAACAACGGTTCTTCACGTTTCTTAGACATCGACCCGAACAACATCGAAAGCGTTAACGTATTAAAAGGTCTTGCAGCAGCAACACTTTATGGTACACAAGGACGTAACGGGGTAATCTTAATTACCACTAAAGCGGGGAACTCTGGTGCTGCAGATGGTCCAAAGAAAAACGAAATCACTGTTAACTCTTCTTTATTCTTCAATGAAATTGCTTCATTAGCAGATTACCAAAATCAATACGGGAATGGTTTCGACCAGTCGTTTGGATGGTTCTTCTCTAACTGGGGTCCTTCTTTTGATCAAGAAGGTGTTGCAGGATGGGGTGGACAATCTTCCATCAACGGTACAGTCTCTGGAACTCCAGGATACTTACTTCACCCGTTTGCTACTGCATCTAGTGCTACTGGTATCCCAGCGATCCGTGATCAGTTTGGTTTAGGTCCTAACAGTTTATACGAGTGGAAGCCTTACAACAACGTAGAAGCTTTCTTTAGAACTGGTACGATCCTTAACACTAACATGAACCTTAAAGGAGCTAGTGATGACGGTAAAGTATCTTATAACTTTAACGTTGGACATTTAGATGATGAAGGGTTTACTCCTGGAAACGAACTTCGCAGAACTTCGTTAAGTTTTGGTGGACGTATTCAAATGTCAAACAAGTTTAGCTTTAACGGTACATTAAACTACACCAATACATTCTTTAAATCTGCACCAGTTGCTGCAGGTTATGGATCAAATGTAAGTGGAGATAATGCATCTGTTTATGCAAACGTATTCTACACACCTCGTTCTGTGGACTTGATGGGACTTCCTTATCAAAACCCTGTAACTGGTGAATCGATTTACTATCGTCAAAACAACAGTATCCAACACCCATTATGGACAGTAAATAATGCTGGTACATCTCAGGATGTTCACCGTATTTTTGGTGGGGCTACTTTGGCATATGAAATCAATGATAACTTAAACTTATCGTATACTTTTGGTCTTGACGTTTATAACGAGAGCAACCTTAACTATGCGAACAAAGGTGGTAAAACAGGTAGTGTGGCTAACCGTTCTGGAAAGTACCAAACTTGGAATAACCTAAAGTTATTACATAACCACAACATTCGTTTTAGTGGAGACTATGATGTTGCCGACAAAATTGGAGTAACCTTTACTGTTGGTGCTGAATCACGTCGTGACGTTTTCGATCAAAATGGTATTGCTTCTACTGGACAGCAAGTATTTAACGTTTTACGTCACTTTAACTTTGCTCAAAACGATGAGATTCAATCTTTTTCAGAGCGTAACATCCTTGGGGTTTATGCACAAACTGAGTGGGATTACGATCGCATTGTTTACTTAACGTTAGCTGCTCGTAAAGACTGGGTATCTAACTTAGCAAAAGATAATGCTTCGATTACTTATCCTTCTGCTTCTATCGCTGTTCTTCCTACGAAGTTCATCGACGGACTTAAAGGAAAAACAATCAACATGTTAAAAGTACGTGCGGGTTATGGTACATCGGCTAACTTCCCATCTGGGTATCCTATTGCCTCTAACCTAAGCTTTGATACACAAGACTTCGTTGACAGCAGTGGAGGATTTGTAATCACTAACACTTCTGGATCACAGTTAGGTAACACTAACCTTAAGCCAGAGCGTATGGATGAGCTTGAATTAGGACTTGAAGGACGTTTCTTCGATTACCGTTTACGTATGGATCTTTCTGTATATAACAGATCAACACTTGACTTAATTGTTACTCAACCGTTAGATCCTTCTACTGGTTATACCAATACTGCAACAAACATTGGTAAAATTGAGAACAAAGGAGTTGAACTAGATCTTCAAGGTGAAATCTTAAGAAGCCAAGAAGGTTTAAACTGGAACATGGGAATTAACTGGTCAACAAACGATTCTACCGTAATTGATGTAGGAGACACTGACCGTGTTGTATTCGCTGGTTTCTCAAATGGTGTAGGTAATGCTGCAACTCCAGGAGAATCCCTAGGAGCTATTTACGGAACAAGCATCGCAAGAGACTCAAATGGGGATTTCCTTGTAAATGCTTCAGGTTCTTATGTTGAAGATACTTCTTTAAGTATTATTGGAGATGCAAACCAAGATTGGTTATTAAACATCAGCAATAACTTAAGCTACAAAAACTTCAACTTCAACTTCTTGTTTAACTGGTCTCAAGGTGGAGATATTTACAGTACTACTGTAGCGACACTTTTAGGACGTGGTTTAACAACAGATACATTGGATCGTGAAAACTCTTTCATCCTTCCAGGTGTAAACAGTGCAGGTCAACCTAACACTAAGCAGATCAATAACTCTACATTCTATTTCTCTAACGTTCTTTATGGACCAGACGAGTTAAGAGTGTATGACGCTACAGTACTGCGTTTACAAGAAGTTTCACTTTCTTACTCATTCTCAGATAAGATCTTAGACAAAACTCCATTCGGAAACATCACATTGACTGCTTCAGGTAACAACCTTTGGTTCAATGCACCAAATGTACCTGAAGGAACTAACTTTGACCCTAACATTGCTGGGGTAGGTGTTGGTAACGGACGTGGATTTGACTTCTTAAATGGTCCAAGTTCTAGACGATATGGATTGAGTTTAAAACTAACCTTTTAATCGGCTATCAAGATGAAAAAATTAAAACTAACCTATATTCTCGCATTGTTTAGTGTATTCTTTTACACTGCATGTGAGACGACTAACTTGGAGATCACAAGTGATCCCAACTTCCTTAGTCCAGAAGATGCAAACGTTGATTTGTTCTTAAATGGAATCCAAGAAGACTTCGCACGTTTTGTGCAAGGATTTGGGGATACTGGAGCAGAATTAACGCGTATCGACTACATGAGTGGTCGTAACTATGCTGATGTTTACTCACCACAAACCTTTAACGGTTTATGGAGAAGTGCTTATCAAGGAATGCGTGAAGATTTACGCATCATGAACACTTTAGCAACCGAGTCTGGTCAAACATTCCACATTGCTATTGGGCAAATCATTGAAGCATATACTATGGTAACTTTGGTAGATTTCTTTGGAAATGTACCTTACAGTGAATCATTAGCCGGATCAGAAAACTTGAATCCAAACGTAGATCAAGGTGCTGATATTTATGCTGCTATGCACACTAAACTAAATGAAGCAATTGCTACCTTAGCTAGTCCTGGACCAGATCCAGAAAATGACTTCTTCTATGATGGTGATGAGAGCAAGTGGATCAAAGCAGCGAATACACTTAAAATGAAGATGTTTATCACTACTGGTGACTACAGTGGATTTAACAATATTGTTGCTGGTGGAAACTATATCGCAGATAACGCAGATGATTTCCAATTCCAGTGGGGAACGAACGAAGTTCAGCCTGATACACGTCACCCATGGTATGCAAGTAGCTATACTTCTACAGGAGGTGGACGCTATATGTCAAACTGGTTAATGGACACAATGTTAAACAGCGAAGGTGGACAAGATCCACGTATGTACTACTACTTCTACAGACAAGTAGATGTTGTTCCTGGTTTTGGTGCAGCACCTAACGAAGAAGTACTAGAATGTGGATTACAAAACCCTCCTCCACACTATGTGTCTGCAGGATATACTTTCTGTGGATTACCAGCAGGTTACTGGGGTAGAGATCACGGAAACGATAATGGTATCCCACCAGATGGTTTCTTGAGAACGTTAAATGGATTATATCCAGCTGGTGGAAAAATCGATGGACGTTTGTCTGGAGATGAACCTGAAGGAGCAGTTAACGGTGACGGTAATGGTGGGAATGGTATTACACCAATTCTATTAGCTTCTTGGGTTGACTTCATGAAAGCTGAAGCAGCTTTTAACGCTGGTAATAACGCTGATGCAAAAGCAGCTTTAGAGGCAGGGATGACAAAATCAGCAGCTAAAGTAACTGCTTATTATAGTCCAGCTTCAATTGCAGATGGTGTAGCTAACCACAGAGCTGGCATTTTAGCTTCATATGATGCTGCTTCATCGGATGAAGAAAGAAAAAATGTTGTTTACGAACAATATTGGATCGCAATGTATGGAAATGGTATCGATGCTTATAACACTTACCGAAGAACAGGTTACCCAACCTCTCTTCAAGCGAACATCGAGCCACAACCAGGAGCATATATCCGCTCAATGTACTATCCTGCAAACTTTGTTGAAACGAACAACGTTGTTGATCAAAAAGCAAATGTTGAAGTGAAGGTATTTTGGGATACTAACAGTGTATCACTCTACTAATAAAAAACAAGATGATGAAAAACACAATATCTAAACTTATTCTTCTTTCCGGGATAGCTTTGTTTACCCGATGTGAAGATCCAGATAATGCGATCTATACTGTACTAGAGGACTATACCAATGGTGCTGTATTACGTACAAAAAGTGATCCTAGAAACACCTTCCAATTCAACAAATCTGTTCCATCTGAATCGTTCTTTGTTAAAATCGAACAACAAGATGAGCAAAATGGAGATTTATTAGAAAGTGTGGATGTTTTTGTAGACCTAAGTAGTAGTCTTTCAAACACAAGCGAAGCTGAAGTTCGTTCAATTCCAGCTTCTGCTTTCACTAAAAACGCGAATAACCTGAACGAGACTGAAATCAGTTTGACATTAACCGATGCATTAGGTGCATTAGGTGCTTCAAACACTGATTTTACCGGTGGTGATGCCATCACAGTTCGTTTAGCATTAAACTTGACAGACGGTAGAACGTTTACCAATACTGATGCTACAGGTTCTTTACAAGGTTCTTACTTTAGTTCACCTTATGCTTACAATGCTGTAATTAAATGTATTCCTGCTGCTCCTGTTGCAGGGAACTACAGCATTGAGATGAGAGACTCTTATGGTGATGGATGGAACGGTGGATACATCGAAACAATCATCAACGGAGTAAGTACACAGCACACTGTTGCTTCAGGAAGTTCAGCGAGTAGTTCGTTTAGCGTTCCTGCAGGAGCAACGATGGAAGTGTACTATCGCTCTGGGGCATGGGATTCTGAGGTAACCTTTACCATTTCAAGAACAGGTGCTTCTGGTAATGAGGAAACTATCTTTAGCGATGGTCCTACACCAGCAGTAGATACAGATATGGTATTTAGTATCTGTGACCTATAATGCTTAAATAGATTCGTCTATTTTAAATTAAAGGCCATCCATCAGGATGGCCTTTTTTTATTTTATATATTTAGCCTCAAATTATAACAATGAAAAAAATTATTCAAATCTCTATACTCTTACTGTGTAGCATTGGTTTTGCCCAAGGATCTTATATAGGAGAATTTAGTGAAGGAGCAGGACTGTCCGACAGTCGATTGATGGATGCCATCCAAGACTTTACCAGTAAAATGAACAAAAGAATGGTCTTGACAAGTTCCATCAAAGGATCTCCGTTTTTTGAGGAAAAATTCCAAAAGGGAACCTTAGATTATTTTGGCAGAAAAGTAAAAGGAGATAGCTATTTTCGATATAACTCTTTTAACGATGAAATTGAAATAGGAGAGTATCCAGATCAAAAAGAAGCGCAAGAAATCATCATTCAAAGCCCTAAGGTAATTTGTTACATCAACAATGAAAAATATGTGTACCTCCCCTTTAAAGGAAAAGATTTAATTTCAAATCAATTGGGGTACCTCATTGTTCTCTTTGAAGGAAAGAACTATACGTTGTATCAACGACGCGTAAAAGAATTTAAAGAAGCAACTGTGGCGAGAACATCATACGAGCGATCTTTCCCACCTCGTTTTGTGCCAAAAGTAGACTATTATCTAAGTGTGAATGAATCAACCGCTATACCAATTGAGGCAAAGGTGAGTAAAATAGTCAAAAACCTGAGCGAGGAAGATCGCAAAAAAGCGGGAACGCTTAAAAAGGAATTCAAGAAAATTAAATCCGATTTAGACCTAATTAATTTCTTTACTGCCCTAGAAAATAGAGGATAGACAAGAATTCTACATAAATTATTGAAAGGGTGAGGTATTAACCTCTCCCTTTTTTTATTTAATCCCTAAATAATTATTTTTTAAACTCAATCATTTTCATTAATTTGTGCGGCTATTAACTATAAATATAACATGAAAAAACTATTACTACTATCATCCGCCTTTATGCTTTTGGCATTTAGTGGGTGGGCTCAAAAAACGGTAGCAGGTACCGTACTAGACGAAGGAGGTCTTCCTCTTCCAGGTGCAACTATCATTGAAAAAGGAACAAGCAATGGTGTATCGACAGATTTTGATGGGAATTTTACCATTGAAGTAGCAGAAGATGCTGTCCTAGAAGTAAGTTTTATTGGATACGCTACTGCTGAAATTAGCGCAAATAGCGATGATTTCAACATTACACTATCACCAGGAAACGAACTTGAAGAAGTGATTGTAACAACGGGTTATACAACCTTGCGTAACAAATCCTTTACAGGAAGTGCAAAAGTGGTGACCGCCGAAAACATTGCAACTAAAAACGTAACAAACATTACACAGGCATTAGCTGGAGAAGCTGCAGGTATACAAGTGGTCAACTCTAGTGGACAACCTGGTTCTACCTCTTCCATTCAAATCCGTGGTATCGGGTCTGTTAATGGAAATACTTCACCACTTATCGTGTTAGATGGTGTAGCGTTTAACGGAAGTTTAAATTCAATCAATCCCCAGGACATTGAAACGACTACCGTACTTAAAGACGCTTCTGCCACTGCGATTTACGGTTCACGTGGTGCAAACGGTGTAATCGTTATTACAACTAGAAAGGGTAGTGCTGAGCGTTCAAATGTTAGCGTTCAATTAAGAACGGGTAAAAACTTACAATTTATCCCATTATACCCAACACTTGACAGACCAGAAGATTACATTTCTGTAATGTGGGATGGTCAATACCAAAGAGCAATCTTAAACGGTTCTTCTGACCCTGTTGCTGACGCTAATGCTAACTTATTTGGTGCTAATGGAATTAGCCCTGCATACAACATGTGGAATGTAGCAGACGGTGGGGAACTCATTGACCCTGTTACAAAAACAGTACGTCCAGGAGTTGAACGTCGTTATACTCCAGAGCGCTGGGCAGACTATGCATTCCAAGATGCAAACCGTCAAGAAATCAACATGAATATTTCTGGTGGTTCAGGTAACACGACCTACTATTCTTCTATCGGATTTGTGGATGATATAGGATACTCTGTGAATTCAGACTTTTCTCGTTATTCAGCTCGTTTAAATGTAAGCAGCCGTCCAAAAGAGTGGTTACAAACCAATACACGTCTTGGTTATAGCTACCAAGAAACTAACAATAACGGACAAGATAACAGCTCTAGTAGTGTTTTCTGGTTATCTCAAAACATTCCTTCTATCTACCCATTATTCTACCGTGATTCAGACGGAAACAGAGTAGAGGATCCTATTTATGGTGGATTCAAATACGATTATTCTGACGAAACTGGATATAACCGTGGTTTCTCTCCATTAACCAACTCTATTGCAGATGCAAACCTTGGAATTGACGAAACTATCGCACACAACTTCAACGGGAATTTTGAAATCAACGTTGACTTAGCGAAAGGATTAGTACTTCAAAACAGATTTGGTTTACAATACGTCATGAATAACTATGATGGCGTAAACGAACCTTTCTATTCTAGTACAAAAGGACAAGGTGGATCTATTCAAAAAGTAAAAAATCAGTACTTAAACTATCAGTTATTTAATGGTTTAACGTATTCGACTACAATTGGACAAGACCACAATTTAGATGTTCTTGTTGCTCACGAAGCAACACGCTGGGAAAGAAACAGATTGAGTGCATTCAAATACAAGCTCGTTGATCCTTTTGGACGTGAACTTGACAATGCAGTGATCTCTAACCCACCTTCATCTTACACACAAGATTTCACACTTGAAAGTTACATCGGTAACATTGCTTACTCGATTCAAGACAAGTACTTCATCAATGTTACAGCACGTCGTGATGGTTCTTCTCGTTTTGTTAACAACAAGTGGGGAGACTTTGGATCGATTGGTTTAAGCTGGAGTATTGGAGACGAAGACTTCTTCCAGTCACAAAACATCTTTGACTCAATGAAGCTTAGATCCAGTTATGGACAATTAGGTGAGCAACGTGTAGGATATTACACTGGATACAATCTTTTTAATATCTCTAACTTAAACGACAACATTTCACTTGCATTTGCATCAAAAGGAAATCCTGATTTAACTTGGGAAACTTCCGAGCAAATTGGTGTTGGACTAGACTTTGCCATTGGTGGATTTATGAGTGCTAGTGTTGACTGGTTCAGCAAAACGACTGATAACCTAATTGTATCAAGAAACGTTGGTCCATCTGTAGGATACCGTTCTCTTGATGTTAATGATGGTGGTTTAAAAAATACAGGGGTTGAATTTGACATGAATTTCTATGTCATCGACAAAGAAGATTTAAAACTTGATATCCGTGTAATGGGTGCTTCAATCAAAAATGAGTACACTCGTTTACCGATTGACCCAGCAACAGGAGAAGAAAAAATCATCAATAACAATGGCTACTTTTCACAAGCAAAAGGAAAATCTCTTCGTGAGTTTTACATGAGAGAATATGCTGGTGTTAATCCAGCAACTGGAGCTGCTCAGTGGAACGTAAGCTATGTTGATGCTGATGCAAATGGTCAATTTGATAGTGGTGAAGAAATCTTATCACTTTATGACTATAGAATTGAAAACCCAACTGATCAAATCTCTGAAGGTATTACAGAAGTTTACGCTGAAGCAACAACAAAATTTGTTGGTAAAGAAGCTATTCCAGATTTAGCAGGTTCTTTTAGCCTTAATGCACAATACAAAGATTTCGATCTTACAGCATTGTTCACCTATTCAATCGGTGGATATGGTTACGATTTCCAATATGCTGCATTGATGGATAACTTAAATCAAGATGCAGATAGTGGTTTCCACCCAGACATCAACAATAGATGGCAAAATCCAGGTGATGTAACCGATGTACCACGTGTTGACTTGAACCAACAGCAAAACCAAAACTCGACTTCAACGCGATTTTTAACTAAACTAGATTATTTAAACCTAGCTAGTTTACGTTTTGGGTATAACATCCCAGAAGAGAATTTTGCTAACACTGGTATCTCTTCATCACGTTTATTCATCACCGCTGATAACTTATTCTTACAATCAGCACGTGAAGGATATAACCCAACTACATCCTTATCGGGGACTTCTAGCCGATATACTTATCCTCCTTTAACAACACTTACTTTAGGATTAAATATTAACTTCTAATTTTTAGAAAATGAAAAAAATATTAAAACTAACCGTATTTTCCTTAGGTCTCATTTTAGTGGGATGTAAAGAAGAGTTTTTAGAAACTTATCCAACTCAGCAAATTTCAGCTGAGACAATCGCTGAGGCATCTGCACTCAACCCAGGATTACAGTCTGCAACCGTTGCAGGGATCTATGCAACCATGTATTCTGCTGGTGCTGGTGGGACATCAAACCACGAAGATTTCGGTCAAAAAAGTACCGATATTAAAACGGATTTATTATCCGGTGACATGGCTTTAGCGAGAAAGGCATATAGCCGTTGGGCTTCAATGTCTGAGTTAAACACCACAGTTGACTTTACACAGTTACACAATTACAGAGAATGGCGTTATTTCTACAAAATCATTTTTGCCGCTAACAACGTAATTGATGCACTTGGTGGAACAGATGCTGAACCAGATAATAGTGAAGCAAGAGCATACATGGGACAAGCATTAGCTGCTCGTGGATATGCTTACTTATACTTAAGCCAATTGTTTGTGAACGATCCTAGTAACCGCTCACAAGACGTTCTACCCATCTATACAGATGCACAAGGAGCGAATGTTGCCAAAAGTCCTCTTGGA
The DNA here is from genome assembly GCA_049615925.1 of Flavobacteriaceae bacterium. GTDB lineage: Bacteria > Bacteroidota > Bacteroidia > Flavobacteriales > Flavobacteriaceae > Arcticimaribacter. The sequence continues at coordinate 298 of JBMZGM010000010.1, read as the reverse complement.
GACGTCTATGATTTAGTCTTAAGTGACTTAAACCGTGCCGTAACATACCTTGACGGGTTTACTCGTGGAGATAAATCTCAAATCAATCAAGCAGTTGCACGTGGTATCCTTGCTTATGCCTATGGTGCCGCAGGTGAATTTGGTCAAATGGCAGATACTGCAGCCTTAGTGGCAAATTCTGGAGAATTTACACTAATGACACCTTCACAAATTGTATATAACGGTGATCCTAATCAAGGTGGGTTCAACGATATCAACGCAATGACTGGTGCAATGTGGGGAGTTGATCTTACTGCAG
>JBMZGM010000009.1:0-74184 GCA_049615925.1 Flavobacteriaceae bacterium | reverse complement strand
TTTTCCTGTTTGACCCAGGTGCCGCTGGGGCTTGCTTCTATCTTTTTTTGTGCTGTGCTTAGTAAGATAATGCCAGGTCGACTATAGGGGTCTGGATTGAGGAAAACACTAAGGCCTTTGGCTTGACAAAGCCATCCCTTATTCCATTCGGAAGTTTGAAATTTGAGTACACGGTAAAAGTGTAAACTCTTTTTAAGTTGAGGTGCGGGACTTTCTAAGATTAGGTGCATAATAGACTAAGGTATAAATTTCTTTCCATTACCTTTGCCCAATGAAAACTAGAGCAAAAATCACCTCTTGGGATATTGTACGAGTATCATCAAAAGAATACCATAGCATAAAACAACTTGCCACTAAATTTGACTGTAGTACAAGTGCTGTAAAACGCATTTTATACAAGTACAAAAAAGCCTATGATGCTTTTTTGCTTCATGCTCCCGACCCTTCTGTTTTAAAACCTTTTGAAGAGGAGTAACTTAATCCAAATAGAACATCATACCACCAAAAATCAATTACTTGAGGTTTGTTTGGCTATCCTACAAAAGATGATGGCTCTTCTTCAAGGATTATGATTTGTTAAGTGATTTGAGAAGTGTTTATTCTTTCATAAACAGCTCTACAAATTCTATGGATTAAGGGTTAACGTGACTTCATTTGTATTACACGTTTTTTGCAAATCATTTTTTTCTCTCTTATACGGTCTATCAAGTAATCATTTATTTAATAATATACTGTATATTAATGGATTATATTGTTTAATCAACCAAATTCTATTCTTTGGTGTTGATATCTTTCTAGTAGGATAAATTTAATTCTCAAATGAGTTTGTTTATATTGTTAGCAATGAAATGAATCTCTAATGCTCTCAAATCACTCTTTTAATCAAACGTTTTAAAAACCTTAAAGCACCCTTCTGCTAAAGGGTAATATGTAATCTTTAAGGTTGTTTTTTTAAGTATTTAGGCCCCAGTATTGTCCATCACATTCTTTGATTATCTAACCACAAAATATAACCTGCATTATGAAAATATTTACTTCCATTGACCCAAAACAGCTAAGCCCACAAGAAATGCATCAACACTTGCTTGCAGCTGTAGCGCCCCGACCTATTTGTTTAGCCAGTACGATTGATGCTCTCGGGATGGTGAATTTAAGTCCGTTTAGCTTTTTCAATGTTTTTAGTTCTAATCCTCCAATTTTGATTTTTTCTCCTGCAAGAAGGGGAAAAGACAATACCATAAAGCACACCCTTGAAAATGTCATGGAAACACAAGAGGTAGTCATTAATGTGGTTAACCATGCTATGGTGAATCAAGTGGCCTTGTCCAGTGCTAATTTTCCCAAGGGTGAAGATGAATTTAAAAAAGCGGGTTTTCGCCCTTTAAAAAGCCAAATGGTTCAACCGCCCAGGGTGGCTGAGGCTCCAGTTTCTTTTGAATGTGTTGTTGATCGTATCCTACCATTAGGAGACGGTCCAGGAGCAGGAAATCTAGTGCTAGCTAAGGTCGTAATGATGTATGTAGAAACTGCTTTTTTGACCGAAGAAAACACCCTTGCAGGCGAGCAATTGGACTTAGTTGCACGAATGGGGGACCAATGGTACACCAGGGTGACCGATAAAAGTCTTTTTAAATTGCCAAAAGGCCTGGGAAAAATAGGGATAGGAGTAGCCGCTTTACCACCAGAGGCGCAAACAAGTAGTGTGTTAACTGGGAATGATTTAGCAATATTAGGGAGTATAACACAATTGCCCGGTAAAAAAGAACAAGAAGTAGTAGCTACCTTAACAGTAGTACAATCGCTTTTAGCTGCTCCAGAGGCAAGCCAAAAGGAGGCATTCCACCGTTTAGCTCAGAAATTTCTTCGCAGTGGAGACCCTACAACTGCGCTAAGTGTCTTACTTTTAAGTGAAAAACACCATTTATCTGTCTAAAATGATCACGAAACAAGTCGATAATGTAACCAATGCACTAGCAGGAATAACCTCTGGAATGACTCTGATGTTAGGCGGTTTTGGCCTTTGTGGTATTCCAGAAAATGCTATTGCAGAACTGGTGAAAAGAAATGTCAATCAACTCACATGTATCTCAAACAATGCAGGAGTAGACGATTTTGGCCTAGGCCTTTTATTACAAAAAAGACAAATCAAAAAAATGATTTCCTCCTATGTGGGAGAAAACGCCGAATTTGAACGGCAAATGTTAGCTGGAGAACTAGCAGTGGAACTCATTCCTCAAGGTACCTTAGCTGAGCGTTGCCGTGCTGCACAGATGGGAATTCCCGCTTTTTATACCCCTGCAGGTTATGGGACAGAAGTCGCACAGGGCAAAGAAAGTCGTGAATTCAATGGGAAACCCCATTTGCTTGAACACGCATTTGAAGCCGACTTTTCTTTTATCAAAGCATGGAAAGGTGATGCCGCAGGAAATTTAATTTTTAAGGGTACTGCAAGAAATTTTAACGCACCCATGGCCGGAGCAGCAAAAATTTGTGTGGCAGAAGTAGAAGAACTTTTACCCGTGGGTGAACTTGATCCTAATGCGATTCATGTCCCAGGGATTTTTATCCAACGTATTTTTCAAGGACAACACTATGAAAAACGTATTGAACAACGCACACTAACACAACGCTTATGATAGGGTTAGATAAAAATGGAATTGCTCAACGCATTGCTCAAGAAGTTCAGGATGGTTTTTATGTCAATCTCGGTATTGGGATTCCCACGCTGGTAGCAAATTTTGTTCAAAAAGAGATTGAAGTAGAGTTTCAAAGTGAAAATGGGATATTGGGTATGGGACCTTTTCCTTTTGAAGGAGAAGAAGATGCCGATTTGATTAATGCGGGCAAACAAACCATTACGGCACTAGCAGGAGCGAGTTATTTTGATTCTTCTACCAGCTTTGGGATGATTCGTGGACAGCACGTAGATCTCACTATTTTAGGAGCGATGGAAGTGGCTGAAAATGGCGATATCGCCAATTGGAAAATCCCAGGAAAAATGGTCAAGGGCATGGGTGGAGCAATGGATCTTGTCGCTTCTGCCGAAAATATTATCGTGGCCATGATGCACACTAATAGAGCTGGGGAGTCAAAGCTTTTAGAGCGTTGTTCTTTACCCTTGACTGGGGTGGGATGTGTCAAAAAAGTGGTGACTAATCTTGCTTGTCTCGAGCTTGTGGAGGAGGGTTTTTTACTCTTAGAACGCGCCCCAGGGGTTAGCATTGAAACCATTGTGGAAGCTACAAAAGGTCGTTTGATCGTCCCAGAGGATGTTTCCGAAATGTCCTTATAAAAAAAAGAGGTCCTTGTGGGACCTCTATTTTCAATACCGTTTTTGAATCAATTAGTGAAGCGCAAGAACCTTTGCGATATCTTTTGGGTTTTCTTCACTTCCTTTTTCTGAAATAAGACGTGTTGAAATATTTTTTTCTTCACTGTCTTCTAGGAAATCATTGATGATTTCAACAATATCATTATCGAGGTATTTTGTTTTTGTTACATCGATTTCTAGTTCGGTTTCAGCTGGGATTTTTTCGAGCTCAAGATAGATGGGTTCTTTGTTGATGAAGGTAACCTCTTCGGCTAATTCTAAGGTGATCACCTTTTTCCCAGCGTTTTCCTTTTTTGTGAGCTTGTGAGAATTCTTATAGCTATTTTGTAAAACAAATAGTATTCCTACAATCACTCCCAGTCCGATTCCTATTAATAAGTCGGTGAAAATAATTCCTGCAATCGTTACTACAAAAGGAATGAATTGTCTCCACCCCAGCTGGTAAATGCTTTTAAATAAAGCTGGTTTTGCAAGTTTATACCCCACAATGAGTAGGATAGCCGCTAGAACCGATAGTGGAATTTTATTGAGTAAAAATGGAATTGCAATCACAGAAGCTACAAGTAGAATCCCATGGATTACCGCAGCTGCTTTGGTTTTACCTCCAGATTGAATGTTTGCAGAACTTCGAACAATTACTTGAGTTACAGGTAATCCCCCGATCATACCAGAAGCTATGTTCCCGATTCCTTGTGCGATTAATTCTCGGTTCTTTGGTGTAACGCGTTTTTCAGGATCAATTTTATCGGTTGCTTCAACACAAAGTAGTGTTTCTAAACTTGCTACTAGTGCAATGGTAAAGGCGACAATCCAGACATTTATGTCTGTAATAGCCCCGAGGTTGGGAAGTGTGATAAAGGTAAATTCGGCAACATTTGTTGGAACATTTACCATTTGACTTGATGCAATCCCCCAGACGGCATCTCCAGCTGTAACACTAGAATAGATGATTCCTAAAACAACAGCTACAAGAGGTCCCTGGATTAATTGAAAGATTTTAGCTTTTTTGGTAAGTACTAAATCCCATAACAATAAAATCCCCATACTGATGGCTGCAATTAAAGTAGAGCCATAACTAAGTTGTGAGAAGAAATCTCCCCCCGATAAACTGCTTAGTCCAAAGAAGTAAGGGATTTGCTTTAGGATGATGATTAACCCAATACCTGTGAGCATTCCTTTGATCACAGCAGTAGGGAAGTAATAGCCAATTACACCTGCTTTAGCGATCCCAAAAATGAGTTGAATGATTCCACCTAAAACAACGGCTAATAAGAAATTCTCAAAGCCCCCTAGGGTGCCAATGGCTGAAAGCACAATTGCTGCTAATCCAGCAGCAGGACCACTAACCCCAACTTGAGAACCACTAATGGCTCCAACCACAACACCTCCAATGATTCCAGCAATTAAGCCTGAAAATAACGGTGCTCCAGAGGCGAGTGCAATCCCCAAACACAATGGAATGGCGACAAAGAATACCACAATACTAGCGGGTATATCTGATTTTAGATTTTGAATAAATGAGTTCTGATTCATAATAATAGTGTTTGATGACCAAAAGGACATCATTGATTAATTGATAATGTAAATTGAAAGTAGGGGCAGGAGAGAAATTATACCATCCGTGGAGGGGGCAGAACTATTTCAACAATACAATAGGAACGTTTATTTTGTTTGAAATAGTGGTGGTTTTTCGTGCTAAGACGACTTAGTTGAAGACGACTATCTTTGGGATAAGTTTTGTCTTTTTTATCTTCTTCTAATTCTTTCTTTTGTTCTTCTTGATTGTTTTCGGATTCGTTTTCGTGATCTACGTCTAATTCAATAGAGGTGAAGTTTGTCACGTCCTCCTTAAAAAGATAGGTGCTAAAGGTTTGGCATAACAATGCCATAGTGAGTAGCGTCAAAATTGCTTTTCTAGTATAGTCGATTTTCATTCAGCAATATTTCGTTGCAAATTTAAGGGAAATTATTCAACATTATGCTTTTTTTATTGTGAAGCTTTGCAGTTATTGCTAAAAACATCAAGCCAGTGATCTATTGCATTGCGGCTTTTGTTTTAGTAAGAAAAAGAAAATTAAGTTTATGGATTTTATCAAGCAACAGCAGTGGCGTTATGCCACAAAACAATTTGATCCCAACCAACGTATTTCATCAACCGATTTGAATTACATCAAGCAGGGGATTCAACTGTCTGCAAGTTCCTATGGCTTGCAGCTGTATAAGGTGGTACAAATCGAAGCCATTGACCTGCGCCAAAAATTAAGAAAAGCCGCCTATGATCAACCACAAGTAACCGATGCCGACCGCTTATTTGTGTTTTGCCGCTATGCAGAAGTTTCCCCAGAACACATTGATCAATACTTGTCCCTTAAAGCCGCTCAACATGCGATTCCAGTGGAAAGCACAAAGGAATATGGTGACCAAATAAAATCAAGCGTAATCCATAATTTGTCACCACAAGAACGAGATATTTGGATGTCAAAACAGGTCTATATTGCTTTGGCAAACGCCATTTCTTCTTGTGCGGTATTGCAAATTGATGCGGCACCCATGGAGGGATTTGACCCTGCTGCATTTGACAGACTCTTAAACTTAGAAGACAAAGGATTAAAATCAACCGTTTTACTTGCCATGGGTTATCGCAGTCCCAATGACGCGACCCAGCATTTGCCCAAGGTGCGTAAACCGTTTGACCTTCTTTTTGAAACCGTTTAATGATCATAGTAAAATCAATGCGTACATACTATTTCTAGATGGATAAAATAGTATCTTGCTTTAAATGAATTGAGGCGCATCAATTATGACAACCACACTTTCTGTAAAAGTACCAGGTCGAATTTGTTTTTTTGGAGACCATCAAGATTACTTGGGTCTTCCAGTAATCGCGGCAACAATTGATCGGTACATCTATATGAATGCAACTCCGCAAGATGTCAATGCATTGGAGATTGCCCTTTTAGACCTTGGAAAGACGACAACCATTTTACTTGATGAGTCATTGACTAATTTGGCTCCTCGAGATTATTTTCGATCGGCCATGCGTGTTCTAGCAAAAGCAGGAATACGTGTGACAAAAGGATATCGTGTTGAAATTCATGGAGATATTCCAGTTGAGGCAGGCTTGTCTAGTTCTTCGGCTGTGGTAGTAGCATGGATTCGCTTGCTTTTAAAAATGGGAGCACCGAATCAATTTTTTAGTGACGAACAAATTGCAGCATGGAGTTATCAAGCAGAGGTGATAGAATTTAATGAACCTGGGGGATTGATGGATCAATACACTATTGCCCTAGGAGGGTTGGTTTACATCAACACTGTAACTGGGAAGTATCAGCGATTAAAGGCGCCATGGGAAAGTGTAATCATTGGAGATTCTGGTCTTGAGAAAAGTACGCTAACTGTTTTAGCGAACGCCAAAGATTATGCCCTTGAAGCCTTGGCCATAGTGCGAGAACACGAGCCCTCTTTTGCGCTTGAAAAAGCTACAGCTAAAGAATATGATTCAACGGTGGGTTTTCTCCCAAAACATTTACAAGCCTACTGGTATGCGGCCATTCACAATCATCTCATTACAAAAAAAGCGCTGGCATTATTGGATTCCCCAGAGGTGGACATGACTGTTTTTTCCGAATTGATGAATGCGCATCAAAGGATTCTCCAACATCAAATCGGAAATACCCCCGATGCGATGGTCAATATGATGGAGGCTGCACATGATTTAGGGGCTACCGCCACAAAAATTGTGGGTTCTGGTGGTGGAGGTTGTTTTGTTGCTTTGGCTCCAAAAAAATATGAAAACCAACTAGTTAAAGGATTAGCTAAAACAAATCTAAAGCAAGCCTTTGCTGTACAAATCACCTCTTTTCAAAATGTCTAGTCCTCGTCATCTACTTATCATGGCTGGTGGTGCTTCCTCTCGAATGAAGAAGAGTTTAGCACAGTATGACTTAGATCAAAGCACAAAAGATGAAGCTCAAAAACACCATAAATGTTTGATCCCATTAGGGGAGAAGAAGCGGCCATTATTGTATTACCATTTATTACAAGCTAAAAAAGTAGGGGTAAGCGAAGTCACCATCATTACCCCTGTGGATAATAGCGGATTCATTGATTTTTTAGCTACAGGGATGGCACAAGAAGTCATGGGCGATCTAAGAATTAAACTAGTTCAACAAGAACTAGCTGCTGGGGCAGCAAAACCGCTGGGAACAGCCGATGCAATTCAACAAGCCATGGATAAAAATGAGGGGTTAAAAGAAAATGCTTTTGTTGTTTTAAACGGGGATAACCTTTATTCTATAAAGAGCCTTAGCGTGTTATTTTCTTCCCCAGAAAAGCAAAATGCTTTAATTGGATATGATCGAAATGGGTTGAATTTTCCTACAGGACGTATCCAAAAATTCGCGGTACTGCAAACCGATAAAAATCACTACTTACGTGATATCGTAGAAAAACCAACGCTAGAAATAGTAGAGAAGGCAAAAGATCATAGGGGGAATATACGGGTGAGCATGAATATTTTTAGACTATATGGCCCCACAATATATCCCTACCTTAAACATTGTCCTATTGATCCAGAACGACAGGAAAAGGAATTACCCACAGCGGTAAAACGCTGTGTCCAGGAAGATCCAACCGCTTTTTTAATGTACCCTTTAAGCGAACATGTTCCCGATTTAACTGCCGCAGGCGACATTGCTGTTATGACCACTCAATTGGATTCGTTTTAAATTTTCAATAGGGTTTTTTATCATTCATTCAAGAAGTCTTATCTTGATGTAGATTCAACAAAATAGCATAAGATATATCGTATGAAACGTCGCAAGTTTATACAGTCAGCAAGTCTAGGGACTGCAGCATTAGCCACATGGTCTTGTTCCACCCTAAATGAAACCTCTCCACGTCCTCAATCCTCCATCTATATGGGAGGTTTTGCCGCCTCTCCCCTTAAAACCATCAAGGGAGCATTTATAGGTTTGGGGTATCGCGGAAATGATCATCTACGCAATTTTGCTTCTTTAGCTGGGACAGAAGTCGTGGCAATGTGTGATCTCTATCAAGATAATATCGAGAAAAAATTAGCCACTCTAAATGACTTGGATAAATCACAACAACACACAGCGGTGAAAACGTATTGGGGAGAGGAAAATCTTTGGCGCAAGATGCTCGATGAAGTAAAGCCCGATGTTGTTTTTATCTCAACGAATTGGGCCAATCATGCACCCATGGCCATTGAGAGTATGGAGAAAGGTGCCCATGCTTTTGTTGAAGTACCACTAGCGACAAGTCTGGAAGATCTATGGACAATTATCGATACTTCAGAAAGGACACAAAAGCATTGTATGATGCTAGAAAATGTTAACTATGGTCGTGATGAACTCCTCTTTTTAAAATTATGTCGCAAGGGTTATATCGGAGAGTTACTTCATGCAGAAGCAGCTTATATTCACGAACTAAGATGGCAAATGAAAGAGGAAGAACGAGGGACTGGGTCGTGGCGAACGCATCACTATGCGCATGGTCGGGGCAATTTATACCCCACCCACGGATTAGGTCCAGTAGCGCAATATATGAACCTGGGTAGAGGAGAAGATACGTTCAAACAGTTGGTTTCTTTTTCAAGTCCAGCAAAAGGAAGAAGCCTTTATGCTAGCGAGAACTTCCCCGACGACCACAAATGGAATCAACTCGATTTTAGCAATGGTGACCTCAATACTTCATTAGTGAAAACACAGTTAGGTAGAACCATTATGATCCAGTGGGATGAGACCAGTCCTCGTCCTTATACACGTCATAATTTGATTCAAGGCACCCTGGGAACCCTCGCTGGTTTCCCCACAAGAATTGCAAAAGAAGGGGGAGTAGAAGGATTGACAAAAGACCACCACCGCTGGGTGCAAGGAGAGCAGCTTGAAAAGATGTATGAAAAGTATGACCACCCTTTGTACAAACGCCTAAATTCTTCCACTAAAAATTCTGGACATGGCGGAATGGATGGTATCATGATGTATCGCGTTGTAGAATGTCTCCAAAAAGGACTTGCGTTAGATCAAAACGTATATGAAGGTGCATTGTGGAGTGCTGTGGGACCCTTGAGTGCACAATCCATTGCACAAGACGGAATGCCTCAAGCGTTTCCTGATTTTACTCGAGGGGAATGGAATACGACAAGCCCGCTAGGTATAGTTGAATGATAAAATACTACTGTATTTTTATTCAAACCTTATTCCAAAAAGACAACATCTTTTGTTTCAATGACAGAAACCTGGATCAACTTTTCATGTTCTAATAACTGGGGAAGACGATCTAAAGGGCTAAACTTTTCTTGTGGTTTAAAATTGTAATAATCTTGAAATACAAGGCCATTTATTGTTCTTCTATTAAAGGCTTTTCTAAATCGCGTTCCCCCTTGATCGGTATAAAAACGATAGGCTAAATAATCAATGAGGTGGGTTTTTTTATTGATCCAATAGCGGTATTCGTCTTGGTAATCGGCTCCGCCTTGTGCTTGAGAGAAAGTCACCTTTAGCGATATATAAGTTTCCTTGTCAATGACAGTTTCGCCCAGTAATGTGCTTTTTACTGCTGGATCATTTAAAACTTTTGGGATTTGCACAAAGTAAAGTACCGAATTGATTGACTCAGAAAAGACATGGCTAATGCTATCATTTAGTTGAATGGGAGTACGATTAACCCAGCGTTGAAACTCACGGTGATTTTTAAGTGTATCGGTAATGGTATCGCCTTGATCTTGATAAAGTGTACGACTATAAAGAAGTTCATTTTTATTTTTTTGGTACCCATAGATATGCTTTCTAAAACGAAAGCGGAAACCATTATTTTCCAGTCTTTTAGTGCCGTGTGCGAGATTAGCTTTAGCAATCCAGTCCTCAGCCTTTTCTTTTGTGGGCGTGCTGCATTGTATTGTAGAAAGTACCAGTAAAAGCAAAAAGATTCGAATCATATTAGGTGCATGAAATTCTTGCCAAAGTTAAGTAATATAACCATTCATAAGCTTGGGTTCTCAACAGTGCCTAGGACTGCATTTTTCACAAAAATGACATTAGTGCTAATTCATTGAATCAATGAACATTCTCTTTTTATAGTTTCTACTATTGGATTAAGGTGTTATTTTTGAAACATGAGAGACTTAGTAAGGGAAATTGAACAACTCTCGATTGAAGGGGTTGATTTTGCTGTAGTGGGTTTAGGGGTAGTTATCGTTCTTATGTTATGCTTCAAATTTGGCAAAAAAGATGACGGGAAGACCATTTTTCAACAACAAGACCGCCATTTTGATCAAGACGACAACGAGGGGTATATTTAAAAGGAAAGCAAATAGTAAAAGGAGAGCTGGTTTTTTGTTCTTCTTGAATTAAATTGATAATGGATTGTATGCCCCAGGACTAGGGATAATAAATCTGAGATGATTCTGCTCAACGCTGGTTCATTTACAAACGAAAAATTAGAATCCTCTAGTGATTTTTACTCACCACCCTAATGGCTTTGTTACGTCTTTCTTTTGGATTTATTATCCTGTAGCACTTGATAACAAGTGGTATTCCAACCCTTCTCAATTCTACGAGTACAGGTACATCAATAGTTTGTATTTGTTTTCAAAATATTATTAGATAGAGCTTTCGTTTGAACTAATGCAATAGTGATTCTATTAATTTTAAAAACTATTGCAAAATTTAACAATACGGTTCTAGAATCCTAGGGTGGTTTTTTAGTGGCGTAGCAGTAACCTTCTTAAGGAAGCACTTAATATTTGAATAGCAGCGGAATTACCTGATAGGGGCTCAAGTGATGTTTAATATGAATTCATAAAAAAAAAGACCCCTTTGGTTAAGAGGTCTTTTTTACGTAGAATACTTACACGGCTTTTCCTTTCATCATTTTGTTCCAATATAAATAAGGAAGCATGTATTTCTTTAATAGCCATAATCTCCAGTGTTCTTTAGCGCTATCGCGAATTAACATTTGTTTTAGCTTAGGGTCAGGGATGAAATTATTGTCATAATCAAACTCAGCTAACACCATTTTCCCGTAATCTGTGACTAAAGGACATGAGGAATAACCGTTGTATTCCATTTGTCCAATTGTGTTATCTTTCATTAATTTCAAGATATTGTCAACTACTATTGGTGCTTGTTTACGTATTGCTGCTCCAGTTTTAGCGGTGGGTAAAGCAGCCACATCTCCAAGGCCAAAAACATTGCTAAATTGAGGATGTTGCATGCTCTTGTGGTCCACTTCCATCCATCCACTTTGATTTGAAAGGATAGAATTTTGAATAAATGCTGGTGCGACTGACGGTGGAGCAGTGTGAAGAAAATCAAATTCTATTCCAACTAAGCCCCCTTTTTCATGGGTTTTAATTGGTTTATGGTTGTGTTCTTTGTGGTTGTCCCCAAGTGCATACCATGCGATTTTCTTTACTGGATCAATTTTTTTTAGTTGATGCCCAAAGCGTAGATTTATGTCTTTGCGATTCACAACATTCATCAAGGTTTCAGCAATTTGCTTAACACCAAAGATCACTCCCCCGTTTGTGGCAAAAACTACGTTAGTGTTGTTTCTAACGTTCGATTTTTTGAAATGACTTTCGCCCAAATACATGATTTTTTGAGGGGCACCCCCACATTTTATCGGTGTAGTGGGTTGTGTGAAGAGTGCTGTACCACCTTTGAAATTTTGAAGCTGTTTCCATGTCTCTTCAGGATTAATGTAGTTGCTACAAACAATACCATTTTCTAGTGCTTCTTCTAAACCTTCTACCATGGACAAATCATAGACTAATCCAGGAGCAACAACTAGATAATCGTAAGAGTAATTATTTTTTCCTCTTGTGGATACCTGATTTTTTTTTGGATTCAATTTTTCAACAAAATCTTGTATCCAATCTACACCTGATGGGATCACTGATTTCATTGAGCGTGCTGTTTTTTTATGGTTATAAGCGCCAGCTCCAACCAAAGTCCATGCGGGTTGATAGTAGTGAGTATCAGCAGGATCAATTAAACCAATCGATGTAATCCCTTTCTTTTTTAGTTGGGCAGCAACCATGATTCCAGCTGTACCTGCGCCAATGATTAAAACGTTGTAATGCGACATAATGTTTAACTTTTTTAAATTATTTGACGATATAACACGGCATAAGTTAAACAAACTGAAATTTACTTTAAGTAACTTAAGTTACATATGAAGTTATACTTGCGGGTTAATGACCATTTAATATAGATCCATGCTTACTACCAATTAACAATTTCAGTAACATTATAACGATAATAAGTAAAGCAAGATGTAGTAAAGATGAGTAATCTTTATTCTTCTAAAGATTGGACTTGTGTGAAAATAATGTGCAAGTGAAGAAATAAAAAAGGGACTACATTGCTGTAATCCCTTTGTTTTTTTGTGACCTCGGCAGGATTCAAACCTGCAACCTCTTGAGCCGTAATCAAGTGCACTATTCAGTTATGCTACGAGGCCTTTTGTGGGGGCAAATATACTTTTATTTTTTAAAAAAAGAACTTAAATTCTCAATGTTTTAAAAAAGTTAGAGCAAAAAAAAGCACCCAAAAAGGGTGCTTTTATAAAAAGTAATTGTAAGGGATTAAACCTTAGCAGATTTAACTGTTTTTACAATTCGTGCTGCGATTTTGTATGGATCACCATTAGATGCTGGACGACGATCTTCTAGCCATCCTTTCCATCCTTTTTCTACGGTGATAATCGGGATGCGAATTGATGCACCACGATCTGAAATACCATAACTAAAGTCCTTGATAGAAGCAGTTTCGTGTAAACCTGTTAAACGCTGGTCATTAAACTCTCCGTAAACTTCGATGTGTTCTTTTGTCACTGGACGGAAAGCTTCACAAATTTTCTCATAGGTTTCTTGAGAACCACATGTTCTTAGAGTAGTATTCGAGAAGTTAGCGTGCATTCCAGATCCATTCCAGTCTCCTTTTACAGGTTTTGGGTGATACTCGATGTAGTAACCATATTGTTCTGTTAAACGGTCGAGTAGGTAACGTGCAATCCAGATTTCATCCCCTGCTTTTTTAGCTCCTTTTGCAAATAATTGGAATTCCCATTGTCCACTTGCTACCTCTTGATTGATGCCTTCAAAGTTTAATCCAGCTTCAATACATAAATCAGCATGTTCTTCTACAAATTCTCTTCCGTGTGTGTTTCTTCCACCTACAGAGCAGTAGTATAAACCTTGAGGACCAGGATATCCTCCCACAGGGAACCCTAGTGGTAGTTGGGTCTCTTTATCCATGATAAAGTATTCTTGTTCAAATCCAAACCAGAAATCATTGTCATCATCATCAATAGTAGCACGAGCATTTGATTCATGTGCAGTACCATCGGCATTCAGTACTTCTGTCATAACTAAGTATCCATTGATTCTTGAAGGATCTGGATAAATAGCCACTGGTTTTAATAAACAGTCGGAAGACCCTCCTTCTGCTTGTTTTGTAGAGGAACCGTCAAAAGACCACATAGGACAGTCTTCTAATTTTCCACTAAAATCGTCAACGACTTTTGTCTTGCTACGTAAATTGGCTGTAGGAGTGTAACCATCCAACCAAATGTACTCTAATTTAGATTTGCTCATAATGTATTATTTTCTAGTAACAGCACAAAATTAAATATATCACGATACACCTCCCCTTTTTTTAGGGGGTAAAATATTAACAATGCACTTATTTTTGTTAATACGGTAATTTTTTGAGGGTAAAATTCAATAAACTTAAAAATTGAACAAAAAAATCTATGAAATATTAATTTATATTTGCATTGAATATTTAACCCAATGGTATGAGTAACTTACGTTTTGAAGCCCTACGAAAAATAGCCCAAGAAGCCCCTGCTGTTTATACTCCAAAGGAAAACCGTATTGAGCAATTTGCAGCAAATGTTTTGGATGAAAAAAAATTGCGAAATTATCTCAGCAAAAGTGCTTTTGAGGAAATGGTTCAAGCAAGTTTTAAGGGGACTAAAATCAACCGTTCTCTTGCTGAACAAATTGCTCAAGCGATGAAAGTTTGGGCGATCGAAAAAGGTGCAACGCATTATACGCACTGGTTTCAACCTTTAACCGGGGCTACGGCCGAAAAACATGAGTCTTTTTTAGATCGTTCGAAAGAAGGGGATGTAATTGCTGCTTTGGATGGGTCACAATTAGTACAACAAGAGCCCGATGCCTCCAGTTTCCCTAGTGGAGGAATTCGCAATACTTTTGAGGCGAGAGGGTACACCGCATGGGATCCCACCTCTCCTGCTTTCTTATTTGGTAAAACTCTTTGTATCCCCACCATTTTTGTTTCATACACTGGGGAGGCTCTTGACTATAAAACACCGCTGCTGCGATCCATCTCGGCTATTGATCACGCTGCGACCGAGGTGTGTAAATACTTTGATAAAAGTGTTCAAAAAGTGGTGCCTACATTGGGCTGGGAACAGGAGTATTTTTTAGTTGATCGAATGTTGGTTGCTTCCCGTCCCGATTTGATTTTGACAGGAAGGACATTACTGGGGCACGCCTCAGCAAAGGGACAGCAATTAGACGATCACTATTTTGGTTCCATTCCCACGCGCATGCTCAGCTTCATGCATGAGCTAGAAGAGGAATGCATGTTGTTAGGTATTCCCGCCAAAACACGACATAACGAGGTAGCCCCCTCACAGTTTGAACTTGCACCAATTTTTGAGGAAGCCAACCTATCGGTGGATCATAACGCATTACTGATTGATGTGATGAAGCGCATTGCTGAAAAGCACAACCTGGAGGTGCTCTTTCACGAAAAGCCTTTTGCTGGAATCAATGGTTCTGGGAAACATAATAATTGGTCATTAGCGACGAATACTGGAGTGAATTTATTGCGTCCAGGGAAAACGCCTATGAGTAATCTTCAGTTTCTCACCTTTTTTGTCAATACCATAGCTGCAGTATTGGATTATCAAGATTTATTATGTGCTTCAATGATGAGTGCTAGTAACGATCACCGTTTAGGGTCAAACGAAGCGCCACCTACCATCATCTCTGTCTTTATAGGGAAGCAACTCACTAAAGTGTTAACTGATTTAGAACACGTCTCAAAAGGAAAATTATCTCCCGAAGAAAAAACAGATTTAAAGCTGAACGTGGTGGGTAAAATCCCTGAGATTTTACTCGATAATACCGATCGAAATAGAACCTCTCCGTTTGCCTTTACAGGAAATAAATTTGAGTTTCGTGCTGTAGGTTCAAAAGCAAATTGTGCTAAACCTATGACGGTCTTAAATACCATTGTCGCAAAGAAGCTTACGGGTTTTAAAAAGAGTGTTGAGCAGCTTCTTGCAAAAGATGCTAAAATGAAAAAGGACGATGCCATCTTTAATGCCCTGCGCGATATGATTAAAGAAATTTCACCTGTTCTTTTTGAAGGAGATGGCTACAGCGATGCATGGATCAAAGAAGCGAATAAACGCGGACTGTATCACGCGCAAAACACTCCCGAGGCACTTCAAGCTTATGTCGCCAAAAAAAATATTGCACTTTTTGAGACACTTAATGTTTTATCTGAAAGAGAACTCATTGCCCGTTTAAATGTCGATTTAGAACACTATACGCATGCGTTGCAAATTGAGGGAAGAACCCTGGGGGATTTATCCCGTAATCATATCATTCCCACAGGGATAAAATACCTCAATACGCTGATTGAAAATGTCAAAGGCCTAAAAGAAATTTACGGCGATAAATACATCGATTATGCTAAAGAGCAAATGCTTCTCATTGAACGAATATCAGGCCATATCGCCGAAATTAATTCGGGTGTAAATAAAATGATTGAGGAGAGAAAGAAGGCAAATTCAATTGAGGATGATTATGAAAAATCACTGGCCTATTGCAATCATGTAAAACCTTTCTTTGAGACGATTCGCTACCATTGTGATAAACTGGAACTGTTGGTCGATAATTCACTTTGGCCTCTCGCAAAATATCGGGAGTTGCTTTTTTCTCATTAGAAAATCAATGGTCCATTTTAAAGGCAAAATAAAACCCCTACTTTTGTAAAAAATTCTCCATGAGTACAGCATCAAGCGATCGATACAAACAACGAGGTGTATCTGCCCAAAAAGAAGATGTCCACAATGCGATAAAGAATATCGATAAAGGCTTATTTCCTAAAGCCTTTTGTAAAATTGTACCCGATTATTTGACCGCTAGTGAAGAGCATTGTGTAGTAATGCATGCCGATGGAGCTGGAACGAAATCATCTTTGGCATATGCCTACTGGAAGGAAACAGGAGATGTGTCGGTCTGGAAAGGTATTGCACAGGACGCTTTGATTATGAATATTGATGACCTGTTGTGTGTGGGTGCCACCGAGGATATTTTACTTTCCTCGACCATCGGTAGAAATAAGCAACGCATTCCAGGAGAAGTTTTGGCAGCTATTATCAATGGAACCGAAGAACTAATTCAAGACCTAGCTCAGCATGGAGTTGTGATTAAAAGCACGGGGGGGGAAACCGCAGATGTGGGAGATCTCGTTCAAACCATCATTGTCGATTCAACCGTGGTAGCCAGAATGCGCCGGGACCAAGTTATCGATAATGCCAACATACAGGCTGGGGATGTTATTGTGGGCTTAGCTTCCTTTGGTCAAGCAACTTATGAGACCGAGTACAATGGCGGTATGGGGAGTAATGGATTAACCTCTGCTCGACATGATGTTTTTAATCAATCGGTTAAGGAAAAATTCCCAGAAACATTTGATGCAAATGTACCCTCGTCTCTTGTTTATTCTGGAACAAAAAACCTTACCGATTGTGTAGAAGGTGCACCTTTAAACGCTGGAAAATTAGTTTTGTCCCCCACCCGAACCTATGCGCCAATTATTCAAAAGATTTTTAGCGATATAGGTCGAGAAAAAATTCACGGTATGGTGCATTGTAGTGGAGGTGCACAAACAAAAATCTTACACTTTATCGATCAATTGCATGTCATTAAGGACAATCTTTTTGATACGCCTCCATTGTTTCAAATGATTCAGCAAGAATCTGGAACTTCGTGGAAAGAAATGTATGAGGTCTTTAATATGGGGCATCGCATGGAACTTTATGTTCCTGCAGAGATTGCTGCGGAAATCATATCTATTAGTGCCTCTTTTGGGGTTGCAGCACAGCTTGTGGGTCGCGTTGAAAGCGCGGAGAAAAAGCAATTGACCATCCAAAGTTCCTATGGGAGCTTTTGCTACTAGTTCATTAGCTTACCGTTTTTGTTCTTGATGATCACTTTTTATCCCTGTGATTAAGTGAACACCTCTCTCTAGGAGCTTGTCCTGCGGTAAAAGCATGTCAATTTGTTTACTATCTTTATAGAAAAAAGAAAATGAAAAAGAAAAATTGGCCTTTACGGTCTGGAATTTTACTTTTCTCCTTTGCATTGGTAACCATTCAATGCAGCTCTGGAGAGGAGGATGATTCCACCTATGGCACCTCACAAGAACCCGAAGCAATCACTGTAACAGCTTCTAATTTTAACACAAATTTTGATGAAAATCCCCAGGATGGTGCAGCTATTGGAACGGTTCAAGCAAGTTCAAATAGTGGGTCGGTGCGTTTTTCAATTGTTTCTCAAAGTGATGTAGGAGCTATCGAGATTAATGCGACCACTGGACAAATCACCGTGGGTGATGCGAGTTTGTTTGATTATGAAAGTCGAATGGTGATTACAGCTGTTGTTCGAGTTTCGGCAGGGAATGTGACCGAGGATGTCACCATTACCATTAACCTTCAAGATTTGAGTGAGGTGGATGTCTCTGCTTTAACGCTATGGGATGGGGCTTCCATTAGTTTTACCAAAGCCGATGGAGCAGACCCAACTTTAGCCGAAAGTCAGGATCGTATTACCGATAATGTTTGGCTAACACGAGGAGATGAAGGAATACTCTATAACGCAGTGACAGAAAGTGTAGCCAATAATAATTCTAGTCCCGCTGGGACAGAATGGGCACAAGGGACTTTTGCTGATTTAGCCATGATGGAATTCACGAATTTCCGTGCTGCTTGTCCTAGTAATAAGCCCAAAAATGTGGTGGGGATTCCATTGGTAGTCCATCTCATTCAAGAAGATGTTTATATTGAAATCACCATTACCTCTTGGGCACAAGGGAAAGTGGGGGGCTTTACTTATCAACGTAGTACGCCATAGATGAAAGCATTATGTAGTCTTCTTTTTTTACTTTGCTGTACCCAAGTGATAGGACAGGAATGGGAAAGTGACTTTGTGGTAGCTCAAGAAAAAGCTCAACAGGAGAATAAAAAATTATTGTTGGTTTTTTCTGGGTCAGACTGGTGTATTCCTTGCATTCGTCTAGAAAAAGAAGTGTGGGAAAATGATACTTTTTTGGCCTATGCCATGGAAAAACTCATTTTATACCGAGCTGATTTCCCTAAGCGAAAGAAGAATCAATTGCCAGCGACATTAGCAGCAAAAAATCAAGCACTGGCCGAAGAATTTAATCCCAAGGGATATTTCCCATGGGTGGTCGTTTTTGAGGCCAAAGGGAAGGCAATAGGTACCTTTGTTTACACGGGCTCTCCCGTTGAAGATTATATCAAAACGATAACGGATTTATAATGCGATTCTTTATTCTTATTTTTTCTTTATTGATGGGAGTTGCTGCCGGGCAAGCACAGGAGGTTTTTCAACGTTCTTTTGTTAAAATGGGTTCTGCTTTTGATCTCACTGTAGTGGCAAAAAACCAAGATGAAGCCAATGCTTTTATCGATAGCGCTATTCGTGAAATTGACAGGATTGAACGCTTGATTTCTTCATGGGATAGTACTTCTCAAACGAGTTTAGTGAATACAATGGCGGGGATACGTCCCGTTAAGGTTTCACGCGAATTATACGATTTAGTTGATCGCGCCCGCGCCATCGCACAGTTAACTGACGGAGCTTTTGACCCTACCTATGCATCGGTGGATCGCTTATGGGTGTTTGAGGGACAAGAGGTTAAGCGCCCTGATGATGCAGTTGTAAAAGCATCCGTAGAGAAAATAGGTTATGAGAAAATAGTATTCGATCCAATTGACACCAGCTTATTCCTTCCTTTGAAAGGAATGAAATTAGGTTTTGGTGCGATAGGCAAAGGGTATGCTGCCGATCGTGTTAAGCGCTTGCTTCAAGCAAAGGGTGTACAGGCAGGTATCATCAATGCTTCGGGAGATATGTCTTCGTGGGGCATGCAGCCCAATGGAACGCCCTGGCAAATTGGGCTAGTGAATCCGTTGAATAAAGATAAGGTGTTTGCATGGTTTCCACTTAAGGATCAAGCAGTGGTTACCTCGGGGGATTATGAAAAGTTTTTGCTAATTGACGGCAAGCGCTATGGTCATATCATTCACCCTAAAACGGGATATCCCAGTACGGGTGTGATTAGCTGTACCGTATTTGCTCCAAAAGCAGAATTAGCCGATGCACTCTCTACTGCTCTCTTTGTGATGGGGGTAGAGGTGGGAATCGATTTTATCAATCAAATCAATCAAGTGGAGGCCGTGATGATCAATGAACAAGGTCAAGTGTTTTCTTCTAAAAATATTACAACGGATGAGACGATTTAGTTTAGGAATTATCGTGGGATTTTGTGTATCGGCTTGTACTGTAGTAAAAGAATACAATAAGATTGCTATAAACGATCAAGACATGCAGCTCAATGCATTTCCTTGTGAGCGTTTTGAAACTAATTTTCAAATCTATCGGGAGGCTGCTGCTGGAGCAAATGGTGGTAAAACAGGAGGTGGATGTGGGTGTAATTAGACGATTTTTTTTCGCGATCTTTTGCTGTTCGACCCAGCTTTTATTTGCGCAACTCGATTCTTTACAGCAGTTTAAGAAAAAGGTTTTGAACGCAGTTGAAGTTGATGTCTTGATGAGTTATTATGAACAAGACGGAATTCATGCTGCGGTAACGGGAGGTCTGGGAAATGAGTATTTAACAGATTATAGTCCCTCTATTGTTATACGAATGCCCGTTAAGGAAGATGCTGTTTTAACAGCCGATGTAGGTCTTTCAGCCTATACCTCTGCAAGTTCTAGTAATGGGAATCCTTTTAATCGAACAGGCGCTTCAAGTGAGGGAGATGAAGAAGCTTATGGTAGAGGGAGTCAAGGAGGAGCCCCTCCACAGGGTTCTCCCTGGATTGCTTCAACGGGCGCTTCGCGAAAAGATGTATTGACCACCCTTAATCTGGGGTATCAAGAAGCTAGCGACGATCGAAATCGTTACTGGGGGGTTAACCTGGGAGGATCAATGGAATACGATTATGAGTCGTTTAGTACTGGGGTGTCCTATGCGCAACTATGGAATGAAAAGAACACCGAATTATCCTTAAAAGGACAATTGTATTTTGATCGATGGAAACCCATTATTCCCACAGAATTACACGAATATGAGTTGTTTCAGGAAACCTTCTTGTATGACCCCCAAAGTTATTTTAGAGGGGTGAGTATCATGGATGATCGCGGAAATAGCGTTGCAGCATATCTACCAAGTAATTTTACGTCCTACACCAGTGTGCACCGAAATTCATTCGCCTTTTCGGTTGGATTATCACAGGTGTTAGGGCAGCGTTTACAAGGAGCTGTTTTTGCCGATTTGGTCCTACAAGAAGGCTTATTGTCTAACCCGCTTCAAAGGGTCTATTTTGAAGATAAAGCCGATTATTATATCGGAAACTTTAGAACCTTAGGCAACTATGCCTCGCAAGAAAACACCGATCTTTTTCATTTAGCCGATGATGTTGAGCGACTGCCTTCAAGACGATTAAAAACACCTTTTGGATTACGATTGAACTACTATTTCAATGAATATGTTGTTTTGCGTTCCTATTTACGCCATTACAGTGATGACTGGGGAATTCAATCCAATACCTTGCAGTTAGAATTACCGATTCGTTTTAATCTGTCTTGGAAATTTATGCCGATTTATCGCTATTATGATCAAACAGCTGCGCGTTATTTTGCGCCATATAATCGACATCTTTCCAGTAGCGAATTCTATACTTCCGATTACGATTTGGCGACATTTAATAGTCACCAATGGGGGTTTTCGTTGAGTTATCGCGCTGTTTTTACACGCTTAAAATTATTTGATTTTGGTCTTAAATCTGCTCAAATAAGAGCGCAGAATTACCAGCGAAGTGATGGTTTGTCAGCCTTTGTTGTTTCTACTGCTTTTCTATTTGTTTTAGGGGATTAGCTGCTGCGATTGAGAGAAAATAAGTAAATTTGTCTTTCGAGAATTTCCATTATGCTAGAAAAACTACAAATCATTCAACAGCGCTTTGATGAAGTATCTGACTTGATCATTCAACCCGATATTATTTCGGATCAAAAACGCTATGTACAACTCAATAAAGAGTACAAGGACTTGAGTAAATTGATGGAAAAGGCAAAGGTCTACAAGTCCCTTTTATCGAATCAAGAAGAAGCTCTTGAAATCATCAAAGATGGTGAAGATGATGAAATGGTTGAAATGGCGAAATTACAACTGGATGAAGCCAAAGAAAGCCTGCCTGGTCTGGAAGAAGAAATAAAGTATATGCTTATTCCTAAAGATCCCGAAGATGCCAAGAACGTGGTCATTGAAATTCGCGCAGGTACAGGTGGAGACGAGGCGAGTATTTTTGCTGGAGACCTTTATCGCATGTACAGTAAGTATTGTTCAGACCGTGGATGGTCTTCCAGTTTAATGGATAGCAGCGAGGGAACAGCAGGAGGTTTTAAAGAAATTATTTTCGAAGTTTCGGGAGAAGACGTTTACGGTACCATGAAATTTGAATCGGGAGTTCACCGCGTGCAACGTGTCCCTCAAACCGAGACACAGGGTCGGGTACACACCTCTGCTGCTACTGTGATGGTGCTGCCAGAAGCAGAAGAATTTGATGTTGAAATTAATATGAACGATGTAAGAATCGATTATTTCTGTTCCTCAGGACCAGGGGGGCAATCGGTTAACACAACCTATTCTGCAGTGCGTTTAACGCATGAGCCCACTGGAATAGTCGCCCAGTGTCAAGATCAAAAATCACAGCACAAGAATAAAGACAAGGCACTTAAAGTATTGCGATCGCGCCTTTATGAATTAGAGTTATCAAAAAAATTAGAAGCCGATGCCGAAAAGCGAAACTCCCTGGTGTCTTCTGGAGATCGATCGGCAAAAATTAGAACTTATAATTACCCACAAGGTAGGGTGACCGATCATCGTATAGGATTAACCCTTTATGATTTACAAAATATCATTAATGGAGATATCAGTAAATTAATCGATGAGCTGCAACTCTTCCAAAACACTGAAAAATTAAAAGAAGCCGGAGAGGTGTTTTAACGATGACATTAGCCACATTAAAAGAAGAAATTGTAAGGAAACAATCTTTCCTTTGTGTAGGATTAGATGTTGATTTAGAGAAAGTTCCCGTTGCGTTTCAAACTTCACCTACAGCATTAGTGGATTTTTCAAAAGCGATTATTGATGCCACGGCAGACTATGCAGTTGCATATAAGCCAAACATTGCTTTTTTTGAAACTTATGGAGTAGAGGGGATGAGCGCTTTAAAAGAAGTCATTGATTATTTAAATGTCCATTATCCTCGTCATTTTACGATTGCAGATGCTAAGAGAGGGGATATAGGGAACACTTCAACCCGTTATGCTAAAGCCTATTTTGACACCCTTGGCTTTGATTCCATCACAGTCGCCCCTTATATGGGTAAAGATTCTGTAGAACCTTTTCTCGCTTTTGATGAGAAGTACACTATTTTACTAGCCTTAACCTCAAATCCAGGTGCAGCAGATTTTCAACGCTTGCAATCCAATGGGCAACCGCTCTTTAAAAATGTACTCGAGACGTCAAAATCATGGGAGGGAAGTGAGCGCTTAATGTATGTTGTGGGTGCCACTAGGGCCGAAGCTTTACAAGAAATTCGCGCTATTGTACCCGACGCTTTTTTATTGGTTCCCGGTGTGGGAGCACAGGGCGGGAGTTTAGAAGAAGTCGCACGTAATGGTTTAACAAAAGATATCGGATTGCTGGTCAATTCCTCTAGGGGGATTATTTATGCTTCACAAGGCGAAGATTTTGCAGAAGCGGCAGCTCAAGCAGCGCACTCATTACAAAAGGAAATGGCTGTTTTACTAAAGGAAAAAAACTTGAGTTAATGTTAAATTACACAGTTTATCGCGCGAATGACAATGCACAATGGGTTACATTTATCCATGGGGCAGGTGGTAGTTCGACGATATGGTTTAAGCAAATCAAGCGTTTTTCAAAGTTTTTTAATCTCTTGTTGATTGATTTGAGAGGACATGGTAAATCAAAACATCATATGGCAGATTTAGCCAACAGTGTCTATACTTTTGACGCTATTGCTGATGAAATCATCGAAGTATTGGATCACGAAAAGGTGGCACAATCCCATTTTATGGGAATTTCTTTGGGGACCATATTAATTCGTGCTATCGCAGAGAAATCTCCAGAGCGTGTGAAAAGCATGATTATGGGGGGTGCGATTTTAAAACTCAATTTTCGTTCGCGCTTATTGATGCGATTTGGGAATGCGACAAAATCCATCCTGCCTTATATGTGGTTGTATAAAATGCTGGCGTTTATCATAATGCCCAATCGCAATCATAAAGAATCACGCTTACTTTTTATTAGAGAGGCAAAAAAATTATACCAGAAAGAATTTATTCGATGGTTTAAACTTACCTCTGAAGTGATTCCCTTGTTAAAGATTTTTCGTCAAGAAAGGATCAATATTCCTACCTTATATGTTATGGGAGATCAAGATTATATGTTTTTACCTGCGGTGCAAGCGGTAGTGAATCACAACCAAAGCTCGATCCTTCAAGTCATTCCCAATTGTGGTCATGTGGTGAACGTAGAACGCCCTGAAAAATTCAATGACTTAACCCTAGATTTTCTAGGAAAATTTTAAGAAAAGACAACGGTCTTGTTTTGATAGACCATTACTTTGCGACTAAGGTGAAGTTGGATGGCTTTCGATAGTACAATGCGTTCTAGGTCCCTTCCTTTTGCAATAAAGTCCTCAATAGAGTTGAGGTGACTCACTTGGGTGATGTTCTGTTCTATAATGGGACCAGCGTCTAATTCCTCGGTGACATAGTGACTAGTTGCTCCGATGATTTTAACGCCTCTCTCATAGGCAGAATGATAGGGTTTTGCTCCTGGAAATGCTGGGAGAAAAGAATGGTGAATGTTGATGATTTTATTGGGGAAATGCTGGATTAACCTTGGGGAAATTATTTGCATATAACGGGCAAGAACAATGCATTCTACCTCATGTTTTTGAAGGATTTCGAGTTGTCTTTTTTCGGCTTCATCTTTTGTGTTTTTTGTCACTGGAACATGATAGAATGGTAGATCAAATCGATCGGCGACTTTCTTAAGATCCATGTGATTGCTTAAAACAAAAGGAATATCAACGGCTAGTTCATTTGATTCTTGACGGGCTAAAATGTCATAAAGACAATGATCGTACTTTGAGACAAATAAGGCCATTTTTGGGCGATGATCGCCCTTGAAAAGTTCATAGGTTAAAGCAAAGGGCTGGGCTACGGTTGTCTCAAATGTTACTCTAAAGCGCTCTTCTGAAAAATCACCATTAATGAATTCGCATTCAAGACGCATAAAGAATAACTTATTCTCTCGATCGACATACTGGTCGATGTATAGGATGTTCCCAGTATTGAGATGGATGAAGTTAGTGACTGCGGCAATGATTCCTTTTTGATCAGAACAGTGGATGTTTAGGATGAATTTAGACATGACTTAAGATTTGATTTCAATAGTACTAAGTATATGTAGGATAAAAAATAAAAACCCTTGAAACTCACAAAATAAGTTCCAAGGGTTAAAAAAAACCGAACAATTATTATGGTTAGAAGCTATAGATCGCAGCTACGATAAAAGTTGAGAGCTTATCTGTTGCTCCATCAGCGTTGCTGTAGAACTGATCAGATGCGGTGTCAAGACGAAGTTCGGGTTTGAAAATTAAGTTTCCTGAAGTGAAGCTTCCAGTGAGTGTGAATGAGGTGTTATCTCCCTCTCCACTAATTGATCCGATGGCACCTAAACCATCCTCTGAAAAAGCTTCAAAACGTGCTCCTAATGCAAAGCTATCCGACAGGGTGTATTGTGGGTAAATGGCG
This sequence comes from Flavobacteriaceae bacterium, assembly GCA_049615925.1. Classification (GTDB taxonomy): domain Bacteria; phylum Bacteroidota; class Bacteroidia; order Flavobacteriales; family Flavobacteriaceae; genus Arcticimaribacter. The sequence goes on along the minus strand of JBMZGM010000009.1, from coordinate 48,622 downwards.
ATTCCTGAAAATTCGATGTCTAAATCATCACTATAACTTGTGGCATTTATTCCTAAATAAAGTTTCTCTGTAAGATTAAATCCACCCGTGAAATCTATTTGTGAAACGCCGTTTGTACCTCCACCAAGGTAGTTGATGTATTGTCCATAAAGTCCTAATTGAGCACCAATCATGAAATCTTCCCCTAAAGGTTGAGATTCTGTCATGTCGGTGGAGTTTAAAACCCCTAACATAAGAGAAACATCATCGTTTACAGCAATGTCAGCTTTGATTCCTGTGTGAGAAAAAGGTCCATAAGAGAACATATAGGAGGTGGTGTAGTTAAAGTTTGCTACAGGAGAAATTACTTCATAGCCAAGGAAAGTATTGAAATTCCCTAGGGTAAGAGTAAAACTATCGCTCAAGTTGTAATACACATACAATTGATTGACAATATTTGACGAACCAGTTGAATTGAAAACAGCATCTGCTCCTCGTGGACCAAAAACTAGATCAGCGACAAAACCTGATTTTTCTCCTTCATAAGAGAAAACAAGATTAGCCATCCCTAGTGAAAAGCCAGGAAGGTTTCCAAAAGAGGTTCCTGGAGCGTACTCGCTGCTTCTGTAATAGGTGTCCACCGATCCAGCAATTGAAAAGCTTGGTTCTACAGCAGCCTCTTCTGATGTTGTTTCGTCCTGTGCATAAAGTCCCGTTGCAATAAGCATAAAAGACGATAGTAAAATTGATTTTAAGTAATTCATAATGGATATAGTATATGGTTAGTGTAGATAATATTGTTTAGTGTTGATTCATTCTAAAGTCTGCGTAAGCATCCATTCCATGCTCTGCTAAGTCCAATCCTTTCAATTCTTCTTCTTTGTCAACACGAAGTCCCATGAGCGCTTTGATGGGCAGAAGAATTGCAAAGGAACAAGCTACGCTGAAAGCCCCCACGATAGCAACTCCAGCAAGTTGTGTTAAGAATTGATCAACGCTGGCCATAGCCCCAAAGATTCCAACGGCGAGGGTACCCCAAATACCGCAAATGAGGTGAACAGCCACTGCTCCTACAGGGTCGTCTAATCGTAATTTGTCGATTAAGGCAACACCTAAGACGATAATGATTCCAGCAATTGCACCGATTGTAATAGCGTTTCCGGGAGACATTTGGTCTGCTCCAGCAGTAATTCCAACCAAGCCGCCTAAAACACCATTCATAAACATGGTAAGGTCATAATTCTTGTAAAGGATGTTAGAAAATATGGCTGAGGATACACCACCTGCGGCTGCGGCTAAACAAGTAGTAACGAGTGTTAATGAAGTAAGTTCTGGATCAGCAGATAATACCGAACCACCGTTAAAGCCAAACCATCCTAACCAAAGGATAAGTACACCTGCAGCTGCAAGGGGTAAATTGTGACCAGGGATGGCTAATGGTTTTCCGTTTTTATCAAAACGGCCAATACGCGCTCCTAAAAGGTAAATAGCGACTAAGGCTGCCCATCCACCCACAGAGTGTACTAGCGTGGATCCAGCAAAGTCATAAAAGCCCATTCCGTCTAAGAAACCACCTCCCCATTTCCACGAGCCTACGATGGGGTAAACAAGGCCCACATAGAGGATTGAAAAGAGCATAAAAGAACTTAATTTCACTCGTTCAGCGACTGCTCCAGAGACAATGGTTGCTGCTGTTGCGGCGAACATTCCTTGAAATAAGAAGTCTGTCCACCAGGTGTAACCACCATCGGCATAGGCTGCAGTCATTCCGTTTTCTGGGGCAGCAATTCCCCATCCTGCAAATTTAAAAAAGCCTGCGGCTCCCTCTTCAAAACCAGGGTACATTAAGTTGAATCCACCGATGGCGTATAAAAGTAAGCCCACGGTGATGATAAAAAAGTTTTTAAATAGAATATTGATAGTGTTCTTTTGACGGGTTAAGCCAATTTCTAAAAAGGAAAACCCTAAATGCATAAAGAAGACCAGTGCAGTACAGATCATCATCCATACATTGTTTGCTGTAAATAGTGCTGTAGATTCCATAGGATATAATAGTAAAGTGTAAGTATTAATTTAACGTTGATCCGCCGCGTTCACCTGTTCGAACTCGAATGGCTTCTTCCACTGGAAGAATAAATATTTTTCCATCACCGATTTTGTCTGTTGCGCCAGCATCGACAATAGCTTTTATAGTGCGTTCAACAAAGTCATCGTTGACTACAATAGAAAGAAAACGACGTTGAATATCTGAGGTGCTATAGCTTATTCCGCGATAAACATGCCCTTGTTTTTCATTTCCAATTCCAGTAACATCCCAATAGCTAAAAAAATTGACCTCTACGGCATGTAAAGCATCTCTAACATCCGAGAATTTTGACTTTCTAATTATTGCTTCGATTTTTTTCATAAGAATTATTGTTTATGATTATGGCCCAAATTTAAGAACGAAATATATCATACCCCTCTTTTTCTTATGGATATGTTTTAAAAATTATCATATAATCATAATACACCCCCTAAAATTTAGGGGTAACTTAAAATAATTTTTAAAATATTTAGATTATGACAAAAAAAAGGGGGGGGGTGGTTAGTTTAACGACTAATCCAAAGGCCAAACATCAATACAACGACACCTAGTAGAATATTCGCTGTAAAATAGAGCAGAGGGAAAATGAAGCTTGAGCTTTTAATAAGTTGAAAAAGGTCCATTGAAAAGGTAGAAAAAGTGGTCAACCCTCCGCAAAAACCTACGACAAAAAATAAACTCAATTGATCTTTGAGCATTCCCATTCGGTTGAGGTAACCCACAAATAGTCCAATTAAAAAGCAGCCTAAAAGATTTGCCACAAGTGTGGCGTATGGAAATTGTGTGCTTGATGATCTGAAAAAATATCCAATTAAAAAGCGTAAGCTGCTGCCCAGCCCGCCACCAATAAAAACCAGTAATAGTGCTTTTAAATTCATTCTAGTATAGGGAGGTATAAAGAAGTTGACCAATTCAAGGGATTGATTGAAATCTTCTTATTAGTTAGGTATTGTATCCCGGGGTAGGCTTGAGTCTTGTTCCCCAGGCTATCGCTTAATATTTTCCAACTTTTATTTAAGTAGGTGAGGGGGCCTTGATGGATTAATTCCAGGGACTTCCCGCCCTTAAATCGACGACAACGAATTATTTTATCATTTGTCCTATAATATCGATCAACTTCAATGGCTGCTCTCCATTGAACAGTCGTTTCTTCAATTAAGGGATAAACGATAAAACGCTTCTCTTGCAGAGGTAGATCATTGTCGTGAGCGAATGATTCAAGTTGCTCAAAGGCTTTTGATGTTGCATCATCTACCTCATTCCATTCATTCCTTCCTTCAATAGCGAGGTAGTAAATGCGGGGGAGGTCAACCGTTCCATTATAGTTCCAGCGATGAGCGAGAAAACGTTTGTCAACAGCATCCCTAGTTTCTTGAAGTCGCTCAATGACTTGATCGCGTAATCGATCCATGCTTTCAGGATCACGAAAAAAGAACACTTGACGACTAAAGTCAAATTGATACTCCTGGTGGATTGCTAGTGTTCTACTTTCGGCTGTGTTGATCCAAGACTCTTTTAGCTTCACTCCATTTGTTTTTGGAAAGTTTAGTGCAAAGAGGGTGTCCTGGTTTAGCGGGAATGCCTCTGCATTTTCATTGGCGATTACCGTTGATTTAATATGATCACGATAACTTTCAATGGGATGAGCAATGGGTAAAAAAAACGTGACCCCGTATTTTTTTGGACCATTTTTAATTAAGGCTACGCCAAAAACGATAACGAAAAAAACAAACCCAAAGAGTGTACGAAGCAAATTAAGCATTGAAAATCAAATTAATGAACAAAAATCTTAATCAAGAATAGCGCAATTATGGCAAGGACAAAACCGATTAAAATTTTATAGGTACCTGTATAATGTATTTTATGTCCCTTTGAATCCTTTCGATACATCACTATAATGATGCTGGTAAAAGCGAGAACAAAACAAAGGGCAAAAACGAGTTGACCAGATGAGAACATTCTTATTTTTTTGTCTAAATTAGGCATTCTAGTTTACACTAATCTCATATTTATGATTCAAAAAGAACTCGATGCAGTCGCCCTTTTCCACAATGCCTTTAAAATTGGATGTTCAAATTCTCCTACAGTAGATCTTCCTGATGATATCAAACAATTGCGCTTTAAGTTAATGGAAGAAGAAAACCTGGAATATCTTGAAGCGGCAAAAAATAATGATATGGTCGAAGTGGCAGATGCCCTGGGGGATATGCTCTATATCTTATGTGGAACAATCTTGACGCATGGTATGCAGCACAAAATTGAAGAGGTTTTTCAAGAAATCCAGCGTTCTAATATGAGCAAACTAGGAGAGGATGGCGAGCCCATTTATCGCGAGGACGGGAAAGTCTTAAAGGGACCAAACTACTTTAAACCCGATATTGCAAAAATTCTTATGCCAGAACAGAGCTAACCTCTTTGCGCCAGCCATAAGGGTCATCGGCTTTGTTGTATTGAATATCAACTATTTTTTTTCTAATCATCGTGGCATAGGAATCTGCCTGCTCTTCAATGGAGTATTTTTCCCCCTTATATCCTATTCCACTAATAGGACTAATTACTACTGCAGTACCAGCACCGAAAACCTCTTTTAGGCTTCCGCTTTTACTTGCCTCAACAATTTCTGTGATTGACACCGGTCGAACATCTACCTTGATTCCGGCATCTTTTGCAATTTGAATGACGCTTTTGCGGGTGATTCCGTCTAATATTGTATCTGTGGTCGGAGCGGTAACTAACGTATCATTGATTCTAAAGAATACATTCATTGTTCCACATTCTTCAAGGTATTCATGCGTATTTGCATCGGTCCAGATGATTTGCTGGTAGCCTTCTTTTAATGCTAATTGCGTGGGGTAAAAAGAAGCGGCATAATTCCCTGCTGCTTTGGCAAAGCCCACACCTCCACTTGCTGCTCGAGAGAAATTCTCGGCTACGAGTACATTGATTTCTCCAGTGTAATAGGATTTTACAGGAGAGCAAATGATGATGAATTGATAGCGATTTGAAGCTGATGCAGAAACGGCTGCTTGATTTGCAAAGACAAACGGTCGCACGTAAAGTGAATTACCTTCTCCCGCACGAATCCAATCTTTATCTAAGGTTAACAACTCGTTTAATCCATCCATAAAGTAATCTTTTGGAAAGGTTGGAATGGCTAGTCGAGTAGAGGATTTATTGATGCGAGCATGGTTGTCTTCTGGTCGAAATAACCAGGCACTACCTTGTTCATCTTTATAGGCTTTCATCCCCTCAAAAACAGCTTGTCCATAGTGTAATACACTAGCAGATGGATCCATTTGCAAAGGTTGATAGGGTACAATTCGGGGATCTTCCCATTGTCCATCCACATAATCACAGACAAACATATGGTCGGTAAACACTTCCCCAAAGGAAAGGTTGTCAAAATCTATGTCATGGATTTTCGAATGTTGTACGCGTTCAACTCTCATTATGCAGGAATTTATTAGAACTAAATTAGTGATTAATCCCCTTAAATCAGCGATTGGCTAAAAATTTTAACGCTTCTTCCACTATTTTTTTGGCTTTTTAATTTGATTCGAAAAAAACTAGCTTATTTTCGTAAAAAGCATGAAAAATATAAAGAAAAAGCAATTTCAAACAGCCGATGGGAGTCCCACACTCTACATGAAATCCTTTGATGAGTATTATCACTCAAAGCACGGGGCAGTTCAAGAAGCAAATCACGTTTATTTAGAGATGGGGCTAGCGTATTGGAGAAGTTTGAATCCCAAAGCACAGAACTGCCATATTTTTGAAATGGGATTTGGGACAGGTTTAAATGCTTTTTTAACTGCTCAAAAAGTACAAGAGAAACAAGTTCATTTTAACTATACCACCATAGAAGCGTTTCCACTCAGCAATGATGAAATCAATGAAGTCAATTACGCTCAATTTCTAGGGGATGATGCTTCTTCTCTTTTTGATAAAATAATTGCTGCTCCTTGGGAGGTTTTAACTCCCATCACGACAAATTATAGCCTCAAAAAAATCAAGTGTTTATTGCAAGAATTCCAACCTGTTGAATCGATCGACCTCCTTTATTATGATGCATTTGGAGCACGTTCCCAGCCTGAAGTTTGGGAAGACAGTTGTTTTCAACCCCTGGTTGAGAAAATGAATCCCGGGGGAGTATTTGTTACCTATGCTGCAAAGGGAAGTGTGCGCAGGGCTTTGCAAAACCTAGGCCTTGAGGTAGCCCTTGTTCCGGGTCCGCCAGGGAAACGCGAAATGATTCAAGCATATCGTCCACTTTTGTAGTATTTTTACAAAAAAAAAGCATGAAAATTTTAATCACAGGCGCCACGGGTCTAGTGGGTTCTGTCCTGGTAAAAAAATCCATAGCACATGGCCATTCGGTGCATTATCTAACCACGCGAAAGAACCAATTGGATGGCATTGAACATGCCAAAGGTTTCTACTGGAACCCAAAGAAAAATGAGATCGATGCTGCTTGTTTTGAGGGGGTTGATGTACTCCTGCATCTTGCCGGTGCTAGTATTTCACAGCGCTGGACAACAAAAAATAAAAAGGAAATCCTTGACAGTAGAGTCGAGGGCACAAAACTATTGGTCAATGCACTAGCCGCCCTCGAGGGAAAGCACCAGCTCAAGCAGGTAGTGGCTGCCTCTGCTATTGGAATTTACCCTTCTTCATTTACTGCCTTATATACCGAAACCTATGACCCACAGCCCAATTCATTTTTGGAACGCGTTGTCATTGCTTGGGAAGAAGCTGAAGATGGATTTACCACTCTAGGGATCCCCTTGAGTAAGATGCGAATTGGTTTAGTGTTAACTAAAGAAGGAGGGGTCTTGGCTCCTTTAAAAATCCCTACTCTTTTTGGTCTAGGAGCGGCTTTTGGCAGTGGAAAGCAATTTCAATCTTGGATTCATGTAGATGATTTAGTTCAATTACTGCTAGCGGCAGCGCAACAAGGCTGGGAAGGTGTTTACAATGCTGTTAGCCCAAAGGCTGTATCGCAAGGCGAATTCATGAAACAACTGGCCAAAGCCATGGGACGCCCCTATTTTATGCCACCTCTACCTAAATGGCCTGTGCGACTTGTCGCAGGGGAAATGAGTACGTTAATTTTTAACAGTCAGGCAGTGAGTGCAGAAAAGGTACTCAATAAAGGCTTTAAATTTTCTCACACCGATCTTTTTACTGCTATAAAATCCTTAGTGTAAATAACATTTTCTATGACATTTTGACAAGTTTATCAAAATGGCAGTACTTTTGCTCACGCAAACAAAAAAGTAAGCATGAGTACGGCAAAAAAAAACGATAGCAAAGCGGAGAAATCCACAAAAAAGAAAGCAAAATCTACTGCTAAAAAGTCACCTAAGGCAAGTGCTAACAAGGCCTTGGAAGAGGCTAATGAAGCATTAGCTACCGAAAAAGATAAGTTTTTACGTCTTTTTGCCGAATTTGAGAATTATAAAAAACGTACGTCAAAAGAACGTATTGAGCTCTTTAAAACCGCTGGACAAGAAGTTATTTCTAGTTTACTTCCAGTCTTGGATGATTTTGGCCGAGCCTTAAAAGAAGCAGATAAGCACGAGAATAGTGCTGATTTTGAAGGTTTTCGTTTGATCAATAACAAATTAAATGAAACCTTAAAGGGAAAAGGCTTGATCGCTGTTGAAGTTACTGCTGGTGACGCTTTTGATGCCGAAAAGCACGAAGCCATTACGCAAATACCCGCAGGAGAAGATCAATCGGGAAAAATCATTGATGTTACAGAACAAGGTTATCAACTAGGTGAAAAAATCATACGCTACCCTAAGGTCGTCGTAGGACAATAAGAAAAGACATGAAAGAAGACTTTTACGACATATTGGGCATAAGTAAAGGCGCAACTGCTGCCGAAATTAAAAAGGCATACCGCAAAAAAGCCATTCAATTCCACCCCGATAAAAATCCGGGTGACGCACAGGCCGAGGCCAACTTTAAAAAAGCAGCTGAAGCTTACGAAATCTTGAGTGACCCCGATAAAAAAGCGCGTTACGATCAATACGGTCATGCTGCTTTTGAAGGCGGTCAAGGTTTTGGCGGTGGCGGGATGAACATGGACGATATCTTTAGCCAATTTGGAGACATCTTTGGAGGTGCCTTTGGCGGTGGCTTCGGTGGTTTTGGCGGTGGCGGCGGTCAGCGCAGAACAAAAGGAAGCAACTTGCGCATCCGCGTTAAACTCACTTTAGATGAAATTCTCACTGGGGTTGAAAAGAAAGTCAAAGTTCGTCGTAAAGTCCAAGCAAAAGACGTGCGCTATTCGAATTGTAGCCAGTGTGGTGGAAGTGGACAAACCGTTCGTGTGACCAATACTATTTTAGGGCGTATGCAAACTGCTGTAACGTGTCCTACGTGCCAAGGTAGTGGACAAAGCATTGAGCACCGACCAAAAGGAAGCGATGCACAAGGCATGATCGCCGAAGAAGAAACAGTGAGTATCAAAATCCCTGCTGGAGTAGAAGAGGGGATGCAACTCAAAGTAAGTGGAAAAGGGAATAGCGCTCCTGGGAATGGAATTTCGGGGGATTTAATCGTTCTCATTGAAGAAATTCATCACGATACCTTTATCCGTGAAGGAAATCATTTGCATCACGATCTCTACATCTCTTTTTCGGAAGCTGCCCTGGGTGTTGCAAAAGAAGTTGATTTATTGAATGGGAAAGTTCGCATCAAGTTAGAAGCTGGTATTCAAGCAGGCAAAACACTTCGCTTACGTGGCAAAGGCCTACCTGATTTAAACGGTTACGGTACAGGAGATCTTTTGGTACATATTAATGTATGGACACCCAAAACCCTTAATCGGGAACAAAAACAATTCTTTCAACGCATGGCAGAGGATGAAAATTTTATCCCTAAGCCAGAAAAATCGGACAAATCTTTTTTTGAAAAAGTAAAAGACATGTTTGCTTAATCTTTTGCAGATTAAAAAAATAATGTATCTTTGACATGCACTCTTAGTGCAATTTTTCTTTTTCATAGCAATTTTTTCCCATCCTTGTTTCGATAAGGGTGGGTTTTGTTTTTACAGCCATTTTTTTCTTCTATCTTTGAGTGACGACATTTTTATCGGCTCCAAGAATGAATAAGGTAATCGACTTTTTTAACCACCCGATTAAGCTGGGAAATGACATCTCTTTTTCTGTGCTGTCGATTCTCATCATTCTTTTTGTATTTCTTTTTACTCGTTTTTTACTCAAGCTTTCTCGCAGGGTAGCGCTTGCCCGTATGGATAAGGAAACGCAGTACAAGTTTCAAAGTATATTTACTTTTTTCAACTACTTTATTTACATCATTGTGATTTTGATCACCTTTGATAATATAGGGGTAAATGTTACCGCAATTTTTGCTGCCTCTGCGGCCTTATTAGTTGGTGTGGGGCTTGCGCTTCAAACCTTTATTCAAGACATTATATCGGGGATATTTATTATTGCAGATCAAGCAGTCCATGTGGGGGATATCATAGAAGTTGATGGTCAAATAGGTAAAGTTGAAAATATTACACTGCGAACAACAAGAGCAGTTACAATTGATAATAAAGTATTGATTATACCTAATCATAAATTCCTTACCTCCATATTATATAATTGGACCGAAAATGGAATTTTAGTTCGAGAAAGTATTTTTGTGGGGGTGGCCTATTCTAGTGATGTAGAACAAGTCAAGCAGCTACTTATCGAATGTGCTACACAGCATCCCAAGGTATTAAAACAACCTGCCCCCACTGTTCTCTTCAAGGATTTTGGGGAGAGTGCATTACAGTTTCAGCTATTTTTTAGTCTAAATGATAGCTTTTTAGTAGAGGGAGTGAAAAGTGATATCCGCTTTAAAATCAATAGTGAGTTTAAGGCGCATCAAATTGAAATTCCCTTTCCCCAGCGAACTCTGTGGGTCAATAAAACAGAAGTAGATTAAGTATGGCAAAAATTTTAATCATAGAAGATGAAGAGCCCATTCGTCGCGTACTCAAAAAAATTCTTCTAGAAGAAAATGAAGGGTTTAGTATCACCGAAGCAGTGGACGGAAAAATGGGCTTAGAGCTATTACAAGAAGACGAATATGACCTTGTTTTATGTGATATCAAAATGCCCAATAAGGATGGCCTAGAGGTCCTGCAAGCATCAAAAAAGCAAGGAATTCTATCCCCTTTTATTATGCTTACGGGTCACGGGAATATTCAAACAGCGGTCGAGTCGATGAAATTAGGGGCTTATGATTTTATCCCAAAACCTCCCGATTTAAATCGGTTATTAATCTCGGTACGCAATGCTTTGGAGTCAAAACATCTCGTAGTTGAAAATGTGCAATTAAAAAAGCGTATTGCTAAAGCCTATGAAATGATTGGTTCATCATCAGCTTTAATGGGAGTTAAAGAAATGATTGATAAAGTCGCACCTACACAGGCCCGTGTTTTAATTACAGGTCCTAATGGAACAGGGAAAGAATTGGTAGCTCATCAAATTCATCAAAAGAGTACACGTAATAAGCAAGCTTTGATTGAAGTGAATTGTGCTGCAATCCCCTCGGAATTAATCGAGAGTGAACTCTTTGGTCATGTTAAGGGATCATTTACCTCTGCGGTTAAAGACCGAAAGGGGAAATTTGAGACCGCACATAATGGGACCTTATTTTTAGATGAAATAGGTGATTTAAGTTTGAGCGCACAAGCAAAGGTTTTACGTGCTCTTCAAGAAAATAAAATCCAGCGCGTAGGGAGTGATAAAGACCTTAGTGTTGACGTACGTATTCTCGCTGCAACAAATAAGGATCTTAAAAAAGAAATTGCTGCAGGTCGATTTAGGGAAGATTTATTCCATCGACTGGCTGTGATTGTCATTAAAGTTCCTGCTTTGAAAGATCGTCTAGAAGATATTCCGTTACTTTGCGAGCATTTTATTGCTCAAATTGCTAAAAAAGATGGGGTGAGTGCGAAACAAATTAAGCAAGCTGCATTGACAAAATTACAGGAATACCCTTGGACAGGTAATATTCGCGAGTTGCGAAACGTAATTGAGCGTTTAATGATTTTGGGAGATAATCCCATCACCAAAAAAAACATAGAACAATTTGCATCAAAATAATATGAAACTACGTTTAACCCTTTGTATTTGTCTTTTGCTATCCAGCCTTCAAGCGCAAGAAGAGATAGCCCCCACCCTGAAAAAAATCTATCAAACGGCCCTTCTTGATGGTCAAAGTTACCCATGGTTAGCACATTTATCTAATCAAATTGGGGGCAGATTGTCTGGATCGCTCAATGCACAACGTGCGGTTGAATGGGGCAAAGAGGAGTTAGATGCTTTGGGTCTAGACAAGGTGTGGTTACAACCTGTGATGGTGCCCAAATGGATTCGTGGAACTTTTGAGTATGCCAACATTGAGACCAGTCCAGGGAATACGATTAATGTTCCTGTTTGCGCCTTGGGAGGTTCTGTTGCTACACCGCTAGCAGGGATTCGAGCAGAAGTAATCGAGGTAAAGGATTTTGAAGCATTAAAGGTACTGGGGAGAGAGAAGGTTAAAGGCAAGATCGTCTTTTTTAATCGTCCCATGCAGGCAGATTTGATCAATACTTTTTCGGCTTATTCGGGCTGTGTAGATCAACGATTTAGTGGAGCCGAAGAAGCTGCACGATTAGGTGCAGTGGGGGTTGTCGTTCGATCAATGAATTTACGTTTAGATGACTATCCTCATACGGGCTCAATGAGTTATGGAGATTTACCTTTAAAGCAACGTATTCCAGCTGCAGCAATTAGTACAAATGGTGCAGAGTTGTTGAGTTCAATGTTAGCCTTGAATCCTTCCTTAAAATTTTATTTAAAACAAAACTGTAAAAATCTACCCGATGTACAGTCGTATAACGTTATTGGTGAGATAACAGGAACTACTCACCCAGAGGAAATCATGGTGGTGGGAGGACATTTAGATTCCTGGGATTTAGGTGATGGATCGCATGATGATGGAGCCGGGATTGTCCAGTCAATGGAAGTAGTGCGAATCATGAAAAAAATCAATTATCGCCCAAAGCGTACCTTAAGAGTGGTCTTGTACATGAATGAAGAAAACGGACAACGGGGTGCTGCTAAATACACAGAGGTGGCAAGACAAAAAAATGAAAAGCATGTTTTTGCCCTAGAATCTGATGCTGGAGGTTTTACACCTCGCGGTTTTTCCATCGACACCACAGCAGAAAAGTTATCCACCATTCAATCCTGGGCCCCTTATTTTGAACCCTATTTAATTCATTTGTTTGTTAAGGGAGGGAGTGGTGCAGACATAGCTCCGTTAAAAACCAGCGATAACGTATTAGCAGGATTACGTCCTGATTCTCAGCGCTATTTTGATTTTCATCACGCGGCCAATGATACCTTTGATGCCATTAACAAGCGAGAATTAGAGTTAGGGGCAGCAACAATGGCTTCCATGGTCTTTTTAATGGACCACTTTAAATTATAGCCATTTGATTAATCTACAGCAATACACCAAAGAGTTTCGCTATAACATTAGTTTATCTTTCCCCGTAATTCTAGGGTTACTGGGGCATACCATTGTGCAATTAGTGGATAATATAATGGTGGGACAGTTAGGAACGGCAGAATTAGCCTCGGTTTCTTTAGGGAATAGTTTTGTATTCATTGCCATGTCACTAGGGATAGGTTTTTCAACCGCCATTACCCCCTTAGTTGCACAAGCCGATGGAACAAAAGACCGCAAAGCTGCACAGCGTGTACTTTCCCATGGGGTGGTTTTATGTACCCTATTGGGTTTAAGTTTATTTATTGCCGTGTATAGTGCAAGAAAATTGATGTACTCCATGGGGCAACCCCCAGAGGTTGTAGCCTATGCTTTTCCCTACCTTCGATGGGTTGCGGTATCCTTGATACCGTTAATTATTTTTCAGGCATATAAACAGTTTACCGATGGTTTATCGAAGACACGCCCCGCTATGTATGCGACAGTGTTTTCAAACGCCTTAAACATCTTATTGAATTATTTATTGATTTTTGGTTATGGCGGTTTTCCTAAGATGGGGGTAGAGGGCGCTGCAATAGGGACGATGATAGCACGAATAGGTGCGGTGCTTTTTATTTTGGCTTACATTCAATTTCACCCTTTATTTGAAGGCTATTCTCTCAGAGTGAAATTCTCTCATCTTCGCATCAAGCTCTTTAAAAAAATCTTGAGTCTAGGCCTACCTTCTGCTTTGCAAATGTTTTTTGAAGTGGCCTTTTTTACCATGGCAATATGGATGTCTGGGATTTTAGGGAAAAATGCACAGGCAGCAAATCAAATTGCCCTAAACCTATCGGCGATGACGTTTATGTTTGCGATGGGACTAGGCGTAGTAGCCATGATTCGGGTGGGGAACCAATTTGGAATGAAGGCTTATTACGACTTGCGACGTATCGCGATTTCACTTTTTTTATTGATTGGTCTATGCGATGTAGTATTTTGTGTGATTTACCTCAATTTTAACGAGCAGTTACCCTGGATATATCTCGAAAACTATGGAAGTGACACCCCAGCCGATACCCTCGAAGTGGTGGCCATTGCTGCTGGATTATTATTGGTTTCTGGTTTTTTTCAAATTACCGATGGGTTACAAGCGGTTATTCTAGGTGCCTTGAGAGGAATTCAGGATGTCAATGTTCCTACGGCCTTGACCTTTATTTCCTATATGGTTATCGGTCTTCCAGTTTCCTATTACCTAGGTCTAAAAACCGACTTAGGTGCGGTGGGGATATGGATTGGCTTGCTCACGGGATTGAGTACCTCTGCCTTTTTACTATTTTTACGTTTTCAACATCAAACCAAAAAACTATTAAATCATTAAAAAATGGAAGTTCCAACGTTTTTAATCGCCGATAATTCTTCCTTGGAAGATGAAATATTTGTCTTACATACCGCTTATCCGCGTTTTCTTTTAAATGTGTCTAACGATGATATTTTGTGGTTAGAAGAGTTTAGTAAAGAAGACCAAAGTGAACTTGAGAAAGTTACGCAGGACTTAATCGAAAAAGCCCTTGCTTTTTTTGATGCAGAAATTCAAGCAATGGAATAATGATAGAGGAGTTATTATCCTGGGATACCCGTTTATTTTTATGGTTGAACCAAAGTGGTACTCCTTTTTTCGATCCATTTTGGCTTATGATGAGTGAAAAGGCGACCAATGTTGTGGTTTATTTGACACTTGTTATTTTTTATGGAAGAAAACATGGGTATAAAGCGGCTTTATTATTGTTGTTGAGTGGCGTTATTCTGGTAGGACTTACCGATCAATTAACGAATCTTTTTAAGAATGGTTTCATGCGTCTTCGTCCATGTCATACGCCAGCGCTTGAGGATCTAATGCGATTTGTGAAAGCCCATTGCGGAGGGCGATACAGCTTCTTTTCTGGCCATGCTTCAAACTCCTTTGCTCTTGCATTGTATTTTAGTTTGATCTTTAAAGCATGGAAGCGTTTGATGCCAGTTTTGTTGATTTTTGCCGCACTAATTGCCTACAGTCGTGTTTATCTCGGGGTGCATTATCCCCTGGATATACTGTGTGGTTCAATCGCAGGAATTCTCATGGGTACAATCGTTTATTCTATCGTGAATAAACGATTTCCTCATCTACTACCGTCGTACTAGTGGTTTTCTTTTAGCAATTCTGGATAAGCTTTTTGGAATTTGCGTAATCGTGGAATAGAGACACTTCTTACATAGGGATTATTAGGATTGCGCTTTTCATAATCTTGATGGTATTCTTCGGCAAAATAGAATTTAGATAACGGGGCAACTTCTGTCACAATTTCTTTACTAAAGATGGCTTTTTCTTCCAGTAGTGTAATATAATCTTGAATCATTTCACGTTCTTGATCATTTTGGTAAAAAGCGATAGACCGGTATTGTGAACCCCAGTCGGGACCTTGACGGTTTGGGGTAGTAGGATCGTGCGATCCAAAGAAAACTTGAAGTAATGTACCAAAGGAAACTACCTTGGGATCATAGTGGATTTCTACTGCCTCGGCATGACCAGTTTTTCCTGTACCGATTTGATTGTAGTTTGGGTTTTTTGTAGCACCTCCTGCATAGCCAGAATATACCTCGTGTACGCCTTTTACACTTTCAAAAATAGCTTCTACACACCAGAAACAGCCTGCAGCAAAATAGGCTTTTGATAAGCCTTTTTGTTCTTGTTGTGGGGGTTCCCATATGGGTTCATTACGATCAATGGGAGGGGTGCTGGAAATACAGGTTTGTAAGCTTATAAGGCTAAATAAGGTGAGCAATACTTTCATTTCTTTTTTCTTTTTTTAGCGGCTTTTGCCTTTGGGTTAAAGGCAATGCAATGATTGAGCCAAAATAGCAAATCTTCTTCTAAGTCAAAGCCTTCTGGGGTTATAAAGACGTAGCCTTTCATGGGACGCCCTGTAAAGTCCATGGGTTGACACCCTTTTTTGTCTTTAAAAGCGGTAGCGGCTGTTTCTCCAATTCGTGCCATTAATAAATCCATTTTTTTCTTTTTGTCATAATGAATTCCACAACACATTTTATCTTCTACCATAAATACACGACCACCCATCATGGCTTTGTCATAAAAGTTCAGCTTTTGTTGGTTGAAATAGCGTCTTATGCGCTCTGCTAGGTATTCGTCATAAGCCATTATTTTTCGTGATCGCAGTTCATCATCCAATGAAGGCCAAAACGGTCTTTGAGTTGACCAAAAGTAGCATTCCAAAACTGTTTTGCTAGGGGCATGGTTATTTTACCACCATTTGCCAGTCGTTCAAATGCTAGTGTCATCTTTTCAAGGTCTTTGAAGTTAAGACTAATGTGAATGTTGGGATTTGGAAGTAGTGGTGCTTCTGCACTATCGGCAAACATTGCGATTGTGGTGCCCTCAAACATCAATTCTGCATGAATGACCCAGTCTTTTTGATGGGGTTCATGTGGCATAGGACTATTTTCATAGGTTTTAATTTCACCGTGTTCAATACCTAGTGCATCGGCATAAAAGACCAAGGCCTCTTTGGCCTGGCCATTAAAAACAAAATATGGATGTAGGATCATAATATGTACTGTATTTAGGTTTGTATTTTTCTCAATGGTCGTTGTTGAAATTCACCACCGCAATTGGGACAGCTGTTGTTAAGCTTTGTTTCGACACATTCTTTACAGAAGGTACATTCATAAGAGCAGATATAAGCGTCTTTACTTTGATAGGTAAAGGGCTTGTGGCACTTTTCACATTGATTACGCATTTCTAACATAGGCTATTTTTTTCGTTTTTTAATCCAAATGAGACTCAAAGGGGTTAAGATTAAAGTAGGCGTGAGCCAGTAAATAAATTCAGGTAGGGCAAAGGGTAGATGATGTGCATTAACGACTAAAACAGCTGTAACAGTAGCGGTATATCCTCCCACCATTCTTCCAATATGGATGAGAAGACGATAGTTAGGATGTTTAATTTCTCCTCGATAATTCTGTAAATCCCGATAAACGCTAAAAAGACCAATAGCGCCAAAGACTAACATTACATACCCCATGGGGTCGTTCTTTACTAAAGAGATGACCCCCCAAATAAGAAAAAGGCTCCCAAAAACGAGCATCCCAAGGGAGTACATCCAGTCAAGTAGATGGGGTGTTTCACTTTCTGCTTTGATGTAACGATTTGCCGTTCCTACAAGATAAATGGTAAAGACCCCAACAATGAATAGAAAAGGGTGGGGTTTAAGTTGTGCCATGATAAGTGCTACACCTGCCGATATCATCATGGAAGTCACAAAAATACGTCCCATTTTACGATGTCGTTGTCCTCCTTTTTTAGTTACAATATTGATGGTGCCAACGATTAGCGCAATGCTTCCAGCAGTGATATGAAGCAGGAGAAGTAGGTGGTAGAAAGGGGTCATGATTATTTTTTTGGGAGCAGTGTTTTTCTAAAATATTGTCGCCCAATCCAGTTATTGTGGACGTCATCCCACGTACTGTAATGACGATGATCGGCAATGTGTGCCGTGGTAACTCCCCAAGCTCCTGCGCAAACTAAAAATTCATCACCCGTCACATTTTGTGGAAGTTTTCCTGTTGCATAATTAATGTATTGAACCAGTTCGATCCCTCCGATTTCTTTTGCGGCGGCTTGAAAAAAGCGGGATGAGGTTTGATGGTCGGAATGGTCGTTTGGGTTAATTGATGCATCGGTATCAGCTAAATGAATTTCTGTAGTTGATTTAGCTTCAGTTAAAATCAATTCTTTTAATGTGGTAATAAGATCCTCTTTGTCGTAATAGGCTGTGCTTTGATCGATGGCAGTAAGGCCTTCTACTTTATCGTGATAGAATTTAGCTAAGGATTTGAAATCATGAATTTGATAACCGCTACCATCCCCATTTCCATCGGGTAAACGCAAGAGGTAAATCACTGCATTGCGGTAACGATAGCGCAAGATATTATGACCGTTGAGTTCTACAGTGCTACGCTCCATTTCTTGACCTATTCCCTTCCCAGAAGAAAAGGTATTTGACAAAAAACGAATGGCGGCTAAACTTCCTTTTTCCCTGGCGAGGTAATAGGCATCATTTCCCATTCCTGCTCCAGCTTCTCCTGCAGTAGTATGCACAATTACAGTAGTATCTTCTGTTTCTTTAATGCTGTTGAATACATTGGGGTTCATGAAGAGTTGCCAGTCATCTTGATGGGCTGAAACAAAGATTCTAGTCGTTTGTCCCCAAACACAAAAGCAAGCTAGAAAAAAAAATGAAAAAAGGAGATAAGTAGGTTTCATGAGCAATGAAATATACCTCAATATATTCAATTTTTTTTAAGTGACTTTAATGCTTTATTTTATTAAAGGTTAGGGCTACATCAATTAACGCTAAATGAGAATAGGCCTGTGGGAAATTTCCTAACAACCGCTTGCTCTTAAAATCTAAATCCTCACTAAAGAGCCCTAGATGATTACTATAACTCAACAGTTGATCAAACAGTTCTTGGGCTTTTTCAATTTCTCCAATTTTAAATAAACTATTGATGAACCAAAAAGAACAAACAGTAAAAGAAGAAGTTGGTTTTCCAAAGTCATCGTTATTTTTATATCGGTAAAGCAAGCCTTCATGCAGTAATTCTCTTTCTGTTGCTTTAACGGTTTTAATGTACCGCTCGTCAAGTGCGTCAATGAAGTCATACTGTTCCATAAGAAGAACAGAGGCGTCTAAAGCATCACTACCATAAAATTGCGTATAGGCCTCAACAGTGGGGTTCCATGCTTTTTTGTGAATATCATTTTTGATCTCCTCCCTCAATTCTTTCCATTTATCTTTATTTTTTCCAAGAAAGTCTGCAATTTTTATCGCGCGATCAATGGCCACCCAGCACAGAACTTTTGAGAAAGTAAAATGTTTGTCCTCCTCTCTTAATTCCCAAATCCCTTTATCGGGTAAAAACCAGTTATTGTTTACAATCCACACAATATTTTTTACAATCGACCACAGTTCTTCTTTTTTTTCAAACAATAAAGGAAACTCTACTAATTCAACATGTATCGCATCCATTAGGATGCCATAAATATCATTTTGCTTTTGTTTATAGGCTGCATTCCCAATTCTTACAGGGCTTGAGTTTTCATATCCATTGAGGTGAGATAAAATAGTTTCTGTCAATTTTTTCTCTTTATTGATACCATACATGATTTGAATTTTCTCATCCGTTTCTGGAATAAGGTCAATGATATAATCAATAAAATCTTTGACAATTTTTTTATGTCCCAATTTTGAAATAACTCGAATAACCATAGAAGAATCTCTTATCCAGCAAAAGCGATAATCCCAGTTTCGCACTTCGCCAATCGATTCGGGTAAAGAGGTAGTAGCTGCCGCAAGAATTGCCCCAGTCTTGTCATAGGTCAATAATTTGAGCGTCATGGCACTACGTAGAATAATTTCATTATACGTCTTATACTCGGGTGTTTTTGCACACCAATTGAGCCAGTATAATTTTGTTCGTTCAAATTCCATCGTACAATCCTTTAGTCTAGGGGGATGGAGTTTTTCATGGTAGGATAAGGTAAAGAATAAAGGGCTTGAAAGTTCAATGGTAGTTGCGTTTAAAATATCTTCTTTAGGGAGGTTAGAATATAGATAAAGGGTGTCATAATTATCATGATCATATACACTCACAATGAATTCCTGCTTTGCATAAGATTGAGTTGAGGCTGCAGCATATTCTAGTGCGGGTGAATAATCAATAGAGAGGACTGGTTTCCCATAAAGGGGACGCAGTATGCGTATCACCTCGGGCGGGGTGTAGTAAAGGTTAATTTCATTTTTGTATCTTGGCATAAAGTCAATCACCTCAAATCCAGCATTTTCACTCAGAAATTCTGTGCGTAATATATTTGTATTCTCAATGTAAGCTTGATTTATCGTATAATTTGCAAGATTATTGATCTTAAAATGCCCCCCTTTTTGATCATCGAGAATTTTTGCAAACACCGATGGAGAATCAAATTGTGGAAGACATAGCCAATCAATTGAAGTATCCTCATTTATTAATGCGGCAGATTTGCAATTCCCTATAATTCCATAATTTAAATTATTGCCCATGTGTCAACCAGTTTATTAAAGTTAAATTAGAAGATGAGTTATTAATAATCAACCTACACTAAGTTATGTCAAAATACATCATTGTTTCAAATCGACTTCCGTTAAAAATTGATAAACTGAATAATCAGTGGAATTTTAGCCCAACTTCTGGGGGATTAGCAACAGGACTCAAGACGGTTCACGAAAATGGCAAATCTCTGTGGATTGGATGGGCAGGAATAAGTGCCGAAGAGATACAAGAAAGTGAATTCAATTTGCTTTCAAATGACCTGATGGCTCAAAATTATAAGGCCATTTCCTTGTCAAAAGATGAAATTGATGATTTTTATCTTGGTTTATCCAATAAGTGTATCTGGCCCTTATTTCACTATTTTAAACAATTTGTTGAGTTTGACGAAACTCAATGGGAGTCTTATGTCGAAGTGAATCAAAAGTTTGCAAATGCAGTTCTTCAAGAAGTAGAAGAGGGGGATAAAGTTTGGATTCATGACTATCAATTGATGCTTGTTCCAGAAATGATTAAGTCAAAGCGTAAAGATGTGACCATTGGTTTTTTCTTGCATATACCATTTCCCTCATTTGAAATCTTTCGAATTTTCCCAAAGCGTGACGATTTACTCAATGGTGTGCTGGGTGCAGATCTTATAGGATTTCACACCTATGATTATCAACGTCATTTCCTTAGTTCGGTGAAACGCCATTTGCACCTTTCGGTGAATTACAACCGTGTTAAAAAAGATGAGCGGGAAATTATTATTGATACGTTTCCCATGGGGATAGATTTTGAAAAGTTTGAGAGCACAGCGCGTAAACACAAAGCTGTCAAACAAGAAGCATTTTCTCCCCTTAGAAAAGAACTTGAACACCACAAGGCAAATAATGAAGGGAAAATCATTCTATCCATTGATCGTTTAGATTATACTAAGGGTGTGATCAATCGTATTAAATCTTTTGAACGATTTTTAGAACAATATCCCAACTATAAAGAAAAAGTAAGATTGGTGATGGTTTCTGTTCCTTCAAGGACCGATGTCTCTCATTACAAGAAACTAAAAAGGGAAACAGACGAAATCATAGGACGAATTAATGGAAAGTTTGCAACAGTCAATTGGACTCCAATATGGTACTATTATCGTTCTTTTGAATTTGATGATTTGATTGATTTTTATTGTCTGTCTGATATTGCTATGGTTACCCCTTTAAGGGATGGAATGAACTTAGTTGCAAAAGAATATCTCGCGACTAGAATCGATAATAAAGGGGTTTTAATTTTGAGTGAATTAGCAGGTGCTTCAAAAGAACTTCATCAATCTTTAACAGTCAATCCTTTTGATATTAATGGATTGTCTGAAGCGATACATGAAGCAATCAACATGCCTGAAGAAGAACAACAGGAGCGAAACATGGAATTACGTGAGCGTATAAAACGTTATAACGTGACGTTTTGGTCTAATAATTTTTTGGAACGTTTGACCGATCTCGCTTTAAGTCAAACCCAACCCAAAACTATGCGTATTTCAACCTCGGTTCTCCATAAGATGGCGAAAGAGTATGTTCAAGCGAAAAAAAGGTTGTTTTTACTTGATTATGATGGAACTTTAGTCAAGTTTCATAAAATCCGTAACAAAGCAGTTCCCTCGGCAGAGGTAATTAAACGAATCAACCATATCAGCAATCAACCAGAAAATCATTTGGTTATCATCAGTGGTAGGCCAAAATTTTTTTTAGAAAAAATATTTACCAATAAAAACATCACCTTTGTTGCAGAACACGGACATTTTGTCAAATTGGCTTCTACCGATCTATGGATTGATAAATATCCAACAAATAATGACTGGATGACCCACATTATGCCAGTATTGCAACAATTTACAGACAATACTCCTGGAACACTCATCGAGAAGAAAAGCAACTCCTTAGTATGGCATTATCGTAAAACAGATCCTGAATTAGCGATCAGTAAAGCAGAGGAATTAAAAACTGTTTTGAATAGTATGATGACCAATGAAATAAGTTTAATGGAAGGAAATAAAATTATTGAGGTAATGCCCGCTGGAATAAATAAAGGTATAGCCGCTTATGATTTATATGCAGCTGCTTCTTATGATTTTGTTTTTGTTGCTGGAGACGATGTGACCGATGAAAACATGTTTGAAAAGCTTCCCAAAGAAGTTAATTCAATTAAAATAGGGCATAAACAAACCGCCGCAAAATATACGGTAAATGATTCTGCAGAGTTGATTAATATTTTAAATTATATTTGTAAATAGCACCATGATGAAAAAAGGATTTACCGCAGGGAATTTTGATATTCTACACCCAGGATACATCAAATTATTTAAAGAATGTAAAGCGAATTGTGATCATTTTACCATCTTGTTGCAAACAGATCCCTCCATCGAACGACCAGAGAAACTCAAACCAATTCTTTCTACCGAGGAACGCATCGAGCAGCTCATGGCAAATGTATATGTTGATGAGGTGCTAGTTTACACTTATGAGAAAGATCTTTTGGCACTCATTGAAGAAAATGACTTCTCCATTCGTTTTCTAGGCGATGACTATGTTGGAAAGCCATTTACAGGGGATCAGTTTAATATTCCTGTACATTTTGTCAATCGTGATCATGGGTGGAGTACTACAAAGTTCAAAAATATCATTGCAGAGAGTTTGAAAGAAAAAAAATAATCGCTTTGAAGCGCCTTTGTCTATCGGTTTAATAAATTCTCCTCAAGAAAGTAGGCCACGCCATCCTCAATATTAGATTTACAGCTTGTTGTTGCTTTTTTCAATACTTCTTCTTTTGCATTAGCTACTGCTACCCCTAATCCCACTTGTTCTAAGAGCGTACTGTCATTGTAATTATCTCCAAAGGCGATGACATTTTCCATGCCCAGGCTAGGGTACTTTTTTTCCAATAAAAGCGCTAGTGCTGAAGCTTTATCTTGTTCCACATGACTTACTTCGATATAGGTGTTTTTTGATCGGTAGGCATTGACTTCATCTTGATGATTAAGGAGATGTTGATATAGTCCATCAATCTCTTTCTTTTCACCCATGCACATGACTTTATGGGCACTAATATTGCGTTTTTCCCAGTCGCTAATTGTTGATTCAAGAGGAGCAACTCTTGGACTTACTTTAGTGTTATTTTCCTCTCTCTTTGCCCAGTAATCATAAGCAGGAACAATCCATTCATCCTTATGATATAAGCTCAAATGAATGCTTGTGTTTTTCACATAATGCATCATTTTTTTTAAAAGTGAAAAAGGCATTTCTTGACTCAATATTGTTTCTCCTCCATCTTGAATTAAGCTGCCGTTGTAGGCAATGATTGGGTCTTTTTCAATGGTTAATTCCTCTTGAAGTTGCCCTAAAGATTTCGGCATACGAGAAGAAATTAGAATAACAGGGTAACGGTCTTTTAACGCACTTATAACAGCTTTAGTTTTTACTGAAAGTGCTCTGTCTTTATCCAGTAAAGTGCCGTCAATATCGCTACAGATGAGTTTAATTTTCGTTTGATTCATCAAAAATGAATTTGGCCCATTCCTGTGCATAATTCGCCCAAGAATAGTTGGTTTTTGTGCGGTTGAGGTTTACTTTAAAATTACGGTTTGCCGATGGTTTTGTCACCTTTGTTAGTGCCGATGAAAGAGCATTTATTTCGGGTTTACAAACCACTCCAGTTTCATCCTCTTCAATACATTGCGACAAGCCAGGGTGATTTGTTACCACCAAGGGTGTTTCAAAATGGTAGGCCAAAGCGAGCACCCCGCTCTGCGTAGCAGTAATATAGGGGAGTACAGTCGCATCAGCGGCAGAAAAATAGCTGGCTGCTTCTTCCATGCTAACATAGCGATTGATCACAGTCAGTTGTTTTTCAATGTTATATTGATCGATTATATGCTGATATTTTCTCCATTTCTCATAACATTCTCCAACGATCAATAGGTGTTTCTCGGGATGGTCCTTAAATGCTTTTAACAGTAAATCCAGTCCTTTATACGCTCGAATTAGGCCAAAAAACAAGAGAACAGTTTGGGACTCGTTTATCCCCAGTTTCTCCCGTGCTTTTTCTTTTGATATTTGTGGAGGAAGCCCACGCTCGATGGGATGCATTTTCCCCCATACTCTTTTTTGGCTATTTTTTTCAATTTGGCAGGCTACTGCAGCAGATAAGGTCGTAAAGCAGTCCATTGCTTTTTCAAATCGACCTGTTAAAATTCGATCCAGTGGTTTTGGCTCATGGGGATGCCAATTATCTACCCAGCCTATTTTAGTGATTTTGGGACTAAGGTATTTAGCAATTGAACTCCAGCAAGGTGATAAAAAAGGGGTCCAGTAGCGAAAGACCACAAATTTAGGTTGTAATTCATTGATGGCTTCAGCCACTTGTTTCCATTGAAATGGATGGTAAGCATGAATCGAACGCTCTATGGTGATGTCTTTTGGGCTATCTTCTGTAGAAAATTGAGTTTTTCCGGGGAATAATACTCCAGGGTACAGGTGTGTAAAGGTCCATAAACTCACTTGATAATCATGTGAAATTAAGCTTTTAGCTAGGGCATGCTGGGTACTAGCAATACCTCCACGATAAGGATGGGCAGGGCCTAAAATTAAAAAATCAAGTGGTTTTTCTTTTGCCATTTTATGAACTCACCGGGCTGCGTTTAGGGAGCGATCGATACATCCATAAGGTAGCTAAAAACGCCAATAAAAAATAGGTTGTTGTCCCAGCAGCAAAGATAAAATCAACTTCCCATACTCTACGTTGAAAGGGATGTAACATAAATAATAAACCGATGAGGGATCGGGTTATCTCAAATACAAATGCCCATTGATATCCATCCATGATGGAGGTGAAACCAAAAATAGTCGTGAAAATTAATATCCCAAAGGCTACTTTTGACGAGATGTGAAGTGTTTCAAAATCCATGAGGAACAGTAAGATAAAACTGTTTAAGGCAACAAAGTGAAAGAGGGCAATTAGTTTGTGCTTTAAGCCATATTCTGGAGCGTATTTTTGTTGATCATACACCTTGTTAACAATGGGACGTGGGAAACGCTCTGCAACATCTGCTGGTCGCCATCCAGTTGGCATAAACCACAACTTGAACTTATCTAACCAGTTTTGAGCATACCACGCATCCTTTAATAGGCCCCAGTTATGCTGAAAATTAATTAATACAGGGTTCCATGTGTGAACGGGTTTTAGTGTTCCATACACACAAGGAACATCTTCTAGCTCTTCTTGAAAGGTTCCAAACATTCTATCCCAAACACAAAATATTGCTGATAAATTTTTGTCGATATATTCTGGGTTGATGGCATGATGTACACGGTGTTGCGATGGGGTCACCAAAATGTATTCTAGCCAACCCAATTTTCCAATATGGCGCGTATGGTACCAAAATTGTCCAAATAAATGTAAAGGAGCCAAAATAGTAATGACTTTATGAGGAATCCCAAGAAGTGCCGCAGGGATTAAAAATAAAGCCCCAAAACCGATGAGGCTCGAGATACTTTGTCGTAAAGCACAAGCCAAATTGAATTCCTCGCTACTGTGATGCACTACATGCCTGTTCCAAAAAACATTGATGGAATGATTCAAGCGATGGTTCCAATAGGAGGCAAAGTCAATGCAGATAAATGCAATGAAATACAGTCCAATACTTTCTGAGAGTTCAATTACGGCAATATTCTCTTTTATAAATGGATAAGAAATAAGGATTAAACCAATTCCAAAGACATCTTTTAAAATATTGGTCATTCCAGAGCTAAGACTAGACAAAGTGTCCATCAAGGTGTAGGTCTGGTTTTTTTTCCACGCCCCATAAGCTATTTCAAGCAACACCAACACCATAAAACTGGGAATGGCGATGAGCAAAATTTCCGCATACATTTCCATCAACTACATTTTTGATGTAAGGTACGAATTAATTTTTTTCGACTAGAACCCACTCACCTTTAGCAATTAAGGGCTCTGCTTGTTTAAACTTAAGGCTTTTATTTTCTCCTGTAATGGTGTTTTTTATCGTTACACGATCATTACGTCCTATTTTAGGGAGTTCTCGGGTAATGGTTTCGACAACTTGACGCTGTGGTCTTCCAGCACCTGCCCCAATAGCGCGCTGTTTTTCGGCTAGTTCTTCAGAGTTTAATACTTCGTCTTTTGTCGTATTGAGCTTATCTTTTCTCCGTTGTGATTTGGCCTCTTGAATTGAGGTGTCTTGAGATGGAATACTTCCTTTCAATAAGAACGAAATTACATCACGATTAAGTCTGCCGATCATCGCTTTAAACAATTCAAAGGCCTCAAACTTATAAATTAATAGTGGGTCTTTTTGCTCATGAACGGCTAATTGAACCGATTGTTTGAGTTCGTCCATTTTGCGCAAGTGGTTTTTCCACGCCTCATCAATCAGTGCAAGGGTAATGTTGCGTTCAAAATCTTCGATGAGTTGTTTTCCTTTTGATTGATAGGCCTTTTCCAGGTGCGTTACTACATTTAATGTTTTTGCTCCATCGGTGAAGGGAACGACAATTTTCTCAAACTTATTTCCAGGTCGTTCATAGACGTTTTTAATGACTGGAAAAGTGAGTGTAGCGTTGATTTCTCCTTTTTGTTTGTAATAATCAAAGGTGGTTTGATAGAGTTGATCAATCAATTCTCCTTCGGTCATTTGTTCAAATTCATCTATAAGTACAGGGGCACTAATGGAAAAAGTGCTGATGATTTCAAATTCAAAGTTTTTAAAATCGTTGGTCGCTTTGTTATTTAAAACGATTTCTTCACAGGTTTCAAAAAGCATGTTAGCAATATCGACTTTAAGTCGATCTCCTTGTAAGGCATGCTTTCTTCGTTTGTAAATTACCTCACGCTGGGCATTCATGACATCGTCATATTCTAATAGACGTTTACGAATTCCAAAGTTATTTTCTTCTACTTTTTTCTGGGCACGTTCAATGGATTTTGTCATCATAGAATGTTGAATGACTTCTCCCTCTTCTAATCCCATACGGTCCATTACCTTTGCTACCCTATCCGATCCAAACAGGCGCATGAGGTTGTCTTCTAGTGAGACAAAAAACTGGGAACTTCCAGGATCTCCTTGACGACCAGATCGCCCGCGTAACTGTCGATCAACACGTCTTGAGTCATGACGTTCGGTCCCAATAATGGCTAGTCCACCGGCTTCTTTAACAGCATCAGATAGTTTAATATCGGTTCCCCTTCCTGCCATGTTTGTGGCGATGGTGACAATCCCAGGTTTACCAGCCTCGGCAACAATATCAGCTTCTTTTTTATGCAGTTTCGCATTGAGGACGTTGTGCGGTACTTTGCGAATGTTAAGCATTTTACTCAACAACTCAGAAATTTCTACTGAGGTAGTCCCAATAAGTACAGGTCGTTTTTGCTGAGAAAGCTTTGTCACTTCTTCAATTACGGCGTTGTACTTTTCCCGTTTGGTCTTATAAATTAAATCGTCTTGATCTTTGCGTGCGATAGGTCGATTGGTGGGGATTTCTACTACATCAAGTTCATAAATTTCCCAAAATTCTCCCGCCTCTGTCACTGCAGTTCCAGTCATTCCAGAGAGTTTGTGGTACATGCGGAAATAATTTTGAAGGGTAACGGTAGCAAACGTTTGTGTGGCCGCTTCAATCTTTACATTTTCTTTTGCTTCAATGGCCTGGTGTAACCCATCTGAATAACGACGCCCATCCATGATACGCCCTGTTTGTTCATCAACAATCATGACTTTGTTGTCCATCACCACATATTCGGTATCTTTTTCAAAGAGCGTGTAAGCTTTAAAAAGCTGGGTCATGGTGTGAATGCGTTCACTTTTTATGCCAAAATCTTTGAAGAGTATTTCCTTTTTTGCAGCTTCATCTTCGGCTTTTAAGCCTTCGTTTTCAATTTTAGCAATTTCTGTCCCTATATCTGGAAGTACAAAAAAGCCTTTGTCTTGAACACTTTCTGAAAGGTATTCTACGCCTTTATCGGTTAACTCAACCGAGTTGTTTTTTTCATCGATCACAAAGAAAAGCTCTGCATCGATTACATGCATTTCACGATTGTTATCCTGCATGTAGAAGTTTTCGGTTTTTTGGAGTAATTGTTTTACTCCTTCTTCACTTAAGAATTTGATGAGGGCTTTGTTTTTTGGCAAACCGCGATAAACCCTTAAGAGTAGAATTCCACCTTCTTCTGTTTCTCCAGTATTGATTTTTGTTTTGGCCTCTGCTAAAACCGAGGTGAGCATGCTGCGTTGTTTGCTGTATAAATCTGCCACCTTTGGTTTTAACGCATCAAATTCATGACGATCACCTTCGGGGATTGGACCAGAGATGATCAAGGGGGTTCGCGCATCGTCCACTAGTACCGAGTCTACCTCATCCACAATGGCAAAATGATGTTTGCGTTGAACTAGATCTTCTGGTGTATGCGACATATTATCCCTGAGGTAGTCAAAACCAAATTCATTATTGGTACCATAGGTGATATCTGCTAAATAGGCTTTTCTGCGTTCTTCGCTATTGGGTTTGTGATAATCGATACAATCAACACTCAATCCATGGAATTGGAAAATGGGAGCCATCCACGCACTGTCTCGTTTTGCAAGGTAATCATTAACAGTAACCAAGTGTACTCCTTTTCCAGCAAGTGCATTGAGATAAACAGGTAGGGTTGCAACAAGTGTTTTTCCTTCTCCTGTTTGCATTTCGGCTATTTTTCCTTGATGCATGGCGATACCACCGATTAATTGAACATCATAGTGTATCATGTCCCAAGTGATGTCTTTCCCAGCAGCGTCCCAACTATTTGACCATACGGCTTTATCTCCTTTTAGGGTCACATAAGCCTTATCACCAGATAATTGACGATCAAATTCTGTTGCAGTTACTTCTAGGCTAGCGTTATGAACAAATCGTTTTGCCGTTTCTTTTACTGTAGCAAAAGCTTCTGGAAGGAGTTTGAGGAGGGTTTCCTCGGTTACTGTAAGGGCTTCTTTTTCGAGTTGATCAATTGAGTTGTATAGTTGTTCGCGTTGATCAATGTCTTCTGTGGCATCGATCTCAACTTTGAACTGCTCAATTTTTTGATCAAAAGAGGCTCTAGCAGTTGATATTTCTTTTTTGAATGCGATTGTTTTATCGCGTAATTCGTCAAGACTAAGGCGTTCAAAAGCAGCTTCGTGCCCTTTAATCGCATCGACGAGAGGGAGGATTGACTTGAGGTCTTTTTTGGTTTTATCCCCAACAAATATCTTTAAGAGATTGTTTACAAAACTCATAATTAAATTTCGGCGTTAGCGTCTCAAATGTAGTCAAAAAAAAAGCCTCACGGGGAGACTTTTTCAACTTTGAGGTTTAATATTCATCTTCGTTCCAGAGATAGTCCTCATCTGAGGGAAAATCTGGCCAAATTTCTTCAATGGATTCATACACGTCACCTTCATCCTCCATGGATTGAAGATTTTCTACTACTTCTAGTGGCGCACCTGTTCGAATGGAAAAATCGATTAGTTCATCTTTTGTTGCTGGCCAGGGTGCATCACTTAAATACGAAGCTAATTCTAAAGTCCAATACATGTCTTTTTTTTTGCAAAAATAAATGTTTCGAACTACTGCGCAAGTTATTTGGCTATTTTCGAGGGGGTTCCCATTTAATTTCTTCGATTCCAAGGTCATGAGAGAACTTTCGCGCTAGCGTAAAAAGATAATCTGAGAGACGATTGATGTAGAAGATTATTTCGGATTCTATGGGTGTTAAGTCTTTTAATTCAGTGATATAGCGCTCTGCTCGACGACAAACACTTCTGGCTAAATGGGTATTTGAAACTAGCGGATGCCCGCCTGGGAGAACAAAATTTTTCAAGGGGGGTAATTCGTCGGTGACTCGATCGATACTTTTTTCAAGAACGGCGACGTGAGTTGCATTGATTTTAGCGATGGGAAGCTCTCCTTTATCGGTAGCTAATTGCGCTCCAATGGTCATTAAATCTTTTTGGATGACAATCAACTCATCTTGAATGTCGCGATTCGCTTGATCTCGAATAGCGCCCATCCAGCTGTTAAGTTCATCAATTGTTCCGTAACTTTTTATTCGAAGGTCGTGTTTTGGTACCCTTTTTCCTGAAAATAAACTTGTTGTACCATCATCACCTGTCCTGGTGTAAACTTTCATCTCTAGCATCTAATTTTTCTTTTTTTCGCGCTTCATATCTCTTTCTAAATCCTTTTTTATCTTTCTTTTTAGGCGGTGAAAAGATGGTCTTCTTCACGAGGAGATACCCCACTAAGAGTCCTAAAATCAAAACAATGGATTGTTTCATTACTGTAAAATTACAGTAAATTGTTTAAGGGGGAGGTACAAATAGGGTTAAAATGCCGCTTTTTCTTTGAGTCGTCCACTAATGGCGATACAAAGGAGTAGCCCAAAGAGGAAAATGGCCCATCGCGCAAGGTAGTCCCCATAGATGGAATAGAAAGTGAGCTTTTGATTTAAGGGAATCGTATCGATCAAAATGCCTTTTTCTTCATAAGCTAGGCTTTGTTGTAGCTCTCCTTTTGTATTGATAAAGGCAGAGATTCCCGTATTGGCCGATCGCGCAATGGATCTCCTATTTTCGATCGCTCTTAGTCTAGCATAGCTCAACAGTTGTTGATGACCTTGTGTGTTTCCCCACCACGCATCGTTTGTGATGATGCTTAAAAATTGAGCTCCGTTGCGCACATATTCTGTCACATAAGCGCCATAAATGGATTCATAACACACAATGGGTGCGGTTTTGATTCCACTATTGTGGGTAAAAACAGTTCTGTTTTTTTGGATTCCTCTTGTAGCAATTGTCCCACCAAAATCAAGTAAAAATTCCCCCACTAAGGGTTCTAGGTATTTTTTATACGGCATGTATTCAACCCCCACTACAAGCTTTGATTTGTGATAATAGTCTGGTTTTTTTTGATTTTCAAAATGAAAAACAGAGTTGTAAACATCAAACCATCCACCATTATTTAATGCATTAGCAGTTGGTGAAGGTGGTTTTTTTGAAGGGGGGTACAAACGAAAACTTTGTGCACCAGTTATTAATGCAAGATGAGGGTATTTTGAAGTAAATAAATTGATTTTATCATACAATTCTGTTGTGGTATAATCCGGAAGATTTAAACCATAACCTTCGTCTAGATAGCCCTCTGGAGTGAGTAAAAAAAGTACAGTGCTGTCCAGCTTTTTTTCAGTCATTTCCTGGGTGAGCTGTAAAAGCTGGGCATTGGTTTGTACATATTTTTCTTGATAGGGGTCTAAATTGGGCTGTACAACGATAACTTTTGTCGTTTCCTTGTAGGGGGGGATAGCGCGATAAATAATTAAAGAGAGTAGGATGGGTAGAGCGATCCATAGCAATTGCGGTAGGTAAGATTTAATGACTTTGCGTTTTTCTTTTTCCTCCATTAATCGACTCAAATACCTCAGCCCAATAATATTTACCATCAAGATCCACAGTGTTCCCCCAAAGGTGCCCGTGTATTCATACCATTGAATCCAGTAAATACTTTCTGAAAAAACATTCCCCAGATTAAGCCAGGGCCATGAAAAGTCCCAGTTGAGATGGAATTTTTCGAATGCCATCCAGAAGGAGACTAAAAACAAATAGGCCGTTTTGCGGGGAAATCGCGTTAATGAACAGCGATATAGGGTAAATATAATTGCATAAAAACTACTGTTGCACAAAATGGCGAAGGCTGCGCCAAAGGCGGTAGAATTATAGATCCACCAGGTGGTAATGATGTTCCAAATCAACATTCCCAAATAAGAATATAAAAATACTCGAGCGCCTTTTCTTCCTTTATCGTCTTTGTTGATTAACTCGATCATATAAAGCATGGGGGTGATGCCAAAAAAAGCCAAAATGGAAAGCCCATAAGTGGGCCAGGCAAGTGCTAACAGGATTCCACAAGAAAGCGATAAAAGCAACTTCTTCTTCATAATTGACTCATTAAAAGACCTCACAAAGAAAGTAAAAAAGTCGTTTCTATGGATGCATATAGACCGTATAAAAATTGTAAATTGGGGCAAATATTTTACATGCTCAAAAAATCCATCCCACATATTTTTACAGCCTTAAATTTATTGTCCGGCTGTTTGGCGGTTTATTTTGCTTTTACTCATCAGTTTCATGCAGCGTTATTGTTGGTTTTAACGGGAGTATTTTTCGATTTTTTTGATGGTTTTTTTGCGCGACTGCTTGGGGTGGAAAGTGATTTAGGGGTGCAACTTGATTCCATGGCAGATTTAGTAACAAGTGGAATAGCACCCGGTGCATTAATGTATCAATTGTTTTTACTTTCTGGGATTAAGGTGAATGATTATGTACTTAACCTTTCCACAGACATTTTTCTAGTGGTGTCATTTGCACCATTAGCGTTGATCGGTTTTAGTATTACTCTGGGGGCGGCTTTTCGCCTAGCACGTTTTAATTTGATTCAAGAACAGTTGTCTTATTTTAGAGGGTTACCCGCGCCAGCAAATGCCCTACTAATCATGGGCTTACCCTTTGTTTTTCAACATCCTAATTTACTAGTTGTAAAGTCGTATTTAATGCATCCAGTTAGCCTCTTGATTTGTTGTTTATTTTCTGTCTTTATGATGAACATTCACTGGAAAATGTTCTCCTTAAAAGCAAAAGAGGGGATGACTTCTTTTCTATTTCCTGTATTGTTACTTATAGGAACAATTTTGTTTTTCTTGCAATTTGGTCTTGCAGCTATTTCAGGTGCAATTATCCTTTATATATTTTTGAGTTCGATCAAATACGTTGTTAAAATTTGATCTTCTTTTTTCGCAATTCAAAGTTTTGTCCTAGATAAACTTTTCGAACCATTTCATCCTGTGCGAGTTCTTCTGGAGATCCAGCTTTGAGGATTTTACCTTCAAACATCAAATATGTTTTATCTGTAATGGCTAGTGTTTCCTGCACGTTATGATCGGTGATTAAGATCCCGATATTTTTATTTTTTAAATGGGCGACAATTCGTTGAATATCTTCTACTGCTACGGGGTCAACCCCAGCAAAGGGTTCATCCAGTAGGACAAAATTGGGGTCTGTTGCGAGAGCACGAGCAATTTCTGTTCTTCTGCGTTCTCCTCCAGAGAGTAAGTCTCCTCTGTTTTTTCGAATATGATTAAGCCCAAATTCTTCGATGAGGGCTTCCATTTTATTGTGCTGTTCTTTTTTGCTAAGCTTTGTGAGTTGGAGTACACTCAAGATGTTATCTTCTACACTTAATTTTCGAAACACTGATGCTTCCTGAGCGAGATATCCAATTCCATTTTGCGCCCTTTCATACATGGGGTAAGTGGTGATTTCAGTATCGTCTAGATAGATGTTTCCACCATTAGGTTTTACCAGTCCCACAATCATGTAAAAAGAGGTGGTTTTCCCAGCTCCATTTGGTCCTAAGAGTCCCACAATTTCGCCTTGATTTACTTCAAGTGAAATGCCATTTACGACTTTTCTTCCGCGGTAGGATTTTTCTATGGATAGTGCTTTAAGTTTCATCTTATTTTTCGTTTTCTTCTAGTGCTTCCCAATATTCAAAAGCACGTCTTAAATGAGGAATGACAATCGTTCCTCCTACAAGGGTGGCAATTTCTAAGCTTTCAATTACGGCAGCTTTAGTGACCTTGTTTTTATGGCATTCTTCTAGGTGATAGCGAATACAGTCATCACAACGCAACACGGCAGAAGCAACAAGTCCCATCAATTCTTTTGTGGAAGTATCAAGTACTCCCGCTTGATAGGTATTTGCATCCAAGTTGAAAATTCGTTTTATGATTTTAGAATTTTCACCCAATAGTTTTTCGTTCATTTTCGAACGATAAGCATTAAATTCTTCAACGAGATTACTCATGTTTTTTTAGCTGTCTTTTATGTACAATTTTAGAAATAACAATACTCACCTCATACAAGATTAAGATTGGAATAGTGACAATGATTTGGCTGGCAATATCTGGCGGGGTTATAATGGCCGATATACTCAAAACGATGACAATGGCAAACTTTCGGTTGTTTTTTAAAAATGCTGGAGTAACTAATCCAATTTTTGTGAAGAAGTACATTAAAATGGGGAGTTCAAAAATAAATCCAGAAGAAAGCACAGCTGCACGTAGTAGGCTAATGTAACTGTCTAAATCAAAATCATTGAATACTTCATCACTCACGGTGTAGCTTCCCAAGAAATTGATGGATAACGGGGTGACAATGTAATAACCAAAGAGTACACCGATAAAAAATAAAAAGGAAGCAATAAAAATAAATCCACGAGCATTTCTCTTTTCATGAGAGTGAAGTCCAGGGCTGATAAATCGCCAAAACTCCATCAAGATATAAGGAAAAGCCAAAATAAACCCTGCCGTTATTGAGGTCCATAAGTGAGCAGAAAATTGTCCTGATACTGCCCGACTTTGAATCCTAAAAGGTAATTCTTCGATACAAAAACTTGTCCCTTGTCCCATCATTTTTGAGAGATTACAGAAAAGTTCATAGGTGAAAAAGTCTGCTTTTTTTGGCCCAAAAATGAGGGTGTCAAATATAAAATCTTTCGCTAAAAATGCGATGAAGCCAATGATGACAACCGCTAAAGAGGCACGAAGTAGATGCCAGCGTAAAGCTTCTAAATGTTCCAGAAAGGACATGTCGTTTTCTTGACTCATTTGCAGCTAGCTTTATTGATTACATCCAAAACGTTACTAATGATTTTATTTTCGTTCAACAATTCGGTCGTGTTTTATATGGGAAATTCTTTAGTAAGTCTTATATTTAAGCTACAAATTTAAAGTATTTGATTTAAAGCGTTCATGTCTTCAATGCAATTAACAGAAGAATTAAAAAAAATATTCGGCTTTTCCTCTTTTAAAGGGTTACAAGAAGAAGTAATTCAAAATGTAATCGATCGAAAAAACACCTTTGTTATTATGCCCACTGGTGGAGGAAAATCCCTGTGCTACCAGCTACCGGCATTACTTTTAGAAGGAACAGCCATAGTAGTGTCTCCACTTATTGCCTTGATGAAAAATCAAGTTGATGCTATCCGTGGTATTTCTCAAGAAGAAGGAATTGCCCATGTGTTGAATTCTTCTTTGACAAAAACGGCCATTGAACAAGTTAAACTAGACATCCAGAACGGCGTGACAAAACTCTTATTTGTGGCCCCAGAATCGCTCTCAAAACAGGAAACTCTTCTGTTTTTAAAGCAATCAAAAATATCCTTTTTAGCAGTTGATGAAGCCCATTGTATTTCAGAATGGGGACATGATTTTCGACCAGACTATCGCAACCTGCGCAATATGTTACAGCAAATCGATCAAAATCTACCTGTCATCGCCTTAACGGCTACTGCTACCCCAAAGGTACAGGAGGATATTATGAAGAATTTGAAGATTACCGATGCAAAGATGTTTAAGTCCTCTTTCAATCGTCCTAATCTTTATTATGAAGTTCGTTCTAAAACCGATCAAGTTGAATTTGAAATCATCAAATTCATTAAAGAACGCAAAGGAAAATCAGGAATTATCTATTGTTTGTCCCGTAAAAAAGTAGAGGAGTTAGCTCAAATTTTGCAAGTCAACGATATTAATGCAATTCCCTATCATGCAGGTCTAGATGCTAAAACACGCGCACACAATCAAGATGCTTTCTTAAAAGAGGAATGTGATGTTGTTGTGGCTACCATTGCTTTTGGTATGGGAATAGATAAACCCGATGTTCGTTTTGTGATTCATCATGATATTCCCAAAAGTATTGAAAGTTACTATCAAGAAACTGGAAGGGCTGGTCGCGACGGTGGAGAAGGTCATTGCCTTGCTTTTTATGCATATAAGGACATTGAAAAGTTAGAAAAGTTTATGTCGGGTAAACCAGTTGCCGAACAAGAAATCGGTATGGCTTTATTGAACGAAATGGTCGCTTATGCTGAAACGTCAATTTCTAGAAGGAAATTTATTTTACATTATTTTGGAGAATCGTTTGATGTGGAAAAAGGAGATCCTCATAAGATGGATGATAATGTGCGTTTTCCAAAAATAAAAGTAGAAGCAAAAGAAGCGTTACAACTCCTTCTCCAAACCATTGAACAAACCCGTGAGCAGTTTAAGGCAAAAGAAGTGGTGAAAACTTTGGTAGGACAACAAAATGCGATTATCAATAGCCATAACACAACTCAGCTTCCGATTTTTGGGCAAGGGAAACATAAAAATGAAGCCTATTGGATGGCATTAATACGGCAGGCAAATGTTGCAGGGTATTTAAAAAAGGACATTGAAACCTATGGTGTAATTCGAAGAACTGCTGCTGGGAAAAAATTCCAAACAGATCCCATAAGTTTTTTAATGACCGAGGATCATGCCTATACAACAAAAGTCAAACCTTTGGCTAGCCATCCAAAGGATACCGTCAACGATGCTGCTTTAAAAAAAATATTGATCCAATTAAGAAAAGAGGTGGCTGATAAAAACGAAGTGCCGCCTTACACTGTCTTTCAAGAAAATTCGATCAACGACATGACCCTGAAATATCCCATTACCGTTGAGGAAATGGTGAATGTTCACGGAGTAGGAGAGGGAAAGGCAAAAAAGTATGGGCCTACCTTTATTACGTTGATTAAAAAATATGTCGAAGAAAATGACATTGCCCGCCCCGAAGATTTAATCGTTAAAAGTACAGGTGCAAACTCTGGTTTAAAGCTTTATATGATCCAAAGCGTAGATCGAAAGTTACCCCTAGATGATATCGCCTCTGCTAAAGGAATGGCTATGCCTGAGTTTATTCATGAAATGGAAACCATTGTTTTTGCGGGAACGAAACTCAACATCAATTATTGGATTGATGAAATCCTAGACGAAGATCAACAAGAAGAACTCTATGAGTATTTTATGGATGCCGAAAATGATACCATAGCTGCAGCCATTGAAGAGTTTGATGGAGACTATGACGAAGAGGAAATTCGACTTTATCGAATTAAATTCACGAATGATGTAGCGAACTAATTCCAGCGGTTTCCCCTATATTTGCCGTCTAAAAAATACTCGCATGCAAGACGGACTATACGCTAAATTTATTACTTCTAAAGGAGAAATACTACTTTCATTAAGCTATGAAAAGACGCCAGGAACTGTGGCAAACTTTGTTGGACTAGCCGAAGGGAGTAAAGAAAACAAGGAAAAGGCAAAAGGAGAGCCTTATTATAATGGATTGAACTTTCACCGTGTTATCCCAGATTTTATGATTCAAGGAGGCTGTCCTCAAGGTTCTGGAATGGGAGGACCTGGTTATCAGTTTGACGATGAGTTTCACCCATCATTAAAACACGATAAACCTGGAATCCTTTCTATGGCAAATGCTGGTCCTGGTACAAATGGAAGCCAATTCTTTATTACGCATGTTGCCACTCCATGGCTAGACAATAAGCATACTGTTTTTGGAGAAGTTGTAGAAGGGCAAGAGGTCGTCGATTCCATTGCTCAAGGAGATGCCATTGAAGCGCTAGAGATCATACGTCAAGGAGAGGCTGCAAAGGCCTTTGATGCTAGTGCCGTATTTAAAGAATTTGAAGCAGAAAAAATAAAAAAACAAGAGGAAGCCAAAGCGGCACAAGCTGCAGCCCTAGCGGGAATTACAAAGGGTTTTGAGCAAACCGAAAGTGGTCTCTTTTATCATATTGATAAAGCCGGAGAAGGCGCTTCTCCAGCTAAAGGGAATAGTGTCAAAGTGCACTATAAAGGAGAATTACTTGATGGAACAGTCTTTGATTCTTCCTTTAAACGTAATCAGCCCATCGAATTTAGTTTAGGAGTAGGGCAGGTAATCCCAGGCTGGGATGAAGGAATTGCTCTTTTAAATAAAGGGGCAAAAGCGACTTTGATTATCCCTTCTGATTTAGCCTATGGTTCTGCAGGAGCTGGTGGCGTTATTCCACCGGATGCAACGCTCAAGTTTGAAGTAGAATTAGTGGATTTTAAATAGAAAATCCAGCGGGTTCATTCCCGGCCTTCCATTTTATATTACACCCCATGCTAGGATATTGTTTTTCTGGTATGGGGTTCTTTTTTAGCATAGCATCAATAGCATTTTGTAAATCTACTCCTGTAACTGGGGTGTCATTACCAGGACGAGAGGCATCAAAACGCCCACGATAAACCAACGTATTTGCTTTATTTAAAAGATAGAAATCGGGTGTGCATGCTGCATCATATGCTTTTGCTACCGATTGGTCTTCATCGTATAAATAGGGGAAAGAAAAGTCTTTTTCTAAAGCCAATTGACGCATCAAATCTGGATGATCTGCGGGGTAGTTTTCTACATCGTTGCTAGAGATAACAATACTGGCTATGCCCTTAGCTATATTTTCTTTAGCAAAAGCTACAAATGCATCTAGCAAATGGATGACATAGGGGCAATGGTTACAGCTAAAGACGACTAGGGTTCCTTCTTTACCTTTGAGTTTTTCTAAAGATTCCATCTTATTTGTGCAAACATTAGGTAAAGAAAAACTGGGCGCTGTTGTACCTAGGGGGAGCATATTTGATTCGACAAGTGCCATATTATTTTTTTATTCCTTAAAAATATGTAATTTGAAAGGTAAATATACATTTGACTTATGAAAACAATGCAAGATTGGCTTGACGCTTATGCCGAAAGTCATCAAAACAAAACCAATAAAGCGATTCATTTTGTTTGTGTTCCGCTTATTGTCTTTTCTGTGGTGGGCCTTTTTATGTCTATCCCAAACGATTTATTGATTAACCTTAGTGGGATTGAATCCAGTGCGATTGCAAATTGGGCTGTTGTTACCCTAATTCCCATTATGTTTTTTTATATGCGACTTTCTGTCAAAATGGGGGTTTTAATCTTAGCTTTTTTGAGTTTATGCATTTTTGGAAATGCGCAAATTGCCCAGCACTTTCCTTTGTGGCAAGCCTCTCTTATGATTTTTGTGGTAGCCTGGATAGGTCAATTTTACGGTCATAAATTGGAGGGAGCAAAGCCTTCTTTCTTTGATGACCTCAAGTTTTTACTCATTGGTCCAGCATGGATTTTAGATGATATTTTTTTTAAAAAGTAAGTAGTTGATTGGATTTGATAATTTTGAGCAAGTAGATTTTCGTGTGGGGACGGTTATTGAAGTAAATACCTTTCCCAAAGCGAGAAAACCTGCTTTTCAATTAACGATTGATTTTGGTCCCTTGGGGATCTTAAAATCATCCGCTCAAATAACTACACGTTATACCATTAGTGAACTAATAGGTCGCCAGGTGGTGGCCGTGGTGAATTTTCCTGTCAAGAAAATTGCCGATTTTAATAGTCAATGCCTTGTGCTGGGTGCAACACAAGGCAATGATGTTTTTTTACTTTCTCCACAAGCAGCGGTAGAAAACGGACAGATCGTTCGTTAATTACATAAAGTCTGCATAGAACAACATGTTTGCATACAGTTGCTGCGTTCCCAGCCAAAAGGCCCTAAAATTAGTATTATCTGTCATCAGTAAAATAGATCCTCTTCCCATGGATTTTCTTTTGAAAGGAACAGAGCCTTTTAATAACTCCAATTGCTCTTCCGAAATATAACCGCTTAAAAGAGGGTCTTGGGTGTATTGAATAGGGTTGTCATAACTGTTTTTTGAGGGTTCCATGAAAATACGTGAATTCCTAAATAAGGCTAGATTGTTATCTTCAATCCCAAAGTTAACAGGGTGAGAACGGTCAATAGTAGTATTAAAAATTGCCCCACCTATGGCTTGAGCTCCTCTAAATTTTCCTTGATCCACAAAGGCGACATCTTTTGCTTCTAAGGTTGTTTCTCTAAACTCTTCCTCAATGAACTCTTGTTGATTGATCCACTTTACAGCATCCCGATAAGCAATGAGGTGACCTCCATCTTTAACCCATCTGGCTAGTTTGTCTTTTGCTCCTTTTAAAATGGCTCCATTATAACTAGGGAGTACAATGTGGGTGTAGTCTCTTAAATCACGATAGTTAATGGATTTTACATCCATTTTTGTAACGGGCATCTGGTACTGGGTATCCATTAAATACCAAATCTCCCCTGCATCATAACTTCTTACACCGTCTCCTACCATTAAGGCTACTTTTGGTTTTTGGATGGTTTCAAAATTTCTCGATCCTAAATCGATTCCACGGGTTAGTCCCGTGCTCACGCTATTGATATTGATTTCGGCTTCACGAGCCACTTTTTGCATGAGTTCGAATAATTCTTCTTGATTTAGGGATTGATTTGCTACAGGAACAAGAAGGGTACCATAATCATACGAGTTTCCTTCAATTGAAAAAGGTTGCATCCCTACTTTTACTCGAACACCAGCGTTAAGTAACCTATAAATGGCCTTTGGGGTGAGGTAACCGTGCCCTTCAAATAGGTAGGCATAGCTCGCTTTTTTAACCGATTTTATAACAGGACGTTCAATTTTTGTCAAGCGTTCACCTGCACTATTGAGGTCTTTAACCTTTGTTGTATTTACATCAAATGCATGGGATAGTGTCCAGGCAGATACGTCATAGAAAAGACTGTCTTGAAATTGTGTTTGTTCACTAAAAATTGCTTGGATGAGACGTTGCTTCTTTTGTCCCATGGGAACAATAAAGCTGTTTTCTTGAGGGAAGCGTTTTCCTTCTTTTTGCAAGGTTTTATTTAGTCTGT
The DNA here is from genome assembly GCA_049615925.1 of Flavobacteriaceae bacterium. Taxonomy (GTDB): domain Bacteria; phylum Bacteroidota; class Bacteroidia; order Flavobacteriales; family Flavobacteriaceae; genus Arcticimaribacter. The sequence goes on along the minus strand of JBMZGM010000009.1, from coordinate 8,209 downwards.
GAACAGCAATATCGTGGCGTTGTAGAACTTCGGCTAAACGATAGGCTGTGGAAGCATCTTTTTCATTCCCGAAGACGATGGCTTTGGTTTTACTTTTTGCTCCCTCTGCTCGTGCATTTGTGTAAAAGCTGCGTTGATAGTCTAATAATTCTTTACGCAATTCAAAGGCTGCTTCTAGAGTAGAAAGGGCAGCAGTAAATTGATTGCGAATGGTAAAAGGGAAGGTGAGGAGGCCATTTGCTGTTTCTTGTGCGTGACCTCTAGAACTTGCTTGCTCAAATAATATCCCGATAGAACCATTGACATCTGGATATGTCGATCCCTTTCCATAATAAAAATCATCATAATCTTCCTCGGTGTAATATAAGGATCCGATTTTATTGAATGCCTTTTCATGGTACTTTCCAATGGCCATGGTGAGCTCTTGATTTTTCTTTGGTGTTAAGGGATTGACCCTAGATTGAATCCCAGGTTGAAAGAAGAAGGTTTCGTTTGTTCCCATTTCGTGATGATCTGTCAGCACATTGGGTAACCAATCGATAAAACTAGCGATTCTAGCTTTTGACTCGTTGAGTTGAACGGGTAGCCAGTCACGGTTCATGTCAAACCAGTAGTGATTTGTTCTACCTCTAGGCCATACTTCGTTGTATTCTCGATCATTACCATCGGGGGTGATGTTTTGTGCTTTATGGGTATTTGCCCATTGTGAAAAACGTTGTAATCCATCGGGATTAAAACTAGGGTCAAATAATACCACGGAATTCTCGAGTAAGTTTTTAACATCTTGACTTTGTGAAGCAGCAAGGTGGTAGGCAACTAATAATCCTGCATTTGCGCCGCTGGGTTCGTTTCCATGTATGGAAAAGCCTTGATAAACTACTACGGGCATGGAAGCAGTGTCAAGATTTGCGCCTTCGGGTTCACTTAATGCGATGTGTTGCTTTTTGATGTCCTCGATGCGTTGGTGGTTTTCTGGGCTAGTGATGGTTAAAAGAGAAAGGGGACGATCTTCATAGGTCTTTCCTCTGTTTTCAATATGAATTCTGTCTGATGCAGCCGCTAATGTGCGCATGTATTCAGATAGTTTATCGTGACTAACATGCCATTTTCCTACTTCATGTCCCAAGACATCAGCAGGAGTGGGAATACTGGGATTGTAGTTTTGATTCTTTGGTAAGTAATAATCAAGGGTAGTTTGTGCTTTTGTAAAAACAAACGCTCCTAAAACAAAGAAAAGTGTGAGTGTATTTTTCATGGATTTATTTTTCTAAATCCAATGTAAAAAAAAACCGTTTCATGAAGAAACGGTTGAACTTTTATTTCAGTTAGATGTCATCAAAGTCGACATCTGTGAATTTCTCTGGTACATCTGATGTGGCATATCCATTCTTATTTTCACCACTGTAGTTTTTTTGATGTCGTTCACTGATTACTTCATCCCCGCGTTCTTTGATGATAAAGTCCATCATTTCACCAAGGATATCCTTGAATTCACTAAAATCTTCTTTGTAGAGATAGATTTTGTGTTTTTTGTAATAGTAACTACCATCTTCGTTAGTGAATTTTTTACTTTCAGTAATGGTAAGGTAGTAGTCACTTGCCTTAGTTTCTCGTACATCAAAGAAGTATGTTCTTCTTCCAGCGCGAAGTACTTTTGAGTTGATTTCCTCTTGAGGTGAATCCATGTTTTAGTTCAGTTTAATTCTAGCGGCAGTGATTCTGTTTACCTATTATAGTCAATATACTGTAAAATTGTTAAAAAAAATTAAACAAAACAAATTCTTAGATAATTTGCGCACTTTGTTTTTCGGCTAAATCGCGATAATGACCAGGAAGTTGAAGCAATTCTTCGTGCTTTCCTTGTTGGATTATTCGGCCTTCTTCGAGCACAATAATCTTATCTGCATTTTTAACCGAAGAGATTCTGTGGCTCACAATACAGGTCGTTTTGTCCTTGCTTATTTTATGGAGATGTGCCAGGATTTGTTCTTCTGTGTCAGCATCTACGGCAGATAAGCAGTCGTCTAATAAAAGAATCATGGCGTCTTTGATCAATGCCCTTGCAATGGAGACCCGTTGAATTTGTCCACCTGATAGCGTGACACCTCTTTCTCCTAAAAGCGTTTGATATCCCTCCTTAAAGTTCATGATATTTTCGTGAACAGCGGCACTTTTTGCCACTTCAACAATTTCGTCTATTGACGCCTCTTTTTTTCCAAAACGAATGTTTTCTTCTATACTTTCGGAAAATAAGAAGGGATTTTGAGGAACATAACCTATCACTTCTCTCAAATTGTTTAAGGCATATGCGTTAGCATTTTGCTGGTCGATGATGACTTTTCCTTCACTAGGGTCATATAATCGAGCGATCAATTCCAGAAGAGTGGATTTTCCTGCTCCAGTTTTCCCTACTATTCCCAAGGTTTCCCCTGCCTTTAGCTCAAATGAAATTCCATCAAGGGCTTTAATACCCGTATCAGGATAAGTAAAGGAAACGTCGTCAAAAATAAGATCGGCAGATTGAACCTTTTTGGTTGAAAAACCATCTTCAATACTTGGCTTTTGTTTCAAGAAAGCATTGATTCGTTTTTGAGAAGCCTCGGCCTGTTGAACGATGGATGTAACCCATCCCACAGTGGCAACTGGCCAGGTTAACATGGTTACATAAATGATGAATTCGGCTAATACTCCTATTTCAATTTCTCCAGCGATATATTGTTTCCCCCCCACATAGATGACAAGTAAATTACTAAAACCAATCAAGAGAATCATCAAGGGAAAAAACCAAGCCTGTACTTTTGCTAGCGCCACATTTTGATTCTTACTTTCTTGAGCCAACTCGCCAAAGGTGCTTTCGATTGCCCCTTGTAAATTATAGGACTTAATTACTCCAATTCCACTAAAAGTTTCTTGTGTAAAAGTGGATAATTTTGCTAAGGTTTCTTGTACTGCCGTACTTCGAATATTGATTGCTCGACTCAGTTGATAGATTGTAATGGACAGTATGGGTAAAGGTAATAGCGTGTAGAGGGTTAGGGTGGGAGCAATACTCACCATATAACTGATTACAATCACAAAAAGCGCAATGGTATTGATGCTGTACATTAAGGCAGGGCCAAAATACATCCGTACTTTACTCACATCCTCACTAATACGGCTCATCAAGTCACCCGTTCTGTTTTTCTTGTAAAAAGTGCTACACAACACTTGGTAATGCTGATAGACTTCGTTTTTTAAGTCATATTCTATGTAGCGGGATACATTAATGATGGTTTGGCGCATCAAAAAAGTGAAAAACCCCGAAACCAGGGATGCTGATATAATTAATGCAATGTTGAGCAACAAAACCTCGGTGAGTTGGCTTGTTTGGCCATTTTCTTGTTGTAGGAATTGTTCAATGGCAGTCATTGAATTCCCCACCAGGCGTGGGGTGAAGAGTGAAAAAATTCGTGCGATAATGGTGATGAAAATCCCCAGCAGTAATTTTTTTCGATAGGTAAATAGGTATTTGTTTAAGTACTGTAACTCCTTCATAATTCTGGTCCCAAAGGTACACAATTGAAGATGGGAAAAGTCACAACAAAAGAAAAAATAAAATGGCGCTTATAAAGGATAAACCATTATTTTTGCAACATAAAGTTCTTTGAGGATGTTAACACGACGACAGATTCGCGTAAAAGTAATGCAAGCTATATATGCCCACTATAATGGGAATCAACTTTCTTTAAAAGAAGGGACAACTTCCATCGCAAAAAGTTGTAAAGACATGCTTTTGTTGCATACGAGTCTGCTAGCACTTTTTAAAGCATTATGGGACTATGCGGTGGAACAGGATAAAATTCAAAATACACAACGCCGGGGTAGTGCTCCACTCAACAAAGACTATCCAATTATTGCGGCACTTGAACCCGTTGCCCTGATTGCTAAACATCCTTTTTTAGCCAAGAAAATTGAACAAAACAAACTCAACACCTGGGAACTCGAATTCGATTATGTGCGTCAGCTTTTTGATACCATCGTAAGCAGTGAAATATACCTCGAGTACAAAGCGAAAGAGAATTTTACCTTTAAAAACCAACAAAAGTTTTTGGTACAAGTCTTTAAAGAAGTAGTAGCTCCAGACGAGCGTTTGTTTCGCTACATCGAAGATTTAAACATTCAATGGATTGACGATTTACCTGTTGTCAATACATTTATTTTAAAACAGTTTAGGAAATTACGAGCACAAGACCTCTCTTCTTTGACTTTTCCTGATTTATCCGAACGAGAAGAGGACATACAATTCGGGAAATCCCTTTATGAGAACGTCATCGTTAATCAAGAAGCACTTCAAAAGGAGTTTGATGGGAAAACCCCAAATTGGGACAAAGATCGCATTGCAGCACTAGACGGAATTCTCATAAAAATCGCCATTGCCGAACTCATTCATTTCCCCGATATCCCCCCTAAGGTTACTCTAAATGAGTATTTAGAATTAGCCAAAGAATACTCCACCCCAAAGAGTAATCAATTCATTAACGGGGTTTTAGACAATTTAGTCAAAGAATATATTAAGGACGACCGCTTGAAGAAAGAAGGACGTGGCTTATTGGAATAATTTTCGTTACATTTGTGATGGAAAAAAAATAATTTACACCATGAAAAAATATTTCATTTTATCGCTTTCTGCCATAGCATTGACCTTTACTGCTTGTGGCGGGAACACCGACAAAAAAGAAGCACCTGCAACGGCTGTTGAGGCCTCTTCTGCAAAAGCTGTTTCAAATGCTCCTGTGATGACTTTTGACAAGACTATTCACGACTTTGGAAACATTCAAGAAGGAGAGCGTGTGGAAACCTTATTTACCTTTACAAATACTGGTAAATCCGACTTAGTCATCTCTGATGCTCGTGGAAGTTGTGGTTGTACTGTACCTGAGTACCCAAAGAACACAGCCATTGCTCCTGGAGGAACAGGGCAAATTCGTGTGAGCTTTGACTCAAGCAACAAGCCGAACCTACAGCAAAAGACCGTTACTATTTCTGCTAATACAGACTCTGGTCGTGAGACCATTCGTATCAAAGCAATGGTACAAGCTGATCCAGTAAGACAACAACAACGCGAAGCTGCAGCAGCTGCTCGCTTACAAAACTAATCAATGGATCAACTACCCTTTTTACTCTTAATGCTCGTGGTGTTTGTGTTCTTTATCATCCTACCACAACAGCGAAGACAAAAAAAAGAACGCAATTTTATGAGCGCCTTGAAAAAAGGAGATCGCGTTATCACAAAAAGTGGTATGCACGGTAAAATTGCAGAGTTGAATGACAAAGACGCCACCTGCGTCGTTGAAACATTGGCTGGAAAAATAAAAATGGAGCGCACGGCCATTTCCCTTGAATTGAGTAACAAACTCAATACGAAGGAAAAAAAGTAAGCCCTTTTGATTCCAAAACTTTTTAAAAACCAACTCGCTTGCGGGTTGGTTTTTTTATTTTTGTAAAAATATTTCGATGTACCAAAGACTCCTTAAACCCCTCTTGTTCCGCTTCGATCCAGAACGTGTTCATTACTTTACCTTTTCCATGATCAAGTTCTTCTCGGCTATTCCAGGTGTTTCGGCACTTATTCGCGCCTTTTATCAAGTAAAGCACCCCAGTTTAGAGCGAGAAGTTTTTGGGCTTAAATTCCCAAACCCTGTTGGACTTGCAGCAGGTTTTGACAAAAACGCTGTCTTGTTTAAAGAGCTGGCAAACTTTGGCTTTGGTTTCATTGAAATAGGAACACTAACTCCCAAAGGACAAGCCGGAAATCCTAAAAAAAGACTCTTTCGACTCAAAGAGGACGAAGCCATCATCAATCGTATGGGCTTTAATAATGACGGAGTGGACGACGCCGTTCAACGTTTAAAAAAGAATAAACATGTCCTTATAGGAGGAAACATCGGAAAGAATAAGCTAACGCCAAATGAAGATGCCGTTAACGATTACATCTATTGCTTCAATGCGCTCTTTGATCATGTGGACTATTTTGTGGTGAATGTGAGTTCCCCTAATACGCCTAATTTAAGAGCCCTCCAGGATAAAGAACCCCTAACGCATCTCTTATCAACATTAAAAGAGATAAATGATGCGAAGGAAAACTCCAAACCCATCCTTCTAAAGATTGCACCAGATTTAAGTAACGATCAACTTCTTGACATTATTGATATTGTCACTACGGTTAACATCGATGGAGTGATTGCCACAAATACGACCCTTAATCGAGATGGATTACAATCTTCTCATAAAGCAGAAACAGGAGGTTTAAGTGGGAAACCCCTCACAAAACGAAGCACCGAAGTCATCCGTTTTTTAGTAGAAAAAAGTAATAATGCTTTCCCAATTATTGGCGTAGGGGGGATTCACTCGGCAGAAGATGCCCTGGAAAAACTTGACGCTGGCGCAGCGTTAGTGCAACTCTACACGGGTTTTGTATATGAAGGGCCAGCTGTGGTGAAGCGTATCAACAAAGCTTTACTGGTCTAAATAGGCAAAAAAAAATCCCTTTAGCATTATGCTAAAGGGACTGTTTATCTGGGTTGATGTAATTTCTTAGTCAAAATAGCTAAAGGAATCCTCTGGCTTTATGGTTAAGAGTGTTTCATAAATCAAACGAATTACATTCTATACATCTTCTTTTTGCACCATCTCTACCGTGGTGTGCATATAGCCCCGCTAGTGCGCGCGTTTATAATGCGTGCGGTAACCATAGGTTTAAAGTGGTAGCGACTGTATTATTCCCTACTGGCTTGCCTTTTTTTAGGGCTAGTCCAGTTGTTGTTGATTAAAACCACAATTATTGTGTTAAAATAGCACAAAAATATGTGTTAATACTATACAATTTGCTACATTTGAGCCATCAATCCAAGAATCATGAAAACCTTAGGCGCACGCATTGCTTATCTTCGCAAAGAGCACAAGCTGTCACAAGAAGAACTTGCCCAGCAACTGAGGCTTGCACGCACCACCCTTGCCTTAATTGAGACCAACAAGCGAAAAATCACCATAGAAGAACTGCAAAAGTTTGCTGCTTACTTTACCCTAAGTTTAGATGAACTGGTCGATGAGCAGTTTCCCAACACACTCCCCCCAGCATTGCCTAAGGGAAAATCAACCTCCATTCGAATGCATATTCCAGCGCTTTCCCTTTCTAAAATGGAGCAGGTGGTGTTGTATGTATTGCAACAATGTGCAGGCAAGCCCAATGTGGGCGAGACAGCCTTATACAAATTGCTCTATTTCTCTGATTTTAATTATTATGAGCAATATGAAGATCACCTCAGTGGTGCTTCTTACAAAAAATTGCAGCACGGCCCTGTTCCTAAAGAACTCAAGGCACTGCTTATGCAAATGCAAGAAGAGGGTAAAATTGAATTGCTTAAAACCAATTATTTCGGTTACGCGCAAACACGTTATTTCCCACTAATAACCCCCGATTTACGCCAGTTAAAAGCTAGTGAAACCACCACCATTGATCAAGTGATTCAGCATTTAGCACATTTTACCGCAAGTGAGTTGAGCGATTATTCCCATCAAGACATTCCCTGGAAAGCCACTAAAATTGGCGAGGACATAGATTACGAACTTGCCTTTTATAGAGAAGCCCCCTTTTCTGTTCGCCAATATTCCCCTACAGATGATCTTCCACAGGCTTGATGTTTTTCGAAAAGACCTAAAAAAATTATCCAAGAAATACCCCACCCTTGAAGCAGATATTGCGGTGGTAAAAAAGGTGATAGCGCTTCATCCAGAGGCAAAGCCTCCTTTTAGCTTTCAGTTGCAAGGCCTGGGTATTTCGACCCCCATCATTAAAATAAAGAAAATTGCCAGTAGGAGCTTTAAAGGTAGGGGAGTGCAATCTGGTTTTCGTTTGGTTTATGCCTTTTATCCAAAGGAAAAACGCATTGTATTCATCGAGTTGTTTCACAAAACCCAGCAAACAAGTGAAACTAGAGCGAGAATCCTCACCTATTTTAAATGAAAAAAGCCCAAAGAACTCTTTGGGCTTTTTTTGATATTGAAAAGGAGAGTTTAGTCAAAATAGCTAAAAGAATCCTCGGGCTTTATGGTTAAAAGTGTTTCATAAATCAAACGAATTACATTCTCTACATCTTCTTTTTGCACCATCTCTATCGTGGTGTGCATATAGCGCAAGGGGAGCGAGATTAATGCAGAAGCAACTCCACCA
>JBMZGM010000008.1:0-79822 GCA_049615925.1 Flavobacteriaceae bacterium | reverse complement strand
AAAGAATAAGAAAGTAAGGCGCAACTAACAATGAAAACATGAAAGCTGTTTTAAGGTAAAGTCGCCAGTTACCTGTTTTAGGCGCTTTGTGTTCCTTAAAATAGTCGTTTACGCGTTTATTTAAGGTTTGAAAAAATTTCTTTGGGTCTTTACGGGAAAATCTAAGGGGTTTGTTGGTTGTTTGCTTTTCCATAGCGAAGAAGAATGTATCTTTGAATGTTTTATTAAAACTACAAATTTTGAACCTTATACAACACTATTTCCCCACACTTTCTAAACATCAATATCAACAGTTTGAAAAACTAGAAGCATTGTATAAGGAATGGAATGCGCAAATCAATGTAATTTCAAGAAAAGATATCGATGCGCTTTATGAAAAACATGTTTTACATTCGTTAGGCATCGCCAAAGTACAACCGTTCAAATCTGGAGCGAGGGTGCTTGATGTGGGTACGGGAGGAGGCTTTCCAGGAATACCTTTAGCCATCCTTTTTCCAAAAGTGGAGTTTTATTTAATCGATTCCATTGGAAAAAAGATTAAAGTAGTTCAAGCAATTTCCGAGGCATTGCACCTCAAGAATGTTGAAGCGCGACATCAACGAGCTCAAGAGTTTAAACAACCGGTTGATTTTGTTGTGAGTAGAGCAGTAACAAAAATGGATGATTTTGTTCCTTGGGTCAAAAAAAACATTAAAAACAAGGGGACACATCGTTTGAACAACGGTATTCTTTACCTTAAGGGGGGCGATTTAAGTGAGGAATTAGCTCACTTTCCTTTAGCGAAAGAATACGCGCTTTCTGCTTTTTATGAAGAAGCGTTTTTTGAAACTAAAAAGGTGGTTTACCTCCCCTTAAAAAGTTAAAGTTTCTAAATAAGACTTCTTTGGCATATCCATTGTTGCAGTGTAGGTAAAACCTACAACGATGCGACTTTCTCTTCTTTTTCTTTCATTGCTAGTTTCTTTTACATTTTATGCGCAAGAACGTACTCAACCCGAAACACAAGCTCTAGAACTAGGTAAAATTGCTTGGTACCGTGATTATGATGCCGCGCTACGTCTGGCAAAGAAAAATGATAAACCTGTGTTTATCTTGTTTCAAGAAGTGCCGGGTTGTCTTACCTGCCGTAATTATGGGAAAGGGGTTTTGAGTCATCCCGTTATTGTAGCTGCCATTGAGGATAGGTTTATTCCTTTGGCCATTTTTAATAATAAGAGTGGAAAAGATAGGCAAGTGCTTAAGCGTTATGGAGAACCCAGCTGGAATAATCCTGTGGTACGCATTACCGATGACAATGGGGGAGATTTAACCAAGCGTATAGCAGGAGACTACTCTAAGGAAAAAGTAGCTAACGAAATCATCCGAATTTTAGAAAATAGACTTGAAACAGTTCCTCTTGCCCTGCGAAATGTAGCAAAAGGCCTGAACTATTAAGTGTCTTTTTTTGCTTTGATTTTGTCTAATTTTTTTTGAATGCGTTGTAGTTCTTTTTCAAGTTGCTGTTCGATAATCGAGTCGTGATAATGTTGTCTAAAATGACGCATTTTAATGCGTGGATGATGCATTAGACTGTCCATTTTATTGAATTTTAATATAAAACTATTATCATCTAGGTCTCCCATCCAGATGTTAAAATTAGGATCGCTAAATACGCGCTCAATTTTTTGGGCCATCGAATCAGCGATATGCCTGCCCATTTTTTCACTCAACATATTTAGACCGTTTACAAGGCTATCAATGTCAACTTCATTAAAAGAAAAATTAAAGTGTGAACTAGACCAATGATTTTTTTGACTCCTAATGGAGTCATATCGAATCAGGTTGCCATTTTTGTCGTATTCTCTGGTGACCTTGTATTGAACGTCATCATCTTGTGCAAATGCAACAAAAAAGCAAGCGAAGAAAAAGGTGAAAATGTAGGTTTTCATAAAAAGGTTATTTATTGGGTTCAATTAAAGGTAAACGCTCAATAAATAACCTCCTTATGTTTTAACAAAATTTTATTCCCCTAAAAATGGATAGCGATAATCTTTAGGCGTGAGTATAGGTTCTTTGATTAATCGTGGAGAAACCCAACGTAATAAATTCAATTTAGAACCAGCTTTATCATTTGTTCCAGAGGCTCTTGCTCCTCCAAAGGGTTGCTGACCTACAACGGCACCTGTGGGTTTGTCATTGATGTAAAAGTTTCCTGCACTATTCTCCAGGGCTTGCAAGGCTTGCTCTGCAGCATAGCGATCTTTAGAAAAAATGGCTCCTGTTAATGCATAATCTGATGTTTGATCAACCAGACTTAGAGTTTCTTCAAAGTCGTTATCGTCGTAAATATAAACTGTGACTACCGGCCCAAACAATTCTCTTGTCATGGTGTCGTACTGTGGGTTTGTCGTCACTAAAACAGTAGGTGTTACAAAATATCCTTTACTGTCATCACATTCACCACCGTGGAGGATTGTTACTTCGCTAGATGCTTTGGCTTGGTCAATCGCTTCTTTAAGTCGGTTAAAGGCGCCTTGGTGAATGACTGCTGTGACAAAATTGTTAAAGTCTTCTGGCGATCCCATGGAGATGCTTTCTAGGTCTTTAATCACGTGGTCTAGAATGTCTTGTGCTGTAGATTTTGGTAGATATACACGGGAAGCAGCCGAACATTTTTGACCTTGAAATTCAAACGCACCTCGAACAATTCCTGTGGCGACTTCTGCTGCAGCGGCACTAGGGTGAGCTACGATAAAGTCTTTACCTCCAGTTTCCCCAACAATCCTTGGGTAGGTTTTATACTGGTGAATATTTTGTCCGATTTTTTGCCAAATATTTTTAAAAATAAAGGTTGATCCAGTAAAGTGAATTCCTGCAAAATCAGGCGATGAAAGGACAGTATCGGTTACCATTTCTGGATCTCCCATGACCATGTTAATAACCCCTGGAGGAAGACCAGCCTCTTCAAAAACCTCCATGATGACATGGGCAGATAAAATTTGATGATCACTGGGTTTCCATACGATTGTATTCCCCATCAAGGCGGGGGCCGCCGAGAGATTTCCTGCAATGGCAGTAAAGTTAAATGGACTCACAGCATAAATAAAACCTTCTAGTGGGCGATAACTTAATCGATTCCAAACTCCATCCCCAGAATTGGGTTGTTCGTTGTAAATCTCTTCGGCAAATTGCACGTTAAAACGCAGAAAGTCGATGAATTCACAAGCAGCATCAATTTCAGCTTGATGAATGGTTTTTGATTGAGCGAGCATTGTAGCGGCATTGATTTTTGCGCGGTAAGGCCCTGCTAATAAATCTGCTGCTCTTAAAAAAATGGTTGCACGATGTTGAAAGGAGAGTTTGCTCCAGGCCTTTCTAGCGTCTAATGCACTTTTAATGGCTTGTTCAACTTCTTTCTTACCTGCTAGATGGTATTTGCCCAATACATGTTGATGTTCATGTGGAGGGTGCATTGTTGCAGTCGTTCCTGTGGTTATTTTTTCACCATTGATGGTTAATGGAACTTCTGTGTTTTGTTGATAGAGTTTTTTATAGGTTGTAAGTACTGCTTTTACGTCATCACTTCCAGGGTGATAAGGACGTACAGCTTCGTTCTGTGCTTTTGGGCTTCTAGGGAAACTATTTTGCATGATTTTTTTTTCAAATAAAGAAAAATTAAATCAATTTAAAGCAAAAGTAGCGGCTAATTTAAAGGTGGGGATTTCAACTTCGAATTCTTGAGCAGAGCTAAAGTTAACCATGGTGTAAAATCCACTCATTGCCCCAATAGGCGAGCTTATGATACAGTTCGATTGATAGGTGTGGGTTTCTCCTGATTTTAGAATCGGTTTTTTCCCGATTACCCCTGCGCCTTCAACAAAATGAGGTCGGCGATTGGATTCCATAATCTTCCAGTTTCGATTGATGAGTTGAACCACATCCTTGCTTTGATTTTCAATGCGTACCGTGTAACGAAATGCGTGATTGAGGATGTTTTTTTTCACAAAAGCCCCCTCGTACTTTGTAAGTACAGAAATTTTAATTCCCTTGGTGACTTGTTGAAACATGATTATTTACTTAATTAATAGCAAGTTAAGGAAAAAATATTACACTATAAACCTACATTGAGGAGTTTGCTCTTTTAGCTTTAAATTTTAACGTTCCAGCGCAAAAGACTGTGCCTGCCCAATGCCAATCAAAGCATCATATAATTGCCCAATTCCGCGGTGGTAAACTAATACAGTGTACTGGTTTTCGGTTTGTGAATGATTCCCAGAAATACTGTTTTTAAATAGACTGCCTTCTTCTACTTTAACATATTTGTAGTTGTAAAACCCTTGCTTTAAAAGAAGAATTCCTTCATACATTTCAAGACTGGGATTGTAAATCATTTTGTTTTCTTCGGTCAATTCATAATTGTTGAATTTCCCATAAATGTATAGTTCCTCTTCTTTGAGCTCGTATTGTTTTGCTAGACTAAAATATACCTCGGTATAATCTGCTTCAATGGAAGGGTCGTCTCCTTGTAAGGTGTGAATGAGATAGTTTCCATTAATATCTGGGTAATAGGTGTAAGGAAGATTTGCTCTCGGTGCATTGGTATAGAGGTAGTGTTCATAGAGTGCTCCTTTGTTGACATGGCTAATACTGGGAGTGACAGCTCTAAGATCTTTGGTGTCAAAGTTGAGGTATTCGTTTCCGCCTACAAACTGGGTGGGTGCGTCATAGCGATAAACCAAGCTTTTGCCGCTGTTGTACTGTGGAGCAGGAGCGACGCGATAACTATTCCATTGATCGTTTTGTAACAAAATTACACTTAGGTCATTTTGTGGATTACGGACGGTAAACAGTGGTGTAATCGTGAATTGAAGGTTTTGATGTGTAAGCAGTCGTTCAACATTTTGAGGAGGATATATCCCTAATTGAACCTGGGCTTTTTCTTCATAAATCAAAAATTTCCTTGCAAACATTAATTCATCATAAGCATCATAGATCTCAACCATATAATTACCCGAGGCAATAAATCGTGTACTTTCATTTGGCAGGGTGAGTTTATAATTGGTATAGCGCTGTAATGTTCCAAAAGAGCTATTGAAATTCTCTATGCGCTGATTGTCAAAACCTTCTAGGTATTGATTTTGAAATAAATCTGAAGGGGTCCAATCTTTGTTGTAGTGTTTGATTCGGTAATAGTAATCATTGTCTTGCGCCAGTAAATCATCAAAAACAAGGGTAAAGGTTTCGTTTTGTCGAATAAGAGGGATTTGTTGCAATTGATCGTTGCTAAGGAAATGGATGGATTTAATGAAATCTACCTTTGTTGATTCTTTTGCAAACTGAGCAAAAGCCGAAAGGATTGAACTAAAAAGTAGGGCAAAGAGAGTTAACTGCTTCATTGAACAAAGATAAGGAAATCTAGGGCAGTGCAACTTTTAAGCCAAGGCATAATGACAAAGCTTAAACAGCTTATTAAGAATGTTTATAAATAACAGAAATTCCTCTCATGTGCATTTTTTGAAGCAAGTTTAAATTGCTAAATTTGCGTGAATTTTAGAATTTAACGCTAAACAAATGTCCAAAGACATAAGAATTCGTAAAGGTTTTAACTTAAACCTTGCTGGTGAAGCCAATAAAATTTTGGTTGACATTCACCCCTCAAAAACATTCGCACTAAAACCCGAAGATTTTTTTTCTACCACCCCTAAACTTCTTGTGAAGGAAGGCGCTAAAGTAGAAAAAGGAACCCCCCTGTTTTTTGCAAAAGAGAACCCTAGGGTACATTTTGTTTCTCCCGTAAGTGGGGAAGTCACCGCCATCGTTCGCGGTGCAAAACGCAAAATCCTCGAGCTTGTGATCACGCAGGATGACGCTGCTGCTGCCGTACAACACGACATTCCAGAGTTAAGTGCATTAGATCAAGAACAAACCAAAGAAATTCTACTCAAGGCAGGAGCATGGCCCTTTATTACGCAGCGCCCCTATGGAACCATAGCTAGCCCAGAGGATACGCCTAAAGCCATTTTTGTCTCGACTTACACAACTGCGCCTTTAGATGTAGATTACGATTTTCTTTTAAAGAATAACAAGGCTGAATTTCAAAAAGGAATTGACGTTTTAGCTAAACTTACCGATAACTTAACTCTAACAGCTGACGCGAGCTTTAAAGGTTTCTTTGAGAAAATTGACAATGCGACAGTGGTAGGAGTAAGCGGTAAACACCCTGCAGGAAATGTAGGTGTTCAAATCCATCATATTGCTCCAGTAAACGCTGGAGAAAAAGTATGGGTAGTTAACCCAGAAGATGTTGCTAACATCGGCGCGTTGTTTTTAACAGGAGAATTTTCTGCTCAAAGAACAGTGGCATTAGTGGGTTCTTCTGTGGGTACTCCACAGTATTACAAAGCGACTATAGGCGCTTCTATCACAGCGCTATTAGAAGGAGCTAATATCGATAATAGTCAACCCAACCGATACATCAACGGTGATGTCTTGACTGGAGCAGCTACCTCTCCCGATAACTATTTAGGCTATTACAATAATGTCTTTTCCATCATTCCAGAAGGAAACGAGTATCGAATGTTCGGTTGGTTACCTTTTGTTGATAATGGAATTCCTAGTATGTCTAAAACATCCTTATCATGGCTCTTTGGAAAGCGCAAAGCCAAAGTAAATACAAACCTTAACGGTGAAGAGCGTGCACTGGTTGTAACGGGCGAAATGGAAAAAGTATTGCCTATGGATATCTATCCCATGCAACTCCTTAAAGCCTGTATGATAGAAGATGTAGAACGCATGGAGGCTTTAGGAATTTATGAGGTAGTGCCAGCAGATTTTGCTTTGATAGATTATTCCAGTACCTCAAAAATTGAAGCGCAAGAAATTATCAAGCAAGGAATTGAATTAATGATTAAAGAAGAAGGATAAAAAAAGAGCGTATGAATTTTTTAAGAAAAACCCTTGACAACATTAAAAAGCCCTTTGGGAAAGGTGAAAAGTATGAGCGTTTTGCACCCGCAGTAAACGCTTTTGACACTTTCTTATTTGTGCCTAATCACACGACGCAAAAGGGAGCACATGTTCGTGATGCAGTTGATTTAAAGCGTACCATGGTGACAGTAATCATCGCTTTATTACCTGCCTTGATTTACGGTATATACAATACCGGGTATCAATACTTTATTCAAACAGGTGAAGCCTTTACCTTCATGGATGCTTTTATTCACGGGGCATGGAAAATTGTTCCTATGATTGCAGTTTCCTACATTGTAGGTTTAACCATTGAATTTATTTTCGCAATTTACCGCGGGCACGAAGTGAACGAGGGTTACCTTGTTACCGGTCTATTGATCCCTATGATTATGCCCGTGGATATCCCGCTATGGATGGTAGCGATTTCTGTCGCATTTGCTGTCTTAATAGCAAAAGAAGCTTTTGGAGGAACAGGGATGAACATTCTCAATCCCGCTTTAACAGCTCGAGCTTTTGCATTCTTTGCTTATCCTACATATATGTCGGGAAATAAAGTATGGGTTTCAGAAGCATCAAATGTTGACGCCATTTCTGGAGAAACAATTTTAGGAAGTTTAGCCGCTGGAAATAATGTAAACTACACTTTCTTTGAAATGTTCCAAGGGGCCATTCCAGGTTCCATCGCCGAAACGTCCACCCTGTGGGTTGCCGTTGGTGCACTTATTCTTATTCTAACGGGTGTAGGAAGTTGGAGAATCATTGCTGGAGGAATTGCTGGAGCAGCCTTTATGGGCTTCTTATTCAACCTTTGGGGAGCCAATGCTCTAATGAGCTTTGACTGGATGAATCACCTTGTTGTAGGTGGCTTTGCTTTTGGTATTGTCTTTATGGCCACCGATCCCGTCTCGGCAGCACAAACTACCCAAGGGAAATGGATTTATGGAATCCTAGTTGGAATCTTTTGTATCCTCATTCGAGTATTCAACCCAGCTTATCCCGAAGGAGTAATGCTTGCCATTCTATTAATGAACGTATTTGCTCCCACCATTGATCACTATGTAGTAGAAGCAAACATCAATCGTAGAAAGAAACGTTGGGCTGCTGCTCAATTAAAAACTGCTTAATTATGAATAGAGATAGTAACCTGTACACTTTTCTTTTTGCCGCTGTGATGGTATTTGTTGTGGCGTCATCATTAGCCTTTACCGCTACTGCGTTAAAAGACAAACAAAACGAAAATGTTCGTAAAGAGAAAATGCAAAATATTTTGTCTACCATCGGCATAAAAACCGATCGCGATAAGGCAGAAGGTTTATACAACCAATACATTACTCAAGAGCTGGCTCTTGTAAAAGACGGTTCTAACGATGAGGCTGTAAATGCGTTTAAAGTACAAATGGCTACTGAGACAAAGAAGCCAGTTGAACAACAACGTTTCCCGCTTTATATCGCAGAGGTTGACGAGGATAAATTCTATATCGTTCCACTTCGCGGTGCAGGTTTATGGGATGCCATCTGGGGGTATGTTGCGCTAGAAGATGATATGACCACCATTAAAGGAGTGGTTTTTGATCACAAAGGAGAAACAGCTGGATTAGGTGCAGAAATTACCCAGGGGTGGTTTCAGGACCGTTTTGTAGGAGAAAAAATCTACTCCGATCAAGGGGAATTAGTGGGTATTAATGTTTCCAAAACAAACAATGACCCCAATGGATTAGATAAAGACGATCACGAAGTAGATGCCATCTCAGGGGCTACCATCACGGGAGATGGAGTAACCGATATGATTAGTGAACGTTTAGCCCACTACACTCCATACTTCAAAAAAAACGTCCCAGTCGTAGAATCTCCTGCAATGGATGAAAACAAAGCAGAAGAAGTCTTAGAAGAAAAGACCGAAGAAAACACTGTTGCATACCAAAATTAAACCCATGGCGAAGGAAAACCAACCCAACAAAAAACCCACTTTATTCTTCGTGAATAAAGATAAAGAGCCACTTTTCTCTAAAAAGAATCGTGCCTTACTTTCAGATCCAATGGACGACAATAACCCTATTACGGTTCAGGTATTAGGAATTTGTTCTGCCCTTGCGATTACTGTTCAACTTAAACCTGCCATCGTAATGAGTATTTCGGTAATGGCAGTAATGGCAGCGTCAAACGTGATTATCTCACTTTTACGTAACCTTATTCCTAACCGAATTCGAATCATCGTACAACTTGTCGTTGTAGCGGCCATGGTAGTACTTGTTGATCAAGTTCTCAAAGCCTTTGCTTATGATGTATATAAAGAACTATCCATCTTTATTGGATTAATTATTACAAATTGTATTGTGATGGGACGCCTCGAGGCTTTTGCTCTTGGTAATGGTGTGTGGAAATCATTCTTAGATGGAATTGGTAATGCTGCAGGATATGGATTTATCCTAATTGCAGTTGCCTTTTTTAGAGAATTATTAGGGTCTGGAAAATTGATGGGAGTTCAAGTAATTCCTGATGCAGTTTACGCGATGGGATATGAAAACAACGGTCTAATGTTGTTGTCACCTATGGCCTTAATTACTGTGGGAATCTTTATTTGGTTGCAGCGTTCTCGTAACCGTAAACTCATTGAAAAAAACTAAAGCATGGAAGCATACGTTAATTTATTCGTCAAGAGCATTTTTATCGAAAATATGATTTTCGCCTATTTCCTAGGAATGTGTTCTTATTTAGCCGTGTCAAAAACAGTGAAAACTGCTGTAGGTCTAGGTGCCGCAGTTATTTTCGTTCTTTCCATTACTGTACCCATCAACTTTTTGTTGGATACTTATTTACTAAAGCCGGGAGCTTTAGCTTGGTTAGGTGCAGAATATGCCGATCTTGATTTAAGCTTCTTGAGTTTTATCATGTTCATCGCCGTGATTGCTTCAATGGTACAATTAGTAGAGATGATTGTAGAGAAATTTGCTCCTGCACTTTATGGTGCTTTAGGAATTTTCTTACCCTTGATTGCGGTTAACTGTGCGATTTTAGGAGGTTCACTTTTTATGCAGCAAAAAGATTTTGCTGGAGTAGGGGAGTCTGCTGTATATGGATTTGGATCTGGAATTGGATGGTTTTTAGCCATTATCGCAATTGCAGCTATTCGAGAAAAAATTACCTATTCAAATGTACCCGCACCCTTGCGTGGACTAGGAATAACCTTTATTATAACAGGGTTAATGGCGATTGGATTTATGAGTTTTATGGGAATTAAATTATAAGCGAGAAATGGATATTACAATTATTATAGCGAGTGTCGTTGTCTTTTTGAGCATCATCTTTGTGTTGGTGGGAATGTTGTTAGGGGCTAAGGCCAAACTCATGCCTTCTGGACCTGTTTCTTTGCTCATTAATGGTGAAAATGACGTTGAGGTTTCATCGGGGAGTACCTTGTTGAATACCCTGGGGAACAATAAAATATTTTTACCCTCTGCCTGTGGTGGTGGTGGAACTTGTATCCAGTGTAAGTGTCAAGTGCTTGAAGGTGGTGGAGAAATTCTTCCAACAGAAAAACCCCACTTTTCACGCAAAGAAATTGCCGAAGGATGGCGTTTAGGATGCCAAGTAAAGGTGAAAGAAAACATGGTTATCCAAGTCCCCGAAGAGGTTTTTGGCATCAAAAAATGGGAAGCTACAGTTGTGCGTAACTGGAATGTTGCCTCGTTCATCAAAGAGTTTGTTGTTGAGTTACCAGAGGAAATGGATTACAAAGCGGGTGGGTACATCCAGATTGAAATCCCAGAATGTGAAGTCAAGTATGAAGACATAGACATCTCTGCTCACCCAGAAGAACACCCTGGAGAACCCGATAAATTTAAATTGGAGTGGGATAAATTCAACCTATGGCCGCTAGTGATGAAAAATCCTGAGTCGGTTGAGCGCGCTTACTCTATGGCTTCTTATCCTGCCGAAGGTAGAGAAGTGATGTTAAATGTTCGTATCGCTACTCCACCATGGGATCGCGCAAAAAATGGATGGATGGATGTTAATCCTGGGATTGCTTCTTCCTATATCTTTTCAAAGAAAGCAGGTGATAAGGTAACCATCTCTGGACCTTTTGGAGAATTCTTTATCAACGAGTCTGAAGCCGAAATGCTCTACGTTGGTGGAGGGGCTGGAATGGCGCCTATGCGTTCTCACTTGTATGAATTGTTCCGTACCTTAAAAACAGGACGTAAAGTTACTTTCTGGTATGGAGGTCGATCTAAACGAGAATTATTCTACCTGGATCACTTTAGAGCTTTAGAGAAAGACTTTCCTAACTTTAAGTTCTATGTTGCCCTATCAGAACCTATGGAAGAAGATAACTGGACTGTTAAGGACGGTTTAGACGGTGAAGGTGACGGTTTTAAAGGTTTTGTTC
The DNA here is from genome assembly GCA_049615925.1 of Flavobacteriaceae bacterium. Classification (GTDB taxonomy): domain Bacteria; phylum Bacteroidota; class Bacteroidia; order Flavobacteriales; family Flavobacteriaceae; genus Arcticimaribacter. The sequence continues at coordinate 68,487 of JBMZGM010000008.1, read as the reverse complement.
ACCAGGTGGTGATCGACAACTATTTATCCACTCATGATGCACCAGAAGATATCGAGGTGTATTTCTGTGGACCACCATTAATGAATCAAGCGGTCGAGAAAATGGCCGATGACTTTGGAATTCCTCCAGAAAATGTTCGTTTCGACGATTTTGGAGGGTAATACTCCCTCAAAAAGGTGGTCGTTTAGGCCACCTTTTTTTATTTTGCATTATGTTAACTGAACAACAACTACACAACACCGCAATGGAGGTTGTAGGCAAAGCATTAGAAGAAGACGGGTTTGAGTTTATGACGGTTAATTCTGAATTAAAAAAAGATCCGCAATTTGTTTGTTTGAAAGACAAAAAGCTTCACTTTATCATTGTTCGTGCCGTGACCTATCCCAATAACCCTATTCATTACGATGGGATACTAATGGAAAAAGTACGCGCACACGCTCATAAATTTGAAGCGAGAACTTATTTTGCTGGTGTGGGCCTTGCCCATGCCGATGATTATGAACTTCCTTTAACCACAGAAGCTCCTTGCGCAATCAACTATCAAGGGCTTCAAGAAATTACGCTTCATGGATAAACGAATTTTAATTATAACGTTATTTTTTCTTTGGGTGAGTTGTGAAACAACTCCCTCTCTTATTGTACATCAAGGCTATGCACTTGGAACAAGTTACAGTGCGCAATACCAAGAAATCGATGTCGATTATGAAACGGTTGAAAAGGGGATTGACTCTATTTTTTATGCTGTGAATAAGTCATTGTCCACTTATTTACCTGAGTCAGATATTAGTAAAATTAATCGTGGAGATAGTACGCTAGTAGTCGATCATCATTTTGTCAACGTCTTCAATAAGGCAAATGTATTATGGTATAAATCCCAAGGCTATTTTGACCCCACTGTTGGTGCATGGGTAAACGCTTATGGTTTCGGGCCCGAAAAGTCCTTAAACGAAATTTCCTCTGCCCAGCGGGATAGCTTGATGGAAATCACAGGATGGGCAAGAATACGTCTTATCGATCAACGTGTGGTCAAGGATAATCCTGCCATTTATCTGGATTTTAATGCCATTGCAAAAGGCTATGCCGTTGACTTAATTGCGAATTATCTAAGCCAATTAGGAAGCCAAAATCACTTGGTAGAAATTGGAGGCGAAGTAGTCGCCAAAGGGATGAGTCCTTCCTCTGGCGCATTTTGGAAAATAGGAATTGACAATCCACAACAAAAAGAAGAACGTACGTTACAATCAGTTTTATCCCTAGAGAATCAAGCTTTGGCTACTTCTGGGAATTATCGCAAGTACCGTGTAGATGAAAAAACAGGCGAAAAATATGTCCATTCCATCAACCCGCTTAATGGAAAACCGGTTCGCTCAAAAGTGTTAAGCGCCTCGGTTAAAGCTGCCGATTGTATGACAGCAGATGCATATGCCACTACTTTAATGGTAATGCCTTTTGAACGCGGAAAAGAAATGATTGAAGCAGACCCTAGTCTATCGGCCTACTGGATTCTTGCCAAAGGGGCTGGCATAGAAGAAGTTGCTTCTTCACGATGGTAATTATTTGACGGCTACAGGTATTTTTTCTTTTTTAGGTAGGGCATAGCGTATGCGTTCCTCCTGGGTGAATTCATTTAAAAAATCCAATGCTTGAACCCTAAAACCTACCTGTTCTAATCGCTTATAATAATCTAAGCCGTAGACCCTAACGTGGTCGTATTGCCCAAAAATTCGGGTACGTTCCTCGGGATCTGTAATGGTGTCGTCTTCAAATGTTGTATTAGCTTCTTCATTCAAAGGGACTTGTGCAATAAGTGATCCTCCTTTTTTTAAAACTCGGTAGAGCTCGGTCATGGCTTTAGTGTCATCAGGAATATGTTCTAGTACATGATTACACAAAATGAGATCGTAGGAATCGTCTTCAAATGGGAGTGCACAGATATCTGCTTTTACATCGGCTAGGGGGGAGTGGAGATCGGTAGTGGTGTAGTCCCAATGAGAAAAAGCTTTGAATTTTGAATAAAAAACTTGTTCTGGAGCAACGTGAAGTACTTTTAATTCTTTTTGCAGGAAGTTAGTTTTTTGCTGTAGGTAGAGCCAAAGATAGCGATGGCGTTCTAGCGACAGTGTTCCAGGGCATAAGGCATTTTGCCGAAGTTTATCATAACCATAGGGAAGAAAAGTTCGGTAGGAACTTCCATCAATGGGATCGGTAAAACGATTGCCTTTATAAAAAGCTTTGATAAAAGGCCGGAAGATTACACTCAGTTGAATTAAGAAAGGTCGCGGGAAAAAGTTAAGCAACCATTTCATGCCGTAAGTGGTTTAGCGCGAAAAGGTGTTTCCTCCTCACTTTGGATGCCAAGGGCATCATAAATATATTGGAAAGTAGAGAGTAATTCTGGTTGACCATTGATTAAGGCGACATTGTGTTCAAAATGTGCCGAGGGTTGTCCGTCTGCCGTTAGAATGGTCCATCCGTCTTTGAGTTGTTTGATGCGGTGGGTTCCACGGTTGATCATGGGTTCAATGGCGAGAACCATACCGTCTAAGAATTTTTTACCACGTCCACGTCGACCATAATTGGGAACTTCTGGACCTTCATGCATGGTTGTTCCTAGACCGTGTCCTACAAGTTCACGCACCACGCCATAGCCTTCTTTTTCGCAATGGTGTTGAATGGCATAGCCTAAATCTCCAATGCGATTCCCTGCGCGAAAGGCATCAATTCCCACATAAAGGGATTCCTTTGTGATTTGCAATAGTTTTTCGGTGGCAGGATCAATTTCACCAACGGCAAAAGTGTAGGCATGATCTCCATAAAAGCCATTTTTTAGTGCACCACAATCAATCGAAATGATATCGCCTTCTTGTAGCGGGTCTTCGTTAGGGATACCGTGAACCACTTGAGTATTTGGGCTCATGCAAAGGGTATTCGGGAAGTCATATAGTCCTAAAAAACCTGGTTCTGCTCCATGGTCACGAATAAAAGTTTCTGCCATTGCATCTAGTGCCAGGGTACTAATTCCAGGTTGTATTTCACTGGCAAGCATCCCCAAGGTTTTGGATACAATTAATGCGCTTTCGCGCATTAATTCAATTTCTTCAAGCGTTTTTAGTACAATTGCACTCATTCGGCATAGGCGTTTTTGTATTCTTTGCCACTAATTATGTCAAGAATATCTTGTTCTAATGTGTTGATGGGAAATTCAACGATACGGTTGATTTCTTTTTCTCCTTCATAAAAAATCAAGGCAGGTACATAAGCCAAACCATGGTTTTTTTCAATCCCATCTTTGGTTGTTTTGTCTTCGTCTACCGCAATAATTTCCATCGTGTTCACAGGATAATTTGCTTCGGCTAAAATTCTCATCATTCCCGGGACTTCGCGTTGACTGTCTTCACACCAAGTGCCCATGATTAATACCACTTTTTTGTTTTTGAGTAAGGGAGTGATTTCAGCCAGTTGCTGCGCATTTACGCGATAGCGTTCATAGTCTGGTGCAAACCAGTCTTTGGTATAGTAGGCCATTTGTGCATAGGTGATTTTCCCTACTAGGATTTCATTTCCTTCCCAATCTTTTCCTAGTAATGCGGTTGGAATATCAACCTCAGTTTGGGGAAGAGAAACGGTGGTTTTCTTTTCACTCTGCTGGTTACAGGCTATGGAAGAACAAAGAAGGAGGAAAATGAAGAAGTGTCGCATAGCGCTAAAGTAATGATTTTTGCGTCATTGCGGCGGGTTGTTCAATGTCCATCAAGTCTAGAAGTGTGGGTGCAATAGCCCCTAATACTCCCGAATTGATTTTGCGTTTTTCATTCTCTACGAGAATCACAGGAACAGGATTAGTTGTGTGAGCGGTATTGGGACTTCCATCTTCGTTAATCATCGTTTCGCAGTTACCATGATCGGCGATAACAAGGATGGAATAGTCTTTTGCTAAGGCCGCTTCAATGATTGCCTCTGCGCATTCATCTACTGTTTCACAGGCTTTAATGGCTGCTTGTAAGTCTCCAGTATGTCCCACCATATCCGGATTTGCAAAATTAAGGCAAATGAAATCTGCCGTTTCTTTTTGAATTTCAGGAAGAATAGCGTCTCTTATTTCATAAGCACTCATTTCGGGCTGCAAGTCATAGGTAGCGACTTTTGGAGAAGGGCATAAAATGCGTTCTTCTCCTTCAAAAGGTGCCTCTTGTCCACCGTTGAAGAAGAAGGTGACATGAGGGTATTTTTCTGTTTCAGCGATACGGATTTGAATTTTTCCTGCTTTGGATAGGGTTTCACCCAGGGTATCTTGAATGTTTTCTTTGTCAAAAATGACCTTCACATTGTTAAAGTTCTTGTCATAGTTGGTTAGTGTGACATAGTGCAGGTCTAGTGGAGTTGTCTCTTGCTCGGGGAAAGCTTTTTGTGAGAGCATTTGGGTTAATTCTCGTCCTCGATCTGTTCTAAAGTTAAAGAAAAGGACCACGTCTCCTGCTTGAATTCTACCCTCTTTGTTTTTTGCGACTAGAGGTTCGATAAATTCATCTGTCGTTCCAGCCTTATAAGATGCATTGAGTGCCTCGGCAAAGTTTGTTGTTTCCGTTCCAGTTCCTTTTACTAATAGGTCATAAGCCTTTTTGACACGCTCCCATCGTTGATCCCGATCCATGGCAAAGTATCGCCCAATGATGGAGGCTATTTTACCGGTTGTTTTTGTCATATGCTGGTTGAGCTCTTGCACAAATGTTGCTCCAGATTGAGGATCGACATCCCTACCATCACTAAATGCGTGTACAAAAACATTGTTGCATTTTGCCTCGTCAAGAATGGATAAAAACCCTTTGATGTGGTTGATGTGCGCGTGAACGCCACCGTCGGATAATAAGCCTAAAAGGTGAATGGCTTTATTGTTTTCTTTTGCATAGCTAATGGCTTGTTTTAGAACCACTTCATCTTTAAGCGTGTTTTCTTCTAAAGCCAAATTAATTTTAGCTAAATCTTGATAAACAATTCTTCCTGCTCCCAGATTCATATGTCCCACTTCGCTATTTCCCATTTGACCTTCTGGTAAGCCCACGTGCATCCCGTCGGTATAGAGGTCGTTATGTGAAAAGTTGTGATATAGACTATCTATAAAAGGAGTCTTTGCTTGATCCACTGCTGATACTTCAGGGTTTGGCGCTTTTCCCCACCCATCAAGTATCATTAACATCGTTTTTTTAGCCATTCAATTTGTTTTGTGCAAAGATACTAAATGAAAGAAGATTCTTCGTGTTTTCCCTAAATCTAAACTATCTTTAAGCCAGCTAAATCGTTTGCATTGCTAGAAGGAATTGTTTATCGATCAACGGGGAGTTGGTACTGGGTGAAAAGTACCAATGGAGACTTTTATGATTGCCGAATCAAAGGTAAATTCCGTCTTAAAGGTATCAAGCATACTAATCCTATCGCGGTGGGAGATCGTGTGAAATTTAGTAGCTATGAAGAAGGGGAACACATAAAAGGAACCATAGAAGAAATTTTTCCACGCGATAACTATATTGTTCGACGATCGGTTAATCTATCAAAGCAAACGCATATCATCGCTTCAAACATCGATCAGGCCTTACTGTTAATTACCCTTAATAATCCTCCCACTTTTTTTGCTTTTATCGATCGATTTCTGCTCACTGCTCAGGCCTATGAAATTCCTGTTGTACTAGTGTTCAATAAAATGGACACCTACAGCGAAGAAGAAAAAGCCGAGGTAGCTTATATGCGAAGTATCTATGAAGCATTGGACTACCCTTGTTACGAAATTTCATGTTTTGAGGCATCGGATGTAGCGCAAATAAATGCTTTGATGAAAGGAAAAGTTTCCATGTTTTCTGGACACAGCGGTGTGGGTAAATCCACTTTAATCAATGCTCTTGCACCCGATTTGAACTTGAGGACGGCAGCCATTTCTGCCCAGCATCAACAAGGGCAACACACCACTACATATGCCGAGATGTTTGATCTAACAAAAGAAGTTCGCATCATTGATACCCCAGGGATCAAAGGTTTTGGGGTGGTTGATATTACCCCAGAAGAGTTGGGGAATTATTTCCCCGAATTTCTTGCGGTAAAAGATCAATGCAAGTTTAATAATTGTTTGCATGTGGATGAACCTCGTTGTGCGGTTAAGGCAGGAGTTGAAGAAGAAATGATCGCCCCCTCTCGTTATGAAAGTTATTTGCAATTGTTAGAACAAGACACCCCTTATAGAAGTTAAGTATGCGTGTAGTGATACAACGTGTGACAGAAGCATCGGTCACGGTAGAAAATGAAATTGTGGGAAGCATTGGTCAAGGACTATTGGTTTTATTAGGAATAGAGCAAGAAGACAATCAGGAGGATGTAGCCTGGTTGCTCAATAAAACCCTCAACTTACGTATCTTTAATGATGAAGCTGGAGTAATGAATAAGTCCTTACTCGAGCTAGATGGAGAGTTGCTTGTGATCAGTCAGTTTACCTTGATGGCTGCAACAAAAAAGGGTAACCGTCCTTCTTATATTCGTGCGGCAAAACACGATCATGCTATTCCTTTATATGAGGCTTTTTGTCAACAAGCCCAAGAGCGCATGGGGAAGGCTGTCGCCAAAGGGGTTTTTGGTGCAGACATGAAAGTTGCATTACTCAATGATGGTCCCGTAACCATACAAATTGACTCAAAAAACAGGGAATAGTTAAAGGATATTTACTTCGGCCTCGAGGGAGATGTCAAAATGATCTTTTACAGCAGTTTGAATTTCCTGGGCTAAAGCCAAAATTTCTTTTCCAGTAGCTTTTCCGTAATTGACTAAAACGAGGGCCTGCTTTTTATGGACTCCAGCATCTCCTCTTTTTGTGCCTTTGAATCCTAGGGTGTCAATTAACCAGCCTGCAGGAACTTTAACTAAATCATTCTCTTGTGGATAGGCTGGAATGCTAGGATAACGTTCTTGTATTTTTAAGAAATGAGTGGTTGAAATCACGGGGTTTTTAAAAAAGCTTCCACTATTTCCCAATTCTGCAGGATTGGGAAGTTTGCTTTGGCGAATGCCTATTACCGCTTGAGCAATATTTTTTGGATTTGGTAAAGCTTCGCCTAAGGCTTCTTGAATTGCGCCATAGGCAATGTTGAGAACATGCTTGTTTTTTGTCAAGCGAAAACGAACCGCCGTGAGGACATATTTTCCTTTACCTTCGGTTTTAAAATAAGAGGTACGATAACCAAAACTTGCCTCGGAGAGTGTGAATTCTTTTGTGCTAAAATTGGTGCGATCGATCCCGGTGCAACCCGCAAAAACATCTTTGATTTCAACCCCATAGGCGCCTATGTTTTGAATCGGCGAAGTCCCTACATTACCCGGGATCAATGAAAGGTTTTCTAAACCACCATATCCCTGTTCTAAGGTCCAACTCACAAAGTCATGCCAATTTTCTCCAGCCATGGCTTGAACGATGACATGATCTTCCTTTTCTTCGATGATGTCAATTCCTTTAAGGTGAATGTGGATGCACAGGCCTTTTACAGCTTGAGTGAGTAAAAGATTACTCCCGCCGCCTAGTATAAAGGGTTCTTTAAATTCTGGCAGCTGTAAGGCATTGATTAATTCTTCGGTGTTTTTTACAGAGACAAAATATTCTGCTTTTTCTTCTAACCCAAAGGTATTAAAGGCTTTTAAGGAATAATTATGATGCAATTTCATGAACAACTACTTAGCAAGCAAGTTAGTCATTCCTTAGGAATTGGCGTAGGCAATTAAAGCCCTTTCTAATATCTGAGCCGCACGTTTTAATTTATCTTGGTTCAAGACAAATCCTATGCGAACTTCCTTTTTGCCATATCCTGGAGTAGAATAAAATCCTGCAGCAGGGGCAAACATAAGGGTTTCGTTTTGGTCAGAAAAATCGGTCAATAACCATTTAGAGAAATCCTCGGCATCTTGTACGGGAAGTTCTACCATACAATAGAAGGCGCCCGTAGGGTTTGAGACCCTTACTCCCTCTATTTTTTCAAGTGCTTTTATCAAGGCCTCTTTTCGCTTTGTGTATTCTTTGACCACCTCTTTTAAGTAGGAGGGGGGGCTGTTTAATGCAGCCTCGCTCGCCATAAGCGCATAGGTAGCAGGCGATAAACGCAAGTGTGCAAATTTTAGTGCGGTTGCTAGTAATTCCTTGTTACGACTCACCATGGCTCCAACTCTTGCACCACACAGGCTGTAGCGTTTTGAAACAGAATCGATCATAATCGCTTGTTGTTCCAGCCCTTCTAGCTGCAATACAGAGAAATGCTTCATGTTAGGATCGTGAATAAATTCGCGGTAAACTTCATCCACAATAAAAAATAAATCGTGTTTTAAAGCGAGTTGTCCTAAGGCGGTTATTTCCTCTTTTGTGTATAAGTAACCGGTGGGATTACTGGGGTTACACAAAAGTATTGCCCTTGTTTTGTCACTTACTTTTGCTTCGATTTCCTCTAAAGCAGGAAGTTTAAACTGATCATCAAATAAAGAGACAACAGGAATCACATTCACGCTAGCAGCTGCGGCAAAACCATTATAATTAGCATAAAAAGGCTCTGGAATAATGATTTCATCCCCAGCATCGCAAATGCTATTGAGTGTAAAGGCTAATGCTTCACTAGCACCAGTTGTCACGATGATTTCTTCGGGTTGAATGTTGATTTCATTTTTGCGATAGTACTCTACTAGGGCAGTTCTGTAGGCAAGGGATCCCTCAGACGAACCATAGGGCAGTAAATCAAGCTGGCTGTTTTTTACAATTTCCATCGCTTCCACAGGAGCGCTTATGTCCGGTTGACCTATATTAAGGTGGTGAACGTGAATCCCTTTTGCTTTGGCAGCATCAGCATAATGAACCAATTTGCGAATGGGAGATTCTGGTAAGTTTTTTCCTTTTTGTGATATAATGGGCATAATCGCTGTAAATCAGCTGCAAATATCTTAAAAAAAAGGGGGACTTGTTTTTATGGAATGAAATTTGTTGAGATTTCACAAATTAGTCGCTTTTTGTTCGGAAAAAGTAACCAATTGAACCCTAAATCCTACTGATGCCTCGGCAAATCATTATTGTCTTACTTTTCCTTTGGTGTTCCTTTAATTGGGCACAAAGCCAACTTGTTTTCTCTAAAAAAGCTAGCGCAAAAATCAGATTTGAATGGAATGCAAATTTAATCATCATTCCTGTTTCTATTCAAGGGGTTGAACTGCGTTTTCTAGTGGATACTGGAGTGGGGCATACCCTTATTTTTGACACCCATAAAGCTCAACAGTTGGGGTTAAGTCAAGAGCGTCTCTATTTATTGCGAGGTTTAGGCGATCAACCAGCACTAAAAGCGTATCAAGTTACCCTTGATCAATTGCATCTTGGGTCATTATATATGACAAATATAACGGCACTAGTTTTGCCCGAAAGCGAGTTTGTTTTGAGTAAACGATTGGGAACTCAAATTGATGGTATCATTGGGTATGATTTGTTTGAACATTATCCAGTTTTAATTGATTACCCCAGAAAGTTACTTGTGATTAATCCTCTAAAAAAGAAAAGAAGATGGGAAAAACGCAATCGCGAGACAATGGACCTATCCTTTTACAAGCGTAAGCCTTATGTTCATTTGGATATTCCATCCTTTGAGTCCAATAAAGCGTCGGGTTATTTTCTTTTGGATACCGGTTTAAGTGACGCGCTGTGGCTTTTTTCAAAAGAGGTTGAATTCTATGAAACACCGCCGGTTTTTGAAGATTTTTTAGGAACTGGAATTAATGGAGATGTTCATGGCAAAAGGGGAAAAATACCTTCAATGGTTTTTGGGAAAACCCATCTCAACGAGATTAAAGTTGCATATCCAGATAGCACAAATTTTTCTCAGCTATCGTTAAAAGAAAAACGCCTGGGGAGTGTGGGAGCAGAATTATTAAGTCGATTTAAACTCTTGTTTGATTATCCAAACAAGCAGTTAATGGTACAGTCCACCTCAAAGACCACACAACCTTTTTATTACAATCTATCAGGGATTGAGTTAGCCTATGAAGGTTTTCAAATGGTTCGACAACGCTTGCCCACAGTGGAAAGACAGGAAGAGACGGGGAATAATGGAATTGAAATCCTATTGCAGGATCGATATCAATTGTCGTTTTATCCTGCCTTAATGGTCACTTATGTGAGGCCTTATTCAGCAGCAGATCAATCGGGAATAAAAGTAGGAGATGTATTGATTCAAATCAACGGAAAAAAGGTTCATCAATTGAACATGGAAAAAGTACTCTCCATTCTTCAAAAGGAACCTGGAGAAAAAATTAGGGTTACCGTTCGAAGGGAGGGACACCTTCGAAAATTTACATTTCGACTAACGTCTCTTTTTTCTACTATAGTACCGTCCCCTTGATTTTTAAAGAAATAATTGGGGTGCTTTCAGCATTGGAGTTTACGGTAATGGTTTTTCGAATTGGTCCCACACGGTTTGTATCATATTTTACTTGAATTTCCCCTTTTTCTCCAGGAGCAATTGGTGCTTCTGGTTTTTTAGGAATGGTACAACCGCAAGAAGAGTAGACTTTTGAAATGATCAGGGGTTGATTCCCTGCATTGATGAACTCAAACGTTCTCACCCCATCACTACCACGTTCAATTTCACCATAGTCAACAACTTGTGAAGTGAATTTGATAACAGGTCCTGTTGCTTGGGCATTTGAATTAAGGGCTAAAAACAAACTGAATACGAGTAAAAGTGTTCTCATGGTTATTGCTTTTTATTAGGTTCAATATACAATTTTTATCTTTTTTCCTACTTCTCCAGAGAAAGTCAATGGTTTTCTTTCGTTTTCAAGTCAGTAGGATTATTTTTGTTGTTTATTACAAAAACCAGACCATTTATGGCCCTTCCATCAAAATTTGACGCCTCACTTGTAGAAGAAAAGTGGTATTCCTATTGGACAAAGCAAAATTATTTTGCCTCCAAACCAGATGAACGGGAAGCTTATACCATTGTTATTCCTCCTCCTAATGTCACAGGTGTCTTGCATATGGGACATATGTTGAACAATTCCTTGCAAGATATTCTAGTGCGTCGTGCAAGAATGAAAGGCTTCAATGCGTGCTGGGTTCCTGGAACAGATCATGCTTCTATTGCAACAGAAGCGAAGGTAGTTGCACGACTCAAAGAACAGGGCATTGATAAAAGCGATTTATCGCGCGAGGCTTTTTTAAAACATGCCTGGGAATGGACCGATGAATACGGAGGGGTAATTCTACAACAATTAAAGAAGTTAGGATGCTCATGTGATTGGGATCGGACAAAATTCACCCTTGATCCAGCGATGTACGAATCGGTCATCAAGGTCTTTGTTGATTTATATAATAAGGGATTAATTTATCGCGGTTATCGCATGGTAAATTGGGATCCAGAGGCTCAAACTACGCTTTCTGACGAAGAAGTGATTTTTGTTGAAAAGCCTGGTTTTTTATACCACATTGCTTATGAAGTTGAAGGTAGTGACGAAAAAGTAATCATTGCGACTACCCGTCCCGAAACGCTTTTAGGAGATACCGCAGTGTGTATTCACCCAGATGATGAGCGTTATGCCCACTTAAAAGGGAAACGCGTAATCGTTCCTATCGCAAACCGTTCTATTCCCATTATTGAAGATGAATACGTTGATCGAGAATTTGGTACAGGCTGTTTAAAAGTTACTCCTGCACATGATATCAACGATAAAGCTTTGGGGGAAAAGCACAACTTAGACGTCATTGATATTTTTAATGCAGATGCTACGCTTAATCGTCATGGATTGAACTATGAAGGTAAAGATCGTTTTGTGGTGCGTAAAGAAATCGCCAAAGAACTTGAAACTCTTGGCGCTTTAGTGAAACAAGCGCCCTATCAACACAATGTAGGTACGTCTGAACGTACCAAAGCAGTCATTGAACCCCGCTTATCGGATCAATGGTTTTTAAAAATGGAGGATTTGGCAAAGCCTGCTATAAATGCCGTTTTAAATTCTGATGAGGTTAAGCTTGTTCCAGAAAAATTCAATAATACCTATCGCCATTGGATGGAAAATATCCGGGATTGGAACATTTCACGTCAGTTGTGGTGGGGACAGCAAATCCCAGCCTACTATTTTGGAGATGGAAAAGATGATTTTGTTGTGGCAGAAACGCCAGAAGAAGCCCTGGTTTTAGCCCAGCAAAAGTCGGGTAATAATGGATTGAATCTTGAGGACTTACGTCAAGACTCCGATGTATTAGATACATGGTTTTCCTCCTGGTTATGGCCCATTTCTGTCTTTGATGGAATTCGAAATCCAGAAAATGAAGAGATCAACTACTATTACCCCACGCAAGACTTAGTTACAGGTCCAGATATTTTATTCTTTTGGGTAGCGAGAATGATTATTTCGGGTTATGAATACCGCAAAGAACAACCTTTTTCCAAGGTGTATTTGACCGGTCTAGTGCGAGATAAGCAAGGGAGAAAAATGTCAAAACAATTGGGGAATTCCCCTGATGCATTACAACTCATTAAAGACTATGGCGCAGATGCGGTACGAGTTGGTTTAATGTTAAGTGCAGCGGCAGGAAATGATTTATTGTTTGACGAGAGTTTGTGCCAACAAGGAAAAAACTTTACGAATAAAATCTGGAATGCCTACCGTTTAATCGATGGCTGGGAGATTGAAGCAACCGATAAAATAAATCCTCAAAATGCTGAAGCGCTTGACTGGTATGAAAATAAATTCAATGCAACCTTAAAAAGTATAGAAGATCATTTTGAAAAGTACCGTATCTCTGATGCTTTAATGGCCGTATATAAATTGCTATGGGATGATTTTTGTTCATGGCTTTTAGAGGCAGTTAAGCCAGCCTATGGCTCCCCTATTGACGCGCCCAGTTTAGCACGTATTAAACGCTTATTTGAGGACAACCTTAAGTTAATGCACCCCTTTATGCCTTTCTTAACCGAAGAATTATGGCAGCATATGAAGGAGCGAAGTAAAGACGAAGCCTTGATTATTAGTGCTTGGCCAACAGTCAATGCAGTCGATGAAGATGGGTTAAAGGCCTTTGAATTGGCGACAAAAATCGTTAGTGGAGTGCGAAATTTCCGCAAAGAGCGCAATATCTCTCATAAAGAAGCCTTGTCCCTTTATGTGGTGGCAAAATCCAATCAAATTCATTACCATGCTCTCATCCAAAAGATGGCAGGAATTAGTGAGATTCATTGGGTTGAAAAAGCCCCAGAAGAATCGGGAGCGAGTTTTAGAGTGGATACTTTTGAGTGTTTTATTCCATTAGCAGGTGCCGTTGATGCCGAAGCTGAAAAAGCGAAACTAGAAGAGGAATTGCGCTATGCAAAAGGCTTTTTACAATCTGTAAGGAAAAAGCTTGATAATGAGCGATTTGTGAGTAATGCACCCGCAAAGGTCATTGAAATGGAACGCAAAAAGGAGGCAGATGCCCTTGAGAAAATAAGTGTTATCGAAAAAAGCCTAGGGAGTCTTTAGGCCAACCTATTTTTTGCTAATAATGGTTTCTCCACCGCGAACGACCTGATCCAGGACTACATCGACAGGAGTTCCCACGGGTAAGAATAGATCTACTCTTGATCCAAATTTGATGAATCCAGCGTCTTCTCCTTGTACAGCAGCGTCTCCCACCTCGGCATAGTTTACAATGCGGCGAGCCACAGCACCAGCAATTTGACGATATAGAACTTCACCAAATTGTTCATTCTCAACTACAATTGTAGTTCTTTCATTTAGCTCGGAAGACTTTGGATGCCATGCGACTAAATATTTTCCAGGATGGTATTTGCTAAATTTCACAGTTCCACTCATGGGGTAACGCGTAACGTGCACATTGATAGGAGACATGAAAATAGATACCTGTAAACGTTGATCTTTAAAGTATTCTTTTTCAAATACCTCTTCAATAATGACCACTTTTCCATCAACAGGGGAGAGGAGATGATTCTCGTTTATGACCGTATTTCTACTTGGGTTTCTAAAAAACTGTAATACGAGAATCAATGCAATTAATGCCCCAACTTGAAGTCCGTATTTTGCCCATTGTTGCGTTACAAAGTATTCTGCTACCAATGCAATAGAAGCACAAATTAAAAAAGTAGTAATGATGATGAAATAACCTTCTTTATGAAACATAGTTAGATGAATTTTAATAGTAAATAATAAAACGGAGCAGTGTAAATTACACTGTCCATGCGATCATAGAATCCTCCATGACCTGGTAAAAGAGTGCCACTGTCTTTTACGTTTGCCCTGCGTTTAAAATAGGACTGCACAAAATCTCCTAGCGTTGCTAAAGCTGGAAGAAGTAATCCTACCACCCACCACATACCGTTGAATAGTGAAAGATAGTGTTCTACAATAAACAGAAGGAGTAGAGTGGCCAGTGCACCTCCTATGTATCCTTCCCATGATTTTTTTGGTGAAATTGAGGGGAGTAATTTTGTTTTACCAATGCGTGAACCTACTAAATAAGCAAAGGAGTTATTCAACCATATTGCGACATAGAAAAACAATAAATTTAACGGTGCTTCCCCTTTATTTAAACGTATTAATAAAGGAATGAATAGACTGGAACCGATGAGGTAAAATAGTATCAGCCCTATTTTGCTTAAACTAGAAAAAGACGGTTGACGATTGCTCAAGCATATAAAGGTGATCAATACATTGACAAGAAGGGCAGTGTAAAGAAGTAAATCAAGAATTAGCGCTGGATAAAGCTCAAAAAACGCTAAAGCATACATTCCAATGAGAAGGAGGGGACCAACAACATTATTAAAGTCAATTAATCGTTGAAATTCCCAAAGGGCTAATCCAGCAAAAACTGCGATTAAAATATAAAAAGCCAGGGGGGCGGTAAACATCGTGGTGGTCAATAAAGCCACATAAAGTGACCCCGAGATGGCTCTTGTGGTGATTTCTTTCATTCGTTTACTTCCTGAACTAACAAATATAAATGTTTTGCACTACCCCCATAAGAGAGAAAATCATTTTCTTTTGTGGGATCAAAAGCATTAAGGGTAGTAATATTGGAAGGAAGATTGTTTTTGTATTTTTTATTGATGGCAGCCATCGCTTCACTCACATCATTTTTAAAATCATTACTGGTCGCAATGATGATCAAATATTGAGGGAGCTCACTTAGTTTTTTTTCTTGAATTTGCCGATTACAAATCAAGATTGCCCCCTTATTTGCAATAAGGTATTCACAGTGTATTACAAGGGCTTGTGGATGTGAATTAGTTTTATCTAATTTAAAGAAGGAGGAAAGCACTTCGCTTTGTGCGGTGACATCTTGTGGAGACCAACCGTTTTCTTGAAGAATTTGATCAAAGTAAAAAGCAGTACTTTCTGTGTTTTCACAATAGATGAACTTTCCACCCCGTTGGGTAAAGTTCTGGGCAAACTCAATTTCTGTGGGATTTTGAACCTCGGGAAGATACTGACTTTTTTCCTTCGGTTTTACAGGTTTGTTTTTCCCAAAAAATTGATCAAAAATGCCCACGTTTTATGCTTCTTCTGTCGTTTCTGTTTCGCTAGTTTCTTCTTTTTCTTCTTCTTTTTTATCAAAGGGGCGTTCGCCTAGAATGTTGACTAAATCATCCTTAAAGATGACTTCTTTTTCCAATAGTCGATTTGCTAATGCGGTGAGTTTGTCTTGATTGTTTTCTACAAGTTCACAAGCGCGTTGGTATTGTTCTTCTACAATTTTAGAAATCTCTTTATCAATTTTTTGGGCTGTTTCCTCAGAATAAGGTTTGGAGAAATTATAGTCTGTTTGACCAGTGGAATCATAGTAGGTGATGTTTCCAATTTGATCGTTTAAACCATAAACGGTTACCATGGCTTTCGCTTGACGTGTCACCTTTTCAAGATCGCTCAATGCTCCGGTAGAAATCTTATCGAAGATCACCTTTTCTGCCGCACGTCCACCCAGGGTAGCACACATTTCGTCTAGCATTTGTTCGGTTCGAACAATCATTCGCTCTTCGGGTAAATACCAGGCTGCGCCTAAGGATTGTCCTCGAGGAACAATGGTCACTTTTACGAGTGGTGCCGCATATTCTAATAACCAGCTTACCATAGCGTGACCAGCTTCGTGAAAGGCAATGGTTTTCTTTTCTTCTGGTGTGATGATTTTGTTTTTCTTTTCTAAACCACCCACAATTCGGTCAACTGCATCTAAGAAATCTTGTTTGCCAACCGATTTTTTATTTTTTCTAGCAGCGATTAATGCCGCTTCATTACAAACGTTTGCAATATCTGCTCCAGAAAAACCAGGGGTTTGTTTTGAGAGGAAATCGACATCGAGTGTTTTGGTCGTTTTTAGGGGTTTAAGATGTACTTTAAAGATTTCTTTGCGTTCACGAACATCGGGTAAATCCACATAGATTTGTCGATCAAAACGTCCCGCTCGCATTAAGGCTTTATCCAATACATCGGCTCGGTTTGTTGCAGCTAGAATGATCACATTTGTGCTGGTTCCAAAACCGTCCATCTCGGTTAAGAGTTGGTTTAGGGTATTCTCGCGTTCATCGTTTGAACCAGTGAAATTACTTTTTCCTCTTGCTCGACCTATGGCGTCAATTTCATCGATAAAGATGATGGCTGGAGATTTGTCTTTTGCTTGTTTGAATAAGTCGCGTACTCTCGACGCACCCACTCCCACAAACATTTCCACAAAGTCCGATCCAGACAAGGAGAAAAAAGGAACTTTAGCTTCACCAGCAACAGCTTTTGCTAAAAGGGTTTTCCCAGTTCCTGGTTGCCCTACCAGTAGTGCTCCCTTTGGGATTTTCCCTCCAAGGACAGTGTATTTTTGTGGGTTCTTAAGGAAATCAACGATTTCTTGAACTTCTTCTTTTGCTCCTTCAAGTCCTGCAACATCTTTAAATGTAACTTTGATGTCGGTTTTTTCATCAAAGAGTTTTGCTTTGGATTTTCCTATGTTGAAAATTTGACCTCCAGCACCACCTCCTGCATTGCCCGACATGCGTCGCATGATAAAAATCCATACCGCCACAATGATAATGATGGGAAGAAAACTTAAAATAACATCAAAAAACTTGTTCTCTACCGTGATGAACTCATAACTAAATTCAATGTTCTTTGCTTTTGCGCGCTCCAGTTTTTCTTGGAATAATTTAAGGTCCCCAAACTCAAAAGCGTAGTGTGGGCCTTGAACATTTACCTGGCCCAGGAAGTTTTCTTTTTTCAACGCCTGGTGATCTGCTTTTTCTAGAGCAGTGGCTTTTAAGTAAATTCGCGCAGTTTTTTCGTTTTGAATAACAACGCGTTCAACATCTCCATTGTTGAGGTAACGCTCAAATGCAGAGGTGTTTGTTTTACCTGAGGACTGAAGGCTCCCATCTCCAAAAAAGCTTAAGCTTAATAAAAGGAGAATTACCATTCCATAAAGCCAGTAAGGATTGATTTTTGGGGTATTTTGTTTTTTCTTTTTCGTCATTTTTTAATAATTAGAGGCAATGGGTGTTGTTTCGGCATCCCCCCATAATTCTTCAATGTTGTAGAATTCACGGGTGGGTTTTTGAAACACATGTACCACTACGTTGATGTAATCCATTAAGACCCATTCGGCATTTTCTAACCCCTCGGTGTGATAGGGTTTTTCTTTTAATGCTTTGCTAACAATTTTTTGGATGGATTGTACAATGGCAGAAACATGGGTGTTTGAAGTTCCAGAACACACCACAAAGTAATCACATACAGTGTTGTCCAGTGATCTAAGATCGAGTAATTTGATGTCCAGTCCTTTTACTTCTTCTACGCCCAAAATGATTTGTGCGATAAGGTTATCAGCGGCATTCGAAGTTTTTGTCATTAATGTTTTTCGTTTTCACAAATTTATTACTTTCTTGGCGACAATACGGTAACAAATGTCATATTTCAAAATTAACAAAATTGATGCCATTGACTCGACGAATGAAGCGCTAAAAAAGCAGTATCATCAAGGGGAGTTATTACATGGCGATCTCTTGTGGGCATTCGACCAAGTGAAAGGGAAGGGACAAAGTGATCGTCAATGGCTCTCTGAGCCAAAGAAGAACCTCACTTTCTCCTTTTTTTTAAACGCAGATAACTTGTCTCTTTCCACTGTTTTTGTCTTGAATTGCTGGGTTGCTCTCGCACTTAAGTCAGCCTTAAATTCTTTTGGTATTCCCGCTGTCAGTATAAAATGGCCTAACGACATTATGTCAGAGAATAAAAAGATATGTGGTATTTTAATCGAAAACATCTATCGCGGTAGTAAACATGCTGGAAGTATAGTGGGAATAGGATTAAATGTTAATCAAATCAATTTCCCCAATTTAGCACAGGCGAGCTCGATGCGTTTGTCTAGTGGTAGAATCTTTGATCTTGAAGAAGTCATACACACACTTCTTCATCACCTAGCAAAGTATTTTTCTAGTCAAATGACCCCAAAGGAGAGTTTTGCAGCCTTTAATGCAGCTCTTTTTGGTTTACATCAACAGCGTACTTTTATCAAAGAAGGCAAATCTTTTATTGCTAGTGTGCAAAGTGTAAACGAGCAGGGAGAATTGATTTTAAAAACGGAAGATCAAAAAGAACTTTATTTTCAAAACAAAGGCATTGAATGGGTTTACTAAGGCGTCCAGCTAGCGGGGTTCTTTCTCCATTGTGACAAGGTAGCTAATTGTTCGTTTGTAATGGCTTTTTCATTGTTTGCAAAGCGTAACAAATGATCGTAATTGCTCAAGGTGTGCAACGAAAGTTTTTCTGCTGCAAAATTTTCTTCTGCGATAGCAAATCCATAAGAGAATAAAGCTAACATTCCTAAAACTTCATAGCCTTGAACCTTAATAGCTTTCACTGCATTTAGGCTACTTTTTCCAGTGCTGATTAGGTCTTCGATTACCACAATGGGTTTTCCTTTTGGGGCATGTCCTTCAATTTGATTTTGCCGGCCATGTTTTTTAGGCTCTGGTCGAACATAGATGAACGGAAGCTCTAATTTTTGAGCGACAAGCATCCCAATTCCAATGGCTCCAGTAGCCACACCAGCTATGGTGATGTCTTTGCCATAAAGTTGCTGGACCTGTTGTGCGATTGTATCTGCTAGATAATCACGTACCTCGGGATACGAAAGTGCTAGACGATTATCACAATAGATAGGGGATTTCCATCCACTGGCCCAGGTAAATGGGTTTTCAGGATTCAATTTAATTGCATTAATTTGCAAGAGGAGCTGCGCTGTTTTAGCTGCTGTTTGTTCACTATAAATCATACGCAAATGTATAAAGTATTTTTCAATCAAAAGCCCATCATTTTAACCACTTCTTTTGTTGAACAAACACTGGATACTCCTGTCTTTTTTTTAAAGTTTGCCCATAAAAAAAGTATTGTTGCTGCTTTGAAATCAAAGAAAGTCAAGCAATTGTATCTCTATCACCCAAAAGAAGAAAAAATGTGGCAGCTTTTTTATGCCTTGTTTAAAGTTATTGAGGCTGCAGGGGGTGTGGTGCAACAGCGTGAGAGTAAAAAGTTTTTATTCATATACCGCAATAATAAATGGGATATTCCAAAAGGTAGAATTGAAGAAGGCGAGTCGGTGCAAAAAGCTGCAATACGCGAGGTAGAAGAAGAAACTGGAGTGCAAGACCTTGTTATTAAACGACCTTTAATTACCACATTGCATATGTTTCATCGAAACGGGAAGTATCGCTTAAAAAAAACGTTTTGGTATGCCATGGAAACTGATTTTACAGCTGCTCTCTCACCGCAATTAGAAGAGGGAATTCAAAAAGCAGTATGGGTAGATAAACATGAGGTGCCAGCATTGTTTGAAAATGCCTATGCCAATATTCGTCTCTTGTGGGAGAAATCTAAGCTATAGGCGAACTGCCTTTGGTACCATTGAAGAATAATCTCCACCAAAATGGATGACTTCTCTAACGATACTGCTGCTAATAAACGAAGTATCGGCCGAGGTTAATAAAAAAACAGTCTCAATTTTAGAGAGACGGCGG
This sequence comes from Flavobacteriaceae bacterium, assembly GCA_049615925.1. GTDB lineage: Bacteria > Bacteroidota > Bacteroidia > Flavobacteriales > Flavobacteriaceae > Arcticimaribacter. Next base: position 48,445 of record JBMZGM010000008.1, on the reverse strand, counting down.
TTGACCTGAGTGATGGTTTTTTCAAATTCAAAATCTGCAGGATTGCGTAAACCCCGGACGATAAAATCCGCCTTTACTTTGCGACAGTAGTCCACGGTTAAACCTTCATAAGTGTCCACTTTTACTTTTGCTTCTTCGGCAAAAGTTGCGGCAATAAAAGCTTTGCGTTCTTCCAGAGAAAACATGTATTTCTTTGTTGAATTCACCCCTATGGCGATGATTACTTCATCAAATAGTGGAAGAGAACGTCGAATAATATCAACATGCCCCAGGGTAATGGGGTCAAAAGAGCCAGGAAAAATTGCACGTCTCATAGGATAAATTTAGGCTTTTTTTGCTAAGCTCGTTTCAATGACTCCCATAATTAGTTGTGTTAACGAAATACCAGCAGCTTCGGCTTGTTGTGGAATAATACTTTGAAGGGTCATCCCAGGAATAGTATTGATCTCGAGTAAATGAGGAACACCATTCTCAAAAATAAATTCTGAACGAGTAATGCCTGTTAGTCCAAGGGTGGTATAAAGTTTTTTCGCCATTTTTATGGCTTTTTCTTCCCACTCCAGTGGAAGCTTAGCAGGAGTGATTTCTTGCGACTTTCCTTCATATTTTGCTTCATAATCAAAAAAGTCATTCTCGCTAATGATTTCTGTGATAGGTAATACCTTTACCTCTCCTTTCCACTCTAGTACCCCCACGGTTATTTCACGTCCTTCAAGTGCAGCCTCAATTAAAAGTTGTTCGTCTTCTTGAAAGGCACCTTCAAGTGCAGCGGGAAGTTCTTGTGGAGTATTCACTTTATACACCCCAAAACTACTTCCAGCACGATTGGCTTTGACAAAACAGGGATAGCCCACTTCGGCTTCAATTCTCGCTGGGTTAAAAGCATCTTCTTTGTTCAGGTGAATGCGTTTTGCCGAAGGGAAGCCATGTTCATTTGCCAGGACAAGACAGGCTCGCTTGTCATAGGTGATTTCAGCCATTTTTGCATCACAGCTGGTATGAGCGATGTTGCGCTCTTCAAGGTATTGGGCGAGTTCTCCATTTTCTCCGGGGGCACCGTGAATCATGTTAACAACGCAATCAAATTGAAGTTGTTTTCCTTCTTTTTCAAAACTAAAATCATTTTTGTGAAGTGGGTAGGTGGTTCCTTCTTCATCGATAACCTCCCAGTGATCTAATCCAATATCAATTTGGAAACAATCGATTGCTTCTGCTTTAATGGCCTCAAAAACAACTTGTCCGCTTTTTTTCGAAATCGCACGTTCTGATGTATAGCCTCCACTGGCCACACCGATGATTTTTTTCATGACGTAAAAATAACAATCGTTTTGTAAAGCAGCCTTCTTTCCAGCCATCAATCGGTTGTGGTTTCTTATCTTTACACAACAATTAAGCGAATGAATTATTTACGTTTTCTATTGAGTAAGATTTTTTTAAAGCAAATCGTTTATGCTTTTGCTGCTACTTGTCTGGTGTTAGTTGTTGTTTTTTATGGGCTTAACGCATTAACACAAAACAATGAACACATTGAAGTTCCCGATTTTGAAACCCTTTCGTTACAGGAGATTCCTGCTATCGTAGAACGCTTTGAATTGCGTTATGAGGTATTAGATTCAGCGAAGTTTAACCCTAGTTATCCTCCTTTTGCCGTTATTGAACAAAGTCCCAAAGCGGGATCTGAAGTAAAGCGAGGTCGAAAAATTTATTTTACGCTTAATCCTTCGGGCTATCGTAAATTAAGTGTACCCAATGTGATCCAAATCACTAAACGCAATGCCGAAACTCGTCTCACAGCAGTGGGGTTTAGTGTAGGTGAAATCACCTATCGCGACAATATCGGAAGAGACATGGTGCTTGAAATGCGCTTTGAAGGAGAAAAAATTGAACCTGGAATGGTCTTGCCCAAAACATCAAAAATCGATTTAGTTTTAGGGAATGGAAAACGATAATACTAGCACTGAGGAGCTAAACGAAGAGGGGTTACACGAGCATTTTTCCTTTACTGCCGATAAAGGGCAAGAGCCTTTGCGAGTGGATAAATACTTGATGAATCGCATTGAAAATGCCACCCGAAACAAAATTCAACGCGCGGCTAAAGCAGGAAGTATCTTTGTCAATGACACTCCTGTAAAATCAAATTACAAAGTGAAAAACGGGGACGTTGTTAGGGTTTTATTTTCTCATCCACCCTACGAAAACCTTCTTGTCCCCGAAGATCTACCCATTGATGTTGTTTATGAAGACGATACGGTAATTGTCATCAATAAGGCAGCGGGTATGGTCGTTCATCCTGGTCATGGCAATTATTCTGGGACCCTGATTAACGCCTTGTTATATCACTTTGATCATTTACCCAATAATGCTGATGAACGACCAGGCTTGGTACATCGAATTGATAAGGATACCAGTGGGCTTCTAGTGATTGCAAAGACCGAAGAAGCCTTAACTCATTTATCTAAACAGTTTTTTGATAAGTCTTCAGAGCGAAAATACCTGGCTTTAGTATGGGGAAATCCCAAAGAAGATCAAGGAACGATTGAAGGAAACATCGGTCGTCATCCTAAAAATCGCTTGCAAATGATGGTTTTCCCAGAAGGAGAGGCCGGCAAACCAGCGATCACCCATTATAAAGTAGTTGAACGCCTGGGCTATGTGACCTTGGTAGAATGTCAATTAGAAACAGGGCGAACACATCAAATCCGTGCTCATATGAAACACATTGGGCATACCTTATTCAATGATGAGCGCTATGGAGGTGATGCGATTTTAAAAGGAACCTCGTTTAGTAAATACAAACAATTCGTGGAAAATTGTTTTAAGCTCATTCCCCGCCAGGCTTTACATGCAAAGACCCTTGGTTTTGAGCACCCCAAAACAGGGGAGTGGATGTCTTTTGATTCGGATCTTCCAGCAGATATGACATTGGCGCTAGATAAATGGCGTCACTATGCGCAACATAAGCAGTTGTAATTCATCTATCAAGGATTGTAATGCCCCAAGGTTGCGCAAAATAAAAATCCCGCTTATTTTTGATAAAAAGCACGACCGATGAAAATGATCATTTCTCCCGCTAAGTCCCTCAATTTTGAAACAGAACTTCCCACAACTTCTTATAGTGCGGCACGTTTTTTACCCGAGGCAGAACGCATCAACAAGCTGTTGAAAAAAAAGTCTGTAAAAGCTTTGGGGAAATTGATGGGGATTTCAGAGAATTTATCGGCACTCAACTGGCAACGCAACCAGGATTTTCATCTACCTTTTACCCCAGAGAATGCTCGTCCTGCAGTCTATGCTTTTGACGGAGACGTTTACACGGGTCTAGATGTATATACTTTAGACCAAAATAAATTACCTCTTCTGCAAGAAAAATTACGTATTCTTTCCGGACTCTATGGATTGCTCAACCCCTTGGATTTAATCCAGCCTTATCGCTTAGAAATGGGGACAAAAATGCCAGTAGGAGTGAAGAAAAACCTTCCTGCCTTTTGGAAAGAAAAGGTCACCCAAATCCTCAATGAGGAAATGGAAGAGGGTGAACTATTGCTCAACCTTGCAAGTAACGAATACTTCGCTGCCGTTGATACAAAAGCACTCAATGCTCCTATAGTAACTCCACAATTTAAAGACTTTAAAAACGGCCAACTTAAAATGATTTCCTTCTTTGCAAAAAAGGCGCGAGGGATGATGGCGCGTTTTGTTATTGATAGCGGTGCCACAACCTTGAATGATGTTCAGGCATTTTCTACGGATGGTTACCGTTACAGCGAAGAGCATACCGAAAATGAGCAACAGCCGGTTTTTATCCGCTAGCCTTAGCCATTCTTTCTTTGCGTTTGTTGCGTTTGGTCTTACGTTTAACCCCAAAGGTTTTATTGACGATTTTTCCGCGTCGGGTTTTTTTGTCTCCTTTTCCCATAAGTAGTAGATTTGGTTGAATTAAAACTAATTGTTTTTCACCAACTTGCCAAATGTTCTATCACACCCATCCCTATCCTCCCTATATTTTAGCGAATACGACGCGCTTAATTGTAGGAACATTACCGCCGCCGCGCTTTACCACAGGAGCCCTCAACGAACAGGATGTTGATTTTTGCTATGGCAGTAGTAACGGTTTGTTGTGGAAGGTATGGGATGAGATTTATGCCTTGGATTTAGTCTATGAAAACACCCACTTTGCCATTGAACAACGCAAAGCCTTTTTACACCGTGAACAAATTGGCGTGTGTGATATCGTTGGAGCGGCTTATCGTGAAAAAGTTGATGCTTCAGATGCTGGAATGAAAGATGTTGAATTAAGGGATTTATTAGGGATTCTTTCGCAACATCCAAAAGTGAATACCTTGATCTTCACCGGCGGAAACAGCAAAAACGGCCCAGAATATTTTTTCAGGAAATTACTAAAAAAAGAGGGGGTTGATCTCAATATTCTTGCTGATGAGGTTCCTCGAAAGCATTCCTTTTTTTGGGCTGGAAGAACCATTACAACCCATAGTTTAACAGCACCTTCTGGAACGGCAAATCGTGCCATAGGGAGTATGGAACACTATAAAATCAATAAAGCCAAAAACCCTCGTTACACCACCTTTGATTTTAGGGTGGAGCAGTATAAAAAAGTCTTTAATCCCTGATTGAACGGACAAAAGTCTCGATTTGTGCTACTCCTTTTTCTTCTAGGAATTTGATGAAGGCAGAACCGATGATCGCTCCACGTGAATGCGTAGTTGCCGCCGTATAGGTTTCTGCATTACTAATTCCAAAGCCTACAACGGTAGGTGTGTCAAGCTCCATCGCTGCAATGCGCTGGAAATAGTCGGTTTGTGTATTTCCAAAGGTGCTTTTAGCTCCCGTGACACTGGCACTACTCACCATATAGATAAAACCGTTAGAAACTTCGTCAATGTAGCGAATGCGTTCTTCTGGGGTTTGTGGAGTGATGAGGAACATATTGTAAAGTCCATGCTGGTCGAACAATGTTTTGTAGTTTTCGTGATAAACATCCACCGGTAGATCAGGGATGATAAGCCCGTCGATCCCAATGGCTTCACACCGCTGGCAAAAGCGTTCGATTCCATATTGCATCATGGGGTTAAAGTAGCCCATTAATACCAAAGGAATATCGATGTGTTCCCGGATATTTTCTAATTGTGAAAACAATTTTTCTGTGGTCATACCATTGCGTAGCGCTTGAGTGGAGCTTTCTTGTATGGTAGGACCATCGGCTAAGGGATCAGAAAAAGGAAGGCCTATTTCGACCATGTCCACTCCAGCAGCTTGAAGGTTTTTTAAAATAGGTACAGTATCCTCTAGGTTGGGATGACCTGCCGAAAAATAGATGGACAATAGTTTTTTGTCCTCTTGAAATTTTTGATCAATTCGATTCATTATAGCTTAAAATAATCAATGTAAGTGGCCAAGTCTTTGTCTCCACGACCTGAGCAATTAAATACGACAACTTCTTCTGGTCCAAATTTACGTACATCCAGTGCAGCAAAGGCATGTGCTGTTTCAATGGCCGGAATGATGCCTTCCATTTGTGAAAGGGTCAATCCCCAGTCCATGGCCTCTTGGTCTGGAATGGAAATAAATTCGGCTCGTTTTGAACGAAATAAATGCGCGTGCATGGGTCCTACACCCGGATAATCTAGACCAGCCGAAATAGAATAAGGCTCGGTAATTTGTCCGTCTGGTGTTTGCATCAAAAGCGTCTTACTTCCATGAATGATACCTTCTTTTCCTAGTGCAGAGGTAGCGGCACTTTCTCCTGTATCAATCCCTTTTCCTGCTGCTTCAACTGCGATGATATTAACGCGTTTATCGTTGAGGTAGTGGTAGTATAGTCCAGCGGCATTGCTTCCACCTCCCACACAAGCAATAACGTGATCGGGGTAGTCACGTCCTTCTAATTCTTGTAATTGCCATTTCGTTTCTTCGCTAATAACTGCTTGAAAACGAGCCACCATGTCAGGGTAGGGATGTGGTCCCACCACCGAGCCAATGATGTAGTGCGTATCGACTGGATTATTAATCCAGTCACGAATGGCTTCATTTGTGGCGTCTTTCAAGGTTTTACTTCCCGATTGAGCCGCACGAACCTCGGCACCTAGCATTTTCATACGGGCTACATTGGGTGCTTGACGTTGAATGTCTAATTCTCCCATGTAAACAATGCACTCAATGCCCATCAAGGCACATACTGTAGCGGTTGCTACCCCGTGTTGTCCTGCTCCGGTCTCGGCAATAATGCGGTTTTTCCCTAAGCGTTTGGCCAATAGGATTTGTCCAATGGTATTATTTACTTTATGTGCTCCAGTATGACATAAATCCTCACGTTTTAAATAGATTTTTGTGTTATAGCGTTCAGATAAACGCTTGGCGAAATACAAAGGAGTAGGTCGTCCCACATAGGCCTTGAGTAAATCATCAAATTCTTTTTTAAAGCTGGGTTCTGCCGTGATTTTGCGATAATTTTCTCGTAATTCGGCTACATTAGGATACAACATTTCGGGAATGAAGGCGCCACCAAAGTCGCCGTAATATCCTTTTTCATCTACATTATAGTTCATACAATTCTTTTTTAAATTGTGTTATGGTCTCAATTTCTTTACGTCCGGGAGCGGCTTCAAATTTACTATTTACATCAATAGCATAGAGGGGTAAATCGGTTTTTAATAAGGCGTGGATTTGGCTACAGTCATTTGGACCAATTCCTCCACTTAGAAAAAAGGGTTTTTGAGAGGAATAGTTTTTTAAAATACTCCAATCAAAGGCATAACCATTTCCACCGGGTAAAGGTCCTTTTGTGTCAAATAAATAATAGTCACAACACTTTTCGTAAGGATTTAAAACAGAAAAATCAAAGCTATCTTTAATTGAAAAGGCCTTGATTACCTCCACCCCAAAGCCTTGTATCAATTTGCAATAATTAGGGGTTTCTTCCCCATGCAATTGAACGGCTTGCAATTGATGCATTTCAACGGTAGTTTGAATATAATCAATGGATGCGTCAACAAAAACCCCTGTCTTTTTAATGGAGGAGTCGAGACGTGGAGTCACCTCATTGACATAACGGCTGGATGGTGCCCAAAAGATAAAGCCCATATAGTCGGGTTGCAATGCACTAAGTGCTGCAATATTATCGGGTTCTCGCATGCCACAAACTTTTAATTTCATGCTTCGAGTGTTTGAATGAATTTTTTTGCTGCTGCTCCAGGATCATTCGTTTTCATAAAGTTTTCTCCCACTAAAAAGCCTTTGTAGTCAAAACGCATAAGGTCTTTGATTGCATTGACATCACTGATTCCACTTTCTGAGACTTTGACAAAGTCTCCTGGAATGTATTGGGCGAGTTCACGGCTAGTGTCTAGCGAAACCTCAAAGGTCTTTAAGTTGCGATTATTTACCCCCAACATATCTAGCGTAGGCATAATGGATTTTTCTAGTTCTTCCTGGTTGTGAACTTCAAGGAGTACGTCTAATCCAAGACTTTTTGCACTAGTGGACAATTGTTGAATTTCAGCACGACTTAAAACTGCTGCAATCAAAAGGATGACATCTGCTCCGTGCGCTTTTGCTTCAATTAGTTGGTACTCATCTACGATAAATTCTTTTCGTAAAAGTGGAAACTTTGTAACGGCGCGAGCGATATTGAGGTCTTCTAATGCTCCACCAAAATACTTTCCATCGGTCAATACCGACATACCGCAAACACCAGCGTCTTCGTACCCTTTGGCAACATCATCAACCGATAGAGAGCTGTTGATGTTTTGCTTAGAAGGAGAACGGCGTTTATGTTCTGCGATAATTCCAGAAGAACTCTTGCGTAATTGTTGTGCAAGGGAGTTTGCAGGGCGATCAAAAAGGGGAGAGGCTTCCCAGTAGCTGGATGGAAAGAGTTGCTTGCGCAAAGCGACTTCCTTTTTTTTATCGGCGACAATACGGTCTAGGATACTCATGCTTTACTTAGGTTTTGAAGTTTGTTGAAGGCGGCTAAGGCATTTCCAGAAAGCAGCGACTCTTTTGCTTTTTCTACCCCTTCAATGGGCGAGAGCTCCAGTGCAGTTGCAATGGCCATTCCTGCATTTGCACAAACGACATTTTGCTGCGCTGCTGTTCCTTTGTTATGTAGTACTTCCATGAAAATTTTGGCCGATGAGGCGACACTGTCACCGCCAGCAATTGCTGTAGCTTCCAATGGTAACATCCCAAAATCTTGTGGAGTTAATACACGTTCACTATTTCGGCTAAAGGCTTTTGTGGGCCCCGTTAAGGAAATTTCGTCATATCCGTCGAGGGCATAAAGAATGGTGAAATTAGTGCTAGTGTTTTGAAACAAATAATGGTAAAGTCGCCCTAGTTCAAGGTTGAAAACACCTGTTAATTGATGTTTTGGAAAGGCTGGATTAACAAGTGGTCCCAGCATGTTGAAAAACGTTTTCACCCCTAATTCTCTTCGAACAGGCGCCACATTTTTCATGGCAGGATGGAATAGCGGTGCGTGTAAAATACAAATCCCTGCTTCTTCAACACAACGTTTTAAAAAGTCTTGATCATTGGAAAATTTTATCCCTAATGCTTCTAAAACGTTACTTGATCCACAGCCAGAAGAGACGCCATAATTTCCGTGTTTTGAGACGTTTACCCCTGCACCTGCAGTGACAAAAGAAGAAAGTGTAGAAATATTGAAGGTGTCTTTTCCATCTCCTCCTGTCCCACATAAATCGATGGTTTCAAATTCGCTGAGGTCAACAGAGATACATAGTTCCAATAATGCCGCGCGAAAACCCTCAAGTTCTTCAAGGCTGATACTACGCATCATATAAACGGTGAGAAAAGAAGCTATTTGAGCGGTGTTGTATTGACCATCAGCAATGTTGATGATCATTTGGCGTGCCTCTTCTTTACTGAGTTGCTGGTGTTGAATAAGTCTATTTAAAATCGCTTTCATGCTTAACTATTAATCCAGTTATCTAATATTTTTTTTCCGTGTGGGGTGAGCACCGATTCAGGATGGTATTGCACCGCACGTACATCATAAGTAGCATGGCGCAAGGACATCAATTGCCCTTCTTCATCCACCGATGTGGCGATTAAAGAATCGGGTAAAGGAGTTGCAACAACCCAGGAATGATAGCGACCTATTTCAAAACGGTCTGGGAGGTCGTTAAAAAGAACGTCATTTTCGATGATATTGACCGGAGTTGCAATTCCATGGTACACCTTATCAAGGTTTACAAGGCTAGCGCCAAAGACCTCTCCTATGGCCTGCTGTCCCAGGCATATCCCAAGGATCTTTTTTGTTGGAGCATAGCGTTCAATAGCTGCTTTAAGTAAACCAGACTCATCTGGAATTCCGGGTCCTGGTGAGAGCAGTAATAAAGGATAGTCTTCTAATTCTTCCAAATCAAATTGATCGTTTCGCTTCACCGTTACTGCACACCCTAACTCTTCGAGGTAGTGCACTAAATTATAAGTGAAGGAATCGTAATTATCAATAACAAAAACTTTTTTCATAGCTATATGTCTTCTGCAAGGGTTAAGGCTTTATCTAACGCACCTAATTTGTTATATACTTCTTGGAGTTCACTTTCTGGAACAGAATCGGCTACAATGCCAGCTCCCGCTTGATAATACAAGTGGTGATTTTTACTTAAAAAGGATCGAATGATGATGGCATGATTAAAATTCCCGTGGAAATCCATATAGCCTATTGCGCCTCCATACACATTGCGACGTGTTGTTTCATAACGATCGATTAATTGAAGTGCTTTGTGTTTAGGTGCACCACTAAGGGTACCCGCAGGGAAGGTATCGGCCACTACACGAAAGGTTTTTGCTGCTTTCTTCATGGTACAGGTTACTTTTGAAACCAGGTGAATGACGTGAGAGTAAAATTGAATTTCCCTGTTTTTTTCGACGATGACTTCAGAGCCATTTCTGCTTAAATCATTTCGCGCCAAATCCACGAGCATGACGTGCTCGCTATTTTCTTTTGGGTCTTTTGCTAACTCTCCTGCTGCGATTGCGTCTTTTTCATCATTACCTGTTCGGCGAAAAGTTCCTGCAATGGGATGAATTTCGGCTTTTCCGTTTTGTACAATCAGTTGTGCTTCGGGAGAACTACCAAAGATTTTAAAGTTGCCATAATCAAAGAAAAATAAGTAGGGTGAGGGATTGATCGAACGTAGGGTGCGATACACATTGAATTCATCCCCTTTAAACTCTTGTGCAAATCGACGGGAGAGTACGAGTTGAAACACGTCTCCTCTGTAGCAGTGTTCTTTCCCTTTTTGGACAAAATCCAAGAATTGCTCATCGGTGAGGTTAGAGCTTTTTTCACCAACCTTTTCAAAGGTAAAATGACTGTTGTTTTTTGCGTTGAGCAAAATTTCAATTTCATTGAGGTTATGATCCCCCTCATAGACGTGTGAAAATAGATGTGCCTCGTGATTAAAAAGACTAATGGCAATGATGTTTTGATAAACGGCATAGTAAATGTCTGGGATGTCATGTCCTTCTTTTGTTTTATGAAGGGAAATGTTTTCAAAACGATCCACAGCATCATGTGCGATGTAGCCAAAAATACCATTGCTAATAAACTTAAACGGAAAGCGTTCACTGTCAAATTGCTGTGAAAACTGATGAATGCGTTCGGGGATATCCATCGAGGCATCGGCTGGTTCAACATGATTACTACCGTCGGGATAGGTTGTAGATAAGACCCCATTTTTTAATTCAATTGAAGCGATGGGATTACAGCAGATGTAGGAAAAATCATTGTTATTTGCATGATAATCACTGCTTTCAAGTAGAAGAGAATGTGGATAAATATCACGCACTTTAAGATAAGCGCTCACAGGGGTGAGTGTATCGGCTAGTATTTTTTTATGTTTCGTTTTAAGGACGAATTTTTTCATAGGGTACAAAATTAAAAAAGGCTTGTCGTGATGACAAGCCTTTGGTATAATGATACAGCGTGTTTCACGAATAAAAGTGCTTTATTCGCTCCACCAATTTGTGCTGTTGTTTCTCGTTTTCATTACCTCAAATATAATTTAAAAAATTAATGTGTTGCAATAGAAAAGAGAAATTATTTGTTGTTGTGTGATCCATCACAAAACCCTTCAGGATTCTGTGTATTACCACAACCGCATTTAGGTCGATTTGGCATCATTACATTTTTAAGGTTACGTCTAATTCAAAATCGTTGTAAATGGCTTTGTTTCCTAAATTGTCAAAAAAGGAATTAGAACCGTAACGAATATCGTGCTTTGAGCGATCGATGATTACTTTAGCAGTTGCACTATCCCCTGTTACGGTTAAGTCAAAATTAGCTGCCTTTGTAATTCCTTTAATGGTAAAATCCCCTGTTACAGCATATAGACCATTTCCTTTGGCTTCAACCTTTGTAAAAACAAGTGTAGCCTCTGGATGATTTTCTACTCCAAAGAAATCATCCGACTTTAAGTGTCCGATTAGTTTTCCAGCAGACCCCCCTTGTAAATCGGTACAAGTCATTGAAGTCATGTCCACCACAAAATTACCTCCTGTTACAGTACCTTCGGTTAATGTAATGTTACCTGATTTAAGCGAGATATTTCCTTCGTGTTGACCGGTAACTTTTTTCCCTAGCCAGTGGATGTTACTTGCTGCGGTATCAATGTTTTTTTCTTGTGCTGTAAGACTGTTAAGCCCTAATAAAAAGGCGGCACCTAGGGTGATGGATAAAATTGTTTTTTTCATAGAATTTAAATTAAAAGGTTAAAAATTGAATTGTAGGTTGTTTTATTGAAGTTTTGAAATAAGGGCAATTAATTCTTCTTTTTCTGTGGGTTTGATTGTGTTGACCAATTGACTTTCTTTTTCTATCAATTGATTGTCGAGTTGTGCAAGTAATCCTAGGCCCGCTGTTGTGATGGTGATTTCTACCTTTCTACGGTTGTTTTCACACACACACCGTTTGACTAATTCTTTTTCAATGAGTTTATCCACCAGTCGAGTGGTATTACTCATTTTATGAATCATGTGTTGATTGAGTGTGGATAGATTTGCAGGTTTTCCTTTTTGTCCCCTCAAGATACGCAAGACATTAAATTGAGGTAACGAGATACCGAACTGTTTTGTCAGGGTATTTAACTCCTCATTGAGTTTATTCCCCAGCCGTAACAGCCCCACAACAATTTCTCTGTTTATTATATCGCTTGTCATTACAATAGTTGTATGTACAAATATATAGAAAAAAAGGAAACACAACGTTTTGGATGAAAAAGTATTTGTTGGAAAAACATTTCAAATTACCTTTGGTTAAAAATTATACCATGACAGAATTACACCAAGAAGAATGGAATGAACAACGATTAGCAAATGCAAATGCAGTTTTATTAGATGTTCGCACCCAAGAGGAATTTGACGATAAACATTTAGTTGAAGCTCAGTTAATCGATATTCGTCAGCCACAACATTTTATGGATGCTGCACAAGCCTTAGACAAGGAAAAACATTATTTTATTTATTGTCGTTCTGGTGCACGAAGTGCACAAGCCTGTCAATTACTCGATCAATTAGGCGTGGCAGCAACATATAACCTAAAAGGTGGAATATTAGCCTGGACTGGAGAAGTCGTCAAGTAATCTCACCTCCCCAAATCGATGAAAGAGGACTTCCTACATTATGTGTGGAAGTTTCAGAAATTTCTACACCACCGGCTTAAAACCGTTCAAGGAGAACCCTTGCACGTGACTGTTGTGGGCTTCCCCAATCAGCATGACGGACCAGATTTTTTGAACGCACAGGTTGTTATTGGGTCATTGAAATGGGCGGGATCAATAGAGCTTCACTTAAAATCTTCTGATTGGTACCGCCATCAACACCATCGCGATCCAGCCTATGATAATGTTATTCTGCATGTCGTTTGGGAAGATGATGTTGAGGTTTGTCTTGAAGATGGACGGTCATTACCCACTTTAGTGCTTAACACCATTGTTTCTCCAACTTTGATAAAGCAGTTTGAACAGCGTTTGCTCTCACCCGCTAATTTTATTCCTTGCGAAAAAAACATTCATACTTTTCCTACCTCACTTTTTACCCTGTGGAAACAACGTCTTTACATCGAGCGTTTAGAGGAGAAATCAAAAGGGATTCAACAATTATTAAAGGAAGAGAAAAACGATTGGGAAGCAGTCTTATTCATGTTGTTAGCGCAAAACTTTGGCTTAAATGTAAATGGTGCATCCTTTATGGCTATCGCCAAAAGTATTCCGTTTAAAATCATTCGAAAACTTCAACAAAGTGCCTTCTCGTTAGAGGCTTTATTTTTAGGTCAAGCAGGTTTACTTAAAGCCGATCATGCGTTGATTTATGTAAGGGATTTATGGAAGGAATTTCTCTTTATACAGCGTAAATTTTCTTTACCACAACATCAGGGTCAGTCCATGCGTTTTAAACGGCTTCGGCCGTATAATTTTCCTACGATTCGTCTTGTTCAACTCGCTCAACTCTATGCAAATACGACCAGTGTGTTTAGTAGGATTTTTCAAGGGGATCAACTTTCTACCCAATGGATGAAAAGCAGTGGTGTATCTCCCTTTTGGGAGACCCATTATACCTTTGATCGAAGCGCAAAAAAAAGCAGAAAGAGTTTAACGAGTTCATTCATTGACCTGTTAACCATTAATACCTTTATCCCACTTTACTTTTGCTTTCAAAAGGCAAAGGGATGGGATCCATCGGATAAGGTGATTCATTTGATGCAGTCCATTAAACCTGAAAAAAATACTGTTGTGCAAAGCTTTCATGCACTGGAGGTAGAAGTAACTTCTGCTTTAGATACCCAGGCGCTTCTTCAATTAAAAAAAGCCCATTGTTCCTTAAAAAAATGTTTACTTTGCCCCGTGGGAGTTTATTTATTACATCCCACAGCTAAACAATGACAAGAAACTTTCGCCACTGGTTTGAAAAACATGGATTTGCCGTTTCCACCCGGCTTGCAGAGGCATTGGGAATGAAGGTGAAAAGCGTGCGTTTGTTTTTTATTTATGCTTCCTTTGCTACTTTGGTGGGGGGGTTTATTATTTATTTAACCTTGGCTTTTTGGTTAAAACTCAAAGATTTAATCTACACAAAGCGAACTTCAGTCTTTGATTTATAAGAAATCAATGTAGGCGAGAATTTGTTATTAGCGATTATTTTAGGATATTCGAAATCTATAACATAACAACAACCAAATGCAATTAACATTCAAACGATTTTTATCAATCCTTTTTGTTTTATTTTCAGCGCCTTTATTTGCGCAAGAGCAAGGATTAGATGATCGTATCAATGAAGCGTTTACACCCATCGCAAACTGGTGGGGCGCTGTAGTACTTCACAATTTTCCTGGAACAGATATCCCCACGATCATCTTTTTGTTAGTGGGAGGAGCGTTATTTTTTACCATCTATTTTGGGTTCATCAATGTTAAACGATTCCCTACAGCGATCAATACTGTTCGAGGGAAATATGACGAAATAGATGATCACGGAAGCGATGGAGAAGAAGGAGAGGTAAGTCACTTTCAAGCTCTAGCAACTGCTGTTTCTGGAACAGTGGGTAATGGAAATATCGCAGGGGTAGCCTTAGCCATTGCTATCGGTGGACCAGGAGCAACGTTTTGGATGATACTTTGTGGGCTTATAGGAATGTCAACAAAATTTGTCGAATGTACCCTTGGGGTAAAATACCGTGATGTAGGGGAAGATGGGACTGTTTACGGGGGCCCGATGTATTACTTAACAAAAGGATTAGAAGAAAAAGGATTTGGCCGTTTAGGGAAAACCCTGGCAATAATATTTGCTGTCCTATGTATTGGAGCTTCTTTTGGAGGTGGAAACGCTGCACAATCGAACCAAGCCGCCATGCAACTAGTAGATTCTTTTGGAATGACAGGAGGTAGCGCTAGAACAATCATAGGATTAATCATGATGGTATTGGTAGGTATTATCATTATCGGAGGGATAAAGCGAATTGCTCAAGTTACCGAGAAAGTGGTTCCATTAATGGCACTGATGTATATCCTTGCCTGTATATATATTATCATTACAAACATCACTTTTGTGGACGATGCTTTTGGGATGATTTTTACGCAAGCATTTAGTCCAGAAGCAGGTCTAGGAGGATTTTTAGGCGTCTTAATTACTGGTTTTAGGCGAGCCGCCTTTTCCAATGAAGCTGGAGCGGGGTCTGCCTCAATTGCGCACTCTGCTGTCAAAACAAAATATGCCGCATCCGAAGGCTTAGTCGCCTTATTAGAGCCTTTTATTGATACCGTAGTAATTTGTACCATGACCGCTTTAGTCATCATTATTTTTAACGGAGATAATACGGTATTCCAATACGGTGGAGAAGGTGGAATTGTTACCATTGCTGGTCAACAAGTAGAAGGAGTTGCAATAACTGCAGCAGCTTTCTCAAAGTACATTTCTTTTTCTGGGCCATTTTTAACCATTGCCGTAGTATTATTTGCGATATCTACGATGATTTCTTGGTCGTATTACGGATTACAATCTTGGATGTATGTTTTTGGAAAGAGTAAAATTTCTGATTTAACCTATAAGGTATTGTTTTTACTCTTTATCGTTATAGGTGCAGCGGGAGATATGTCTGCCGTATGGACCTTCTCTGACGCCATGATCCTTGCCTTAGTGTTCCCGAACATGATAGGCTTGTTCTTCTTGTTCCCAAAGGTGAAAGAAGAATTAAACCGCTACTTAGATGCGATCAAAACAGTAAAATAAAATATCATGCCATTGAAGACCGCTACAGGTTTTTCGGTTAAACGAAAGACGGTAGCGGTTTTTTTTGTGCTTTTTTTAATGGCAGTAAGTCTTTTCTATCGTCGTTCTACGAGACAGTATAGAGGAGAGAACTTTTTTGCACTTGACAGTGTTTTACAACGGCACATTGACTCCTTAAAGACGCGAGAAAACTCCCGAACAATTTATCCCTTTAATCCTAATTTTATCAGTGATCAACGGGGCTACTTTTTGGGCTTAAGCCCTGTAGAAATTGATCGTTTACAGGCCCACCGTGCCAAAGGGAAATGGGTGAATTCTATTCGAGATTTTCAACGCATCACTCAGGTTGACACGCAATGGATCACCACCTATGCGCCTTACTTTAAATTTCCGTCTTCTTCTCAAAAGGCATTCCCTTCTCAAGTCAAAACTTCCTTGCCACCCATCGATTTAAATCGCGCTACAGTAGAACAGTTACAGCAGATAAATGGAATTGGGGAAGTATTAAGTGCGCGTATTCTTCGGTATCGAAAACGTCTGCGAGGCTTTGCCAAAGAAGAACAATTAGAAGAAGTTTATGGACTCTCTCCTCAAGTAGTTGAGCGTTTACAATTGCGTTGTAGCATCATTACATTACCTTCTTATGCTAAAATTAGTTTGCAAGAAGCAAGTTTAGATACTTTAGCGAAACTCCCTTATTTGTCCTACCAGGAGGCGCGAAAGGTTCTTCGATTAAGGACCGAAATGGGAGAAATTCGTCTCGCTAATTTACATTCAATCAAAGGTTTTGATAGCTTAAAAATTAAAAGATTAGCCTTATATTTGTTTTAAAAAGCTATGATGGATACACCAACAGTGGTTTCTATGCACGAAACTGAATCCTTAAAATTGGTCGCTGATGCTGCAAAAGAATATGCAGAAAAGTATTTGCGCCCTTACACCATGCAATGGGACGAAGCCCAATACTTCCCTATTGAAGCAATGCGCACAGCAGGGGAGCTAGGTTTTTTAGGCATTATTATTCCTACAGAGTATGGTGGTTCTGGCATGAGTTATCACGAGTACATCGCGATTATCGAAGAAATATCAAAGGTTGATCCTTCTGTGGGATTATCTGTAGCAGCTCACAATTCGTTGTGTACGAATCACATTTATTTATTTGGGAATGAAGCGCAACGTTGCAAATGGTTGCCCAAATTAACCACAGGAGAACATATTGGTGCCTGGGGTTTGACAGAACACAATACCGGTTCTGACGCAAAAGGAATGAGTACTACCGCTCGACAAGAAGGAGATGAATGGGTATTGAATGGTACCAAAAACTTTATCACTCACGGGCAGAGTGGAGACATCGCTGTAGTTATTGCACGGAACGGTGAAAAAGGAGATAACCACGGGATGACCGCTTTTGTGGTGGAAAGAGGAACACCAGGTTTTACCGCTGGGAAAAAAGAAAACAAATTAGGAATGCGCGCATCAGAAACAGCCGAAATGGTATTTGACAACTGTCGTATTCCCGATGAAAATAGATTAGGAGAAATAGGAGAAGGATTTATTCAATCGATGAAAATTCTTGATGGAGGACGTATTTCCATTGGGGCGCTTTCTCTTGGTATAGCAAAAGGGGCATATGAAGCCTCCTTGAAGTATTCAAAAGAGCGTCATCAATTTGGCCAAGCCATTAGTAAATTTCAATCAGTTGCATTTAAATTAGCCGATATGGCGACAGAGATTGAAGCTTCTGAACTTTTATTGCATAAAGCGGCAAGTGATAAAATGCAAGGCAAAAATGTAACTAAAATTGGTGCCATGGCAAAAATGTATGCCTCAGAAGCCTGTGTCAAAATTGCCAATGAGGCGGTTCAAATTCACGGTGGTTACGGTTTTACAAAAGATTTCCCTGTGGAAAAGTTTTATCGAGACGCTAAATTATGCACCATAGGTGAAGGGACGACAGAGATTCAAAAATTAGTTATTTCAAGAGATCTATTAAAGAAATAAGAAAAGGTAGTGCAGGTTTAAGTTAAAGCCATTATATTTGCACACATTTTAAAAGAGAGGAGGTTACGTTTTATGTTAATAATACCAATAAAAGAAGGCGAAAACATCGATAGAGCGCTAAAGCGTTTTAAAAGAAAATTCGACAAAACAGGCGGAATGCGTCAATTACGTGCACGCAAACAATTTTTAAAGCCTTCTGTCAAGAACAGAGCAAAAATCCAAAAAGCACAATACATTCAAAAGCTACGCGACGCAGAAATGCAGTAGTAAGTTTGTGTTAATTTATTTTAACGTTGTGGTGAAAGTTTTATCTTTAATCACAACGTTTTTTTTATGGCCATTCCTGCGTTTCTTGCTTATGTTGAAAAAGAGAAAAAGTATGCTCAACACACGCTTACTGCCTACAAAAATGACTTGAACCGTTTTTTAACGTATTGCTCTACCGAACATGACCTTGATGATATTGCGCAAGTAGACTATCCTCTAATTCGTTCATGGATTGTAGAATTAGTTCAAGAGGGGAAGACCAACCGAACGATAAATCGAAAAATTTCGGTTTTGCGTTCGTATTATAATTTTTTGATGCGAGTAGGAGATAGAAAATCAAATCCTCTTCGTAAACACAAGCCTCTTAAAGAAAGTAAAAAAGTACAACTACCCTTTAGTGAAAAAGAGATTGCCCAGTTATTAGATGGAGAACATTTTGAAGACAACCATCGTGGTCTTTTGGCAAAAACAATCATTGAAACCCTTTATAGTACAGGTATGCGCCGTACTGAACTAGTCCATTTAGAGCGCAATCAAGTGGATTTTGATTCTAATACCCTTAAAGTAATAGGAAAACGCAATAAAGAACGTATCATTCCTATTCTTCCCTCACTAAAAAAACAGTTACAGTCTTTTGATGCCCATGTACGGCCGTTACGCGAGTCAAAAAAGAATCCTTATTTCTTTTGTACGCAAAGGGGTGTTAAAATAAGTGATAATCTTGTTTATCAATTGGTAAATGAGTACTTTAATAGAGTGTCAACTAAGGTAAAGCGCAGTCCACACATGTTACGCCATAGTTTTGCGACTCATTTGTTGAATCAAGGAGCAGATCTCAATACCGTAAAAGATTTATTGGGACATGCTTCTCTCGCTGCTACCCAGATCTACACGCACAGCAGTATGGAGCAAATTAAGGCAGTGTATAAGGATGCGCATCCTAGGGGGCATAAAAAATAAGTTTAATCTTAAAATTGTTGTCTTATGAAAATCAATGTACAAGCCACGAACTTTAACGTAGATCAAAAATTAGTGAATTTTACCCAGCGAAAAATTGACAAACTCTTCCATTTTTATGACAAAATTTTAAGTGTAGATGTAATATTTAAAGTTGAAAATACCACCAATCGCATCAATAAATTTGCCGAAATAAAAATCGGAATTGTTGGGGAAAGTGTCGTAGTCAAGAAGTTATGTAAAAGCTTTGAGGAATCGATTGATTTAAGTGTCAAGGCGGCAGAACGCATGTTAATTCGCCACAAAGAACTTCTTCGTTCTTAAGAAATAATTTTTCTTAAAATTTCTTTGAATCAAAATAAATAAATCTATACATTTGCACCGCTCGAAAGGGTAGTTAAAAGCCGATGTAGCTCAGCTGGCTAGAGCAGCTGATTTGTAATCAGCAGGTCGTGGGTTCGAGTCCCTCCATCGGCTCTTTGTTCTTTTATTTATTCATTGGGGAGATACTCAAGCGGCCAACGAGGACAGACTGTAAATCTGTTGTTTTTTAACTTCGCAGGTTCGAATCCTGCTCTCCCCACACCTTTATCGACACCCTTTTAGGGTAGTCGATATAAAATGCGAGAGTAGCTCAGTTGGTAGAGCGTCAGCCTTCCAAGCTGAATGTCGCCGGTTCGAACCCGGTCTCCCGCTCTCCTTTTAGGCCGATGTAGCTCAGGGGTAGAGCGTTTCCTTGGTAAGGAAGAGGTCGGCGGTTCAAATCCGCTCGTTGGCTCAACTCCTAAAAGGCTTTCCTATCGGCAGGCCTTTTTTATTTCCCCTTTTTTCTTCTTTTTTGTATTCAACACTGCCTAACAGCTGCCAAAGATTTTAACATAGGTAGGGCAATTAAATGCTTTTTTTTGGGTTTATAGTATATACCCCTTTGGATCATTTAAATCAAATGAATTGTTTTGCAACCCAATAAAGTACTCTATTTAGTGTTACTGTGGATTGTTCCTATAACTGCCTATGCTCAGTTTACAGGGACAAATCGAGTAATTAATAATGGCCAAATGCGTTTTGGGAATGGGACACAGTTATCCATTAATGCAGCAGGAAATGTGGAGCAGCCATTCTATTATAGTACAAATTTTAGCGCTTGGCGTAAATTGACTTACACAGAGCCGACCTTGGTCAACTATCCGTTAGACTCAAAAATAGGTGTAGGTGGAGATGGGTCAAATAATTGGAATACGAACGGGACATTAGTCACAAATCCAACCATGGCTAATCAAGTGTTTGATTCTAGCAGCTTCTCTACTGTAGGGGGCTTGAGTTATGGTACATTGGTTGTAAAAGGTGAAATTACAGTGGGTACAGCACGTTTGGAATTGACCAATGCCTATACCCTTAATGAAAACAGAAACTTTGTTCAGGTCATTACAACCATTACCAATATAGGTATAGCGCGAGCAAATAATATTCGCTATTGGGTGGGCACAAGGGATGATTATGTAGGAGGAACCGATCAACCCACTAAAGTGCGGGGAAACCTTAATGAAGGTGCATTTGAACCTTTAACATTGACTACACAAAGAGCAGCAGCACTTCGCATTACTACGATTGACGAAGGTATTTTATTTTTTACCACGTCTTCAAGAGGAAATAACGCACATAGTAACTATGATCCTGTGAACAATCCCTCTACGAATATAAACCCAGATACCTCGCCGATTACTAGTACAAATGATGGTTCGTATAGTATGTTTATTCGTATTAATGATTTAAATCCAAGTGAATCGGATGCTTTTGTTTGGTATTATGCAGCTGCAGCTTTAAGTGAACTAGATGATGTGATCGATGAAGTAGCCGATTCGAGTAGAGATACCGATTGGGACATGGATGGGATTTTAAATCAAATGGACGATTGCCCTTACACAAGGGGAGTGTCATCTCTCAATGGCTGTCCATGGCCGATTGATTTAGCAAATAATTATTCGTCTACTACGGTGTCAAATTCTGTAGTAGTGGGAGAAGAGACGTACTTTTGTCAACTCTTTGAAAATCGATTTTTTAATACCGCCTATCATTCGGGAGAGAATCCAGAACCCGAAGTGGGGGACTACATTATCTGGAATAATAACTACTCTTTTCCTCAGCCTTTTCTGAATGATCAAAATGGATTTGCTTACATGAAATTACGCATCTTTGACAAAATAATTGAAGTGCAAAAAAGCGATGGTCTCATTGTTGCAAAATACAGTTGCCCATAAATCATACACTAAAGAAACAATTGAGCACTAATACAAAAAAATTGTCTTTTCTTAGTTTGTGTACCTATAATTTCCCATCTTAAAAGTTACAAAACAAAGCAGATAAAGAGAAATTAAAGGAAGAATTACAACCATAAAAAGAAATTTAGTTTAAACGTCAAAGCCCGCTAGAAGGGAAACATATCATTCAATTGAATGTTGATGATATAGAAAACACATGGTTGTTTTTTCAAATAAATAAAGTGTTTGAAAAACTACGATTGAAAGAAATTGATCTTGGCAGACAAGTAAGATTAGGATTTAGTATCCTGAGAGAATCAGATATTTATATAACAATTTATAAGAAGAGTAAAAAGGAGGAAAGTTTTTCTACCTCAGCCAAAGGTTGATAACTATTATATGGAAAACCATGGGATAAAAAAGTCAGGATGGTTTTTCTAAAAACTTTGGATATTCTAACTATAAGAATAGTTAATTTTACAAAAAATAAAGACTTTCAAACATTGATTTCGTTTAAAAGGTCAATAGCAAATGAAACAACTAAATTTAAAACTATGAAAAAACTAATGCTTTTGTGCAGTTTGATTCTCCTTATTGCTTGTTCTAAAGAGGGGAGTTTTACCCTTGAAACTTTTGACTCTGTTGTTCGACAGTCATCGTCGAGTAGTAAAGGCATGCCTAATACAGAGATCGTAACCACCATTAATGGGGTGAGTCACACCTTAAATCTTGAGCAGGATTTATTTTATGATTTAGACGAAGACGAATTTGTTCACCTACTCCAGCAGTATCGCGTAGAATTTGAAGTTGAAGACACAGCTGTTTCTGTTGTGGTCTTCTTTGATGTCTTAACAGATCGAGAAAACAATACAGTGGTCACTAATTTACCCGATGGTCAAGGTGGCTTTATTCCAGTTGAGAATAAAATGACGATAAATATTAATGGAGAAATGACAGAAGTAAATGTAGAGAATGCTACAGTAAATTATCCTAGAGTTCGTTTTGATGATGGACAGTATTCTTTTGACATTTCATTGTGAGAAAATGCATTCGAATGAAAAACCCTCTATCCAGAGGGTTTTTTTGTAGCCTAAACTAATCTAGAGATTACTTTTATTCCTTGTACTATCTTTGTGCAACAAATCATCTTTATGCAAACACCAGAAGGACTCACAGATTTACTAACATTAAAACAACTTGATTCATCTACTTTTGAAGGAGAAAATTATCAAACAGTATGGAAAAGAGTTTATGGGGGTCAAGTACTTGCCCAGGCTTTACACGCCGCCCATCAAACTATTCCATCGAATCGTGTTGTTCATTCCTTGCATGGCTATTTCATTTTACCAGGAGATATAAAAACCTCCATTAGTTATAAAGTTGATAGCCTACGTGATGGTGGAAGTTTTACTACACGTCGCGTGACAGCCTATCAAAATGAAAAAGCCATTTTTGTTTTGGCTGCCTCCTTTCAAATTGAACAAGAGGCATTGGATCAACATATTTCTTCTCCAGCAGCTGCAGCGCCCGAAGAATTAATCTCTGATACCGATTTGTTGAAAAATACCACCGATATGCCCGACCGTATGAAACTCTATCTTTTAGCACGGCATCCCTTTGCTTTTGAGTTTCGTCCAGAGAAGGATTATTCTCATGTCGTTTCGCCTTATGAACAACGAAACATCTGGTTTAAGTTAAAGAAAGAGACAACACTCAATCAACAACAGCAACAAGAATTTCTAGCTTATGCAGTGGATTATGATCTTTTGGTAATGTCGGTCATGGCACATTACAACAATGATTTTGGTGTTCCATTGCAGGTAGCAAGTTTAGATCATGCCATGTGGTTTCATCGTCCTTTTGATGTAAACGAGTGGTTGTTATTTTCTATGGATAGTCCTACTGTTTCTGGCGCACGTTGTTTGGGTAAAGGGAGTATTTTTGACCGTAAAGGTAAACTTGTTGCTACTGTAGTTCAAGAAGGTCTTGCGCGTCCATTTGAACTAGATTAAGTCCCCATAATGCGCTTTTAAATGCTTGATCCAATAGGCAGGAATTTCTGCCTTTTTTAAAGCCTGGGTGTCATAGGCTTTAATGGTATTGTTTGAAATTGCGACCAATCTATTTTGTGCACTACTGTACAGTTGTGCTTGACACTGTAAACGATCTTCTTCCAGTTGGGTAATGTCAAAATCAATCCTCACAGTATCGGGGTAAACCACAGGAGCAATGTATTTGATATCTGTCCATGCAAGAATGGGGCTAATTAAACTTTTCCCCGCTGTTTCTCCCTGCATTAATTGTTCAAACAATAACAGGCGAGTGGACTCAATCCATTTTAAATAAACGGTATTATTTACATGTTGCATGGCGTCCATATCGCCCCAATGCACAACAACCTCAAGGGAAACAATGGGTTTATTTTGCTTCATTTCTTTTGTTTTAATTGAGTGGCAAAAGCTTGGACTCTTCGCTTGAGTTCAGGATCACTATTCATTTCGACAAAGTCGGTAGCCATTTGATCAAGGTCACGATCTACGAGTGATAAGAGTTGTTTACGTGCGAGGCGTTTACTTTTAATGTAAACAGGGCCATAAACTTTTAGGCACTTGTTAAGGTGTTGCTTTGCGAGCGCCAAAACGTTTTCTGCTGGGGCGATTTCTTGTACGATATTTTCGGCTATGGCTTCTTGTGCCGAAAATAATTTGGCGTTTTGCAACGCCTGAAAGGCTTTTTGCTCTCCAAGTGTGTAACACCAAAGATCCATCATCAACTCGGGGACAATCATAGAAAGTTTAAATTCATGCATCCCAATGACATGTTTTGGTTCCTCGGCCATAATGCGATAATCTGCACACAGCGTTAGAATGGTTCCTCCTGCAGGTGCAAAACCCGTGATAGCACAAACAAAAGGTTTGGGATACCGCACCATGGCTTGTAATGCACCATAATAGTCCACCCAGAACGCTTTGGTTTCATCTGCTGTCATTTGGGCTTGTTCCACAACATCTAGACCTGCACTAAAGGCCCCCGTATGACCCGTTAAAATCACTCCATCTACTTGATCATTTTCTGTAAGGGAGAGGAAGGTTTTTTTGAGCTCTTTTGCTAATTGATGTGAAATAGCATTGACCTTACCATTGTTTAATTGTACAATCGCGATCTTATCTTCAAGGGTAGTAACCAGCATACTTTTTTATTTAAATCTGATTTAATATTCACGAAGATAGTACTATATTTAGCACTTCTTTGCAGGAGAAGAGGAGTTTTTTGAAGGATACATGGAGATTAAAACAGACTATTATACGACCCAAAAAATCGCACGTTATTCCACTTATGGAAGACTTAGTGCGAAGACAAAATACTTTTGGTTTGCACTGCATGGGTCCAAAATGCTTTGTGAGCAAATGCTCTATAAATTTAAGGAATTTAACCCCGAAGAGCATTTTGTTGTCGCCCCTGAGGCCTTGATTCGTTTTTACGAAAAAGACTTTGGAGGTCCCGTGGTCGCCTCTTGGATGACAAAGCGAGATCGCTTGAAGGAGATCGAAGATTTTAGTCATTACTTGTCTGGGCTCTACACCTCTTTTGAGGCGCAATTACCCAGTAAATGTGTTAAAACCATTTTGGGTTTTTCACAGGGTGGCACCACTGCTTTTCGCTGGTTGCACCACACTAAAGTAGCCGTCGATGTTTTTTTACCCTATGCTTGCTGGATTCCAGAAGACATTCCCCTGGAAGATAGTAAAACTGACCTAAGCAAAATACAGCTTTTGTTCACCTATGGAATCGAGGATCAATTCTTAACTGAAAAGCGCATTGAAATGGTGCAAGCTGTCATATCACAAAATAAATTAGACTTTACCACCCTGCCGTATAAAGGCGATCACAGGGTGAGTAAAGAACAACTTCAAACAATATTTGAACACTATATTAAACAATAATCATGGCAGAAAAGACCTATTGGGAAGGATCAGAACAGTATGTATGTGATACAGAATTAGCACAGGCTTTTCATATTTCAAGAACCCTGGGAATGCCCTTGTTGATTGAAGGAGAACCTGGAACTGGAAAAACAGAATTGCCCTTGCAATATGCAAAAGCACAAGGGCTAGCGCTTCACGTTTATCCTGCTGGATCAAAAAGTAATGTTGAACAGTTTGTGGCAAAATTTGACCATGTCAAGTACCTGCGTGATTCGCAGGTGGAAATACTCAACGCACAACGTGAAGAAAAAGGCTTGACTTCTAAAATGTCCACCGCTGGACGTGATACCGAGTCCCTGGGAGATTATGTAGTTAAAGGCCCTGCGGCCAAAGCGTTTAGTTCCCCCAATTCTGTATTGTTGATCGACGAGATTGATAAAGCCCCCCGTGAATTCCCAAATGATTTACTCTATGCCTTGAGTCACCGCAAGTTTGTAATGCCAGAATCTGGAGAGGTCATTGAGGTATCTGAAGAAGACATGCCCGCCATTGTGATTACTTCAAATCGCGAACAAGAATTACCTACTGCTTTTAAAGGAAGGTGTATTTATCACTATATTCAATTTCCCGAGGCAGATAAAATGCGTGAAATCATTCAAAAGCATCATCCCAAAGTGAGTGATACGATTGTTACTACTGCCCTTGATATATTTTATCAATTGAGAAAAATAGGTTTAGAACGCGCCCCCACAACCCGAGAGTTACTTAATTGGTTAAAATACATTAAGCGCTTTAGCTCAAAAGAAGCCTTGGAGAAACTCAATGCGCTAGATGGTTTAGGGACACTGATAAAAACCCAGGCCGACTATGAAAAAGTGCAACGTCAACTCGCTTTGGGGGGAGGACAGCCTCCCATGGGATCTTCTTTGAATTAAAGCCAGATGTTTACAAGCCTTCCAGAACGATTTAAAGCATTCCATCTCAAGGTAGATGTACGCACGCTTTTGCTTTTGCAAAAAGCTATTGATCGGCAACTGGTGAAAACCATAGGGGACCTCTATAATATATTACGCACTTTTATTGTTAAAAGTCCCGAACTAATGGGGCCCTATACCCGAGCTTTTTATGACTACTTTTTGTCCATTGATATCCGTAATGGAGAACAATTGCACGATGCTGTCTTGCGATCTCAAACTTTTCAGCAATGGAAAGAACAAAACGCAGGTCGATTAGACGAAGAGATGACGCGTAAAGCGATGGCCGATATGTTTTTGGACGAAGTCCATTTAACCCATTATGATATTCAAAAGGTGATCGACGGTCGAGAACTTTGGGAAAAGGATAGTGGTGATGTTGAAGACAGCGATCGTGAGGGAGAAGAAGAAGGAGGAGAACGCAGGCCGCTAGATCGCATGGCCGATTATTCTGATCTAAGCCTAGAGGAATTAATGCAGCGCATGGAAGAAGTTTTGAAGCGGCAAAATCGTGAGCACAGTGGTGGTAGTCACTGGGTGGGAACAGGAGGTATTTCGCCTTATGGACATGGTGGTGCCGCAAAAGACGGCATAAGAGTAGGTGGAAGTGGTGGTGGAAAAATGGCCCGTAAGGTAATGGGCGATGCCAATTTTTTTCCTGTAGATCTCGACGCTATTTTAAATGACAATAATATCGATGCTGCTCTTGCGTCATTAAAAGGAATTGTGGAAGAATCTGCTCAAGAGACCTTAGATGTTAAAGCTACCATCGATCGCGGTTTAGAACGCGGTGGTCTTTTTTTACCTGAAATCAAAAATGAAACCGACGAGAAATTACAAGTGCTCCTTTTTATAGATAATGGGGGGTACTCTATGCATCCATACATCAAGGCGGTGCAAACCTTGTTTCGAAAAATGAAAACGCGTTTCGCGCATGATTTGGAAACCTATTATTTTCACAACACGATTTATGGACAGGTTTATAGCGATGCGCAACGTAGAAAACGTGTTCCCATGGAACGTATTTTATCTAAGAGTCCTAATTATCACGTCTTCTTTGTGGGCGATGCTGCCATGGCCCCCTATGAGTTAAGCAATCAAAGTATGCAAACTTATATGGAAATGACAAAGCATTTTTCAAAATGCGCTTGGTTAAATCCCGAGCCTTTAAAATTTTGGGAGCACACCTTGACCATTCAAATCATCAAAGAGTTGATTCCTATGGAGCCCCTCACACCAGCTGGAATCGAAAAGGCTGTTTTAAGGATGAATAAGAACGGGAAGAAAAAGGGATAAACGTGTCGAATTAACCTGAGATTCTAGGGATTGAACAAGGACAAAATTTAACTTCCAAAAAAAAGTTTAAAAAGTTTCTAGTTTATAACAAGTTAATCATAAAAATTTATAAATTTGCACCTCTTAAAACACTAAAGAAAAACCTGTATTATGGCTAAAGAAACTTTTGATCGGTCAAAACCCCACTTAAATATTGGAACTATTGGCCACGTTGATCACGGTAAAACTACCTTAACAGCTGCAATTACTAAAGTATTAGCAGACGCTGGTCACTCTGAAGCACGTAGCTTCGACCAAATTGATAACGCTCCTGAAGAAAAAGAGCGTGGTATTACAATTAATACTTCTCACGTAGAGTATCAAACTGAGAATCGTCACTATGCACACGTTGACTGTCCTGGTCACGCCGATTATGTGAAAAACATGGTTACTGGTGCTGCGCAAATGGACGGTGCAATCTTAGTGGTAGCTGCTACAGATGGTCCAATGCCACAAACAAGAGAACACATCTTATTAGGTCGCCAGGTAGGTGTGCCACGTATTGTTGTTTTCTTGAACAAAGCCGATATGGTTGATGATGAAGAGTTATTAGAGTTAGTTGAAATGGAAGTACGTGAATTACTTTCTTTCTATGACTATGATGGAGACAATACTCCTGTTGTTCTTGGTTCTGCACTTGGTGCATTAAACGGAGAGCAAAAGTGGGTTGATACAGTAATGAACCTAATGGCAGAAGTTGATGCATGGATCGAGTTACCAAAGCGTGACGTTGATAAAGATGCTTTAATGCCTGTTGAAGATGTATTCTCGATCACTGGTCGTGGTACAGTTGCTACTGGTCGTATTGAGACGGGAGTATTCAACACTGGAGATGCTGTAGATATCATCGGTATGGGTGCTGAAAAATTAACTTCAACTGTAACTGGGGTAGAGATGTTTAGAAAAATCTTAGACCGTGGTGAAGCTGGAGATAACGTAGGTATCTTATTAAGAGGTATTGAAAAGACAGACATCAAAAGAGGTATGGTAATCTGTAAGCCAGGTTCTGTAACTCCTCACGCTAAATTTAAAGCTGAGGTATATATCTTGAAAAAAGAAGAAGGTGGTCGTCACACACCATTCCACAATAACTACCGTCCACAGTTCTACGTTCGTACAACTGACGTAACAGGAAACATCAATCTTCCTGACGGAGTGGAAATGGTAATGCCTGGAGATAACTTAACAATTACTGTTGATTTAATTTCTCCAATCGCATTAAGTGTTGGTCTTCGTTTCGCGATCCGTGAGGGTGGTAGAACCGTTGGAGCAGGTCAGGTAACTGAGTTGTTAGACTAACCAATAAAGTTTTTTAAATGACCCTAAGGTGTCCGCCCACGGCGGATGCCTTTTGTGTCAAATAAAAACGGGTTTAGCTCAGTTGGTAGAGCACTGGTCTCCAAAACCAGGTGTCGGGAGTTCGAGCCTCTCAACCCGTGCAGTTTAAACGTATTACAAATGGCAGCAATAATTAACTATATCAAGGATTCTTTTGAAGAATTAAAAAACAATGTAACCTGGACTCCACGTGCTGAATTGCAGCAATCTGCTGTTGTAGTATTGGTTTTTTCCATTTTATTTTCATTGGCCATTTGGGGTGCAGACACTGTGTTATCTGGTGTTGTGCAAGCCTATTTTAACTTGATTAACGGATAGACATGGCAGAAGTAAGTCAAAAAAAGTGGTATGTTGTTCGTGCTGTAAGCGGTCAAGAAGCAAAAATCAAAGATTATATTGCTTCCGAGATCAACCGCCTAGGCTATGATAGCTACCTCGAAGATATTCTTGTCCCTACCGAAAAAGTAGTACAAATCCGTAATGGTAAAAAAATCAATAAGGAGAAAGTTTACTACCCTGGTTATATCATGATTAAAGCAGATTTATCTGGAGAAATTCCTCACGTTATTAAATCTGTGACTAATGTTATTGGATTTTTAGGGGAAACAAAAGGGGGAGACCCTATTCCTTTGAGAACTGCAGAAGTTAACCGTTTACTCGGTAAAGTTGATGAACTAGAATTAAGTAAAGAACATGTAGCCATTCCTTACACCGTAGGGGAGAGCATCAAAGTAATCGATGGACCATTTAATGGATTCACCGGTTCGATAGAACACGTTAACGAAGAAAAGCGCAAGCTGCAAGTAATGGTAAAGATCTTTGGGAGAAAGACACCATTAGAGTTAAGCTACATGCAAGTAGAGAAAATTTAAATGTTACTCATATAAATTGAATTTCCTAGGCTTCCACTCTGGAAATTCGCAAATGTAAATTGAAACAATGGCAAAAGAAGTAGACAAGCTAGTCAAATTACAAGTTAGGGGAGGTGCTGCGAACCCATCGCCACCGGTTGGACCCGCGCTAGGTGCTGCAGGAGTCAATATCATGGAGTTTTGTAAGCAGTTCAATGCTCGAACTCAAGATAAGCCAGGTAAAGTATTACCTGTAGTGATTTCTGTATACAAAGACAAATCATTTGATTTCGTCATTAAGACACCTCCGGCGGCCGTTCAATTGATGGAAGCAGCCAAGGCTAAAAAAGGCTCTGGAGAACCCAACAGAACAAAAGTAGCTTCGGTTACTTGGGATCAAGTACGCACCATTGCAGAAGACAAGATGCAAGATTTAAATGCATTTACGGTTGAATCTGCGATGAAAATGGTAGCAGGAACCGCACGTTCTATGGGCTTCACAGTTAAAGGTGAGTCACCCTTTTAATTTTTAAATAAGAAAGAAATGGCAAGACTTACAAAAAAGCAAAAAGAAGCACGCGCGAAGGTTGACGCAAAGAAAACCTATTCGCTAGAAGAAGCATCTGCATTAGTTAAGGATTTAACCAATGTAAAATTTGATGCCTCGGTTGATTTAGCAGTTCGATTGGGTGTAGACCCTCGTAAAGCGAACCAAATGGTTCGTGGTGTAGTTACTTTACCTCACGGTACAGGAAAGAACGTTCGCGTTCTTGCTCTTGTTACTCCAGATAAGGAAGCTGAAGCCAAAGAGGCAGGCGCTGATCATGTTGGATTAGATGAATACCTACAAAAAATCAAAGACGGTTGGACCGATGTTGATGTAATCGTTACCATGCCCAGTGTAATGGGAAAATTAGGTCCTTTAGGACGTGTATTAGGCCCACGTGGTTTAATGCCAAACCCAAAGACTGGAACGGTAACCATGGACGTCAAGAAAGCTGTTAGCGATGTAAAAGGAGGTAAAATTGACTTTAAAGTGGATAAAACAGGAATCGTTCATGCATCCATCGGTAAAGCATCTTTTGATGCCGATAAAATCCGTGACAATGCTGATGAACTCCTCAAAACCATCATGAAGTTAAAACCTTCTACGACCAAAGGGACTTATGTAAAAAGCATTTTCATGTCTTCTACCATGAGCCCAAGTATTTCAATTGACACCAAAATCGCTTAAGATTTTTAAAACGTATTCGTAATGACAAGAGAAGAAAAATCGCAAGTAATTGAAACGCTCACGGCTGAGTTAGCAGAAGCTAAAACACTTTATCTTACCGATATTGCTGGATTAGATGCTGCAACAACTTCAGACTTGAGACGAGCTTGTTATAAGGCCGGCATTCGTCTATCTGTTGTAAAAAACACCTTGCTTGAAAAAGCAATGGAAGCATCAGATAAAGACTTTGGCGAATTATCTCAAGTATTGAAAGGGAATACTTCCTTAATGTTTTCTGAAACTGGAAACGGTCCTGCAAAACTGATCAAAGACTTCCGCAAGAAATCAGATAAACCGATTCTTAAAGGAGCTTTCATTGAAGAGTCAGTTTATATCGGGGACGATCAAATTGATGCGCTTGTAGCAATCAAATCCAAAGAAGAACTCATTGGAGAAATCATTACCCTTTTACAATCTCCTGCAAAGAATGTTATCTCTGGACTTCAGTCTGGTGGTGGACAATTAGCAGGGATTCTAAAAACCCTATCAGAGCGTTAAGCCCTGATACCAAATTTGTGTACGCACTCAACTAAATAATTATTTAATTAAATTTTTAAAACTTAAATCATGGCAGATTTAAAAGATTTCGCAGAACAACTAGTTAATTTAACTGTAAAAGAAGTTAACGAATTAGCTGATATTTTAAAAGAAGAGTATGGTATTGAGCCTGCTGCAGCTGCTGTAGCTGTTGCTGGTCCTGCTGCAGGTGGTGGTGACGCTGCTGCTGAAGAGAAAACAGAATTTGATGTTATTCTTAAATCAGCTGGTGCCTCTAAACTTGCTGTTGTAAAACTCGTTAAAGAATTAACTGGTCTTGGCTTAAAAGAAGCTAAAGAATTAGTTGATGGAGCTCCTGCACCATTGAAAGAAGGTGTTGCTAAAGACGAAGCAGAAGGATTAAAATCTTCTTTAGAAGAAGCTGGTGCTGAGGTTGAACTTAAGTAGTTCTACCCCATCCCTATGAAATAGGTTATGGTCTTTGATTTGCGTCAAAGACCGTAACCCTTTTTCAGTTTAAAATGCCCCCATTTCTGAGTTTGCTTTTTAACCCGTTATAAAAAAGTACCGATGCCGAAAACAACACAAAAAAGCCGTATCAGTTTTGCTTCCGCAAAACGCACCCCTAACTATCCTGACTTTCTTGATATTCAAATCAAGTCATTCCAGGATTTTTTTCAATTAGAAACAAAATCTGCTGAGCGAGCAGAAGAAGGGCTATTTAATACCTTTAAAGAAAACTTCCCCATTACAGACACCCGTAATCAATTCGTTCTCGAATTCCTCGATTACTTTGTCGATCCACCGCGTTATAGCATACAAGAATGTATCGAGCGTGGTTTAACCTATTCAGTGCCTTTAAAAGCACGATTAAAATTGTATTGTACAGACCCAGAACACGAAGATTTTGAAACCATCGTTCAAGACGTCTTCCTTGGGACTATTCCTTATATGACTCCCAGTGGTACCTTTGTAATCAATGGTGCTGAACGTATCGTTGTTTCACAATTACACCGTTCTCCTGGAGTATTCTTCGGTCAATCCTTCCATGCCAATGGAACAAAACTCTATTCGGCAAGAGTTATTCCATTCAAAGGTTCTTGGATTGAATTTGCTACAGACATCAACAACGTGATGTATGCGTATATCGACCGTAAGAAAAAATTACCCGTTACGACCCTCTTCCGTGCAATAGGATACGAGCGTGATAAAGACATCCTTGAGATTTTTGACCTTGCTGAAGAAGTTAAGGTTTCAAAAACAGGCTTGAAAAAAGTCATTGGACGCAAACTTGCCGCTCGTGTATTAAACACTTGGCACGAAGATTTTGTGGATGAAGATACTGGAGAAGTAATCTCTATCGAGCGTAACGAAATTGTAATCGATCGCGATACTGTAATTGAAAAAGAGCATATCGAAGAGATTCTTGAAGCTAGTGTAAAAACCATTCTTTTACACAAAGAAGATGCGCATATGTCTGATTATGCGATCATTCATAACACGCTTCAAAAAGACCCTACTAACTCAGAGAAAGAAGCGGTGGAACACATCTACCGTCAATTACGTAACGCTGAACCACCAGATGAAGAGACCGCTCGTGGTATTATCGACAAGCTATTCTTCTCAGATCAACGTTACAACCTCGGAGAAGTGGGACGTTATAGAATGAACAAGAAATTAGGTAACGATATTGAAATGGACAAGCAAGTCTTGACCAAGCAAGATATCATTACCATCATCAAATACTTGATTGAGTTAATTAACTCTAAAGCAGAAATTGATGATATTGATCACTTGTCTAACCGTCGTGTGAGAACCGTAGGAGAACAACTCTCCTCTCAATTTGGAGTTGGTTTAGCGCGTATGGCGCGAACCATTCGTGAGCGAATGAACGTTCGTGACAATGAAGTCTTTACTCCAATTGACTTGATTAACGCAAAGACCTTGTCTTCTGTGATCAACACCTTCTTTGGAACAAACCAGTTATCTCAGTTCATGGATCAAACAAATCCATTGGCAGAAATAACACACAAGCGTCGTCTATCGGCTCTTGGACCAGGAGGTTTATCTCGTGAACGTGCAGGATTTGAGGTGCGAGATGTTCACTACACCCACTATGGTCGTTTATGTCCTATCGAAACCCCTGAAGGGCCAAACATCGGTTTGATCTCTTCTTTAAGTGTTTTCGCAAAAGTTAACAACCTTGGATTTATCGAAACCCCTTACCGCAAAGTTACCGATGGTAAAATCGATTTAGACAATCCAATTTATTTAAGTGCTGAAGAGGAAGAAAACAAACTCATCGCACAGGCCAATATTCCTTTTGACAAATCAGGGAAAATTACCGAGGATAAAATTATTGCTCGTGAAGAAGCAGATTATCCAGTGGTTGATCCTTCAAAAGTACACTATACCGATGTTGCACCGAATCAAATTGCTTCGATTTCGGCTTCATTGATTCCTTTCCTAGAGCACGATGATGCAAACCGTGCCTTGATGGGATCAAACATGATGCGTCAAGCGGTACCACTTCTACGCCCAGAATCTCCTATTGTTGGGACTGGTCTAGAACGTCAAGTCGCCTCAGATTCGCGTGTACTAATCAATGCAGAAGGAGACGGAGTCGTAGAATATGTAGATGCAGAAAAAATCACCATTCGTTACAGCTATACAGAGCTTGAAGAAAAAGTGCGTTTTGATAGCGATACTAAAACCTATGAACTCATTAAGTTTAGAAAAACCAATCAAGGAACTTGTATCAACCTAAAACCTATCGTTCGAAAAGGCGACAAGGTAACTAAAGGTCAAGTCCTTTGTCAAGGATATGCTACTCAAGATGGAGAATTAGCCCTAGGACGAAACATGAAAGTGGCCTTCATGCCTTGGAAAGGATACAACTTTGAGGATGCAATTGTAATTTCGGAAAAAGTTGTTCGTGAAGACATCTTTACTTCCATCCACATTGATGAATATTCCCTTGATGTTCGTGACACAAAGTTAGGAGCTGAAGAATTGACCAATGATATCCCTAACGTAAGCGAAGAAGCAACCAAGGACCTTGACGAATTTGGAATGATTCGCATTGGTGCCGAAGTCAATCCAGGAGACATTCTAATTGGAAAGATTACCCCTAAAGGAGAATCTGACCCAACACCTGAAGAAAAATTATTACGTGCCATCTTTGGAGACAAAGCAGGAGACGTTAAAGATGCTTCATTAAAAGCGCCACCATCTTTACGTGGGGTAGTAATTGATAAAAAACTCTTTACACGTTCTGTAAAAGACAAGCGCAAGCGCAATCAAGATAAAGCAGAGCTAGAAGAGTTAGAAGCAAGCTATGATGTGAAGTTCGATGAACTTCGCGGTATCATGGTAGAGAAATTATTCTCTATCGTAAACGGAAAAACATGTCAAGGAGTACAAAATGACCTTGGGGAAGAAGTTCTTCCAAAAGGGAAAAAGTACACCTTAAAGATGTTATCTAAAGTTGAAGATTATACTCACCTTACTAGAGGTACATGGACTACAACAGATGAAACCAACCGTTTGATCGCAGATTTGATTCACAACTACAAAATCAAAGAAAACGATTTACAAGGAGCGTTACGTCGTGAGAAGTTTACCATTAGTGTGGGAGATGAACTTCCTGCTGGAATCAAGCGTTTAGCAAAAGTTTATATCGCTAAAAAACGCAAGCTTAAAGTAGGAGATAAAATGGCGGGACGTCACGGTAATAAAGGTATTGTTGCTCGTATCGTTCGTCATGAAGACATGCCATTCTTAGAAGATGGAACTCCAGTAGATATCGTGTTGAACCCACTTGGGGTACCATCACGAATGAACATTGGACAAATCTATGAAACTGTATTGGGCTGGGTAGGACTTGAACTTGGTGAAAAATATGCTACGCCTATTTTTGACGGTGCAAGTGCTGCAGAGATTGATGATCTCACTGCAAAAGCAGGGATCCCACAATACGGTCATACCTATCTCTATGATGGAGGAACTGGAGAGCGTTTTGATCAACCTGCAACGGTTGGTGTCATCTACATGTTAAAATTAGGACATATGGTAGACGATAAAATGCACTCGAGATCTATTGGGCCTTACTCACTAATTACTCAACAGCCATTAGGAGGTAAAGCACAATTTGGTGGACAACGTTTTGGAGAGATGGAAGTGTGGGCACTTGAAGCTTATGGAGCATCAAGTACACTGCAAGAAATCTTAACCGTCAAATCAGATGATGTGATTGGACGTGCCAAGACATACGAGTCAATCGTAAAAGGAGAAACATTGCCAGAACCTGGCTTGCCAGAATCCTTTAATGTATTGATGCATGAATTGAAAGGACTAGGATTAGACATTCGCTTAGAAGAGTAATCAGAGAAATTTCACTAAAAACAACCAAAAAGAACCATTAGTTATGGCAAGAAATAACGAAAATGTTACCCAAAAAAAATTCAATAAAATTTCCATTGGACTTTCTTCTCCTGAGGTTATTCTAGGAAATTCACGTGGTGAGGTCTTAAAGCCAGAAACCATTAACTATAGAACCCACAAACCAGAACGCGACGGTTTATTTTGTGAGCGCATCTTTGGTCCTGTAAAAGACTTTGAATGTGCTTGTGGAAAATACAAGCGTATCCGTTACAAAGGAATTGTTTGTGATCGTTGTGGGGTAGAGGTTACAGAGAAAAAAGTTCGTCGTGATCGCGTGGGACACATCAACCTAGTTGTTCCTGTAGCACACATCTGGTACTTCCGTTCTTTACCGAATAAAATAGGATACCTTTTAGGCTTACCGTCTAAAAAGCTCGACATGATCATTTATTACGAGCGGTATGTTGTTATTCAAGCTGGTTTAGCTGTAAACGAAGAAGGTGAATCCTTACAAAAAATGGATTTCTTGACAGAAGAGGAATACCTTAATGTAATGGAACGTCTTCCCGAAGACAATCAATACCTAGACGATAGCGACCCCAATAAGTTTATCGCTAAAATGGGAGCCGAATGTTTGATCGAATTATTGTCACGTATTGACCTTGAAGGACTTTCTTACGAATTGCGTCATAAGGCCAATAATGAAACCTCTAAACAGCGTAAAACCGAAGCCTTAAAACGTCTTCAAGTAGTAGAAGCATTAAAAGATGCTAATACCCGTAAAGAGAATCGTCCAGAGTGGATGATCATGAAGGTAATTCCTGTAATTCCACCAGAATTACGTCCTTTAGTACCCCTAGACGGAGGTCGTTTTGCTACTTCAGATTTAAATGATCTTTACCGTCGTGTGATTATTCGTAACAATCGTTTAAAGCGTTTGGTCGAAATTAAAGCACCCGAGGTAATCTTGCGTAATGAGAAACGTATGTTACAAGAATCGGTAGATTCATTATTTGATAATACGCGTAAATCCTCTGCAGTAAAAACAGATTCAAACCGTCCATTAAAATCTCTTTCAGATTCTTTGAAAGGAAAGCAAGGGCGTTTCCGTCAAAACTTATTAGGAAAACGTGTGGATTACTCTGCACGATCTGTTATCGTTGTAGGCCCCGAATTAAAATTATTCGAGTGTGGTCTTCCAAAGGATATGGCGGCAGAACTGTACAAACCTTTCATTACACGTAAGTTAATCGAGCGTGGGATTGTAAAAACAGTAAAATCGGCCAAGAAAATCATCGACCGCAAAGAACCGGTTGTTTGGGACATCTTAGAAAATGTCCTTAAAGGACATCCTGTATTGTTGAACCGTGCCCCCACACTTCACCGTTTAGGGATTCAAGCATTTCAACCTAAATTAATCGAAGGAAAGGCAATTCAATTACACCCATTAGTGTGTACAGCCTTTAACGCCGATTTTGACGGGGATCAAATGGCCGTTCACTTACCCCTAGGTCCAGAAGCTATTCTAGAAGCACAACTTCTAATGCTCGCTTCACACAATATCTTAAACCCTGCAAATGGTTCTCCTGTAACGGTACCATCTCAGGATATGGTATTAGGACTTTATTATATGACCAAAGCACGTAAGTCAACAAAAGAAGTACCTGTTAAGGGAGAAGGGTTAACCTTCTACTCGGTAGAAGAGGTTCACATCGCTTACAATGAGAAGCGTGTTGACTTAAACGCCATGATTAAAATTCGTACAAAAGTATTGAATGAAGCAGGCGAATTAGAATATCAAATCATCGATACCACCGTTGGACGTGTCCTCTTTAACGAGGTTGTGCCAGAACAGGCAGGCTACTTTAATGAAGTTTTGACAAAGAAGAACTTACGTGATATCATTGGTCAAATTTTAAAAGTGACTAGCGTTCCAGAAACGGCTGCATTCTTAGATAAGATTAAAAGCATGGGGTATGGCTTCGCCTTTAAAGGTGGTCTATCCTTTAGCTTAGGTGATATTATTATCCCACCAGAAAAATTACCTTTAATCGACGACGCTAATAAAAAAGTGGACGGCATTATGGGGAACTACAACATGGGATTAATCACGAATAACGAACGATACAATCAAATCATTGATGTGTGGACTTCAACAAACTCGCATTTGACCTCTCTGGCCATGAAGCGAATTAGTGAAGACCAGCAAGGATTTAACTCAGTATACATGATGTTGGATTCTGGAGCACGTGGATCAAAAGAACAGATTCGCCAGTTAACCGGTATGCGTGGTTTGATGGCAAAGCCAAAGAAATCAACCGCTGGTGGTGGTGAAATTATTGAGAACCCCATCCTTTCTAACTTTAAAGAAGGATTATCCATTCTTGAATACTTTATCTCTACTCACGGTGCACGTAAAGGATTAGCAGATACCGCCTTGAAAACGGCAGATGCTGGATACTTAACGCGTCGTTTAGTAGATGTTTCACAAGATGTTATCATTAACACAGTTGACTGTGGAACTTTACGCGGTGTAGAAGTAAAACCATTACGTAAAAACGAAGAAATTGTTGAAAAACTATCTGATCGTATTCGTGGTCGTGTTGCTTTAGACGATATCATCAACCCTCAAACGGGAGAAGTCGTTGTTGAAGCAGGTCAAGAAATACTCGATTTAGTTGCCGATTCAATAGACGATATGCCCATAGAAATGGTTGAAGTTCGTTCGCCATTAACCTGTGAGGCAAAAAGAGGGATATGTGCATCTTGTTATGGACGAAACCTAGCGACCGGTAAAATGGTTCAAAAAGGGGAAGCTGTAGGAGTTGTTGCTGCCCAGTCCATTGGAGAACCTGGTACACAGTTAACCCTGCGTACCTTCCACGTGGGTGGTGTAGCGGGTAACATTTCTGAAGAAAACCAATTGATCACTAAATTTGACGGGATTGCAGAGATCGAAGATCTTAAAACCGTAAAAGGAGAAGACCAAGAAGGGAATGAAGTAGATATCGTTATCTCTAGAACTTCAGAAATTAAATTAATTGATAAGAAAACCAAGAATGTATTGAGTACCAATAACATTCCTTATGGTTCTATCTTGAATGTCAAAAACGGTGCTAGCCTCAAGAAAGGTCAATCCGTGTGTTCATGGGATCCATTTAACGGGGTGATTGTTTCAGAATTTGCTGGAAAAATTGTGTACGATAACATTGAGCAAGGCGTTACCTATCAAGTTGAAATTGATGAACAAACTGGTTTCCAAGAGAAAGTAATTTCTGAATCGAGA
Source organism: Flavobacteriaceae bacterium (assembly GCA_049615925.1). GTDB lineage: Bacteria > Bacteroidota > Bacteroidia > Flavobacteriales > Flavobacteriaceae > Arcticimaribacter. The sequence goes on along the minus strand of JBMZGM010000008.1, from coordinate 9,331 downwards.
AACAAGAAATTGATTCCAACCTTATTGATCCAAGATAACAAGGGGAACGTATTGCGTTCTTATAACCTACCTGTAGGTGCCCACATCATGGTCGATGATAATGAGAAAATTAAAGAAGGTAAGATCTTAGTTAAAATCCCACGTAAATCAGCTAAGTCTGGGGATATTACAGGAGGTTTACCACGTGTAACCGAATTATTCGAAGCGCGTAATCCTTCTAACCCTGCTGTTGTTTCTGAAATCGACGGGGTGGTTTCTTTTGGTAAAATCAAACGTGGTAATCGCGAGATTATAGTAGAGTCTAAATTTGGTGACATCAAGAAATACTTGGTCAAATTATCTAACCAAATTCTAGTTCAAGAGAATGACTTTGTCAAAGCAGGTATGCCATTATCCGATGGTTCTATCACACCTTTAGATATCTTAAAAATCAAAGGCCCATCTGCTGTACAACAGTACCTAGTAAACGAAGTACAAGAAGTTTATCGTTTACAAGGGGTGAAAATTAATGATAAGCACTTTGAGGTTGTTGTACGTCAAATGATGCGTAAAGTTAAAATCAACGATCCAGGAGATACCTTAATGTTAGAAGGACAGCTAGTTCATAAATATGACTTTATCGAAGAAAACGATAACCTATATGGTAAAAAAGTTGTTGAAGAAGTAGGTGACTCAGAAAACCTTAAGGCTGGACAAGTCATTAGCTCTCGTGAGTTACGTGATGAAAATTCTTATTTGAAACGCGAAGGAAAAGCACTTGTTGTGGCACGTGATGCACAACCTGCAACCGCAACACCTGAATTGCAAGGGATTACCCGTGCATCGCTTCAAACCAAGTCATTCATCTCGGCAGCATCTTTCCAAGAAACGACTAAAGTCTTAAATGAGGCTGCAGTAAGTGGAAAAGAAGATACGCTACAAGGCTTGAAAGAGAACGTTATTGTAGGACACAAGATCCCTGCTGGAACTGGTTTACGTGAATACAACGATGTAATCGTTGGTTCAAAAGACGAGTACAGTAGCTTGTTAATCAATAAAGAAACAGAAGAAGAAGTTAAGCTGTAACACCATGAGCGAGAAGCAAGGCAAAGACCAAAAAATCAATATAGAACTGGATGAAAAAACAGCAGAGGGGACCTATAGTAACCTTGCGATCATCAACCATTCTGTATCCGAGTTTATTGTCGATTTTATTTCTCTTATGCCCGGTGCACCAAAAGCTAAGGTCAAATCTAGAATTATCTTAACCCCAGAGCACGCAAAGCGATTGCATAAGGCCCTAGGGGATAATATCCAGCGATTTGAACAAGCTAATGGGAAAATCGATGTACAAGAGCAGCCACAGATTCCGCTCAACTTTGGGCCTACAGGAGAAGCTTAAATTTACATCCCCAGCAGCAATGTTGGGGATTTTTTTTATCTTCACAAAAAGCACTATTATGGCAGAAAAACGCTTTCAGTCTTTTGAGGAATTTTATCCTTTCTATTTGACAGAACACCAAAATAAGACAAGCCGTACCCTTCATTTTATCGGTACTTTTATTGTTCTCCTTCTTTTAGGTTTTTTTATTGTTGCCCAGAAAGAAGCAAAATTTTGGATTGCCTTACCTTTGGTGGGCTATGGTTTTGCCTGGGTGGGTCACGCCTTTTTTGAAAAGAACAAGCCGGCGACTTTTCAATATCCACTTTGGAGTTTACGTGGAGATTTTAAACTTTTTTTTGAAATCCTTTTTGGGAAAAGAGGGTTTGATGCATCAAAAGATTCACTTTAAAAATAACATTCAAATCGACTGTTTTGTCATTTAATCAACAACTTAATGGGCTTAACCAATAACGATATATTTAAAAAGTTGCGGGTAGCGCATCAATTGCGAGACGAGGATATCGTTGCCATTTTACAATTAGTGGATTTTAGAATTAGCAAGTCAGAACTAGGGGCATTTTTTCGCAATGAAAATCACCCAAAATACATGGAATGTGGTGATCAAATCTTACGTAATTTTTTAAATGGACTGGTCATCCACTTGAGAGGACCGATGGAAAAGAAAAAAAGTTGATTCAGTGAGTACCCCATTGATGGATATTTTCTTTATTGTAGTTTGATTTACTTTATTGAGTTTATTTATGGTCGATCTTCCCATAGGCCTTTAACACATTAAGACTCCACAGGGTTTGAATCCCTGCCCATTCGAGTTTCATCCCCTCGCTTAATCCATACCAGGTATCCCACCGGCCATCTTCCTTTTGGGCTTTGATTAAGCCCTCTAAATCTGTATTGATACGTTTGCTGGAGAAAATGGACGAGAGCCTATGTTTTGGCCATGGCGCATACATCAAGCTGTGGGGTTTTCCATAAAGGCCCCAGCCTTCCTCGGTAGAGTCTGTTTTTACTACTCCGTCGGTGAGTATCCATTGGGACATCTCCTTCAGGGTTTGTTCTGCTTTTGCCTTGTCGTTGGTATGTTCCAAAAAAGTCAAACGACGCGGCGTACAGATATGACAAAAGATGTGTTTTTCTTGTAGTCTGTCCATTTCTTTCCAAACAAAATTTTCGGCTTTTTTCATCCAGGGAAGATCTATTCCGTATTTATTGAGAAGGCCTATAAGGGGAGCTGTAGTACTCAATGCGCCCCATTCTTTTACTGTAGTAAAATGTTCGGCACATGGATAGCTGCTTTTGGGTCGATACATCCAGGGTATTCCTCCTTTTTCGGTGAGACAGGATTCAAAATATGGAACAAAATCATTCAATAGGAGTTCACGAGTCAACAAGCCTACTTCTTCAAGGGTTTCTAGGGCCATGATCGTAAATAGTGGCTGACTTTCTGGCGACGCTGTATCGGGTTCCATTCCATGGCCAAAGCCACCATCGGTATTTCGATAGGCATAAAGTGCGTGATACACGCCTTTAGGATCGCCTCCTTCAAAATGATAGTGAAAGAGACGACGCTCGATCATTCGTGCATTGGTCAAGATAAAATCACGTGCTTTTTTGTATTGAGAAGCAGAAAGTATCATGCCTTAGCCAATTTAATTCTTGTCAACTAAATTTAGTGAAATTAAGTGGAGTAGCTTAAAGCTTAAAGCAATGTTTATGTTGTACGTAGAATTTTTTCCATTTTTCTCCCTTTGGCTAACTCATCGATTAATTTCTCCATAGCACGACAGCGTTTATACACCACAAACTTATCCGGGATTTCTTCGATGCGATACCCACAAACGACCCCTTTGATTAGGTAAGTGTTGGGGTGAATGGTTGCTTCTTCAAAGAAACGCTTAAAACTCACTTTTTCCTTGATGAGTATTTGGAGTTGTTGTTCATCATAACCGGTGAACCATTGAATGACTTGATTTAGCTCTTCTTGAGTACGGTTATTTTTTTGTAAGCGATTTAGGTAAAGTGGGTAAATTGAGGCAAAGATCATCTTTCCCACTTTCTCGTCTTTTTCTGCAGTTACTTTCATGTTGATTAAGGGTTTGAAATGCTAAATTGACGATAAGTTACGTTTATTTAGTCTTTTCAAGGAGCAACTGTTTATGGTAGTTAACAACGCGTGCATTTGCATTACTGTCAACTAAAAGAATGACGACCATCATGGCGATTGTAGTGATGGCAGCTGCGCGCCAAAGCGGCTTGTCAATAAAAACGATAATGAGTGCTGCAACAGCAATAATAAAGGGAATGATTTTAAACACGATGTTGCGGTATTCCCCCATGATTTTTTCAGTGCGGTCTAACTCTGTTTGAACAAATTCTGTAGGATTGTTGTTATACGCTTCAACAAAACTGTTCATGCGGGATTTATTGGCAAAGAAAATACCAATACCTACGGCCAAAATAAGCAGTCCAGCAATTAAAGTGGGAAGGATATAAGCTTTAGCCATTTCAGTCTTTCCTAACTGTTTGAAGCCACTACTAGCGGCTAAAAGTAAAAGGCCAAAAAAGATAAAAAAGCGGGCTGAGAAGACTTCAGCTTTCGCCCATTCTGTTGCAAATTTTAGGATTTCCATAGGTCAATTTAACGTGTATTGTGCTCTGTAATTTGAAGGACTTTGTCCTTCTTTCTTTTTAAATAATCTCGAGAAATAAGGTGGGTATTCAAAGCCTAGTTCATAGGCTACTTCAGCGATGGTTTTGTGGGGGATAAGCAAGCGATTTTTTGCTTCTTCTATGAGGTGGTTTTGTAAGTGTTCTATAGCTGTTTTTCCAGTCTCTCGCTTGAGGGTATCACTAAGATAACGTTGTGAGACCTTAAGTTTGACAGCAATGGATTCAATATTAGGGATTCCTTTCTTTTTTACCTCTTTTGAACTAAAATAGTGTGTGAGTTCTGCCTTGAATTGGTCCATTAAATCTCCACCTAATTCGATACGATTGGTAAATTGACGTTGATAATAACGGTGAGCGTATTTCAATAATGTTCCTAATTGAGCAATGATGATTTCTTTGCTAAATTCATCTTGATTGTTCTGGTATTCTAATTGAATGTTTTCTACGATGGATTCAATTTGTCGTTCTTCTTTTGGGGAAAGATGAAGGGCCTCATTTACCGTATATGAAAAAAAGCCATACTTCTTGATTTGCTTTGCTAGATCGGTTCCTTTGAGAAAGTCTTCGTGAAAGGTAATGGAAAAGCCCTTTTGTTCAAAGATGACACTTTCGTCCCATTGCAGTACTTGTTTGGGGGCAATAAAGATCAAGGCACCATTAGAGAAATCGTACTTCGTTCTTCCATAATTCAACTCTCCTTTTACGATCTTTTTTAAGCTAATTGAATAACAATCGTTTGTAATGGGAGGGGAGCTTCTTCTTGGACAAGGAAGGTTTTCTTCTCCCTGAGACATAACGACACTTAACATAGGATGTTCTGCTCCTGGCAGTTCAAGGTAGTCTAAATAGGAAGAAAGTGTGTTGAAATGTTGCATGATCAAAACCTTAAATATTCCATTTAAAATTAGTAGCTTTTTCAGAAACTTCCCAGAGTTTCTTTGCTACCGCTTTATCTTTTGCATGTGGTTCTAATATGCATTCTCCCACGGGTCCTTTCCAGTAGCCTTTTGCAGTAGGTCCATAAAAACCACTTTGATCTAGCTTAGTTGCAGTAGCACACATCAAAGCGGGGTATGAACCTTTCTCTGCCGATTGTACCATGGGGGTCCATTTCATGAGTTGCCATATAAAGCGTATCAATAAGCCGCCACTGGTTCTAATTAGTGAAGTAGCTGCTGCCCCTGGATGACAAGCGTAAACGTTTACGGCAGTTTTATTCGCCTTTTTTAATCGCTCTTGTAGTTCATATACACACATGATTTGAGCTAATTTACTCTGGCTATATACATTGTTAGGGTGGTAGTTTTTATCCCAATTGATGTCGTCAAATTGAATCGTTTTAATCCCTAAGTTATAGCCCAAACTTCCCACAACAACAATACGACCATTTGAGGCCTCGATGCGATCGTAAAGTAAACCTTGTAGTAGAAAGTTACCGAAGTGATTCACACCCATTTGACTCTCAAAACCATCAACCGTGAGGACCTGTTTAGGAACTTGTGCGATAGCTGCATTGCAAATTAAAGCATCAATTTGAGGGACTTTCTCAAGAATTTCGGCTGCTGCTTTTTTAACCGAAGCTTGTTCTGCTAAATCCATGTGAATATTTGATACAGGAAGTTCTTTTCCCCCGAATTGCTTTAATTGCTTTAAGGTGTTTTCTGCTTTTTCGGGGTTGCGATTAAGCATCACCACTTTTGCACCTTTTGACAATAAGATTTTTGTTGCCTCAAACCCTGTCCCGCTTGTAGTTCCAGTAATTACAAAAGTTTTTCCCTTGAGGGATTGAATTTGAGCGGGAGTCCACCCTTGTTTGCCAAATTGAGTTGTTTTCATTTTACGGTTGTTTATTTCTCTAATTCTTTGAGCAAAGGTAGCGGTAATGAAACCTTATATTCTGATACAGTTTTTCATATGACGGATACTTTTTGGGGGGGTGGTTTTGATAAAGTATCCATCGTCGCTCCAGTGCCTTATTAATCTACTTGATCATCGGGATTAGATCAAAAAAGAAGCCTAAACGAACCTAAAACTCTGAGCTAAAGTGAAAGTTAACGCTGGGATATTTTTGCTGCGTCATTTGTAGAGAAAAAGACGAGTCGGCTAGAAAGACCAGTTGTCCTTGTTTGTCTTTTGCTAAGAACTTTTGTTTCACGCGTTTAAAATCGATAAATTCTTGATTGTTTTCATCTTCTGCCTCTACCCAGCAAGCTTTAAAAACATTAAGGTTTTCATAGGAACATTTTGCCCCATACTCATGTTCGAGACGGTACTGGATCACATCAAATTGGAGTGCACCCACGGTGCCAATTACTTTTCGGTTATTGAGCGAAAGCGTAAAGAGTTGTGCGACACCTTCATCCATGAGCTGGTCAATCCCTTTATTGAGTTGTTTCGCTTTCATGGGATCGGCATTATTGATGTAACGAAAGTGTTCTGGTGAAAAGCTGGGAATCCCTTTGAAATTGATGCTTTCTCCACCGGTGAGGGAATCCCCAATTTTAAAGTTGCCCGTATCGTGTAAGCCCACAATATCCCCTGGATAGGAAATGTCTACGATCTCTTTCTTTTCTGCGAAGAAAGCATTTGGGCTAGAAAACTTTAACTTTTTATTGTTGCGAACGTGCAAGTAGGGTTTGTTTCGTTCAAAGGTTCCCGAGACAATTTTGATAAAGGCTAAACGGTCGCGGTGGTTAGGGTCCATATTTGCGTGAATTTTAAAGACAAATCCACTAAACGCTTTTTCGGTAGGATCAATTTCTCGCTCTATTGCCTGCTTGTTTAATGGAGCAGGAGCAATGTCGATAAAACAATTGAGTAATTCTTGTACCCCAAAATTATTTAATGCCGATCCAAAAAAGACCGGCTGTAATTCACTGTTAAGATAGGCCGCTTGATCAAATGGAGGATAAACCCCTTCGACTAATTCTAATTCCTCATTCAAGGTAGTCAAGGCTTTTTCGCCTATGGCGTTTGCCAAAGCGGGATCACTCAAATCATCATATTGAACTGCAGTACCTTTGAGCTGCTTGTCTTCTTCAACAAATAGCTGAACGTTCTTTTCCCAAATATTATAAATCCCTTGAAAGTCATATCCCATTCCTATAGGGAAAGTAAGGGGGGTAACCCGCAAGCCCAATTTTTGTTCCACTTCGTCCATCAAGTCAAAGGCGTCTTTTCCTTCTCGGTCGAGTTTGTTGATGAAAACAATCATGGGAATAGCGCGCATGCGACAAACTTCTACCAGTTTTTCGGTTTGTTCTTCGACCCCTTTGGCCACATCAATTACCACAATGACACTATCCACCGCCGTGAGGGTGCGAAAGGTATCCTCGGCAAAATCTTTATGCCCAGGGGTATCGAGGATATTGATTTTTTTATCCTTGTAGTAGAAGGCTAAGACTGAAGTAGCCACCGATATTCCCCGCTGGCGTTCAATCTCCATAAAGTCTGAGGTAGCCCCTTTTTTAATTTTATTCGACTTTACAGCACCCGCTTCTTGAATGGCTCCACCAAAGAGGAGAAGCTTTTCGGTCAAGGTGGTTTTCCCAGCATCGGGGTGAGATATAATCCCAAAGGTGCGTCGTTTTGCTATTTCTTCTAGAAACATAGTCGAATAAAATTTGTCAAAAATACCATTATATCTTTGAAGGAGCCCTGCTAGAAAATAGGTTTTTGCTGTTTTTATCGGTACTTTTGATACGCATGAAAGAAGAAAAAGTAATCCTCGTTAATGAACGAGACGAGCCCATTGGTCTTATGCCAAAAATGGAAGCACACGAAAAAGCCGTGCTGCACAGGGCCTTCTCGGTTTTTGTTTTTAATTCCAAGGGGGAATTAATGCTTCAACAACGGGCCCTACACAAATATCATTCTCCTGGCTTGTGGACCAATACCTGTTGTAGTCATCAACGTGATGGTGAGAGCAATCTCGCGGCAGGAGCACGTCGCTTGCAAGAAGAAATGGGTTTTGTAGTGCCGCTTGAAGAATTATTTAGCTTTATTTACAAGGCTCCTTTTGATAATGGATTAACAGAGCATGAGTTAGACCACGTTATGGTGGGTTACAGCGAGGAGGAACCACAACTAAATCCAGAAGAAGTAGCCGCCTGGAAATGGATGGGAATGGAGGAGATTGCAAGCCACATGCAACAACAACCTGAACAGTACACCGCATGGTTTAAGATCATCTTTGACCGTGTACACACCCATTTAAAAAACAGCTATGAAAAGAGTAAAAGTTAGTCGAAAAGCACATTTTAATGCTGCACATCGCCTTTACCGAAAAGACTGGAACGACGCACAAAACGAAGCCCATTTTGGTAAATGTTCTAATCCCCATTATCACGGTCATAATTATGAGTTGATTGTGAGCGTGACCGGTGAAATTGACCCCGATACGGGTTATGTCATCGATATGAAAGTGTTAAAAGATCACATCAAGGCAGAAGTAGAAGACGCTTTTGACCACAAAAACCTCAACCTTGAAGTGCCCGAATTTGCCGATCTTATTCCAACGGCAGAAAATATTGTGGTGGTTATCCATCAAAAATTGAAAAAGATTTTAAGCGAGGGACAGCGTTTAGAAGTTTTACTCTATGAGACCCCTCGTAATTTTGTGAGTTATACAGAGTAATTTATATGAGTTTAAAAGTAGGGGACAGTGTTCCATATTTCGAATTAAAAGATCAAAAAGGAGAATTGTTTAAAAGTGACACTGTGATAGGTCAACGTCCCGCTGTGGTTTATTTTTATCCAAAAGACGAAACCCCAGGATGTACTGCAGAGGCCTGTTCTTTTCGGGATAATTATGAAGACTTTAAAGATTTAGGGGCAGAAGTCATCGGGATAAGTTCCGACAGTATCGGGAGTCACAAGCGTTTTGCACAACGTCATCGCTTGCCTTTTATCTTGCTCGCCGATACACAAAAGAAGGTCCAGCGGTTGTTTCAATTACCTAAAATCCTTTTTGGTTTATACACAAAACGCATCACGTTTGTCATCGATGCAGCGGGTAAAGTGGTTTATGTCCACGACAGTCTTTTGGCTACATCTCATATTAAAAAGGCCTTAAAAGCCCTAAAAACAAAAGCAGAAGCTTAAATAAAAATTCTTATTTTTAAAAAAAGAAACCATATGTCCAGTAGAAAACACCTCAAAAAAGAAATCAACGATACCCTAGGCGCTTTAATCGAAGAAGTTTATGTAAAAGAACTTTCCTCTCCAGGGGTCGATACTAAAAAAAGCGAGAAATTAATCGATGAAGCTATATCCTTATTT
>JBMZGM010000007.1:0-89238 GCA_049615925.1 Flavobacteriaceae bacterium | reverse complement strand
TTCAACGATATCAACGCAATGACTGGTGCAATGTGGGGAGTTGATCTTACTGCAGACCAAGGTATTGGTTTAATCTCATTCTGGGGTCAAATGGATATCTTCTCTTATAGCTATCAGTGGGCTGGTAACATTAAAGCAATGGATGAAAGTCTTTATGCTCAAATCCCAGCAAATGATATCCGTAGAGGTCAATTTGGAAGCTATATCGTTGACTACGTACCTTACAACAAATTCTACCACTCTGGAAGAACTACGGGAGGACAGCGTCAAGTTACAGCCGACTTATTGTACATGAGAGTTGCTGAAATGTATCTACTTGCTGCAGAAGGTTATGCTGAAACAGGAAGAGAAGCTGATGCTAAAACAATGCTCAAAGCATTAGTGAATCAACGTTTAGAAGCTGGAAGCAATGCAGACTATATCGATGGATTAAGCGGTAGCGCATTACAAGATGAAATTAAACTTCAATCTCGTATTGAGTTATGGGGTGAAGGAAAAAGCTATCTAAGAATGAAGCGTCAACGTGAAACGATCACTCGTGGATCTAACTGGTTAGATTTCCCTAACACGACCTACTCTTTCGACGATGAGAAACTCACCTTTGAGATTCCTGAAGCTGAAATGAGAGACAATCCATTAATTAGTGATCAAAACTAATAAAACAGGATACTTCTAAAGAAGCCAATGAAAACCACCTCAACAGAGGTGGTTTTTTTTTATCTTTCCACCAGCAAAAATCAACATGGAGAAACAAGAAATTTATGGCGTAAGAGCTATTATCGAATGTATAGAGGCACAACAATCCATTGAAAAGGTATGGTTGTTGAAAGGCCAAGGAAGCCCGCTTTTTAAAGAACTGGAACGACTACTAAGAGAAAACAATGTTGCCCATAGCTATGTGCCTAAAGAGCGCTTAGATCGCTTTAATGCAAAAAATCACCAAGGGGCAATCGCAGCCATTTCTCCAGTAGCTTTTGTTGCTCTTGAAGTGATGATAGAAAAGGCGCAACAAAAAGAAAATCCTCCCCTATTTCTCCTTTTAGATCAAATCACCGATACACGAAATTTAGGCGCTATTATTCGTTCGGCTTCGGCCACGGGGGTAGACGGTATCATTCTCCCTCAAACGGGAAGTGCTCGCATCAACTCAGACACCATAAAAACATCTGCCGGTGCAATCTTTAGTGTCCCACTAGCAAAAGTAGATCATCTCAAAGATGCAATTTATCAATTACAAGCAGCCGGTATTACAACCGTTGGTGTTTCAGAAAAAGCTGATACAACGATCTACCAAGAAAAAGTTGACGGGCCACTGGCCCTGGTCATGGGATCAGAAGAAAAAGGAATAGCAAAAAGTACTTTAGCCATTCTAGACAACAAGGTTAAACTGCCCATGCAGGGAACTATTTCTTCCCTTAACGTTTCTGTCGCATGCGGAACAGTATTATATGAAGTAGTGCGACAACGAAATTATTCATAAGCATGCAAGCTCCCCTGGCAGAACGTTTACGACCACAATCTTTAGCCGACTATGTTGGTCAAAGTCATTTGGTGGGAAAAGAAGGTTCACTTGCCCAGATAATTGAGAGTGGTAACCTACCATCATTACTCTTGTGGGGACCCCCTGGCACTGGGAAAACGACGCTGGCGACTTTAATCGCAAAAGCACATGAACGACCTTTTTACAATCTCTCTGCCATACATTCTGGCGTAAAAGAAGTAAGAGAAGTTATCGAAAAGGCCAAAAACGCCGGTGGACTCTTCACTAAAAAAGGCCCTTTATTGTTCATCGATGAGATTCATCGTTTTAGTAAATCACAACAAGATTCTTTACTGGGAGCAGTAGAAAAAGGCTATGTAACCCTGATTGGTGCAACGACAGAAAACCCTAGTTTTGAAGTCATCAACGCCTTACTTTCGCGCTGTCAAACCTATACCCTAAAACCTCTCACTGCACTCGACCTTAGAACACTTTTAAATAGAGCAATCCAAACAGATATTGAACTAAAAAAATATCAAATTACGCTTGAAGAAGATCAAGCGCTCTTAAGCTTATCTGGCGGAGATGCAAGGAAATTACTTTCCCTTTTAGAATTGGTAATCCTTGCGGCAAGAGGAAAGGAAATCACCATTACTAACGAACTGGTCTTAAAGCAAGCACAAACCAATACCGTGCTGTTTGATAAAAAAGGAGATTTACATTACGATATTGCCTCAGCCTTTATCAAATCTATTCGCGGTAGTGACCCTAACGCAGCCGTGTATTGGCTAGCACGACTAATTGAAGGAGGAGAAGACGTCAAGTTTATCGCACGTAGAATGTTGATTGCTGCCTCTGAAGATATAGGAAATGCAAATCCCACTGCGCTGGTATTAGCAAATACAACCTTTCAGTCCGTTCAAGTAATTGGCCTTCCAGAAGCACGTATTATTTTAAGTCAATGCGCAACTTATTTAGCCTGCAGCCCAAAAAGCAATAAGGCCTATTTAGCCATTAATAAAAGTTTACAAGCAGTCAAAGAAACTGGAAATCTTCCTGTGCCACTCCATTTGAGAAATGCCCCAACACAGTTAATGAAAGATCTTGACTATGGAAAGGGATACCAATACGCGCATGATTTTTCCAATAATTTTGTTCCTCAAAATTACTTACCCGAAAAACTAGAAGGAACCACTTTTTACCAACCTGGAGGAAACCCTAAAGAAGAACAATTCAAACGTTTCCTTGAAGAACGCTGGGGCGATCGCTATAAAAATTAGATACGCTTCCAGAAGAAAGGTGTAAATAAAATCAAGACTGTAAATAGCTCTAAGCGACCCAAGAGCATTAAAAACGAAGCCCACCATTTTCCGCCCATGGAAAGTTCATAAAATGAAAAAGAGGGGCCAAATTCTCCCAATGCCGGTCCTACATTTCCCAAACTAGAGGCGGCTACCCCAATTGCCGATACATAATCAAGCCCCAAAAGAGAAAAACCTAATGCCCCAAAAATGAAGGAAAGCATATACAGAATAAAAAAACCATAAATGTTTTGAATAACATTGTCTTGTACTACAGCCTTATTATAGCGGATTTGTAAAACTGCATTAGGATGTAAGGCGCGATTGAACTCTAAAAAACCACTTTTGATCATAAGATAATGGCGCACTCCCTTAACCCCACCCGAGGTAGATCCAGCCGATCCACCCATGAACATTAATGCAAAAAACACTACGGTTAAAAAAGGAGTCCAGGCAGTAAAATCTGCCGTGACAAAGCCAGTGGTAGTTATCACTGCAATCACTTGAAATAAAGCATGGCGAATAGCACTCTCAAGTGGACCCAGTACTTGTGGGTGATGAAAAGATATTACCGCAGTTAAATCTACCTTAAAGTAAATAATCGTGGCCACAATTAATGTGGCAAAAAGAATCATTCTACTGTAAAACTTAAATTCCTCGTCTTTTCGAATTTTATTGAGTTGTCCCGTCAAAGCAAAATAACTTAACACAAAATTCACCCCAGCAATAAACATAAAAAAGAGAATAATGTATTGAATGATCGGTTGATGATTCCAATAAGCCACACTAGCATTCTTTGTAGAGAAACCACCTGTTGAAACCGTACTCATCGCATGATTTATCGCATCAAAAAACGACATTCCTGCACTCCACAACAAAAGCGTTTCAGCAAAGGTAAATCCCACATATATGTACCACAAACGTTTTGCGGTATCGGTTATTCTTGGGTGTAATTTATCACTACTAGGCCCGGGAGCTTCTGCCGTAAACAACTGCATTCCCCCTATCCCTAACAAGGGCAAGATGGCGATCGCCAAAACAATGATTCCCATCCCTCCAATCCAATGCGTCATACTGCGCCAAAACAATACCCCCTTTGGTACCACCTCAATATCTGCTAAAACCGAAGAACCCGTAGTCGTATAGCCAGACATGGTCTCAAAAAAAGCACTGGATACATCTGGAAAAACTCCAGTAAATAAATAGGGTAACATCCCAGAAAGAGTCATCAATATCCATCCAAAACTCACCACCAAATAACCATCTCTTTTATGGAGTTGCTTGGTGTGATTTCGTGTAATCAACATCAAAATGATTCCCACCAATAAGGTCAACAAGGCGGCTAAAAATAAAGACAAGGTTTGCCCATCCTTCATCACCATACTCACAATACTTGAGAGAAACATAAAACCCCCATTAAAAAGGAGTAAAACCCCCATCAAGTAACAAATGATTTCGGTGTTGAGTTTATGCATTCTAAAGGAATAAACTTTCTACTTTACTTATCGCTCGAGGTAAACTGCACACCACCACACGATCTCCATCTTTGATCCTATAATCTCCCAGGGCAATAATCCCCTGCCCCTCTTTGATGACACCTCCTATCGTGGCAGAACGAGGAAAATCAATCTCTTTAATCAACATCCCATTCACCTTTGATTCTGGCTTAACGATGTATTCAAGCAACTCTGCATTTAAGTGGTTTAAGGTGGTAAGATCGACCACTTCTCCCCTACGTATGTAACGAAAGATCGTATTTGCCGTTAAGAGCTTTTTATTGATCAAGGTGTCTATCCCGATAGATTGTGATAACTGGAAATAATCCATGTTTTCTACCAGGGCGATGGTCTTTTTGACTTTTTTAGATTTAGCCATAAGACAAGACATAATATTGGTTTCAGAGTTTTCTGTAACACAGATAAAAGCATCCATAGCCTCCAGGCCTTCCTCTTCTAATAATTCTACATTTCTACCATCTCCATGAATAACCATGGCGTCTGGTACTTGATCGGCTAATTCAAACGCTTTGCTTTTATTTTGCTCTACTAGCACAACGCTAAACTTTTTAGCCAATAAGGCTTTTGCTGTACTTAATCCTATTTTTCCTCCACCCAGTATCATTACATTCTTAATGACCTCTTTATTTTTACCCGTTAATTTATACAGTTCATCCACCCCTTCTTTTAAGGTGATAAAATAGACAAGGTCGTGGGCTTCAAAAAGGGTATCCCCTCTGGGGATGATTGTGTACTGCGTTCCTTTGCGTTGCAAAGCAATCGGCATAAAATGCACATCGGGGAAAATATGTGCCGCTTCTTTAACTGATTTTCCCACAAAAGGAACACTCTCTTCCAGTGTAGTCCCCACAAGGGTCAAGGCACCTTCTTCAAATTCATAGCTATCGCTAAAAGCCGATTGATCAAGCAATTGTTGAATTTCAACAGAGGCCAGTTCCTCGGGAGAGATCAATTCATCTACCCCTAGTTTTTCAAAACTGATTTCACCCTGATTGTGAATGAATTCTTTATTTGAAATGCGTGCAATGGTTTTCACACAACCCAACTGTTTTGCCAAGGCACAAATAGTAATATTTGTTGCCTCCTGTTCTGTTACGGCAATGAATAAATCTGAAGTAGCTACATTCGCCTGCTTCATGATTTCTAAAGAGGTAGCATCCCCTTTGATCGCTTTGATATCCAAATGATTTTCGGCATAATTTAACCGCTCTTTATGGGTATCAATTAACGTGATGTTTTGTGATTCAAAGGAAAGTAATTTCGCTAAATGAAAGCCTACTTCTCCAGCGCCAGCAATGATTATTTTCATCTTATATGGTTCGAAAACGTAAACAAATATAGTGAAGTTTAAAGCGAAACTGACGTCATATTTCTGTATAAATTCTTTTAAAGGAAGTATCTTTGTACTCTATGAAAAAGACGGTTACCCCCTATAAAGGCTCTACTTCTAGCAAAAAAGAGCAAGTCACAAAGATGTTTGATGGGATTTCAAAAAAATATGACCTACTCAATAGGGTCATCTCATTGGGGATCGATCAATCCTGGCGTAAAAAGGTTGTTCACCTCGCTTCAAAACAACAACCGCAACGCATCATTGACATTGCCACGGGTACTGGTGATCTCGCCATTGCACTAAAAGCAACGAATGCAAAAGAAATAATTGGACTGGATATTTCTCCTGGAATGTTATCCATTGGAAGAGATAAAGTCAAACAACTCGCTTTGGATAACCAAATTAATATGGTTTTAGGGGATGGAGAAAAGCTCCCCTACCCCGATGATCATTTTGATGTAGCCACGGTAGCGTTTGGGGTGCGTAATTTTGAAGACCTAGAAAAAGGTCTATCAGAAATTTTAAGGGTCTTGCGACCCAAAGGTACTTTACTGGTTCTCGAAACAGCTGTCCCTACAAAATTTCCTTTTAAACAGGGCTATAAAATCTATAGTGGCTGGCTTGTTCCATTGATGGGACGGTTGTTTAGTCGCGATCAAAAAGCCTATCAATACCTCACCGATTCTGCTGCAGTATTTCCACATGGGCCTGCGTTCAACAATATTTTGGAAAAAATTGGGTTTATAGAGGTAAGGGACAACCCACAAACCTTAGGGGTTGCCTCGATTTATTGTGCAAAAAAGCCCTAAAAACTCGTTTTTCTTCGCATTTTTTCTTCTCCTATTCTTTGGGATGCAAAATGCAGCTAGCCAATATTATAGGGTGAGAGAACGTGTCCAACATTTGCAAAATTTTGACAACAAAACACTTCACTACGGTTACTTTTTTGGGTTTAATGAATTTGGGTACCATTTTGAATACGTCAAGAATTATAATGCGCGAATCAACGGCGAGGGTTACCCTAGCATAGAGCTTGCTAAAAATCTTGGTTTTAATGTAGGATTAGTCGGAGATTTACGAATAAATCGCTACCTCAATTTGCGCCTTGAACCTGGTTTATATTATTCTCAAAGGGACCTTCTTTACCCATATGAATCTGCAGCTTGGTTAAGAAATTTTCCCTCATACAGTGATACAAATGATGGTTTAAGGGAAGTGAAATCAACCTACATTCATCTCCCTTTACTGATCAAATTTAGTGCAGAACGCATCAACAACTGGAAACCTTACATTGTGGGAGGAATGTCCACTTCTTTTAACTTGTCCAGCAATCAAAAAAACAATGATGATAATTTTAATAATGTCTTTAGGGTAACGGGACAAACCTTTAGTTATGAAGTTGGATTTGGGATAGATTTTTATTTGGTTTATTTTAAGTTCTCCCCCTCTATTCGCGGGATTTTTTCTATTCAAAACGAACTCATTCCCGATAATCCTACCAGCGGTAGAAGCCCATGGACTTCAAACATTACCAATCTTTTCTCCCGAGGAGTCGTCGTTAACTTTACCTTTGAATAATTAACGGCTTAACTCGCCTAAAACTAATGCGGTAGCAATTGCAACATTTAAACTCTCTGGTCCAGTAGTCGTTTTTTTAGGAATGGTGAGCTTTTGTTGAACTAAAGCGGTTATTTCTGGAGAAATTCCATTTGCTTCACTTCCCATGATTAAAACAGCATCCTGAGGCAATGTAAGTTCATAGATGGAAGTTCCCGCTAGAAAAGTGCCATAAATAGGACGTTGCGTCGTTGTTAAAAATTCTTTTAAATCCATGTAATGACAATGCACGCGAGAAAGAGAACCCATCGTTGCCTGGACCACTTTTGGATTGAAACAATCCACGCTTGTAGGAGAGTTGACAATATGACGAATCCCAAACCAATCGCATAATCGAATGATGGTCCCTAGGTTCCCGGGATCGGCTATTTGATCGAGTACCAATACAATCCCTTTTTCCGGTAAGGTTTTTTGTTGGGGGAATTTAAAAACACCTAAGTAAGGGGAGGGATTTTTCAAACAACTCATTCGCTCCATCTCCTTCTCGGTGACAAGCCTAGCTTGAGGAAGTGATCCCTCTTGTGAAGAATATAATCCAATGTGGTCAAATCCTGCTGCTAAAAATTCTTCGACAGATTTTTTCCCTTCCACAACAAATGCGTCTAGAGCTTTACGTCCTTTTTTAGTATTAAGGGAATTGATGGCTTTGAGCTCCTTTTTGGTAATCATAAATGATGTATTTTTGTTTCCAAAGTGTTCCCACCTTGAATTTGGCCAATACAAACATAGTGATTCTCCTTTTCCTAGCTGTAGTAATCTACAGTTGTAGCAGTACGAAAAAATTAGCCAAAGAAGAACAATTGATTATCAAACAAAGTTTCGTAATCAATGATGAAGTGGTGAACCAAGATCCAGTAACGGTATTATCTCAAACTCCAGAAAACAGTAACGTCTTTGGGATACCTTATAAACTTCACCTCTATAATCTGGCAAAACCCGCTCCCGATGAACGATTCGATGCCTGGGTCGCTCAAAAACCTCAACGAGAGAAAAAACTCAATAAATGGCTTTCGCCAAAACAACTAGAGCAACTAAAACAATATAAAATAGGCTTTTCAAACTGGCTGAAAAAAAATGGTGAACCGCCTAGTCTGGTCGATCCAGAAAAAATAGCGCTAACGAACTCCCTGTTCAAGCAATATTACAACAACCTAGGGTACTTTAACTCAACCGCTACAGCAACCATTATCAATGAAGAAGCTCAAAAAGCCAGTATTCGTTATAACATTACAACAGGACCACGCTTTACACTAGACAGTATTTCAAGTATAGCCGCGTCAAAGGACATTGATTCAATCTACCGCGCTCATCAAAAGAAAAGTTTATTGCAAAAAGATCAAGCTTTTAAAGTAGAAGACATTACCGCAGAAAGGGACCGCTTGATCAATCTCTTTAGAAACAACGGTATATTTAACTTCCAGCAAAGATCCATTCGTTTTAAAGCTTTTAAAGACAGTTTAGGGAAGGACACAAAAATCCCACTTGTAATTGAAATCAAAAATGCCCAAAAAAGAGTACAAGACACTTTAGTAGAAGTACCCTATAAACTGCAAAAAATAAATGCGCTTTCCATCTATGTAGAAAACCCCGAACAAGAAGTTTCGGTTTATACCGATTCAATCTCATACAATGGACTCAATATCTATTCTGTAGGAGCACTAAAATACAAACCCGAAGTTTTGGCAAAAGGAATCTCTATTTCAACTAATGCGCCCTACAGTTATCAAGACCGAACTGCGACCTATCGTTATTTTAACGAACTTCAAAATTTTAAATACCCCACAATTACATATTCTCCTGTCGAGAATGAGCCATCTTTGCTCGATGCAAATGTTATTTTGAGTCCAAAGGAACGTTTCTCTCTGGGATTTGATTTTGATGTTTCCCATTCTAACATTCAAGATATTGGTATAACCCTGGGAACAGCAGTGATTTCACGCAATGTTTTTAGAGGAGCAGAAATCCTAGAATTTGGAATTAAAAGCACCGTGGGATCATCTCGTGATGTAGCCGAACAAAAATCGAGTTTTTTTAACCTCTTTGAAATTGGAGGGAATTTACTTTTGCGCGTCCCAAGATCATTAGCCCCAAAAAAAATAAATGACCTGTTTTTTACCGATAAAAACGTAAAAACAAATATTGCCCTAGGGATTAACTTGCAAGAAAATATCGGGCTCGATAGACAAAGTTTTACAGGTAATTTTGAATACCAATGGAAAACAAAACTGTCCCATACCTTTACCTTTAAACTCGCCGATATTGAATATGTTGACAACAGGGCCATTGACAACTATTTCAATGTCTATCGCAATTCTTATGACCGACTCAATACGGTCGCAAAAACACTAACTCAAAACAACCCTTACCTCAATGAAGAGGGGGATTTACCCATTCCATTTGTTGCAGACACCTTTATTAATGATGTTTTAAATGAACGCACGATCATCACAAATGAAGACCAGCGATATACGGTAGTATCGACCATAAATGAACGGAAAAATCGCCTAACTGCAAATAACTTTATTGTGGGATCATCTTTTAACTTTTTAAAGAACAATCAAGAAAGTTTGTTTGATGAAAGTTTTTCTCAATTTCGCCTAAAGCTAGAATGGGTAGGCAATGTCCTCAATGGTTTATTATCCTTAACAGATGCCCCAAAAGATGATGAGGGGAATCGTTATATTTTCAACTTAGCTCCTTCACAATACATAAAGTCTGAGGTGAGCTACATCAAGCACTGGCAAGTAGGGAGAGAACGTATCATCGCCTTTAGAGGTTTTACGGGAATTGCCCTGCCTTATGGGAATGCAACAAGCATTCCTTTTACGCGCTCTTACTATGCAGGAGGTTCAAATGATAACAGGGCATGGCAGGCCTATAAATTAGGGCCTGGCTCTAGCAGTGGTGTAAACGAGTTCAATGAAGCAAACTTTAAATTAGCCCTCAACTTAGAATATCGATACCCCATCATAGGACCCATCAAAGGAGCATTTTTTATCGACGCAGGTAACATTTGGAATGTCAATAATAACGTACCCGACGTTCGACAAACACTCAATAGTTACCGAGATTTAAACCAACTAGCAGTGGGGACAGGATTTGGCTTGCGTTATGATTTTGATTACTTCGTTTTTCGACTAGACACTGCCTTTAAAACCTATGACCCGTCTCAAGCTCCAGAGGAGCGATGGGGCAGTCAAATTGCCTTAGATAGAGCGGTTTTTAATGTAGGTATAAATTATCCCTTTTAAGGCTTTTTTCTTATTTTTGCTCCCGTAGAAAACCAAACTATGAAGACAACTTTCCCAAAAGGCGTTGCCACTGGCCGCCAAGTTCAAGAAATTTTTCAATTCGCTAAAGCAAAAAAATTCGCACTCCCTGCAGTCAATGTGATTGGTAACAATTCCATTAACACTGTTTTGGAAACAGCTGCAGAATTAAATAGCCCTGTGATCATTCAATTCTCGAATGGTGGAGCACAATTCAACGCAGGTAAAGGTTTGAGCAATGACAACCAGCAATCGGCTATCGCTGGTGCAGTTGCAGGAGCAAAACACATTCATGAATTAGCCGAATTATACGGTGCAACCGTAATTCTAAATACCGATCACTGTGCTAAAAACCTTTTACCATGGATTGATGGGTTATTAGACGCTGGAGAAAAATTCTTTCAAGAAACAGGGAAACCACTTTATAGCTCTCACATGATCGATCTATCTGAAGAGCCTTTGGAAGAAAACATTAGCCTTTGTAAAGAATATCTTGCTCGCATGGCAAAAATGGAAATGACCCTTGAAATCGAGCTGGGTATCACTGGTGGAGAAGAAGACGGGGTGGATAACTCTGATGTAGATGTATCAAAATTATATACTCAACCCGAAGAAGTGGCCTATGCCTATGAAGAGTTAATGAAAGTAAGTGATCAATTTACGGTTGCTGCTGCTTTTGGCAATGTACATGGGGTTTATAAACCAGGTAATGTAAAACTTACTCCAAAAATCCTTAAAAATTCTCAAGAATATATCTCTGAGAAATACAATGTGAGTGAAAACACTGTTGACTTTGTTTTCCATGGTGGTTCTGGATCAACGGTGGAAGAAATTCGTGAGGCAATAGGTTATGGTGTGATTAAAATGAATATCGATACCGACTTGCAATTCGCTTTTACTGAGGGAATCCGTGACTACATGAATGATAAAGTGGACTATTTAACAACACAAATAGGAAACCCTGAAGGAGCCGATCAACCCAACAAAAAACACTATGATCCACGTAAATGGTTACGCCTGGGTGAACAAACCTTCAAACAAAGATTAATCAAAGCGTTTGAAGATTTAAACAATATAGATACCTTAGCTTAGACAAATCGTGTTTTATGAGTTGGTTTAAACGTAGTGAGAAGGGAATTCAAACCCGAACAGAAGAGAAAAAAGACATTCCCAAGGGACTTTGGTATAAAACGCCCACTGGTAAAATTGTCGAAACTCAAGAGCTAGCCGAGAATTTCTATGTTAGCCCAGAAGACGAGTACCACGTTAGAATAGGGAGCAAAGAATATTTTGAAATCTTATTTGATGAAAATCATTTCAAAGAATTGGATGCAGAAGTAGCTTCAAAAGATTTTCTAAAATTCACAGATTCTAAAAAATACAGTGATCGACTCAAAGAAGTCAAAAAGAAAACTGGTCTTAATGATGCCATTCGAACAGCGGTAGGAAAATCAAAAGGAAAAGAACTCGTGATCGCCTGTATGGACTTTGGCTTCATAGGTGGGTCTATGGGCTCGGTTGTGGGAGAAAAAATTGCTCGTGCAGCAGATTATGCGATTGAGAACAACTTGCCTTTGGTCATCATTTCAAAGTCAGGAGGAGCAAGAATGATGGAAGGTGCATTTTCACTAATGCAATTAGCAAAAACATCGGCCAAATTGAACAAGTTAGCCGAGTCTAAACTTCCCTACATCTCCTTGTGTACCGATCCCACAACAGGAGGTACAACAGCATCCTTTGCCATGCTGGGTGATATCAATATATCTGAACCCGGCGCATTAATTGCCTTTGCTGGACCTAGGGTTGTTAAAGATACCACAGGAAAAGATCTCCCTGAAGGTTTTCAAACGAGTGAATTCCTTCTTGAAAAAGGCTTCCTTGACTTTATCACCCATCGTAAAAACCTTAAAGACAAGATCAATTTATACATCGATCTTATTCTTAACCAACCTATAAGAAACTAGACAAAGGCTTTAGCCTTAAATAAATTAGTGTATCTTTGCAGCGCTTTAATTAGCCATTACATAACAATCATTGAAATAATATTAGCATGTATTTATCAAAAGAAACAAAAGAAAAAATCTTTGCCGAGCACGGCGCTTCTAAATCCGACACAGGTTCTGCTGAAGGACAAATCGCATTATTTTCTTACCGCATCAATCACTTATCCGAGCACTTAAAAAACAATCGTAAAGATTTTAATACCGAGCGTTCATTGGTTAAGCTAGTAGGAAAGCGCAGAAGCTTATTGGACTACCTCAAGGCAAAAGACATCGAGCGCTACCGTGCGATCGTTAAAAAATTAGGTTTACGTAAATAAACCTTTTACTCTTATTGGATTATTGAAAAAAGCTGAATCAGAGTTTTTCATTGGCGGACCTACAAACTCAACACAACAACACTTTTTAGGTTTAATTAAAATGAAAATAAATGATTCCAAAAACTTTTTCCGAAGAGATACAACTCTCTAATGGGAAGACCATCACCCTTGAAACAGGGAAACTAGCCAAACAAGCAGACGGTTCTGTCGTTGTTCGTTGTGGAGACTGTATGCTACTCGCTACAGCAGTATCTGCGCGTAAAGCAAGTCCCGTTGATTTTCTTCCGTTAACGGTAGATTACCGTGAAAAATTTGCTGCCGCAGGACGCTTTCCTGGTGGTTTCTTCAAGCGTGAGGCCCGTCCCAGTAATGAAGAAATCCTCACCATGCGTTTAGTGGACCGCGTATTGCGCCCATTATTCCCAAAGGATTACCACGCTGAAACTCAGGTGATGATTCAATTAATGTCGCATGATGAAGAAGTAAAACCCGATGCATTAGCTGGACTTGCTGCTTCGGCCGCTATCCAATTATCCGATATGCCCTTTGAATATCCTATTTCAGAGGTTCGTGTAGGGCGCATCGATGGAGAATTCATCATTAACCCTAGTTCTGCTCAATTACTCGAGTCTGACGTTGATATCATGATTGGTGCAAGTCAAGACTCTGTTGCCATGGTAGAAGGAGAATTTGATGAAATTTCTGAACAAGAAATGATTGACGCGATCGCATTTGGTCACGAGGCAATCAAAGATCAAATTGCTGCTCAGATTCGCTTAGCCGAGGCTGTAGGAAAAAAAGAAACCCGTGAATACGAAGAAGAAGATCACGATGCTGATCTTGAGGCACTAATTCACGAAAAAGCGTATCAAGCATGCTATGACATTGCAAAAGCAGCGTCAAGTAAAGCCGATAGAGGCATCGCCTTTAGCGAAGTGAAAGACACCATCAAGGCAGAGTATAGCGAAGAAGAGCTCGAAGAAAAAGGGGAGCTTATTTCAAAGTATTTCTCTGGGGCACAAAAGAAAGCCGTTCGTGATTTAGTATTAAACGAAGGAATTCGTTTAGACGGAAGAAAAACGACCGATATTCGACCCATCTGGTGTGAGGTAGATTATTTACCCTCTACCCATGGTTCTTCCATCTTTACCCGTGGAGAAACACAGGCACTCGCTACAGTAACCCTTGGAACATCACGTGAGGCCAATATGATTGACCTTCCCACAGCACAAGGAGAAGAAACCTTCTATTTACACTACAACTTCCCTCCTTTTTGTACAGGTGAAGCCCGCCCATTACGTGGAACGTCACGTCGCGAGGTAGGACATGGAAATTTGGCGCAACGCGCCTTGAAAAAAGTAATGCCAGACGATTGCCCTTATACGGTACGTGTGGTATCTGAAGTGCTCGAGTCAAACGGATCGTCTTCTATGGCAACCGTTTGTTCTGGAACAATGGCGCTAATGGATGCAGGGGTACAAATCAAAAAACCGGTATCTGGTATTGCCATGGGATTAATTAGCGACGGAGAAAAGTTTGCTGTATTGTCTGATATTTTAGGCGATGAAGATCACCTAGGGGACATGGACTTTAAAGTAACTGGAACCGAAGACGGAATCACCGCTTGTCAAATGGATATTAAAATCAAAGGCTTGAGTTATGAAATTTTGACACAAGCCCTAGAACAAGCACGTCAAGGTCGTTTACACATCCTCGATAAGATTGTGGAAACGATCCCTACTGCTGCACAGGATGTTAAGGCGCACGCGCCAAAGATGATCAACCGTGTTATTCCTAATGAATTCATCGGTGCATTAATTGGCCCAGGAGGAAAAGTGATTCAAGAATTACAAAAAGAATCAGGTTGTACTATTGTAATCAATGAAGATCCAGTAACCGAAGAGGGTATTGTTGAAATCTTAGGAACTTCTCCAGAAGGAATTGCTATGGTAGAAGCAAAAATTGATTCCATCACCTTTAAACCCCAAGTTGGAAATACTTATGAGGTAAAAGTGATTAAAATGCTCGATTTTGGCGCTGTAGTAGAATATACTGAAGCTCCTGGAAATGAAGTACTACTCCACGTGAGTGAATTAGCATGGGAACGCACAGAAAATGTGAGTGACGTTGTTAATATGGGCGATATTCTTGAAGTAAAATACTTTGGGATTGATTCTAGAACCCGCAAAGAGAAAGTATCGCGTAAAGCTTTACTCCCTCGTCCAGAGAGAAAAGAACGTCCTAAAAAAGACTAATTTTTTTCCACTATTAAAAAAACCACTCCTTTGGAGTGGTTTTTTTTTACCCTAGATGTAACAAATTGCAATTTTGAACGTATAAAGAAGTAGAACAAAATATTCCATGAGACAACTTAAAATTACCAAGCAGGTAACCAACAGAGAAACCGCTTCCTTAGACAAGTATTTACAAGAAATAGGGAAGGTAGATTTAATTACTGCAGAAGAAGAGGTTGAATTAGCACAACGCATTAAAGCCGGGGATCAAATTGCCCTAGAAAAATTAACCAAAGCCAATCTTCGTTTTGTGGTATCGGTAGCAAAACAGTATCAAAACCAAGGGTTAACCCTTCCTGATTTAATTAACGAAGGCAACTTAGGGCTTATTAAAGCTGCAAAACGTTTTGATGAGACACGTGGTTTTAAGTTCATTTCCTATGCTGTATGGTGGATTCGTCAATCCATTCTTCAAGCACTCGCAGAACAATCTCGTATTGTGCGACTACCGCTAAATAAAATTGGATCGATCAATAAAATTAACAAGACCTATGCTTTTCTTGAGCAGGCGCATGAACGTGCCCCATCAGCCGAAGAAATTGCCAAAGAACTTGATATGACAGTTAATGATGTAAAAGAATCCTTAAAGAATTCTGGACGTCATGTATCCATGGATGCACCCTTAGTAGAAGGCGAAGATTCAAACCTGTATGATGTATTAAATAGCGGTGAATCGCCAAATCCCGACCGTACCCTATTACACGAATCCCTCAAAACAGAAATTGAGCGCGCACTTGAAACACTTACCCCTAGGGAAGCAGATGTGGTTCGACTTTACTTTGGTTTAGGTGATCAACACGCTATGACACTAGAAGAAATTGGAGAAACCTTTGATTTAACACGCGAACGTGTGCGTCAAATTAAAGAAAAGGCCATTCGCCGATTAAAACACACTTCTAGAAGTAAAATTTTAAAAACCTATTTAGGATAAATTTCCAAGCAAGCCGCTGGCTTGCTTTTTTTTTATGAAAAAACTCATCGCACCCTCTGTATTAGCTGCAGACTTTGCCAATTTACAACGTGATAGCGAAATGCTCAATAACAGTCAAGCCGACTGGTTTCATATTGACATCATGGATGGCGTTTTTGTTCCCAATATTTCTTTTGGGATGCCCGTATTAAAGGCCATTGCAGTACATGCAAAAAAACCCTTAGACGTCCATTTAATGATTGTTGACCCCGATCGTTACATTGAGACTTTTGCAGCATTAAACGCCGCTGTTTTAACTGTACATTATGAAGCCTGTACGCACCTACACCGCAGTATTCAAAAAATTAAATCCTGTGGAATGAAAGCAGGTGTTGCCTTAAACCCGCACACCCCTGTTCACTTATTAAAAGACATCATCAAAGACATTGATCTTGTTTGCTTGATGAGTGTTAACCCAGGATTTGGAGGGCAATCTTTTATTGAAAACACCTATGATAAGGTGCGCGAACTAAAACAATTGATTCAAGAGAAAGGCGCTGCTACTCTTATTGAAATTGACGGTGGAGTAAGCGATCAAAATGCTAAAGCGCTCACCGAGGCTGGTGCCGATGTACTAGTGGCTGGAAGCTTCGTTTTTAAATCAGAAAATCCCGAAGAAACTATCGCACAATTGAAGGCTCTTTAATGAGGATCCTTATTTAAAACAAAAAGGCCGAGCAATGCTCGGCCTTTTTTAGTTTAAAAGAACGTATTATTTCTTGTAAAATTCTACTCTTCGATTTGCTGATCTATCCGACTCATCCCCATTTAAAGGAGTTGATGAGCCCATGGCAACCACTTCAAGACGAGAAGCATCCACTCCCATCTCGACAAGTTCATCACGAACAGATTCTGCGCGTTGAAGCGATAACTTTTGGTTGTAATCTGCATTTCCATCTGAAGAGGCGTGTCCTTGAATTACAAGACCTCCATTTGGGTTTTCGTCTAAAATAGTTTTTATTTCAGCGATTGCATTTAATGACTTTTTCCCTAAGATTTTAGCACTATTCGCTGGAAATAAAATGCTACTTCCCACTTTATTAATCGTGGACATGATTTCATCTGTTAATTCTGGACAGCCGTTTTCTGTCGTACCCGCTTCTTCTGGGCAGGCATCGTCTTTATCGGCTACACCGTCGTTATCAGCGTCTGGCCAAGGGCAACCGTTATTTTCAGCTGGACCTGCTTGTTCTGGACATTCATCCTCACCATCTGCAACACCGTCTTCATCGGCATCTGGACAACCATTTAATTCTACCAGTCCTGCAACCTCTGGACAAGCATCGTCTTTGTCTAAAACAGTGTCACCATCTGTATCTGGGCAACCTTTATTTTCTTCTGGGCCTGCCTCTTCTGGACAGTCATCTTCTGGATCGGGTAGTCCATCACCATCGGTGTCGGGACAACCGTCAAATTCTTTTAAACCTGGTGTATCAGGACACTTATCCTTTTTATCATTCACCCCATCTTTATCTCTATCGCCTACACCAAAATCATAGCTTAGACCAGCAGAAATTACACCATAGTCAACTTCAGGGTTTTCATTGATTTTCCCAAGAGAATACTCAGCATAAAGCCCCAACTTATCTCCTAAGGCAAGATCAAATCCTACCGTCCCAAAATTAGAGTAATCTGTATTTTTTGAACCACTGTCTGTTCCATCCTTTAAGGATGTTGACCCATAAACTCCTGCTTTGAGGTAAGGACTAAATTTTCCGTCAATATTAATACCATACTTCACAGCACCATGCATGCTGAAAAAATCAAAATCGGTTGAAGCACTTTCATTTTTTATCTTACCCAAGGCTACTTGTCCACCAATAGAAAAACCCTTGAATAGTTTTCTATACAATGAAGCTTGAGGCCCTCCTATAGAACCACTTAAATCACTTGAGGGTACGACACCATCACTATTGATAATATCACTGTTAACCGATGGCATGGTTAAACCTACAGAGATCTGCCATGGGTAGGCAGAATTTTGTGCTAGAATTGATCCTGATGCAAAAATGCTTAAGACCAAAACTAATCTTAAAAATTTCATAATAAATTAGTTAAAGTTTTGAATCCATAAAATTAAGAAAAAATAACGCTACTTTTTCTTCGATGGAATCATTTTATAATGGACCGGATCAACCGCTTATAATTCCCACAAAACACCCTATCATATGGAACAAAAAAAGGGCTGCGTTACACGCAGCCCTTTTTTAATAAAACCTATTAATTTATTGTTTGGCGCTAAACACCACTCGTCTGCTTTTTAAACGAGCCGTCCTAACATCCTCATCATCAATCGGCATTGACTCGCCAAAGGCTTGCACTTCAAGTCGAGAGGCATCAATTCCCATTTCGATGAGTTTAGCTTTTACTGCTTCAGCTCTTTTACGAGATAAGGCTTGATTATAGGCCTCACTTCCGTCTTCCGAGGCGTGTCCTTGAACAAGAACAATTCCTTGAGGGTTTTCATCTAAAATTGCTTTTACTTTAGCAACAGCGCCAATTACTTTATCTCCTGTTAAATTAAATCCGTCTGCTGGAAATAAAATATGAATACCTGCAGCGTTTAGGGCATCGATAATGGTGCTTTCTACAACCGGGCAACCCGAAGCAGATGCACCTGCTTCGTTAGGACAGTCATCGTCTTTATCTAGAATTCCATCCCCGTCTGTATCAGGCCATGGACAACCGTTATTGTCTATTGAACCGGCTACGGTGACACATCCATCATCTGCATCGGCAACACCATCACCATCTTGATCGGGGCATCCATTGAGTGCTGCTAATCCAGCTTCATTTGGACAAACATCATCTTTGTCTAAGACGCCATCCCCATCGGTATCTGGACAACCATTATTTGCGGCTGGCCCTGCTTCTTCTGGGCAACTATCTTCATTATCTGGCAGACCGTCGCCGTCGGTATCAGGACAACCCTCAAATTCTTTTAATCCAGGGATATCTGGGCATTTATCTCGCTTATCTGAAATACCATCTTTATCAGCGTCACCTCCACCTAAGCCTAAAGAAAGTCCTGCGGTATGCTGAAGATAATTTACTGTGGGGCGATCTTGAGTAGCTCTGTAACTCGTTTCAATAAAAGCACTGAAACGATCACTTAATCTAAAGATTAATCCTGCACCACCAAAATAGGTATTGGTAAGCTTTAATGAAGGATCGACACCGTCGCTATTGGGAAGGGCATCAAAAGAAGTAAAGCCCCATCCTCCTTTAAGGTATGGGCTCACAGATCCGTCTCGATTAAAACCATATTTTAACAATGCATCGACGTTAAAGAACTTGATTTCGTCTGGGCCAGATTCTTCTTTTAAATTGTTTAAGGAAAACTGTCCTCCCACGGCTAGACCTCCCACAATAGAGCGGAATACAGAAAGAGAAGGAACACCTACATTGAGGCCTTTAATTCCATCTTTTGTATAGCTTTCTTTGTTATTTAAAGCCTGTTCAAAATCATTTTGAAGAGAAACGCCATTGATCCCAGCAGAGATTAACCATGGATTGTCTGAGGTTTGTGCACTTAATCCAACTGCAATTAGTAGGAGAACGCTAAGTAGTTTTATCGATTTCATTGTTAGGTAATTTTGGGTTATTTAGGGAAAATCACAAGGTAATCCTCCCGTTGATTGAATCAATTATTTATTGATTTTTTGGTTTAAATTCAACTCGTCTATTTCTTGCTCGACCTTCGTCGGTTTCGTTTGTGGCAATGGGTCGACTTTCACCATAACCTACCGACTCTAAACGATTTGGAGCGATTCCAAGTTCAATTAATCGAGCGCGAACACTTGCTGCTCTTTCTTCGGATAAACGAAGGTTATAAGCCGCTGCGCCATCACTAGAAGTATGCCCTTCTACAATGAGTTCAATACGCTCGTCAGAGTCCATAAATGCCTTGATCTCATCAATAGAAGCACGGGTACTGGCGCCTAATAAATTGGAACTACCTAATTGGAAAAATATTTGTGCTCCAAATGTATTCAACTGTTGAATATTTTCTTCGGTTATAACGGGGCAACCATTATCCTGTGCTAGTCCAGGTTCATTGGGACATTGATCGTCTTTATCTAGAATTCCATCCCCATCTGTATCTGGCCATGGACAACCGTTGTTTTCGACTGGTCCTGCTTCTGTTGGACAAGTATCGTCTTTATCTAAGCGTCCGTCATTGTCTTGATCTGGCCATGGACATCCATTGTTTTCAGCAGGGCCAGGCTCCTCGATACAATTGTCTTGTGTATCTTGAATACCATCTCCATCGGTATCTGGGCAGCCTAAAAATGCCGCTATACCAGGGATGTCTGGACAGCTATCTTCACTGTCAGAAATACCATCCCCATCACTATCGGGACATCCATCCAGGGCGGGAATACCCGGAACATCAATACATTTATCTTTATTATCTGGCACACCATCGCCATCTTGATCAAGTTTCCCCAGACCATAACTAAAGCCTAAACTGTGATTGAAATGTGAAATTCCATCGTCTCCAAAGGCATTTTTGAAATTAGTCTCTAGGTAAAAACCAAATTTATCTGTGAGTAACAAATCAATTCCTAAGGATCCAACTGCGTTTGCTGAGGAACGTTCTTCGGCTACAATATTATTTGCCATTGAGGCATCGTTATTAAAAGAAGAAAAGCCTGCCCCTAATTTGACATACGGACTTAAGGTCTTTTCGCTAAAAAAAGCATATTTCAATTGTACATCGGAAGAAAAATAGCGCAGGTTTCGATTGCTTTGGCCTTCAATTTTTGAAATTCCAGCAAAAGCAAAATTAAGCCCTACAGAAAGGCCATTATTGAAATATCGATAGACCCCTAAGGCAGGAACACCAGTGTTCCAATGGTCCGAATTGCCAAAATCCTCAAAGAATCCTCCTTGATCAGGAAAGTAGCGATTCTCACCACCAGTGGGGAAAAGATCAACAATGTTGAGCCCTGCATAAATATGCCATGGATTGTCAGTGCGTTGTGCGAAGGTTAAATTTATCGCAGCAAAAAATAATAGGATAAAAGAAGTAGGTTTCATGTAAAAGTGTTCGTTAGATTTGGGTTTCAGTAACTTACATTTGCTAATATACAAATTCAAATGAAAAAACCATAAATCCGCGACATAATTTGTGTAATGCCATGAAAACTTACGCCTTTGATTGTTTTGATTAAATGATTACAAGCATTGCAATTTTTGGCTAGTAGCCATCTTCAAGAATTTGAGGAGGAGGGAATGTTAACGCCACAACAAAAGCTGAAATTAAATCAAATTTCAGCTTAAAAAAACCAAAGGTTACAGCTCTGGTGTAAATCCTTCAAAGTCAAAATCAAACCACTCAAAAGTAGTATTTTGACTATTTCGTGAAACAGGAATACGCATGCGTAATTTACGTTGACTTATCGCTAAAGCATTGAGGATGTCATCTTCGATATCCATTCGAAACACATTGGGGCGTGAATAAGAAGTTTTAGCCTCTTCGATCGAGCCATCTGCATTCATAATTTCCAGTGAAATAGGACAAACACTTAAACATCGGGGAAACTTGAAAAGATTTTCATCCGATGCGGTTGACTCTAAATAAGCCGAGGTAATTCTGTTTTTATTCTCTCCTTCTTTATCTAAAACAAAGTAGAGGGTAATCCCCATTTCCGACGGTGGATTTGTGAATGAATTTGACAATACATTTGAAGATAATTTACCCACCGTATAAAAAGGGATCACATTTTTACCAGAGGGGAGTTCTTTCATATCGTATATCCATCCTTGCTTTTGATAGACCCCATCGGCGAGTTGTTGCACATCCGCTTTTGCTCCTTTGCCACCGCAAGAAGCCAATATAAGAAAACCTACTACTGCCGAAAAAACCTTTAAATATTTCATTTTAATTACAATTGATTGGGGTGAAATTACAACTTTATCCCAAAAAAATCAGCGCTCTTTTAAAAAGGAATTAACAAGTTTTAAACGGTGTGATCCATGCAAAACATGATTAAATTCCCAACGATAACTTTATCTGCAAACTCACCCATCGAACCAGTATAAGAAAGATAGTAAACGTGATAAAGAACAAAAAAAGCAAGCCATAAATAGTGCTTGCTTTTTTTGAATGGTGACCCAGAGAGGATTCGAACCCCACACTTAAATCATTGATATTTAATATAATAAATTTTTAATTAAGACCCGTTGGGTTCTAATATAAAACCCTTTGGGTAAAAAATGAACCCACAATTCCTTATGGGTTCTACGTTTGTGAGGGAGAGAGGATTCGAACCCCCAACCAACAGAGCCGAAATCTGTTATTCTATCCAGTTGAACTACTCCCCCGTTGTTGATTGTAAAAATATTAAGATTAATTGAAAATCATAATTTAAATAAAAAGTTTCTTCACTTAAAAGTAATTCTTACTTCTGCTAAATCTAACAGAAGTTATTTCTTCATTTTTCACTCATTTTCTTTACGTTTTCTAAAGTTCCTAATACTTATATATAGAACCTATTGTTCTACTGAGTTGTAGATTACTTTAAGAAATACTTAATCTACCGAGATACTACACCTGACACATGGGGGAAGTACCCAATAATGACCAACACTCACCGATAGGTAAAACCAGTCATTAGTGTTCCGAGAGGTAAAGAAGAAAGGTCTGAACTCGTAAAAATGCAGATAGGTTGAATTCTTGTTTGAGTGTCTGTTAGATTCAACTGAAAAATGGAAACAGTTTTTTAAAAGGGAATTTCCCTTAATGGACTCACTATATCTAATTGTGATGTAGTAGTTGAGTTTTAAATATTATAAAAGTTTAGAATAAAGAGTACCAACCTCGAACTGATTAAGTATTTCAAGTACGAGGTTATTACTGTTTTTTAAAATACTCTGAAAAGAAAATAATATGAAAGAAAAGATAACAGAAGAACAAGCAAGACATATGGTAGATATACTAAAAAAGAAATCAGAACTAATTAAGAACTTCTACCATGAAATTGAGAAGTATCGGTTATCAGGTGATAAACTAACTTATAAACGAAAACTAAGAGAACTATTAGAAAAAGAAGAGATAAAAGTATATGGAAAGAAGATTGAGTAAAAAGGATTTAATGGAACTCTATGGAGTAGATAGAGTAACCATTGAAGACTGGAGAAGAAATAGAGGATTGAAGATGATAAAGGTATCCACCCATTCAAAATACATCACAGAAAAGGATTTAATAGAGTGGGAAAATAGTCTTAAAGAGAGTAATAAAGTTAAGAGGTTAATTAATCAAAGTGTATCAGAATGAAGGAATAAGAAGATTTGATAGACTCTCCTATAAAAGGATTATTCAACTACTCTATCAGCTTTTCAAAGATGAGGTTTCTTGTAAATGAGAAAATACTATTTTACTAAATTCCAATCGGATCGGTTTTTATATCGAAGTTATTTTTTTATTCTATAATAAGGATTTAACCTATACTCTTTTATCCTTCGATCCATTTTGTTTTTTGAGATTGTAAAAACTGGTTGGTCTGAATTTGTAAGTATTTTTATTGACTTTTCTATATCCGACATTATTTCAGGTATAAGTCGATAAATATGGTTTGGATGAAGATCCTTTGTGTTTATAACCTTATGAATTTGATTTGTGGTAATATTATTGTTATTTATTAATTCACAAAGAATATGGTAATGTTTCCCTGTAATTGATATGCTTTTAAAACGATACCTTAATTTGTCCTTTCCAATAGAGATTGTATTATGTTTTTTATTAATAAAAATTATCCCAAATAAAATCAAACAAATTAACACCACATAAGTAAATTGTTTAGTATTGTTTCGAATTATATCACTACTATTAAAAGTTTTAAGATTTTGTATTTCATTTGGTGAGGAGGATAAATTGAAAATTCTATCTTTCTCTTCAATGAAGTAAAATTCATTGTTAACTAGATAAATATTCGAACTTAAATCAACCTTGGAAGTCCAACTCGTTAAATAGGAAGACATTTTGTTTTTTCTCCAATCAAGTGTCGTAATTCCCTTCTTATTTAAAATTAAATCCTTTGATTCTACTTTTCTTCCTTGAAAGTCTGAGTTAGAATTACCATATTTTGAAATTTGTTTTTTGAGCATATCCAATAGATATACTTTCATATTTATTTTTTCATTTAGTGGATTTCTATCATCAAAAGTTTTCCCTCCATAAATCAAATATTGATGATTATCAATTTTTGAGATTTTGGGTGAAAGTATTCCTTTATATTCTTCATCAATTTTCGATAAAAAATAGGATCCCCAGGTTTTTTGATTCTTATCTAAATATATAATTCCTTTAAACTTTGTCCAATATCCATACCCCCCTAATTTAAATAAGGTATCATTATGTTCGAATGTTATACTATTTGTGAAAAAAGAATCAATTTTTGAATTATCTATTCTATTCTCATTTTTGAAAATATTCCCTGATCCATTAATTGCAAGTAGTTCGTTTTTATGTCCATAGATCGTTTGAATAGCACTAATGTCGATTGTCGAGTATAACGGATTGTTATGTCTACCGATTAAATTCTTGTTAAGATCAAACTCATATATTGAATCTTTAACCCAGATCTCAAATACCTGATTATTATTATCAAAAATGAAGTTATCTATTGATTCAAAATTATTTTGAGAGTATAAAGAAAATGTTAATAGTAATGTAAATATTCGCATCATATGCTAATATAGTGTAGTGATAGAAAAATAGTTTAATATTGTTTTTAAATTGTTTGGTATGAAAAAAATATTTCTACTTATAATATTAATTATCTTCTCTTGTTCTAAAGAAAGTCCAGTATTATCTGATCCTGTAATTAATTTTACTTTGACTGTTAACTCAGGAAACGGAGGAACTGTAAGTTCTAATGGTGGTTCTTACAATGAAGGGCAGTCTGTTTCTATCACCGCGATTCCTGATTCAGAATATGTTTTCGTTAACTGGTCTAATGGATCTACAGAAAACCCAATATCAATTACAGTTAATTCAAACCAAACGATTACCGCAAACTTTGAAAAAAGAAAATATCCCCTTACAGTTTCAATAACTGGTTCTGGAACAGTTTCTGAGGAAATTATTTCATCTGGAAAAACTACAACAGAATATAATTCGGGAAGTGTAATTCGATTAACTGCTAATCCATCTGATGAATGGGTGTTTATTGGATGGTCTGGTTCAGTTTCTAGTACTGATAATCCTATTGAACTTACAGTAAATGAGTCTAAATCAATTACTGCCACATTTCAAGTCCCTGATATTTTATTCACCAATAGATCCCCGATGTATCCTAGTATTAATAATAGTATTGGAAATATTAAAACTAATTATTACCATCCAGGTCTAATCTTGACTCCTGATATAATAGACAATCACATAGATTTAAAGGAAAATTGTGACTGTACTGGATGTGCATGTGATACCAATTTTAATTTGTTCAACAACCATTCCCGTTTCATTGACTTTAATAGTGATGGAAGGATTGATCTTTTTGGTTGGTTAATGAATAATTCACGAGGTTATGGAGTTGGTTATGGTAAATATGTTCTCGTTGATGATGTATTAAACAATCCAACATCTACTTATTATGATTCAAATATTTGGTTTGGTGGTCGAATGGAGGTAAATGATTTTAATGGAGATGGAATAGATGATATCCTAGTTTATAATCAAAATGATCACGGTGACAATCAAGGTGGGCATTTTACAGAGAGGACACCATTAGAAATTATTTATTTTAATGGAGATGGAACACTTAGAGTTACTCAAGTTGGTGAATCTACAGGCACACATGAGCTTGCTACTTTCGATATTGATTCTGACGGGGATGTCGACATTGTTAATTTTGAATACTATATGGGACCTGATGGTACAGAAAATAACACTACGGTTCAGGTACCTTTGTTTTATATAAATGACGGTAACGGAAATTTTGAAATTGTAAAAACTAATTTTTTAGAGTATGAATATTATTTAAATACAGTACAAATAGATTTCAATTTTATATCAGTTGACGCATTTGACCTCGATAACGATGGATATATTGATATGATTGTTGGTAATACAACAGAAAAAGTAGATGACTATTGTATTTATGATAATCCTAATGACCCTTTTGAACAAAATTGTTATAGTTTAAATTCAACAGAAGGCATCAGGATCTTTTGGGGGAATGCAAATAGCACCTTTTCTGAAAATGACATGACTGTTTTTGATAGATCTTATTTTTCTAATGGATCTGAAAAAGGACCCTTAGGATTTAATTTTATCGATATAAATAATGATGGGAATTATGAAGTTATAAGTACAGGTTTCCATGACAATTTAGGTGATTATGGACCATATTCCGGAGGATTTAT
The DNA here is from genome assembly GCA_049615925.1 of Flavobacteriaceae bacterium. Taxonomy (GTDB): domain Bacteria; phylum Bacteroidota; class Bacteroidia; order Flavobacteriales; family Flavobacteriaceae; genus Arcticimaribacter. Next base: position 62,765 of record JBMZGM010000007.1, on the reverse strand, counting down.
AGATATATATAGTAATGACGGGAATAGAGGGTTTTCTAGAATAACAGAAAATACAATGGACAATTATGAATGGTTTTATAGAAACAAAAGGTATGTTCAAACAGGTGATATTCCATTATTCTATGATATTGGTGTAATTGATGTTGATAATGATGGTGATTATGATCTTATTCCACATGCTATAAATACTGGAAGTGTAGATCTACTTGATAGCAATAACGGAGTAGATACATTTAATTATCAAACTAATATTGGTAAAAACTTTTATTGGAGAAATGATGGTGGTTTTTTTACACTTAACGAGGATAGAAAAGATTATGATAACTAATAATCCTAATTATAAACCTTCAAATCAAACCCCACAAAACTCCTTCCCAACTTATCACAAACTCTACCAGTAGTTCCACTTCCCATAAATGGATCTAACACTAATTCAAACTCTTTAGATGTTTGAAGAATGGGTAGAGTTATGATTTCTTCAGGGAAAGGATCAGGGTGTTCTCCTTCGATGTGTAACTTATGTTAAATCTAACAGAAGTTATTTCAAAGATGAGGTTTCTTGTAACTGAGGAAATACTTTCCTCCTAAACCCTAATCGGATCGGTTTTTATATCGAGGTTAGTTTTTTCTCCTAATAAACCTTTTTGATAATAAATAAAATTTTTAAAAAAATTGGTAGGGTAAAACAAAAGTTGATTGTTTTATAACAAAACAACTAATATTTTAAAAGTTTAATCAAATGAAAAAAATTATATTACTCACTACAGGAATTGTTTTATTTTCTTGTTCTACAGAAGAAATTACCGATGATCAAAATTTGATCGATGAAATAGAAACCCTCGCTATTGATGAGGAAGTAAATTCAGAGAAAAATGATTCAATCACAAGTAAGGATACTGACAACGACGGGATCAATGATGATGCGGATGCGGATGTTGATGGTGACGGTACAATAGACAACGGTACTGATAGTGATGGTGATGGAATTAATGATTCAGCTGATGTTGACAATGATAATGATGGCATAGAGGATAATGGTACTGATATTGACAATGACGGAATTAATGATGAATACGATGATGATATTGATGGTGATGGAATTTCTAATGACGATGATGAATACCAAAGCCTTTCAGACACAGACTTTAGTTCATCTGTACAGAAAAAAATAGCAGCCTATATCAGTAGCAACTACCCAAATGACACTATTACTGAAGTTGAGATTGAGAACCAGATTATTGAGGTTGAACTTTCTGGAAATACAGAATTGTCTTTTGACTTAAATGGTAATTTTTTATCCACTGAATCAGAGAATGATCATGATAATGACGATAGTGATCACAACAACTCTGATGATGACAGTCAAAATGAATACAGCTCATTATCCAGTAGTGGATTAAGTCAGGAAGTTCAGAAAAAAATAGCAGACTATATCGGTAGCAACTACCCAAATGACACTGTTACTGAAGTTGAGATTGAGAACCAGATTATTGAGGTTGAACTTTCTGGAAATACAGAATTGTCTTTTGACTTAAATGGTAATTTTTTATCCACTGAATCAGAGAATGATCATGATAATGACGATAGTGATCACAACAACTCTGATGATGACAGTCAAAATGAATACAGCTCATTATCCAGTAGTGGATTAAGTCAGGAAGTTCAGAAAAAAATAGCAGACTATATCGGTAGCAACTACCCAAATGACACTGTTACTGAAGTTGAGATTGAAAATCAAAAAATTGAAGTTGAATTGTCGAGTGATATTGAACTCATTTTTGATCTTAACGGTAATTTTATCAGACTAGATGATTAAGTTTTATTCCATTCTTTCTTTGCTTGTTTTTTCTCAGGGAATCTACAGTCAAGTTTCGAATTCTTTATTCGATGAAATTCAGAACAAACCCGCCGAAGTAAAACTTCTTCCTAAATCAATGATTTTTACACAACGTTTATTTTGGGGTGAAAAAGGATTGATGAGAAAGACTAATTTATTTCCCCTCTCGATAGAAAGTCGAGAGCGGGAAATGAAAATTAGAAGAGGGATGTTAACCGCTCATCAATTGATCGGATATATTACTCTTTTAGGAATGATCGGCCAGGGTATTACAGGAGTTCAGTTGTATAAGGGGAATGAAAAGGTTGAAGACCTTCATGAATCAATCGGAGCGTTTACTACAGCTTCTTACTTTACAGGAGCAGGGTTATCGTTATTAGCTCCTCCCCCTTTGATCAGTATAAAATCAAAAGGATTAAATTCTATCAAAGCACACAGATGGTTAGCAACTGTTCATTTTTCTGCAATGATTGCCACTAACCTATTGGCTGAAAGCGATAAATCCTATCACAGAGCGGCTTCATACACCCTTTTTGGAAGTTATGCTTTAGCCATCCTCTCTTTTAAATTTTAATTATGTTTCAATCTTTCTTTTATACCCTGTTTTTATTGGGTATTATGTTTGTTCATTCACAAGATCAAAAATGGCAACTCTACACAGAAGCAAGTAAGATTATCTATTCAGCCAATCATATACTTCATCCTTGGAAAGGGGTCAATACAAATGTCAAAGGGGTAATAGTTCTAACTCCCGTAACCAATGAGATCAAAGAGATAGCTGTATTAGTAAACGTTCAAGATTTTGACAGCAAAAATGAGAGTCGCGATGCGCATGCCCTAGAGGTTTTAGAGTCTTTGTCTTTTCCAGAGGTTCGTTTTTACTCTAATTTGATAGAACAAAAAAAAGATTCTTTATATATTCATGGACAACTATATTTTCATGGCGTAATTAAAAATACTACTATTGTAGGAGTTAATAAAAAAGAAGAAGATCAACTCGTTTTATGGGGTAATTTTCAAATTAAACCCTCTGATTTTCAAATCGAACTTCCCTCTTTTATGATGGTGAAAATTGATGATCTTTTGAAATTTGAATTTGAATTAAGATTCACTGAATGAAAACAGTACCTCTCCATTCTTTGTGTGATAAAATTGTATTTGAAAAAGTATACAATCAGTATGCGAAAGACTTGTATCGTTACTTGACCTATTCATTTCAAGATACAACCCTTTCAAAAGACATGACACAAAATGTTTTTTTAAAACTTTGGGATCAGTGTGAAAAGTTTGATCTAAGCAATATCAAAAGTCTAATTTTCACAATGGGTAAAAATTTGAGTTTAAATGAAATAAAGCGAAATAAAAAAACAGAGGGAGATTCAATCAAAGAGGTTCATTTTTCAGAATCCCCACAGGAGTTACTAGAAGAAAAACAATTTAAAGAAAAACTAACCCAGTCCCTAAATCAATTAACTGAAAAAGATCGTATTGTCTTTTTAATGAATCGTATTGATAATTTAACCTATCGTGAAATTGCTGATCAATTAGGGGTAAGTCAAAAAACAGTTGAAAAAAGAATGCATCAGGCCCTAAAAAAGCTCAACCACTTATTAGGGATAGATTTAAAGAGAAAAAAATGAGAAACGAAACAACTTATCTAGCCGCCTGGATAGAAGGAACCTTAAGTGATCATGAACTCGAACAACGGGAAGGTAAAGAGTCGTTAAATCGATATCGTAAAATAAAAGAAGTTACATCAAAATTAGTTTTAGACATTCCTGAAAGTTTGAATTGGGAAGTGTTTGAGAAGCAGCTTCCTAGGAAAAACACACCACAAAAAAAGACATTCAATTGGGTTTATTCAATTGCAGCAAGTTTTCTGGTATTATTGGGGATTAGTGGATTTTTAAATTCACAAAAAACATATACTTCTTCAAACTCTTTTAATCAAATTAAACTTACAGACGGAAGTACCGTCCAGCTCGCACCTGGAACAACAATTAAACATCCTCGTAGCTTTAATTTGATCAATAGAAAACTAACTATGACTGGGGAAGCTTATTTTCAGGTAGAAAAAGGAAGTCCCTTTATCATTAATTCTCCTAATGGTACTGTTGAAGTTATCGGTACCTCTTTTAAAATAATAGATTCAGGAGATTTTTATACCGTTATTTGTACCGAAGGAAAAGTAAAAGTAACCCATCGAGAAAAAACCTATTTTTTGACCAAAGGATTGTCTTTTAGTTCTATGTCGAAAGGGGTTTATGAAATTGATCTAAACCAATATACTGATCTGTCTACTAGTTATTACAACAAAGTCCCCTTAGATTATGTTGTCGATGTCGTAAGTAAACTCTACACCATTAATATTCAAATTTCCTCATTAAAAAACAATTACTTCACCGGTAGAATTGATCTAAAAAATCAAGAAAAGGCGTTAAGATCAATTAGTTTGCCTTTTTCCTTTAAAGTAGAACAACTAAACCCTGAGACCTTTATTTTAATTGAAGAATAAAATGCGATTTCTCCTTTTATTAGTCTTATTAGGTTCCCTACAATTAGTTGCACAAGAAGAGACTCCTTCCCTAAAAAATTCGCTTTTTGAAGCAGAAAAAAAATACAGTATCACATTCACTTTTGACTATACCTTGATCTCAGGTTATCTACCAATAGACAACTCCCTTCCTTCTACACTCGAGGGTTTTAAAACTATTCTTGAACAGGTCTACAAAATGAATTGGAATCAAGACGGAACAGACGTCATTCTTTCCCCAAAAAAAACAGGAAAGGGTGTTGTTTGTGGCTATCTTAAAAATGATTTATTTGATGAGGTTATTCAAAATGCCACCATACTTCTGGGAAATCGATTTTCTGAAGTAGATGCCATGGGGTATTTCTATTTTCAAAACGTTGACCCATCTATCATAGAGTTGACTTTTCTGTCTGAAAAATTTGGAACAAAAACACAGTCTATTGATTTTTCTCAGAAGTGCCCCATATACTATATTAACACGAGTGAAATCGATTTAGATGAAGTAATCATCAACTATATAGCACCTCCTATAGAAAAAGAGAGCGGTGGGAGTTTTGCCTTTAACTTAAATCAGTTTCAGTCAAGCCCCGGATCCATTAATCCAGATTATTTAGAATTACTTAAACTCATTCCTGGTGTCAATACCCCAAATGAAGACAATCAACTTTTTATAAGGGGGGGAACACCCGATCAAAATCAAATTCTTTGGAACCAGATCAGGATCTATCAAAACAACCATGCAAACGGTTCACTCTCTTCACTAAATCCTTCTAGTATAGACCAGGTGAAATTGTATGTTAAAGGAGTTCCTGCTTCATATGGAGAGCATACGGCAGGATTGATTTTATTAGAGAATTACCTGGCAAATTCCAAACCCCTTGCGGGGTCTTTTGGTGTAGGATTACTGGATAGTGATCTTGTCGTTCAAGGGAACGTTAAAGATAAAATTCAATTCAATCTCTCTGCAAGATCATCATTCAATACTATTTTATCTGATCAATTTAAAACCAATACCTTTAGTAAAATTGAATTAATCAATCCTTCTGAAAAACAAGTTTTTTCTCAACAACAGCTCTATTATAATGATTTTAGTTTCTCTTCTAGGCTATTTCTAAATGAAGGGTTTAATATAGACATACATGGTTTTTATATGGAGGATCAAATAGGGTATGAATTAGTTCAAGAAAATATCGACTACAGTGATTTTCTCAATACGATAAGTTCGGGTTTTGGACTCAGAATGGATTTTGGAAAAGGGAATTGGAATCACCACTATAATACCTCGTTCTACGATTATCAATTAAGTTACCAAAGAGACTTAATACAATATGAAATGGAAGCAGATGAAATACAAACAGAAAAAGAGTTTGAAGACTTAACAAAAAGAGAGAATCATATTCAAGAATTCCTTTTTAACTCAAATCACAAAACTTCCTTGTTTAGAAAAAATGATCTGACTTTTGGGTCAGAATTCCTTTATCGAGATGTTGAGTTGTTTAATGAAAATAGCGTTAATGAAGAAGCTCAATTGATTATAGAATCGCTCCAAGGATTTAATCTCGCCTTGTATTCGACCTATAGGTCTTCCCTTTTCACAAATAATACCATCGATCTTGGTCTTCGCTATAATTACTTTGAGTCACTTGGAATATCAAGACTAGAACCTAGAATTAATTTGAATCAAAAAATTAGCAAACAATGGAGAATAAATACTTCATATGAAAAAAAATCACAGTCAATTTATAAAACAAACGAGACCATTCAGAATACAACCTCTAGTTCAAACAACTTATGGACTTTTGCTGGAAATGAAGTGTATCCATTATTAAAATCTACACAATTTAGTTTGGGCATTACTAGAAAGGGCAATGGAACAATTTTTGATTTAGATTTTTACTACCGTAATTTAAAGGGGGTTACAACTTTTAATTTTGGATATCTAGATCGAAATGACAGTGATTACCATCTGGGGGAATCAAAAATTAGGGGCGTCGATTTATTTTTACAAAAAAACTGGAACAACTTAAATTTATGGACCAACTACAGTTTTCAAGACAACTTAAATCGATTTGATGACTTAAAAGGAGGTCTATGGTTCAATAGTAATTTTTTGGTCAAACACCTTTTGACAATTGGGATGAATTATACTCTTAAAGGGTGGAACTTAAGTTCCAACTATATACTAAGAAGTGGTATCCCTTATTCTTCCCCAACTGGGTATAAAATTGTTAATCAAAACACAGTCCTTAGCTATGAGCATCTAAATTCTGAATTCCTTCCCTCATTTCATCGATTAGATGCAAGCATAACCAAAAGGATTCGTATATATCAATCGTTCAAAATGGATTTAAAAATTGCTTTTAAAAATCTTACCAATAGGAGAAATATATTAGAAAGAATCTATTTGTATGATTCAACCTCAAGTTCTATTAAATCGGTTGACAGGTACTCAATGGTTCCCTTCATTAATTTTGGAGTTCGATTTACATTTGACTAGTATTTTTTCAAATCATACCCCACAAAACTCCTTCCTAACTTATCACAGACTCTCCCAGTTGTTCCACTACCCATAAAAGGGTCTAATATCAATTCAGACGTTTTTGAGGTTTGAAGAATCGGTAGAGTGATTATTTCCTCAGGGAAAGGAGCGGGATGTTCTCCTTCAATATCTAATTTTTGATTTGCTACCGAAGTTCTCACAATATCCTCATTCCAATAATCTCCCATATTCTTTCCTTTGATGTTTGGTAGGTATGGGGATATAGAATTTGAATACTCCCCATTTACACTTCGATGTCGAGGTGGAAGAGAAGGTTTAGTTTTTTCAGAGAGTTTAGTTAGTGTTGAGTAATAATCATACTCCATTGATTTGGTGAGATGAAATATAAACTCATAAGAAGGTGTAAGGTTGGATTTTGATGAAGAAGGTTTAGGATTGGTTTTAGACCAAATAATTGTATTCCTCAATATCCATCCTTGTTCTTGAAGTTTAATAACTACTCTATGAGGAACATTTTGAAGATTTCCATTATAAAAAGTATCTCCAAGGTTTAAAAAGAAACTTCCTCTATCATTTAATACTCTTTTACAATCTTTCAGATGTTGTGATAGGTTTATTACAAACTCCTCTGAAGTTTTCTCATTCCCTAATCCTTCTTCATCAGAATACTTTCGTTTGTTCCAATAAGGAGGAGAAGTGAATATGGTTTGAACTTCACTATCTTTTAATTCACTCATATCATGGGATGATTTCTGATAAAACCTCCACGATGAACTCTTAGTTGCTTTTGATTTATTGTTGGGTTTGTTTTCTCTACTTTCTTTCTCTTTAAGTTCTCTTTGGATTTGAAGATAAGATTGGTTTACAGTAAGAATTCCTTTATCTAAAAGTTCAATATGGTCAGGGTGGTGTTTATGGATAAAAATCAATCGTTGTAATTGAGAAGAAGAGATTCCCATTTCTTTAGAAACAATATCTCTTGAAGAACTTCTGTTAGATTTAACAGAAGTTAAATCCGTTCTTCTCCCTTGTCCTTTTCTATAATACCCATCAAGTATTAGATATTCATTAATAAGTTCCTTAAAACTCTTTATTCTTTGTTTATTGAAGTGGATAAGTAGTAATTCTTCCTCTTCCTTCTTAACTTCAATTAAATTAACCTCAACTTCTTCCCATCCCAATCGTTTAATGGATTCAAATCTTCTATTTCCACTGATTACTTGATTACGAGAATCAATAATTAGAGGTTGTAACAATCCAACCTCTGAAATACTTTCCATCAGTTCCTCAATAGAGGATAGGGTGTAGATTTCTTTGTTCTTAGGATGATGTTTAAGTGAGGATACTTTAACCTTCATAGGGTGAAGGTAGCGAAGAATTTTGTGGTATGCAAGTAATCAGGAAATATTAGAGTATTTGGGGAATTTTTATTTCTTTTAACAGATTACATTCACAATTTTCCTATAAAAAATGTATAGTTGAGAATAGGATGATTTGTTTTAGGAAAAACCCCAAAATAATGGGAAATATGAGTATATTTTCCTATATTAGATATTGTAATGATGGTGATATTAAAAATAGGAATATATGAGTAATAAATTACCAAATTCAGTTTTATATGTACGTTGTTCAACTGCATTTCAGAATACAGATAGGCAATCCACCGATTACGGAGTATCTCTGAAAGATAACTTCCAATATTTTTTGGAGGATAAAGAGAGTGGAACAATCCCAATCTTTGAAAGAAAGAATGGTAAACTTTTAAAGGTTATGATTGATGAAGGAACTATTAATCATATTCATATCCATCAAATTGATAGGTGTGCAAGAAATTTGAAATCCCTATTGGAATTCATTGAATACACATCAGAAAGGTGTGTTAATGTTCATTTTAAGAAAGAAGGGATAAACACTTTAGGAGAAGATGGAAAACCCTCTTATATGATTACTATGATGATTTCAATAATGGGGGCATTTGCACAGGTTGAGAATGAAATACGTGCTGAACGTCAAAAAGAGGGTATCCGTATTGCACAAATTAAAGGTAAGTACAATAATAGAACACCGAGAGGTAAGGAAACACCTCAAAGATTTCTGATGAAACACTCAAAGGCGGTTGAGTATTTAAAGGTGGGTATGAAAGGAAGTGAGGTTATCAGATTATTAGATGGAAACATCAATAAGAATACAATTACAAAGATTAAGAAACACCTTCATTTAGAAACTACTGTATGAGTAAAATAAGTAAGAAGAGAAAGAAGGAACTCCGAAATATATATGAATATATAAAGGAGAAGGAGTATGTTGAGGGGTTAGAAAAACAACCATTACTATCCTCCATAGAATTGGTTGATATACTATCTCAAAAATAATAGGTTCAGATATTGAACCTATTATTTTTTTAATCAACTGAGAATCTTTCTTACTCTTTCATCCCATACTTCTTTTGAAATAAACCCACTATCATAATGTTGTTTTACTTCCTTCAATAATCTTACTTTATCATCATCTCTATTTAATTGCTGAGGTATTTCCTTTTCTTCAATCCGTTCATTACTTACTTCATCAAAAAGAGGTGATGCAAACTCAACCAACTCCTCGTTCAATGTTGAGAAGTAAGAACGAAAGATTTTCTCCGTTGTATGTCCACTCAATCTCATCAGAACGTGCGTTGGAAGATTTTTTGAGATTCCCATTCTTATGAAACTCCTTCTCCCATCGTGTGAACTTAACCATTGCCAAATTGGTTGTGGTTCTAAATAGGATTCATCCTCACTATTCATAACTTGCTTTTTATGTTGAACCATTCTTCGATTCAACTTACATTTCTTTGCAATCTTCTTAATATGTTCGTTAAATTTCTGAATAGGAATTCCACTACTCCTCCCATTTCTTGGTACTAAATAATCATCTGCTTTTTTACCATAAGAGTATTTTCTAATCAACTCACCACTCAGATTGTTTTCTGGTACGGAAACCCAATGTTTTGTTTTCTGTTGTTGGAACTTTACCATAGCGGTTCTTTCTACCTTAGGTTTACTATTTTCAAAATCTAAACAATTAACTTTTAGATTAGTTAAATCTGAGTATCTACATCCAATAGAACAGAGTAATAACATCATATCTCTGTACACCTCCAAATTGGTGTACTTCACATTTCTCTTTGATTCGGTTTTTAACCTACTTCGTACATCTGTAATATATGTATCAGTATGTTTTGTATGGTTGGCATTTGAGTAGTTGATTTCAGTAAAATTCCATAAGGATTCAATCTCCTTTGCGTTCAAATAGGTTGGTTCTTTGAATTCATTACTACTTTTGATTTTTATGAACTGAACAGAATAATCAATGTACCCAGTTCGAGTAGCCCAATTACATACTCTTCTTAAATGTTTGAATCTGGTACGGATTGTTTCAATACTATACCTCTGTTCAGATAGATAATTAAAATACTCTCTTTGGAAGGGAAAATCTATTTCTTTAATGGTAAATCTATAACCCAAATCTTTGCTGAATAAATCAACAAATCTTTTAAGGTGATTAACGCCTCTTATAACATTCTTCTTACCATGCGAACCAATTTGTATATTCAACTTTAAATCTTTCAGAAACTCATCACACAGAATATTGAATTCAACATCTTTATACTTACGAACTTCTTTATCTTTTAAATCAGTTCTATATTCTGATTTTACTAACAGATTATGTGGTTCTTCTCCTTTTACTTTGAGATTAAGTATAATCTCCTCTACCCTATTCAAACATTTAAGAATTATAGAGTTCTTTACTGAATAATCTTTATCGGATTTTTTTACAAAATTCCTACCCTTATGATTATCATTCCAATCTTTAAATTTGATTGCAACTGAGGTACTGAATTTTGATACTTTTCCTTTGTAATAATAATTGAGTACAACACTTATCGAATCATTATCTTTATAATCCGATTTATTCCGTTTGTAATCCAACTTAGGGTATAAACTCATACCCTAAATATAATGAATTAGAACCCAAATGTGAAGAAAATTAGAACCCTATTTAGAACCTTTCTGAACTTTTAAATCCTAACTAATTGATTATCAGTTTTTTTATAGTAAACAGAGAGGATTCGAACCCCTAACCCTCAGAGCCGAAATCTGATATTCTATCCAGTTGAACTACTGGGCCATGGTGATACAAAATTAAAGCTATCTAGAATGGAAACAAAATTAGACCGCCACTTTATCATCTCAGCAAAAATCTATCCCCTCTTCTCAAAGGATAATCCGTTTCAAATCCTTAGTTTAGTAGAAGGACTAAAATAATGTAATGAAGTTCCTCAAAAATGAGTAAGTTGATTTTTTTTCGGCATGGACAAGCTTCAATTGGAGCAGAAAACTACGATGTTTTATCTCCTAAAGGATGGAAACAAGCACAGTTACTGGGCGACCACCTCAACGCAGAAAAGCAATTGTTTGATAAAATTTTTGTAGGTCCGCTCGCGCGCCAAAAAGACACCTTTAAAGCCGTCGCTCAATGCTATCAAGAAAAAGGCATTTCCTTACCAAAGCCCCAGGTTGTCCAGGGACTCAAAGAACACCATGGCATTGAAACCATGAAAAAGGCACTACCCAACTTACTCAAAACCGACCCTTATTTGATCGATCTAGACAATCAAACAAAACAGCAAACCGAAAAAGCCCTGCGCAATACCATGCTTGGATTCCACTACTTCCTAGGAGAATGGGCCGAGGGAAACATTAGCGTGGCAGGAATGCCCACTTGGAAACAATTTCGAAAAGAAGTAAAACAAGGACTTCAACAAATATTATCTTCTACAGAGAAAGGGGAAACCATTGGTGTATTTACCTCAGGAGGAACCATCAGTGCAATTACTGCAGAAAGCTTGGGGATCACAACAGAAAAAGCAGTAGCCGAGTTAAACTTTGCTATACGCAATACCTCCATTACCTCTTTTCTATACAATGAGAAAAAGTTCAATCTCATGACCTTTAATGAACTGCCTCACCTCAAAAAAGAAATGATCACCTTTGTGTAACCCACCACAGGGCATTAAACAATACCATCCAACAAAAGAAACCCTAATCGGAAATAAAAAATCAAAAACATGAAAGCAATCGTTTGTGAACAATACGGCCCTCCATCAGACCTAAAACTAAAAGATCTCCCTGCCCTAAAAGCAGGAGAAAAAGACGTTGTAATCAGGGTAAAAGCGTGTAGTCTAAACTTCCCAGACACCCTCATAATCCAAGGGAAATACCAGTACAAACCAGCGCTTCCCTTCACTCCTGGAAGTGATATCGCGGGGACTGTTAGTGAAGTAGGCAGTGCGGTAAAACACCTCAAGGTGGGGGATGAAGTATTTGGCTTTGTACCCAATGGAGGCTTTGCCGAAGAAGTAATCGCCCCAGCAAAAAATGTATTTCCAAAACCCCCTAAAATGGACTATGCCACTGCCGCCTCCTTTCTAATGGCATATGGCACATCCTATCACGCCCTTAAAAATAGAGCCCAATTAAAAGCGGGAGAAACTTTGGTCGTTTTAGGTGCCTCGGGTGGGGTTGGTCTTGCTGCTGTTGAACTAGGAAAACAAATGGGAGCAAGAGTCATCGCTTGCGCTTCAACACAAGAAAAACTTGACCTTTGTCACACCTATGGCGCAGATGAAGGAATCAACTACAGCAATGAAAATTTAAAAGAGCGTATTAAAGCATTGACCAACGGAAAAGGTGCCGATGTAATTTATGATCCCATTGGAGATCAATATGCCGAGCCTGCCTTGAGAGGGATTGCCTGGGAAGGACGCTATCTCGTCGTGGGTTTTGCAGCTGGAGACATCCCAAAAATACCCTTAAACCTTGCCCTTTTAAAAGGGTGTCAAATCGTAGGGGTTTTCTGGGGGTCATGGGCAATGCAATTCCCACAGGAAAATATGGTCAATACCATGGAATTAGTTGAATGGCACGCCAAAGGAAAATTAAAGCCACACATTCATGCGCAATACCCCTTAAAAGAAGCACAAAAAGCAATGGAAGAAATGCTAGAACGTAAAGTTCGCGGTAAAATAGTACTTAATTGTAGTTAAGTTCTACCCTAGGAAAGTAATTGCTTCACGATGGTAGAAATGGTTTTTCCGTCAGCAGTTCCGGCCATTTGTTTAGATGCCATGCCCATTACTTTCCCCATATCTTTCATTCCCTCTGCACCAGTTTGCGCAATAATGTCTGTGACAATCTTAGTGATCTCCTCTTGCGATAATTGAGCCGGTAAAAACTCTGCTATTACAGCTGCTTGAGCTTCTTCTGGTTCTGCAAGGTCAGGGCGATTTTGCTCCTTAAAGATTTGTGCGCTGTCTTTGCGTTGCTTGACCAGCTTTTGAACCAATTTAATTTCTTGCTCCTCGCTTAATTCTGTCCCAGCACCACTCGCTGTTTGCTCAAGCATCACCGCCGATTTTATCGCACGTAATGCCTCCAGCTTTAAGCTGTCTTTAGCTCGCATAGCGGTTTTAATTTCATCTGTTAAATTGGCTAAAATCCCCATAGTTAATCTACGTTATCGTGTAAAAATGAATTGTTTGACCTCAATTGTATGTCATCATTTGAGTCGTTATCAATGGAAAGCGTGGAAGGACTTTGCTCATCGGCTGCTTCGTCTAGATCAAAGCCCAGACGCTTATAAGCAGGTTGACGTTCCATCTCTTCTATTCTATTGATTGAATTATTAAAAGTATAATTGAACTGCTTTAATTGTTCTTTTCTTTTTTCGTTTTGCTGGTTGATGCTCTCCCGTATGGATTGATCAAACGGACTCGTCGCTGCAAGTGATGATGGCGCTTGTGCAGGGGTTTCAGAAGGAACCTCTGCAACCACCTTTAATGCTATCTCATCCATTGCTTCTTTTTCATCTGGCGCTACTTTTTCAACCGTTTCCTCCATTTCTTCTAATTGAAAAACGGTGGTAAATGGAACTTCATTGACCTCTGGCGCTTCTGTTTTTTCTGCTGCAGTGTCTTGTTGTAACGGTAACTCAAACTGAATTTGAGATTGCTCTTCTGGCTGCAATAACTCATGCTCAACAACCTCAATTTCATTAATTGAAGTACTAATGTCATTAAAGACAAAATCATCTTCGGCTTCTACTGCTTCACTTTCTTGCGTTGTTGCCACAGGCATTACTCGTTCTGCAATTACTTCAATAGCAGCAATTTCGGGTGTAGTCGCAAGAATTGGATCCTTATCTGCTGTGACTTCAATGGGATCATTCACCTCTATTGCAGCAAGAGGGGAAATCTGTTCAGCATCTTTGACTTCAATCGTATTAATTAGCTCTTGTGGTGCGATGCTTTCTTCAAGAGAAGACGTCTCGTTTACAAGTGAATCGACTTCTTCTTCTAGTTGATATTTAACAATAGGTTCTTTTGGAGCCGCCTCAATGGGGGCTTCAAAAATACTTTCTGTCTTTTTGGGGGCCGTTAAATCATGAACTAATGGTTGTTCTTCTTCCAGGGTATGGATGATTTTTTTTGCTTCGGTATTGACAATTTCGTGTTGTTGCTCTGAATTAAATCCTGTGGCAATAATCGTAACCGAAATACTGTTCCCAAGGGCTGGGTCCTCGCCCACTCCCATGATGATATTGGTATTGTTTCCTGCTTCGGTTTGGATAAAATCATTGATTTCCCCTATTTCATCAATGGTAATTTCTTCTTCTCCAGAAACGATGAGTAACAAAACATTTTTACATCCGGTGATTTTGTTATCGTTTAGCAAGGGGGAATCCAGTGCTTTTACAATGGATTCTTGTGCGCGATTTGCACCTTCTGCTACTGCAGATCCCATGATGGCTGAGCCACTATTACTTAAAACGGTTTTAGCGTCTTTAAGGTCAATGTTTTGTGTGTAGTGATGCGTTATAACTTCGGCAATTCCTCGTGCTGCAGTAGCTAAGACTTCGTCTGCTTTGGCAAAGCCTGCTTTAAAACCTAAGTTGCCATAAACTTCTCTTAATTTGTTGTTGTTAATCACAATAAGAGAATCCACATTAGCCTTTAATTCTTCTAATCCTTTTTGGGCTTGTTCTAAACGAATTTTCCCTTCAAACTGGAAAGGCATGGTGACAATACCTACGGTTAAAATATCCATCTCACGCGCCATCTTTGCGATAATAGGCGCTGCCCCTGTTCCTGTTCCACCTCCCATTCCAGCGGTGATAAAGATCATTTTCGTTTGGGTTGAGAGAAGGGTTTTTACATCTTCTAAACTTTCTTGCGCTGCTTGTCTTCCCACATCTGGGTTGGCTCCTGCTCCTAAGCCCTCGGTTAAGGATGCTCCTAATTGAATTTTTATGGGTACAGCACTTTTTTCTAGGGCCTGTGAATCGGTGTTACAAATCACAAAATCAACACCCATAATTCCTTGCTGGAACATGTAGTTGATCGCATTTCCACCTCCACCACCGATACCGATGACCTTGATGACATTGCTGCGATTCTTTGGCAAATCAAAATTAAAATTCCCTGGGATGCTGTCCATATTGATTTCTGACATCTGCTTTGCTTTAGGCTTTATCTAAAAATTCTTTAAACTTATCGGTCCACTGTTCAAAAATGGAGTTTCTATTTTTTGGAGCTGCGGGTTGTGTTTCTTCAATTGCTACAGTTGTATCCTCGGCCTCTTGCTCTTGCGGCTGCTCGTTGATTACCTCAACAGGTATTTTGTCTAAGGCAGCCATTAATAAGCCAACAGCCGTGGAGAAAGTAGGACTTGTAGTGGACTGGTCTG
Source organism: Flavobacteriaceae bacterium (assembly GCA_049615925.1). GTDB lineage: Bacteria > Bacteroidota > Bacteroidia > Flavobacteriales > Flavobacteriaceae > Arcticimaribacter. The sequence goes on along the minus strand of JBMZGM010000007.1, from coordinate 47,112 downwards.
AATCTCCTGCAAGATGTTCGTTAGGGTAACCCACACGAGTATCCATGCCTGTAATGTACTCCACCAGTTGCTTGAGATGCTTGAGTTGACTTCCTCCTCCGGTTAATACAATTCCGGCGATGAGTTTTTTCTTTTGGTCATCATGACCATAGTTTTTAATTTCTAAATAACATTGCTCAATGATTTCAATAACACGCGCATTGATGATCTTAGAAAGGGTTTTTAGGGAAATTTCTTTAGGGTCTCGACCGCGTAAACCTGGAATAGAAACAATTTCGGTTTCTTTGTTTTCTCCGGGCCATGCCGATCCAAATTTCACCTTTAGAAGTTCTGCTTGTTTTTGAATGATAGAGCAGCCCTCTTTGATGTCTTCAGTAATCACATTTCCACCAAAGGGAATTACGGCTGTATGACGAATGATCCCATCTTTAAAAATGGCTAAATCGGTTGTTCCACCTCCTATATCTATCAATGCTACCCCTGCTTCTTTTTCTTCTTGACTTAAAACAGCATCAGAGGAAGCGATGGGCTCAAGGGTGATTTTCCCCATTTCAAGGCCTGCACTTTTGATGCATCGACCAATGTTTCTAATGGACGAAACCTGGCCCACTACAACATGAAAATTGGCTTCGAGCCTACCTCCATACATTCCAATGGGTTCTTTGATTTCGGCCTGCCCGTCAACTTTAAACTCCTGGGGTAAAACATGGATAATTTCCTCTCCAGGCAACATAACGAGTTTATGAACTTGGTTGATTAAGGTTTGTATGTCTTGTTCGTCGATGACCTCGTCGGCATTTTCTCTAGTGATGTAATCACTGTGCTGGAGACTTCTAATGTGTTGTCCTGCGATACCCACCACAACCTCGTTGATGGTTACACCAGATTTTGCTTCAGCTTCAAGCGTTGCCTGCTGGATGGACTGGATGGTTTGGGTAATATTATTAACCACCCCACGATGAACACCTAAACTTTGGGATTTCCCAATGCCCAGTATTTCAACTTTATCAAATTCGTTTTTTTGTCCTACCATGGCCACAATTTTTGTGGTACCAATGTCTAGACCTACAGCAATTTTATTGTTTTTCATATCCTTCGTTATGACGGGCGACAACTTGATTGTTAAAGGTCAAGTCGATCCGGTTAAATGTTTTGTCTTTGTTCTCTTGAACATAGGCACAGAAGCGCTTTAACTTCTCTACTTTTTGCTCAAATGCATGATCTTTTCCCCAAACAACGTCAAAAGGAAAAGAGCGAAGCCCTACTACAAAAGCATTGTCGATTAATTGAAAATCAATCACTTCATTGGCCAGAAAGTTATCTGTGGATAGCTTCGAGATTAATTGAACCAATGCTTGCATATTTTCTTCGTTTATCTCACCGTAAAAAAGGGGAACTTGAGCGGCATAACGTTGCGATAACGGTATTTTTTTTCCTACTTCATCGAGATAAAAACTTGTTGGCGCTTGAATACGAACTAGCGGTTTACGCTCTTCTATTTCGATGTATAATTTCCCTTGAGGAACGGTGTATAGTTCAGCGTTTTTAACCACGGGGTGGTCGAGAAACAACTGTTCTATCTTATTCAAAGCTACCATATCTTTTTGCTGAAAAAACACACTGTCACTGCTTTGTATCAACAATTTATTAACGATTTCCTCACTTAAAAAAAGACCTTCGCCTTCTTTAAATATCACTTCTATATTGCTGATATTATTGCTTTTATGTCGGTATTGCGTTACAGCAATACAAAGCACAACTGATAAAATTGCCAACGAAAAATAAAATAGCTTAACTTTTTTCATCCGCCTTTAATTTATTGATAATGGAGGTTAATTCAAGGCCAATATCCCCAGCGCCTAAAATCACTTTAATTCGCTCTGGATAGTGCGCAATAGACGCTATTAATTCTGTCTTTTCTATACAGCTCACCCTTGTTTTTGAGGAAATTCTATCGGCTAAAACCGAAGAAGTGACCCCTGGAATGGGTCGTTCACGTGCTGGATATATGGGCAAAAGTATAACGCGATCAAAACCACTTAGTGCGGTTGCAAAATCCGCTAAAAAATCTTTTGTCCTAGAGAACAAATGCGGCTGAAATACCACACATTTTTTTTCGCCAGGATAGGCATCTTCTAGTGTTTCAACTACAGCCTTAATTTCTGTAGGATGATGAGCATAATCATCAATTAATAAATGAGATGGAGTGGACAACATTAACTGCAGTCGTCGTTCTACTCCTCCAAAGGTTGCTAGCGATTGACACAGCTGCTTTTCAGGCAAGCCAAATTGACTTGACATTGCAAAGGCAGCAATAGCATTGGATAAATTATGTAAACCCAACTGATTAAAATAGACCTTTGAATATTGCCCTGTAGGGGTGTGTAAATCAAATTCATACCCAAAACCCTTGGGCATAATTGCACTGGCGTAATAGTCGGCCTTTTCTTTGATACTATAGGTCAAACCGTCCAATGGCACTTCTTTTTCAACAATCCTTACCCCTGTAATTTGAGCAGAAAATGCCGCATAAGCATCAAGCACCTCTTCTTTTGTCCCATAGATATCTAAATGATCTGCATCAACAGAGGTAATACACCCTATGGCAGGAGTAAGCTGTAAAAAGGAGCGATCAAATTCGTCTGCCTCAACAAGAATGGTATCTAGACCTGTAGAGAGTAAATTTGATTTCTTTGTATTCATTACACCTCCCACAAAAGCCGTAAACGATTGCTCAAGGGAAGAAAACAAATGTGCTAAAATTGCTGTAGTGGTCGTCTTTCCATGAGTTCCTGCTACCGCAAGCGTGGTTTTTCCACGGCTAAGCTCTCCTAAATACACCGAACGTTTTACAACATCATTCCCCTGTTGAACAAAAAAGTCTTTTTGAGGATGACCTTCAGGAATAGCAGGAGTGTATATCACTTTTGTTGACAACGACTTAAATGCTGCAGGCAGGGCGGCTACACTGGAATCATAAACCACACTAGCTCCTTCTTCAATCAAAGCATTCGTAATGGGCGAGGGCGTTTTATCATAGCCCCCAACGATGAAACCCTGCTGCAATAAAAAACGCGCAATCGAAGACATCCCTATTCCTCCAATTCCAATAAAATAATAGGCCGCTGATTTCATTTCTTCTGCTCTAATTCATGAATCATCGTGACAATCGCTGCAGTTGCCTTTGGCTTTGCCATTTTTTTTATGTTTTCGCCTAAGCGTTGCTGCTTTTCGGTAGAGGTCGCTAGCGCAGTAAAGCGAGCTTCAAAAGATGTTTCTAGCTCATTTTCTTCTATCAATAGTGCTGCTTCTCGATCTTCCAAAGCTTTTGCATTGTGAAACTGATGATTTTCTGCCACATTGGGAGAAGGAATTAAAAGGGTAGCTTTCCCCACCAGACAGAGTTCTGAAACACTGGCTGCACCTGCGCGAGAAATGATGATATCGGCCACACTGTAGAGTAAATCCATTTCTTTAATAAAGGGGTATATTTTGACCTTCTGCGAAGACAGGTGTTGATATCGATCGTAATATAATTTCCCACATTGCCAGATCACATCAAAGCCTAAACGATCAAAAAGAGGTAATTGATGAGCGATCAATTCATTCATCCGTTGCGCCCCTAAACTGCCTCCTAAAACCACCAATTGCTTTCTGTTGTGATTGAGCTCAAAATGCGCTATCCCTTTTGCAGTCAAGCCGGTAACATCCAGTAGTGATTTTCGTATTGGGTTTCCTGTATATTGGATTTTTTCCTTGGGGAAATACCGCTCCATTGCAGGATAAGCTACAGCCAAAGCATTGGCTTTTTTAGCCAAAAGCTTATTCGTGATTCCAGGATAGGAATTTTGTTCTTGCACGATGGTTTTACTTCCTAATAAATTTCCAATAAACAACATGGGACCACTGGCAAAACCTCCTGTACCAACCAATACATCTGGACGGTACCTCAACCATAAAACCAAGGATTGCAAAAGACTCACGCCCAATTTTAACGGGAAGAGAATATTTGCCCAAACTTTCTTTCGCTGTAAGCCAGAAATCCATATTCCATGAATTCGATAGCCCGCTTGAGGCACTTTTTCCATTTCCATTTTACCATAAGCGCCCACAAATACGATCTTTGCTTTTGGCGATTGCGCCTTCAAGGCATCGGCAATAGCAATGGCAGGGTAAATATGCCCCCCTGTTCCTCCTCCAGAAATAATGTATTTAGATGGTTTCACTTAAAACAGCTAATGGATTATCTTGATTTACTTCGCCCTCTTGCGGCCTGGTATTTATTGTGGTCACACTCGCACTTAAAATGATTCCAAAGGTGATACAGGTCATCCAGGCTGCAGTCCCCCCACTACTAATCATAGGAAGAGTTTGCCCCGTAACAGGAAATACGTTTAAGGCAACGCCCATGTTGATAAAGGCCTGTAAAATAACTGGGAAGCCCACTCCTATAACCAATAGCTTACCATAGGTAGTAGTGACCCTCCTGGCAATTAACATAACGCGAAAAAGAATGACCAAATACAAAATGATAATCCCTACACCACCCACTAGCCCATATTCTTCCACGATAATGGCATAGATAAAATCTGAGCTACTTTGGGGTAAAAAGTTTTTCATCACACTTTTCCCAACACCCAGCCCCGTTACGCCGCCCGTTGCAATGGCAATTTTAGCGCGCTCAACCTGGTAGTTCCCAGCACTCCCCTCGGTGGGAGAGGTAAAATTCTCGATTCGGCTCATCCAGGTATCAACCCGGTTTGGCATGGCCTCTGGAAATGCCTTTGCAGCCAACACAAACAGCACAAAAGCCACCATTGCAATACCCAAAATAATTAATAAGTGTTTGATGGGATATCCCCCAAAGAAACACAGAAGAAAAACCATTACAAAAACAATTACCGCTGTAGATAAATTTGCCGGTAGAATAAGGGCAATCACAATCCCCACAGGTAGCCAAAGCGGTAAGATGGTTTTATCAAAGGACACTACCTGCCCAAAGGTTTTATCTAAATAATGGGCCACATACATCATCAATACTAAAAAAGCCAAGGTCGAGGTTTGAAAACCAATCCCTACAAAGGGAATCCTTATCCATCGACTCGCATTTGCTCCTCCTATGGTCGCCCCTTGAGACACAGTATAGATCAAGAGTAAAATCACAACGGGCAACATCAAGATTGAAATACCTTTAAAATAATGATAAGGAATACGATGAATCCCTATCATTATAACAAACCCCATTACTAGAATAAACATGTGTTTTAACAAATGCTGCCACGGTGTTCCATTCCCCACTACATAACTTAAATTAGAACTGGCACTAAACACAGGAAAAAAGGAAAAAATTGCCAGTAGAGCTAAAAAGCCCCATAGCGCTAAATCCCCTTGTATGAGTTTGTTTTTATTTTCCATTAGAGTCCTCGAACAGCTTCTTTAAATTGATTCCCACGATCTTCATAATTCTCAAATAAATCGAAACTTGCACACGCTGGAGACAATAAAACAAATTCGCGTTTCCCAGCTAATTGATGTGCCATTTTCACGGCTTCTCGCATGGATTGTGTTTCCACCAATAAATCCACAACGGGAGAAAACGATTCAATGATTTTATCGTTGTCTAAGCCTAAACAAATGATGGCTTTAACTTTTTCTCGCACCAAAGGCAAAAGCGAGGTGTAGTCATTCCCCTTATCGACCCCACCTACAATCCAAACGGTTTGTCCTTCCATACTCTCAAGAGCATAAAAAGTAGCATTCACATTGGTTGCTTTGGAATCATTGATATAAGTGCGATTTTGAATTTTCAACACCTTTTCAAGGCGATGTTCAACTGCAGTGAAACTCAATAAACTGTCGCGGATAGACGCTTTACTAATATCAAGCAAACTTGCGACAGAGGCCGCTGCCATTGCATTGAGTAAATTGTGACGACCCTGTAAAGGAAATTGTGTAGTATTAATCATAGTGGCTGTATTTGTCGTATTGATGTGTATATTATTATCTTGAAAGTAGGTGCCAGTAGCAGCGCTTTTTGATGTCCCAAAGGGAACCATATTTGCAGCAGTAGTTGTTCTTGTTAAGGCAGTAGTTAAAACGTCATCATCGGCGTTAAACAGGAGAAATTGCTCTTCTGTTTGATTCATCGTTAACCGAAGTTTTGACGCGACATATTGCGAAAAGTCGTTGTTATAACGATCCAAATGATCGGGGGTGATATTCGTAATCACCCCAATAGCAGGCGCAAAGGAATGAATATCGTCTAATTGAAAACTACTGATTTCTAAAACGTAGTAATCGTACTCCTGCTCTGCCACTTGTTGTGCAAAACTCTTCCCTATGTTCCCAGCAATTCCCACATTTAAGCCTGCGTTGTCAAGCAAATGATGGATTAAAAGCGTTGTCGTTGTTTTTCCATTACTCCCAGTAATTCCAATGATTTTAGCTTTTGTGTATTGGCTTGCAAATTCAATTTCGGAATGAATGGGGATTCCTGCCGCACGTATCGCTTTGATCAAAGGGACACTTTCTGGAATTCCTGGGCTTTTCATCACAAGATCTGCTTGTAAAATCTCCTCTTGCGAGTGGATGTTTTCTTCAAAGCGTATGCCCTTTTCTGCTAAAAGTGATTTTGTTTCTCGAGCAATAGTTCCAGCATCGGATACCAGCACTTGATACCCCTTTTGCTGGGCTAAAATAGCTGTTCCTTTTCCGCTTTCACCGGCCCCTAAAATCACAAGTTTTTTCATTAGCGCAGTTTTAGAGTGACAATGGTTAGGATACTCAAGAGGATTCCCACAATCCAAAAGCGAGCAACGATTTTACTCTCGTGGTAACCCTTCTTTTGATAATGATGATGAATAGGAGACATCAAAAAGATGCGTTGGCCCACGCCTGTTTTCTTTTTGGTATATTTAAAATAGCTGACTTGCAATACAACCGACAGGTTTTCTACCAAGAAAATTCCGCAGAGTAAAGGCAACAACAATTCCTTGCGAATCATTAAAGCTATGACCGAAATTATTGCCCCAATGGTTAAACTTCCTGTATCCCCCATAAAGACTTGAGCAGGAAAAGTGTTATACCATAAAAACCCAATGAGTGCCCCTAAAAAGGCGGCGACAAAAATGGTGATCTCTCCCGCATTGGGGATATACATGATATTGAGATAGTCAGAAAAAATTACATTCCCAGATACCCAAGCAAAAATCCCTAAAGTGAATACCATTATAGCCGAACTCCCCGCGGCCAAGCCATCAATCCCATCGGTGAGGTTAGCACCATTAGAAATTGCTGTAATGATGAAAACCACAATTGGGATAAATATCAACCAGGTCAAGTCTTGTGTCCCAGGAATCCAGTTGATCAATTCGGCATAATCAAACTCGTTATTTTTAAACATGGGAATGGTGGTTATGGTGGACTTCTCTTCTGCATAAAAGGCTGATGCTTCTCCAGCCACCTCTTCTACTTGCACCGGCATTTCTTGACGAACAGTTACCTCTGGATGAAAGTAAAGTGTAGTACCCACCACAACACCCAGTGCAACCTGCCCAAGAATTTTAAATTTTCCTTTGAGTCCTTCTTTGTCCTTTTTAAAGGTTTTGATATAGTCATCAACAAACCCAATACTACCCATCCACAAGGTGGTAAATAATAGAAGTAAAATGTATATGTTATCCAGCTTTGCAAGCATTAAAACTGGAACTACAGTTGTTAAAATAATGATGATCCCGCCCATAGTGGGGGTGCCTGCTTTTTCATTTTGACCAGCTAGACCAAGGTCGCGAATGCTTTCTCCAATTTGTTGTTTACGTAAATAATCAATGATTCTTTTCCCAAAGAACGTAGAAAAAAGCAGCGACAGTAAGGCTGCCACAGCTGCTCTAAACGAGAGGAATTGAAACAAGCTTGCCCCAGGGAACTGGTACTGTGCTTCTAAATAATCAAATAAATAATACAACATATTAAAACAATTGTTTACAGATTTCTCCTACGACTAAATAATCGTCAAAGGGAGTTTTCACTCCATTGATTTCTTGATAATTCTCGTGTCCCTTTCCTGCTATTAAAAGCACATCCCCTTGAGATAATTCCATGCAGGCCGCCTTGATGGCTGCCTTGCGCTTTGTAATTCGCAACGTTTTTTTATAATCTTCTGGAGGCACTCCTGCCTCCATTTGATCCAAAATAATTTCTGGGTCTTCGTCCCTGGGATTATCCGAGGTAAAAATGACTTTATCACTATAACGAGCTGCAACTTTGGCCATTTTAGGGCGCTTAGCTTGATCACGGTTTCCCCCACATCCGACTAAGGTGATAAGGGTTTCGTTCTTCGTTCTTATTTTAGCAATGGTCTGCAAGACATTTTCTAATGCATCTGGAGTATGTGCATAATCCACAATAACCGTAGCGTTATTTGGTGTAGTGTAGGTTTGAAAACGCCCTTTAACATTCTTAAGCGTGCTGATGATAGAAAGGGTTTTCATCTGTTCTAATTCCATCAATTGCGCAACAGCATAAACCACCAATAAATTTGAAGCGTTAAACTGACCTACTAAAGAGGACCATACTTCTTGCTGATCAATTGATAACAACATGCCTGTAAACTGTGTTTCTAGAACTTTAGCTTGGAAATCGGCATAGGTCGTTAAGCCAAAACGATAATGCTTCCCCTCACAATTTTGAAGCATAAAAGAACCATTCTTATCATCTGCGTTGACCAGCGCAAAAGCTGTTTTAGGCAGTGCATCAAAAAATGCTTTCTTCACGTCGCGATAAGCCGAAAAACTCTTGTGATAGTCTAAATGATCATGAGTGAGATTTGTAAACACACCACCACTAAAAATCAAGCCATTGATTCGATCTTGTGCTATTCCATGTGACGATACTTCCATAAAACAAACCTCAACCCCTGCATCAACCATAGCACTTAAATGAGCGTTGATTTGAAGTGGATCTGGCGTTGTATGGGTGGCAGAAATTTCTGTTGAAAGATATTTCACCACTATGGTCGAAAGTAAACCAGTGGAATAACCTGCTTTTTCGAATAGATGGTACAACAAGGATGTTGTGGTGGTCTTCCCATTCGTTCCTGTAACCCCTATCAACTTTAATTTACTAGAAGGACGATCATAATAATTAGCTGCTATTATGGCTAGTGCAGCTCTACTATTTTTTGCTTCAACCCACACCACTTCACTTGGGAGATGTGTTGGTTTTACCTCTCCCACTACAACCATTGCTCCATTAGCAATAGCCTTCTCAATGTATTGATGGCCATCAACTACATCTCCTTTAATCGCGACAAATAAATCCCCAGGGCAAATTGCTCTTGAATCAAATGCAATCGCTTCCACAACTGTTGTTGTTGAACCTTGAATCGCCTCAATTTGAACGCCAAAAAGTAACTCTTTCAATTGCTTCATGACAACTCTAATATGATGGTTGAATTCAACGTTATCTTACTCCCCGAACGAATGGATTGTCGCTTTACTTTCCCTTTTCCTTTTAAGGTCACCTTTAATCCCATTTGTTCTAAACGTGCAATGGCTTCCATTGCAGGCAGGCCTCTAACATCTGGAACTTTTTGGGTGAGCAGCAGTTCCTGTGTGGGTAAGATTTTCTTAGGCTGAGAGAGTAAAGAATCTACTCCCACCATAACTTCTTTTGGCGTAGCATAATACATCTTTCGAGCAATTTCCTTGAAAACAGGAGCCGCTACCGTTGCGCCATAATACCCTTTGTATTTATTGGGTTTATAAATCAAAACAATGGCAGAGTACTCGGGGTTTTCTGCAGGGAAATACCCCACAAAACTAGAGATGTATTGAACATCATCTGTCGCATAATCAACTTGACATGTTCCTGTTTTTCCAGCCATGGTAAAGGCGTCATCCTTAATTCGATGAGCCGTACCCCATTTTTTATCGACGACATTAAACATCATCTGCTTTACTTGTGCGAGGGTTTCTTGAGAGCAAATCGAGGGTTTCAAGACTTCCTTTTCAAAATATTTGATGGTTTTCTTATCGGTTGATTGCACTTTTTCGATAAAGCGTGGCTTGACCATTTCTCCATTATTTGCCACAGCATTATAAAAAGCGAGTGTTTGAAGAGGGGTGAGCTCAACGCCATAACCATAGGCCATCCATGGGAGGGTAATCCCATTCCAGTTTTTATCGGTTGGATAAGGAATTTTAGGCTGCCCTTCTCCATGAATAGTGACCCCTAGCTTCTCATTTAAGCCCATATTGTATAGGCGATCGATAAACTTTTGAGGTTGTTTTTTATAATGCTCATGCACTAACTGAACAATCCCAGTATTTGAGGAAACTTCAAATGCTTTGGAATAGGGAATTAACCCATAGCCTCCTTTACGGGAGTCTCGCACCTTATATCGCTTAAAAAAGGTCAACTCTCCCTTTTTTGTGTCGACTAATTCATGTGGCTTAATCACCTTATCTTCAAGGGCAGCTATCATCGCCATAAGCTTAAAGGTAGAACCCGGTTCATAGGTAGTCCCCACGGCATAATTTAGCTTCTCATAATATTTCCCTTCTGGTGTTCTGGCTAAATTCGTAATGGCTTTTACCGCTCCAGTTTTTGTTTCCATCACCACCACTGTACCGTGCTCTGCCTCGAATTGCTCTAGTTGTCGCAATAAAGCATGATGAGTAACATCTTGAATATTGACATTTATGGTAGTGAAAACATCATAGCCTTCTGTGGGCTCTTTTTCGTTATTATCATTGATGGGTTTCCATTGACCGTTAGCAATTTTTTGCTTTAACCTTCTCCCGTTCTCTCCTTTTAAATATTGACTAAAAGCCCCCTCTAAGCCTACACGTAAATACTTCCCTGCAGGGTCTAACTTTTCATATCCAATCGTACGCTCTGCAATTTTCCCAATGGGGTGCTCGCGAACCAATTTTGATTCAACAATCAAACCTCCTCTCAAAGAAGGCAATGAGAAGAGAGGAAGTTGTTTGATTTGCTGATATTCAGAATAGGTTAAGTTCCGCGCAATAAGCGTGTATCTACTCCCGGTCCGCTTTGCCTTTTCCAGCATCGCTAGACAAGCATTTTGTGTTTTCCCAATTAAGGGCGCAAGTCCTTTTGCTAAATTTGTTTTATGTGTTTGAAATCGCTGATCACTCACCACTTTTGCATCCCATCGTATTTCGTATTGGGGCACTGTCGTCGCTAATAAACTTTGATCATCGGCATAGATATTTCCTCGACTAGGGGCAAGAACAAAATTCTTTACAGTGCGTTGCTGCGCTAAAGCGCGGTAATGATCCCCTTCATTAGTTTGAATAAAAATCAATTTACCCACTAATAAAAATGCAAACAAGAAAATCCCCACTACAAAGAAGTAGAAACGATTCATGATGGATTTGTTTTGCGCTTCCATTAGTTTGAACGTTTTAATTTAATCGGGGGTGCAGTTGCAGGCCCCACTCCTTTATCGGATAATTTTCTCACAATTCGAGTTTCCATTTTCAAGCGCATTAGCGAAGCTCTCGTTTCTACAAACTCACTTTTTACCTCCTTGATTTCGGCGTTTAACTGAGCGATAGAATAGATTTTTCGATCAGCACTATGTCCACTAGCAATGATGATCAAAGCGAGAAATGACAAAAACAATAACATGCGCCAGTTTTTCAAAGCGTCATCTTTGATCAAAAACTCAAGATTCAAAATGGCGATTAACTTATTCATGTTTTCTGGGCAATTCTAAGTTTAGCACTACGCGCTCTTGTATTACGCTTAATCTCATCCTGGTCGGGAACAATAAGTCCTCCCACTTTTTTCATAGGGCAGTCGCGATTACCAAAAAAGTCTTGAGGCGCACTCCCCTCAAAAACACCTTCTCGAATGAAGCGTTTCACCAAACGGTCTTCTAAAGAATGATAGGAGATACAGACTAGTCTCCCCTCTTGCCGAAGCACTTGACTGCTTTGCATCAAAAAATGCTTGATCACCTCTAACTCCTGATTCACTTCAATACGAATGGCTTGAAAAACCTGGGCTAACGTTTTGTTGAGAAAACGTTCTGGAATCAATGGCGTTAATATTGCTTTTAAGGCTTGTGTGCTCACAATTTCTTTCTCCTCTCTAGCTGCCAGGATATGTTCCGCAACACGATAAGCTCCTTTAACTTCACCATAGTTTTTTAACATGGCTGTTAAAGCATCGAGCGAATATGTGTTGACCACTTGCCTTGCATCAAGCCCACCTTCTTGATCCATTCGCATGTCTAATGGACCATCAAAACGAATTGAAAAACCTCTATGTTCTGCATCAAATTGATGAGAGGATACGCCAAAATCGGCTAAAACCCCATCAACCGCTACAACACCATAAAGTTTCAAGTAGCGCTTAAGATCTTTAAAATTTGCTTCAATTAAAGTGAAACGATCATCCTCTAACGCGTTTTTATGCGCATCCTGATCTTGATCAAAAGCAAACAAACGACCCTCAGGAGCAAGTTGATTTAAAATTTCTTGAGAATGACCTCCACCGCCAAAGGTAGCATCAACATAGACACCTTTGGGGTCGGTGATAAGGGCCGTTACAGACGGCTGTAGCAAAACCGGATCATGGTAGCTAGTCTTCGTCATCTTTATCCCCCATTACTTCTTCTGCCAATGCTCCAAAATCGACGGTTGCCTCACTTATCGCCTCTTCATAACGCGTTTTATCCCATACTTCAAGGATGTTTACAGCAGAAGAAATCACAATTTCCCGGTGAATCCCTGCATGCTGAACGAGATCTTTAGGAATAAGCAAGCGACCCGACGCATCAATCTCTACCAGACGAACCCCAGCAGTAAATCGACGTATAAAGTCATTGTTCTTTTTATTAAAGCGGTTGAGCTTATTTACTTTCTCCATCAATGCTTCCCACTGCTTGAGGGGGTATAACTCTAAACAGGCATTAAACACGGCTCTTTTGAGCACAAAACCATCGTGGAGACTTTCGGCTAATTGCTTTTTTAATGCAACAGGAAGCATAATACGCCCTTTGGCGTCAGCTTTTAACTCATATGTCCCTATAAAATGTTGCATTCTACTATTTAGCAATTGATTAGACCAAATATAATCGATAATTCCCACTTTTTTCCACTTAATACCACTTTGTTAATAACTTTCCCACTTTCAGCGGTTGAATAGCATCGATTGAAATGGAAAAAAATTTAAATGGCGTGAGTCGGTATTAATCCCTATCTTTGACCGCTAATGCGAATGAGCCAAAAGGCATGGAAAATACATTAACCAAAGAAGCAGACTACACTTATTTAGAAAAAGGAACGGGTCAACCCATCGTTATTTTACACGGTTTAATGGGGGGATTGAGTAACTTTGAAGGAGTGTTGAACTACTTCCCAGACAACGGCTACAAGGTCATTATTCCTGAATTACCCATCTATGATCTCCCCTTGAAATCAACAAATGTGAAGGCATTTGCCGAATATTTACACGCATTTTTAGATTTCAAAGGCCTTAAAGACGTCATATTATTAGGGAATTCTCTAGGAGGACACATCAGTTTAGTCTTTTCAAAAACCTATCCCGAACTTGTTAAAGGACTCGTTTTAACTGGAAGCTCGGGCTTATATGAAAACAGCATGGGAGAAAGCTATCCCAAAAGAGGCAACTATGAATACATCAAAACAAAGAGTGAAGAAGTATTCTATGACCCAGCTGTTGCAACAAAAGAAATCGTAGATGAAGTTTTTGAAACCGTTAACGATCGCAATAAACTCATCAAAACACTAGCAATTGCTAAGAGTGCTATTCGTCATAACATGGCAAAAGACTTACCCGATATGGCAACTCCTACTTGCCTTATTTGGGGAAAAAACGATGGTGTCACACCACCAGATGTCGCCAATGAATTCAACAGCCTCTTACCCGACGCTTCTCTTTTTTGGATTGACAAATGCGGACATGCACCCATGATGGAGCACCCCGTATTATTCAATGAAATCCTTCATGACTGGCTTAAAACTAGGCAATACTAATCCACCGCCATGCGCGTTGTTCAAGCTGAATTTGTAATCAGTAACACAGATGTGGCAAAATGCCCAAAAGAACCCCTGCCAGAATATGCCTTCATTGGCCGATCTAATGTGGGGAAATCTTCGCTAATCAACACCCTTTGCGCGAGAAAAAACCTAGCTAAAACCTCGGGAAGACCAGGAAAAACACAGCTCATTAATCATTTCAAAATCAACAAAAGTTGGTTCCTTGTAGATTTACCTGGGTATGGCTATGCTAAAACATCAAAAAGCGTCAAAAAAGCCTTTCAACAACTCATCACCCGTTATTTTGAGAAACGCCAACAACTCATCTCGGCTTTTGTTCTTATCGACATTCGACATGAACCCCAGCAGGTGGACCTTGACTTTATGGAATGGCTAGGAACAAACTACATCCCCTTTGCCATCATTTTCACCAAAGCCGATAAACTCAAACCGCTAGCACGAGAACGCAATATCGCTAGTTATCTCGCTAAAATGAAAGAAGACATGTGGGAAGAAACGCCACAACACTTCACCACTTCTTCCCTACACAAAACTGGAGTAGAAGAAGTTCTCGCCTACATCGATCAACTCAATGTTGAATTCAACGCATCGCGTTAAGACTTCCCTTTTCGATCGATATTTAAGTGAGTAGCAAAATATTCACAAAAATCATTCATCGTAGCAGTCATTTTCTCGTTTTGTGTCGCACGAAAAAAGGTTTGCGCCATGGTTACTAGAGATTGATGAAAAAAGACATTCATTTGATCAATAGGCATTTCTTTCACCCATAAATCCATGCGAAGGGTCTCTTGATTTTTCCCATCCCATAACGACATTAGTAGCGCTTGTGCTTCTTCTTCATTTACCCCGCCATCTGGTGCAGACCACACAATCTTTTCGGGGATCTTATTTTCATCTAGCTGAACATCAATTTTAATATGGGTGTCTTTTCCTTTACTCATTAGTTGTTGGGTTTATAATTGGCATTTGTAAATAATTCTTGTGCTGGGGTAGCGAGGATTTCTTGTGGGCTTTTATCAGGGTATTTAGCAACAAAAGAACGAACGATTTGCCAGCCCAGCCACTGCCCAATTTTTCCTGGGCTTTCATTGTCTATTTCGAGGTAAAATTTTGAGAATGGTGCCGGCTCAATAAAACGCAATACATAACTAGACTGGGTGTTATACAGCAATTCATTTTCAATAAAATATTGCCATATAAAACGTTCGTTTTCACGAACCCAATTCATCTCCCTCTCGGTATAGCTTATTTTTATTTCGTCTTTGGTCGATGGCAACAATAAATCTTTCACATAGTATCGCTTTCCGTAATGAATCATTTGTGCTAACAAACTTCGATCCTCTGGGGCTGGAACGACAGTTAAAGAAAATTCATCGGCTAAATGGGCACCTAAATAAGCAATATCCATGTCCCGAACTATGTATTGAGGAATTCCCTCATAAAGGGGATTCTTTGCGCCTAAAAAAGTATCCAGTGAAATCAGAACCAAGGAATCAGCATAAACCGTCTTGTTTTGATAATCCACATTATTGGTCAATAGGATCACTTTTGGATCATACTGTCGAGGAAAATAATACTTAATATGCTGAAAGAGAGGTTTTAATTCCTTTTCAAAAGGGGCTAAAGAGGGATAAACCTTCTTGATTTCTGTTTGCAAAAGTACCTGTAAACTGTCGCGTTGACGTTTCAACCAGATGCTGTCGGGGTATTGTGCAGGAAAGAGATAGGGATAGGTTTGCTTTAGTTGATAAAAATCCTCTTTGGAAGCATTGTAAAACTTTTGATCAAATCGGTCCAGCTCAACGGTTACAGGGATTTTAGCAATCTCATTTTCAACACTATTCGAAGAAGAACATGCTGAAATAGCAAAAAAAAGCCCACTTAAAAAAAGAAATGATAAAAATGGAGAAAATTGTTGTTTCATTCTAGTTGTTATTTTACCCCCAGCGAGAAGTTTGCTATTTTTATACAAAGTTACAAGCAAAAAATAGAGTAGCGATGAAAAGTCCTGAAAAAGTAATTGACCATATCGTACAATGGCTTGATGATTATGCAGAAAAAGCCCAAATGGAAGGCTTTGTAGTGGGAGTATCTGGGGGGATTGACTCTGCCCTAACTTCTACCCTTTGTGCAAAAACAGGTCGTCCTGTTATTTGCCTTGAAATGGAAATTCATCAAGAAGAAAATCAAGTGTCTCGTGCAAAAAATCACATTGCATGGCTGGAAAAAAACTTTCCTAATGTTCGTCATCATTCACTTTCACTCACAGAGGTCTTTGACGCTTTCAAGGCTACCCTTCCTCCCACCGATGATCAAGATCAAGCCTTTTTAAGCCTGGCTAACACACGTGCACGCTTGCGCATGTCTACGCTGTATTACTTTGCTGCGCTACACCGCTACCTCGTGGCAGGTACAGGGAATAAAGTGGAAGACTTTGGGGTTGGGTTTTACACTAAATATGGGGATGGGGGTGTTGATTTAAGCCCTATTGCCGATCTAATGAAATCAGAGGTTTTTGCTTTAGCCAAAGTATTAGGGATTAATCAAGAAATTCAAGAGGCCGCTCCCACCGATGGCCTTTGGGGAGACGATCGCACCGATGAAGATCAACTAGGCGCCAGTTATGATGAATTAGAATGGGCGATGCAAAACACCCAAACAGACGAAAGCCTCTTTTCTCAAAGAGAAAAAGAAGTCATGAAGATTTATCTGCGTTTTCATCAGCAAAACAAACATAAAATGGATCCCATTCCTGTTTGCATGATTCCGCAAGAACTTTTACAAGACGCGATTTAATTTATTCGAGACCAATCGCCTCAAGTGATAGTAACTCATCACTTCCTCTAAAAGGGCTTTGTGTTCCTCTTCGGGTTTTTCCATCTCGGACTGCAAGGATTCAATCTTTCGATTCACGAGATGTTTACGCAAACTCAAAATGGTTTCGGTTACCATTAAACCAATTTGTTGTTCCCTTGTTTTAACAAAAATATTTTTCTTATCCCATTGGTGTAAGGTGTATTTTTCTTCATCCATCAAAATGGTGCTTACAAGACTACTTAGTTCTGGCGCAAGACTAGGCATCAATTTATCCATACTTACTTTCCCTTTCGTTTGATATTGTTCTAGTAAAAGGTAGAATAAGTTTCTAAAATCTTCATTAGCTAGTTCAATTTCATCTTGCTGTAAGTCGAGAAATATTTTTTCATACACCCTTGCTTTTACCTCTGTGACTTCTTCTTCTATCTCACTACTCTCCTCAGAAAATTGTAAGACCGATTCTTGAAATCGCTCTTCTCGATCCCCATAGAGCATCAATAGGGTGATGATTTGTTTCTCTAATTCATAGAGCTCATCGACTTTAAGTGCGGGTGCAACGGGTTGGACAACCTGCATATTAGAGGTGGTTGCTTTTCTTTTTTGTGGAGCATTGATCTCTTTGGCCCTTTTTTGCGCTAAAGCGCTAAAAAGAACATCTTCAGAAATTTGCATGATTGCTGCACAGCTTTGAACATAGACCTCTCGCTGGATAGCGTCTGGGATCTTTGCGATACTCTCCACCATATCTTTTATGGTGGCTGCTTTTTTCACCGGGTCGTTTTGCGCTTCTTCCATTAAGAGGGATGCCTTAAACTGAATAAAGTCTTTGGCATTTTCCTTAAAAAAAGCGTGAATTTCTTCTAAGCTGTGCGCTTTAGCAAAACTATCGGGATCTTCTCCTTCTGGGAAAGAACACACTTTGACATTCATCCCCTGAGATAAAATCATATCAATCCCCCTAAGTGCAGCCCTTAATCCAGCAGCGTCACCATCAAATAAAACAACGATATTTTGCGTTAAGCGTTGAATCAATCGAATTTGTTTTTGCGTTAAGGCAGTACCCGAAGAAGAAACGATATTTTCAACCCCCTTTTGGTGCATTTGGATCACATCCGTGTAGCCCTCAACAAGATAACAACAGTCTTCTCTAGCGATGGACTGTTTTGCTTCGTATAAACCATAGAGTACCTTACTCTTGTGATAGATCTCACTTTCGGGTGAATTGAGGTATTTGGCTGTTTTTTTATTGTCGCCTAAAATACGTCCACCAAAACCTACAGTCCTGCCCGCCATACTTTTAATGGGAAAGAGAACACGTCCACGAAAACGATCAATCTTGCGATCTTCATTGACAATGGTCAAGCCTGTTTGTTCCAGGAAGTCAAGTTGATAGCCCTTTTCTAAGGCTGCAGTAGTAAAAGCGTCTTTTGTTTCAAGAGCATAGCCCAAATCAAAGGTTTTAATTGTTTGATCTGAAAAACCACGCTCTTTAAAATAGGTCAAGCCTATGGCTTTTCCAGCACTGCTTTCCCAAAGGTTGTTTTGAAAATATTCTGATGCAAACTCTGAAACCAATAGCATGCTTTCCCGCGCATCTCTTTTGGCTTTTTCTTCGTCGGTTTGCTGGGTCTCTTCGATTTCTATGTTGTATTTCTTTGCTAAATACCGAATGGCTTCGGGATAAGAAAAACGTTCGTGTTCCATTAAAAAGGCAACAACATTCCCTCCTTTTCCTGTACTAAAATCTTTCCAGATTTGCTTGACGGGGGAGACCATGAAACTGGGTGTTCGCTCTTGGGAAAAAGGACTAAGGCCCTTAAAGTTACTCCCTGCCTTTTTTAAGGATACAAAATCTCCAATCACTTCCTCTACTCGAGCGGTGTCATATACTTGATCTATGGTGGTTTTTGCAATCAAAGGAAATTACTAATGGTCGTATAAACTTAAGAAAAAAGAACTTATTGCTTGCGCGAAATAACGTAATTCACCATTTGCTCTAGCGCATCCCTGTAGGCATCTTGAGGAAACTCTAGTAAGATGTCTAGGGCTTTTTGACGATATTCTTCCATCTTTCTTTCGGCATAGGACAAGCCTCCTGCCGCTTTTACTTTTTCAATGACTTGTTTGACGCGTTTCTTATCGCGATTATGACGCTTAATGGATTGAATCAACCAGTTCTTTTCTTGGGAAGAGACAGTATTAAGGGCATGAATCAAGGGCAAGGTCATCTTTTGTTCTTTGATGTCTATCCCCGTGGGTTTGCCAATAGCGGTTTCACCATAATCAAATAAGTCATCTTTAATTTGAAAAGCCATCCCAATGTATTCTCCAAAAAGGCGCATCTTTTCCACAAGCACAGGGTTCTCTTGAACTGTTTGTGCTCCCATAGCACAGCAAGCCGCTAGAAGGGTAGCCGTTTTTTGACGGATAATATTGTAGTAAACTTCTTCGGTGATATCGAGTTTTCGTGCTTTTTCGATTTGCAACAACTCTCCCTCGCTAATTTCACGTACAGCTACCGAAATGATTTTAAGTAAATCAAAATCTTGGTTTTCAATACACAACAACATGCCTTTGGACAACATAAAATCTCCAACAAGCACGGCAATTTTGTTCTTCCATAGCGCATTAACCGAGAAAAAGCCTCTTCTCAAATTGGAATCATCCACAACATCATCATGAACTAACGAAGCGGTATGGATTAATTCAATCACAGCAGCGCCCCTATAGGTGCGTTCATTCACCTTGCCATTATTGAGCATTTTTGCCGTGAGAAAAACAAACATGGGACGCATTTGCTTTCCTTTGCGATTGACAATAAAATGGGTAATGCGATTTAATAAGGCGACCTTAGAGGACATTGAAGCAGTGAACTTTTCTTCAAACAGCTCCATCTCTTCATAAATCGGTTCTTTTATCTGCTCAACGATCTTCATTGTTCAAAGATACACTTTCGTCAAGTGATTTCTTGGTTTTTATTGGCTAATTGCCCGCAAGCTGCATCAATATCTTTTCCGCGAGAACGGCGAATTGTCACGGTGATATGAGCAGCCGTGAGGTAATCCACGTATTGATCAATCATGGATGAATCTGCCTGCTTAAAATTGTCTTCTCCAATAGCGTTGTACTCAATCAAATTGACTTTTGAAGGGACTTTTCGGCAAAAATCGACTAGTGCTCTTATGTGTTCGATATCATCATTTATTCCTTTCCAAACAACGTATTCATAGGTGACACGTTTTCCTGTTTTCTCATACCAATATTGCAAAGAGGCTAATAAATCTGCTAGCGGAAACTTTTCTGCAAAAGGCATGATTTTTTCTCTCGTTTCCTGAATGGCAGTGTGCAGGGAAACAGCGAGGTTAAATTGAACGGCATCGTCGGCCATTTTTTTGATCAACTTTGGTATGCCCGAGGTAGATAGGGTAATGCGTCTAGGAGACATTCCTAAACCTGTAGGAGCAGTAATTTTTTCAACGGCTGCAAGAACATTTTTATAATTCATCAAGGGCTCTCCCATGCCCATAAAAACAATGTTTGACAAGGGACGGTTGTAATACGCCTTACTTTGTTGATCGATGGCCACAACTTGATCAAATATTTCATCAGGTTGAAGGTTACGCATTCTGGCTAGCTTTGCTGTGGCGCAAAATTTACAGTCTAAACTACACCCCACTTGAGAGGAAACACAAGCGGTGGTTCGATCTTTAACTGGGATTAATACCGATTCTACCACACGACCGTCAAATAATTTTACGGCATTTTTAATGGTACCATCGGCACTGCGCTGCTGTTGATCAACAGCAATATGATTGATGGTAAAATGTGTGTCAAGTAATGTGCGAGTTGCTTTAGACAAATTTGTCATTCCATCAAAGTGATGGATCCCTTTGTTCCACAACCATTGATATACCTGTTTACCGCGAAAAGCTTTATCACCATGGGCTACAAAAAAGTCCTGCAACTCGGTCAAGGAGTAAGCGCGAATATCTTTTTTATCTGTAGCCATAAAAGGGGTTAAAGTATCAGCATTGCATCACCATAAGAATAGAAATTATACTTTTCTTTCACTGCGATATCATACGCCTCTTTGATGAAATCTGGATCTGCAAAGGCAGAAACCATCATTAATAGTGTTGACTTAGGTGTGTGAAAGTTAGTAATCATACAATTTGCTATGGCAAAATCATAGGGTGGGAAGATGAATTTATGGGTCCATCCTCTATAGGTATTCAAGGTATTGACTGAAGAGACCGAGCTTTCTAACCCGCGCATTACTGTAGTTCCTACAGCACAAATCCTGCGCTTGTTGGCTTTTGCTGCATTGACAACATCAACAGTGGGTTGATCGATGATTAATTCCTCAGAATCCATTTTGTGTTTTGATAAATCTTCAACCTCAACAGGATTGAAGGTCCCCAAACCTACATGGAGGGTTAATTCGGCTAAATCGACGCCTTTGATTTCTAGACGCTTGAGCAAGTGCTTAGAAAAATGCAATCCGGCGGTGGGAGCAGCAACGGCTCCTTCGTTTTTAGCATAAATGGTTTGATAACGTGTTTTATCATCTGCGGTGGGTTCACGCTTGATGTATTTTGGCAGGGGTGTTTCTCCCAGCTCTTTTAGTTTTTTTCTAAATTCTTCATAAGAACCATCAAAGAGAAAACGCAGGGTTCTACCACGTGATGTTGTATTGTCAATGACCTCTGCTACTAAGCTATCATCCTCTCCAAAATAGAGCTTGTTCCCAATTCTAATTTTTCGTGCAGGATCAACTAGCACGTCCCATAAGCGTTGTTCTTCATTCAATTCACGCAATAAGAAAACTTCAATGCGCGCACCAGTTTTTTCTTTGTTTCCAAATAAACGAGCTGGAAAAACTTTGGTGTTATTCAACACCATCACATCTCCCTCATCAAAGAAATTGATCACGTCTTTAAATTGGTGGTGTTCAATGGTACGTTTCTCACGATTTAAAACCATCAAACGAGACTCGTCTCTGTTCTCTGCTGGGAATTCTGCAAGGCGTTCGTTGGGTAATTCAAAATTGAAATCAGATAGTTTCATAGGGATGTAATTACTAGAATAGTTGTCATTATGTGGGGCAAATATACACTCTAGGGATAGGGGTTGTCAAGTAAATGGGCTACTTTCGAATGACTATTTTGCAAGCTGCTGAAAACCAGCTTTTTTCATGTCATCCCAAAAGCCTGGATAGGATTTACTCACCACCCCCGCGTCGTTAATGGTCAAAGGAATTTTTATGGCTAGAGGGGCAAAAGCCATGGCCATGCGGTGATCGTGATAGGTGTCAATGGCTTGTCCTTGTTGAAAATTTTGATTTCCTTCAAGTTGAAGGCTATGGTCATCAACACGTATTGTAGCGCCTAGTTTTCCCAATTCTTTTTCGAGGGCTAGCAAGCGATCGGTCTCTTTAATTTTTAAGGTATGAAGGCCCGTTAAATGACAGGCAACTCCTAAACCATAACAGCTCACGGCGATTGTTTGAGCAATGTCTGGGGCTTCTACTAAATTAAGTTCGATCTTTTCAGGAAGTACAAAACCTTCTTTTTTTCTCAAAATCAAGCTCGTTCCGTTGAAATGACTTTCTACCCCCAATTGTTGATAGATTTCTCGCAAGACTGCATCGCCCTGCAGGCTGTCTTCACGATAGCTAGAGAGATGAATCTCACCTTGATCGGCAAGTGCAAGCGTACTAAACCAGTAAGAGGCCGAACTCCAGTCGGATTCCACCACAAGTGTTTGTTTCACAACCGATTCACAATAAGGAATACGGATGGTTTTCCCTTCAAAAGAAGGGGTTATCCCAAGGCGCTCTAATAAAGCTAGGGTCATTTTGATGTAAGGCAAGGAGGTGATTTCTCCTTCCAGATGCAGCACAAGCCCGTTAGACAACTTCGGTGCGATTAATAGCAGAGCAGAGATGTATTGACTGGAAATATTTGCTGGAAGGGTTACCTCTCCCCCTTCTAATTGTTTTCCACTAATTGATAAGGGGGGATACCCTTCATTTTTTTGATATGAGATGGCTGCGCCCAAAGCATTAAGTGCCTCAACAAGAATAGCAATGGGTCGTTCTTGCATTCGATGTGAGCCTGTCAAAGTAATGTGACTGTCTTTTTTTGAAGCAAAAAATGCAGTGAGAAAACGCATGGCAGTACCCGCGTGATGAATATCTTTTAAAGTAGCATTCGAGGACAACGCATTTTGCATGGCAACAGCATCATCAGAATTGGATTTGTTGTCAATGGTCAATTGGGGGTATAATGCTTGCAAAAGCAACAATCGATTCGTTTCACTTTTAGACCCTGTAATGGTGAGTTCGGCTTGGGTTATATTAGTGGGATGCTGCAGGGTTATTTGCATGAATGCGGCTATTTTAATTTTTTATTTTGATGATGGCGATCGTGATCTCGTTTTGTTTTTAAGGCGAGTTTTTGATCAAAAGCAGCCTGTAAGTCTGTTCCTGTTTGATTGGCTAAACATAATAAGACAAACAAAACATCCGCAAGCTCTTCTCCTAGGTCTTTGTTTTTATCACTTTCTTTTTCACTTTGTTCGCCATAACGTCGAGCGATAATACGTGCTACCTCGCCCACCTCCTCGGTGAGTTGCGCCATATTAGTCAATTCATTAAAATAACGAACACCATGGGTTTTAATCCACTCATCCACTACTTTTTGTGCGTTGTTAATGTCCATGAAAAAGTTTTTTACAAAGCTAAAGGAAGTTTTGTCAACTCCAAGATTTGCCTAGAGGTATTGCTGTATTTCGGCTAAACTTTCTACAATTAGACAGTGTTCATGCAACGCTTCATTGTGGCTGTTGAAGTGAATCGCTTGCATGCCTAATGCAATGGCGCCTTCAATATCGGCTTCATAACTATCCCCTATCATCAAAGCGTTTGATGCTGTTGTATTGGCTAATGCTAAGGCTTGTTTAAAAATGGATGGATGTGGTTTTTTAATACCTGCTTTTTCTGCCGTTAGCACCACATCAAAGTAGGGCGCTAAACCAGCATTTAGCATTTTCTTTTGTTGAACATTTTCAAAACCATTGGTGATGATATGTAATTTATACCGTTTACTGAGGTAATCCAGCAGATCTATTGTACCATCAAAAACATGGGTATGGGTAGAAAGCTTATCGATGTATCCCCGTGACAGTGCAGTTAATCGTTGTGTTGATTGAGGTGAATCTAAGGCTTCAAATGTTTTTTGCAAACGCACAAAGCGCAGCTCTTCTGTGGTGATTTTATTCTCCCGATACAATTTCCAATAGGCGTGATTAATGGGGGTATAGGCCTGCATAAATGTCCCTACATCAAACGAAAAGTCGAAAGGTGAGAGCAATTGTTCAAAGGTAGCGGCAGAGTTTTTCTCAAAATCCCAAAGGGTATGATCCAGATCAAAAAAAATATCTGTGAGTTCTTGCTTACTTATCATGCGCTCTAAGGTAGTCAATAATGACCGAGCGATAGGATTTATTTGCTTCAGAATTTTCAAAAATCTGATTGGATAAAGCAAAGCAATGTACCCCAGTTGAAAGCGGCAAAAACGCACCCATCTTATTTAATTTTTTAATTCCTTCTACGGGATTATGTTGACGAAAACTATTCTCATTCATCACCACAGGATAGACCTTTAAAGCAGTTGCCATCTCGTTAGAAAGATCGTAATAGAAAAAAGGAACAGCTGTACTAGCACGGTAACCCATTTGATTGGGAAAACCAAAACTAAAATCCGCTTGAACCTCTTGCATTAGTAAATTGCGATAGCTCTCATTTACTGTGCTAATTCCCCAGGCATACCTAATTTTTTGAATACCTCTGTGAATTAAAGCATTTAATCCCTTGCGTTCTTTTTCCAGTTGATTCCCAGAACGATTTGCTGGAAAAGAAGCTAATAAACCTACTTCAAAATAATCGGCAACGCCTTTAATTAAACTTTGGAAGGTAAGATTGCGAATGGAAATTCCTCGATCCATGTTCGACTCTTTAGAAAACAAAAAGAAAAAACGCAATTTAAAACTGGCTTTATAAAACAAGTCTTTTAAATCTTCAAAGGTATCCCAGGGGTCTTTTCTAAATCCCAACAAAACCATAGGTTGTTCAACTAAAGCCCAAAAGTTTAACCGATATAGGGATCGCCCAATGGAAATAATATTACTAAATACCGATTGATGAACATATTTAAAAGGCGAAACTACCTCTATTAAAGGCATAAAGGTTTCCCCTTTTGATTTGTTTTGCTCTAGGGATGGAAAAGCTTGCTGGAGCGATTTTAACAGTTCAACTATCCAAATATCCACTAGGGGTAATTCGATGAATCCATGGGTTACACACAAACTTTGGCGTGCATCATAACGATCGTATTGATCTTTCACATGGGGTAAAAACTCTTCGTAACGCGAAATCAAATAAAATGAAGCGGCAAAAACATCAAAGGGAAAGTTTGACTTTTTGCTACTTTCAAAAAAATAAGGATAATCGTTTAAATGCTTGATTTCTATCGTAACATCCTGTACGCCTAACTCAAAAAGCAATGGAGCTGCTTCAACGAAATACTCATTCCCTAAAGGAGCTTTTCCATAACTCATTTTTGGTCCCGTATAGGCAATGAACGTCTCTAACTTAGCGGTGAAATCTACTTCAATACCCAAAGCTGTGGTAAACACATGTTTAAAGGTATAGCGCACCCTGGGGGTGATTTTTTGGCAAAAAACCAATAGCATTTAGAGAATGTTTTTATCTGCAAAGCTAAAGTAGCCTTTTTCAGAAACAATTAAGTGATCAAGCAATTGAATATCGATGGCTTTTGCTGCAACTTTAATTTTTTCGGTGAGGTGGAGGTCTGCTTTGCTGGGTTGTAAATTCCCAGTGGGATGATTATGCGCTATCAATAGAGCTGTAGCGCCTACTTCAAGGGCTTTTTTCAATAAGAGTCTCATGTCTACTGTTGTGGATGAAATCCCTCCCTTGCTCAAGCAGTAACGAGTAATTACGCGATTTTGATGATTTAAATAAGCAACCCAAAATTCTTCATGAGATAGAAAACTCAACACAGGCTGAAAAAGTTGATACGCCTTTGCACTGCTGTCACATTGTAGTTGCTCTACAGGTTCTTCTAGATGAATACGCTTTCCCAGCTCAAGTGCTGCTTTAATTTTCACCGCCTTTGCTAGACCTATTCCTTTCCATTTCATCATCCCTTCAAGTGCCATAGCATGTAACGCCAATATGTTATTATCAACAGATGAAAGTAAACGCTGCATCAAATGCACAGCAGACTCTCCTGGGTGACCACTACCAATTAGAAGGGCTAATAACTCTGCATTACTTAATTGTTGTGCTCCTTTTTGCTGCATTTTCTCTCGAGGGCGGTCGTCAATTGACCATTGGCGAATGGTAAAATGTGAAGATTTTTGTGACATGATTTGGGTTATTTTAATACATTCGTTTGACACCCTAAAATACGTAATTATGCATTATCCGCCTGTTCACCATCAAGAAGACAACTATGAGAATTTCATTCAACTAATGCAGCTATATCCTCTTGCTACAATCAACAGCTGTAGAGATAATGTAATTGAAAGCACCCACACCCCCTTAGTATATCACCCCAATGATCAACTGGGGTACTTAATTGGGCACATGGATAAATACAATCCTCAAATAGCTCATTTTAACAATAGTGAAGAAGTACAAATCATCTTTCATGGTCCACAGGTCTACATTTCACCATCGGTCTATAGCACCACCCAGTTACCCACTTGGAACTATTTTAAAGCTCATGTCAAAGGTAAACTTCAGCTGGAAAGCGACCGTGAAAAAGTGCGTCAAAGTTTGATTAATATGACCGCTTTTTTAGAAGGTGATCAACCACAGTATGTACTGGATCCTGATAACCCCAGAATGGAAGCTGCTTTAGATTATATCGTTGGGTTTTCCATTGAAATAACTTCATGGGAAGGGAAATATAAAATCTCACAAGACAAGAAAAAAGAAGATCAAAAAAGAGCAAAAACTGCTATGGAAAAAACAGCTGTAGCTCTTGAAAAAGAGGTAGCGTTACTCTATTCAATGCATAAAACTAAACAGCGGTAATCATCGCTGAAAGTTTCTCCCAGTCAAGGTTGCCATAGTTCCCAGAACTCATCATCAACAGCACCGATGTGGCATAATTCTTATCCCACAAATAGGCGTGTAATTCTTTTGGTGTTGTAAACACCTTTAAGTTGTGATGTTGAAACGCTGCTCGAATATCTGCTGGTTCAATTGCAGGCCTTCCTTTAATTTTTAAGGCTTCGGGGTCATAAAAAACGATGGCTTCATCCAGAGCGTCTAGACTGCTTTTGTACTGAGGTAAAAAGACTGGATCAAGACTACTATAGGTGTGCAATTCCAAACATCCTATTGTGGTAAATCCCTCGAATTGATCGCTTACTGCTTGAACGGTTGCCTTGACTTTACTGGGGGCATGAGCAAAATCTTTGAATAAATGCGCGCTCTTACCGGTTGCCATTTTTTCAAGTCGTTTTGCAGCACCTTTAAAACTTTCAATGGCCTCAAAAAAATCCATTTCATCTATGCCCATTAATTGACAAATCCACTTTGCCCCTGCAAGATTAGACAAGTTATGCGCACCAAAAACAGCTAGTGGCAAGTCTCCCTCTTCGGTTTGAAGATAGGTAACTCCTTCTTCAATTACTGCTTGAGGTTGCTGATACGATTGTTTGCGAATGGTGTTTTGTGTGGTAGTGATTAATCGAGTTAACACAGGGTCTTCTTGATTATAAACCACCGCACCACCTGGAACAATTGAATCTATGTATTGCTTGAACTGATCTTCATAGATGTCTTGGGTGGGAAATACATTGATATGGTCCCATGCAATTCCAGAAATTAGGGTAACATGGGGTTGATACCACAAGAACTTTGGACGAGGATCAATGGGTGAAGACAAGTATTCGTCGCCCTCAATCAACATAAAGTCATTGTAATCGGTTAAATGCACCATGGTGTCAAAACCCTCTAACTGGGCGCCTACCATAAAATCCACTTCTTGATCGTGATAATTTAACACGTGCAATACCATAGCGGTAATGGAGGTTTTCCCGTGGCTTCCTGCGATGACAACTCTTGTTTTATCCTTACTTTGCTCGTAGAGAAATTCGGGATAGGAAAAAATGCGTAAGCCTAATTTTTGAGCTGCAAGCAGTTCTGGATTATCTTTTTTTGCATGCATCCCTAAAATAACTCCGTCCAAGTCTGAAGTTATTTTTTCGGGAAACCAACCAAAGCGCTCTGGCAGTAAACCTGCTTTTTCTAGACGGGACTTTGAAGGTTCAAAAATAGTGTCATCACTTCCACTGATTTCATATCCTTTGGCATAAAGTGCCATCGCTAAATTGTGCATTGCACTACCGCCTATGGCGATAAAATGAATTTTTTTCATACGCTTTATTGATAATGAACTTTCCAGCTTTTACCGATTTCAAATGTTGGATTAATGGATAGGGCTTTCTCGATTGCTGTCATTGCAGCATTTTTCTCATTTAGTTGATACAACAACCTCGCTTTTTGATAAAAAGCCCATTCAAGTGGAAGGTTATGAAACGGAGAATAGCCCGCAATAAATTGGTTAATTGCACATAGCCCCAGGGATGAAAATGCTTTTTGCTGTGCACTAATTGCTGCAATTTTATAGGGGTAATTCATCGAAAATGGAAGAAAATAATCGGCGAGGTTTTGATCGCAAAGTTCCTTTTGCTGTAAATGCTCCAAAGCCTTAATATACAGTAATCTTGCCTCCTTTTCTTGCCCCTTAGCTGCGGCGATAAAGCCCAATGAAAAATAGGCTTGCTCTTTATTTTGGTCCATCAAATTATTCGCTAGCTGTGTTGCTTTTTCCATCGAGCCCCCTAGTAAACCCGGCACCATGCTCAATGCCTCAATATATGCCTCTAGGGCTGGCAGGTAATTAGGGTTTAACTCAACCGATCGCTCAAAATTAAATAGCATGGCTTTTACATATGGGATAGAAAACATCTTACTCACCTCAAGAGCTTTTATCCCATTGGCACCGCCTAATAAATATCGCAAGCGAGCATTTTCACCCTCTAAAGAGATTTTTTGTTCTAAATTTTTGATTAAATCTTCTTGATGCTTGAAGCTTGAGGCAAGTTTAATGCGTTCATTTATTTCCTCTATCAAAGAGAGGTTTTGTTGTTCAATTGCTTTCTTTTCCTTGCCATAAGCAAGTGTAGTTGCAGGATCAAAGGCTTTAAACGGTGTTTTAACTTGGCCTAGAAGTACAGCAGTACAAAAAAAGAAAATAACGACAAGCCTCATTCTTGCGTGTCATTGATTAATTGCCACAAGGCATCTTTCAACTCCATCATCCCCATTTGACTCACCGATGAAATCATTAAATGGGGAATATCCCCAAAAGCCTCTTTCATCTCTAGGGCATACTCCTGCTTTAATTCATCATCTAATAAATCGCATTTTGACAAAGCAATCATAAAGTGCTTATCCAATAGCTCAGGATTAAATGCAATCAATTCATTGCGAAGGATGTTGAATTCTTTTTTGATATCAGCAGCATCGGCAGGAATAAGATAGAGTAAAACTGCATTTCGTTCAATATGACGTAAAAAGTAATGACCTAAACCTTTTCCTTGTGCTGCACCTTCTATAATACCGGGAATATCGGCCATGACAAAGGAGCGAAAGTCACGATATTCTACAATCCCCAAATTAGGTTTTAGTGTAGTGAACTCATAGTCGGCTATCTTAGGTTTTGCAGAAGTCAAGGCCGAGAGTAAGGTGGATTTCCCTGCATTGGGAAAGCCCACTAAGCCTACATCTGCTAACACCTTTAGCTCAAGGGTGATTTGCAATTCCTCTCCCTTAATCCCTGGTTGAGCGTAGCGAGGCGTTTGTCGTGTTGATGATTTAAAATGCCAGTTTCCTCGACCACCCAGGCCACCTTTTAGAACAATAATTTCTTGCCCTTTTTCGGTGATTTCTGCAATCACCTCATCTGTTTCGGTATTTTTAATCAAGGTACCCAAAGGCACGTCAATATAAATATCTTCTCCCTGTGCGCCAGAACTTCGGTTTTTACTCCCATGTTCACCGTGCCCAGCCGAAAAGTGTTTTTTAAACTTAAAGCTATAGAGGGTCCATAAATTTGGATTTGCTCGTAAAATGACATGTCCTCCTCTACCGCCATCGCCGCCATCTGGACCACCTTTAGTGATATACTTTTCGCGATGTAGGTGAATAGACCCCTTCCCTCCATTTCCCGAAGCGATTAATAACTTTACATAGTCGACAAAATTCCCTTCGGTCATAGTATTGTTTTACAGTGAATCAATTGCAGTCATTAATCGTTGGGTAATCTCTTCAATCGACCCAATACCATTGATGCTGTGAAATTTATTTTGTGCGGTGTAAAAAGAACGCAAAGGAGCTGTTTTTTGATTGTATTCTTCAAAACGGTTACGAATCTTTATCTCGTCTTGATCATCTGGACGACCACTGGTTTCTCCGCGCTTCAACAATCGAGCAACCAACTCATCATCATTAGCTTCTAGGGCAATGGTAGCAGAGACACTCATATCTTTTCTTGCGAGAAAAGCGTCTAAGCTTTTTGCCTGCGCTTCTGTTCGTGGAAAACCGTCAAAAATAAAGCCCTTTGCTCCCGGGTTTTTTTCCACCTCGGCTTCAAGCATATTGATGGTCACCTCGTCGGGAACTAAGTCACCTTGATCCATGTAGGATTGTGCTAACTTTCCCAGCTCGGTTGCGTTTTTAATATTATATCGAAACACATCTCCCGTAGAAATGTGGACTAGTTGGTAGTGCGATTTTAAAAATTCTGCTTGGGTTCCTTTTCCCGCCCCAGGTTTTCCAAAGAGGACTAAATTGATCATAGTTTACGATTTATGCTGGCAAAGATACCATAAATAAGCCTTTTCTCTATTCCCGTTTACCAATCAAAGATATATGCGTATTTTTGCCAAAAAGATTTTATGCAGTTTTTTTCTTCCCCAGCAAAATTAGGTATTCTAGGCGGTGGGCAATTAGGTAAAATGTTATTGTACACCACAAGAAAATGGGACATCACTACCCATGTACTAGACCCTAGTGCAGTGGCGCCTTCTCGACTAGCTTGCAACCACTTTGTTCAAGGGGATTTCAACGACTATCAAACCGTATATGATTTTGGGAAAAACCTTGATGTTTTGACCATTGAAATAGAACACATCAACACCGAAGCACTGCGTCAATTAGAAAAAGAAGGCGTAAAAACTTATCCCAGTGCAACGACGCTTGAAGTGATTCAAAATAAAGGTGTGCAAAAGGACTTTTATGTACAACATGGCATTCCCACTGCTCCTCATCAACGTTTTGAAAATTTAAAATTACTAGAACAAGCAGTTGATGCAGGGAAATTGTCTCTCCCCTTTGTTTGGAAAGCAGCAAAAATGGGCTATGATGGAAATGGGGTGAAAATTGTTCGAACGAGCGAAGACATGGACTATCTCACCGATCAAGAATGCATGGTAGAAGCGCTAATCCCTTTCACACATGAACTTGCAGTTACTGTAGTGCGCAACCCCTCGGGCGAAGTAAAAACCTACCCTGTCGTTGAGATGGAATTTCATCCTGAAGCAAATCAAGTAGAATACGTCTTATGCCCTGCTCGTCTTGATGATACAGTCAAAGAAAAAGCTACCGAAATCGCCCTAAAAGTCTCAAATGCATTGCAGCATGTGGGCCTATTAGCTGTTGAGTTATTTTTAACCGAAGCGGGTGAAATCGTTGTTAACGAGGTGGCGCCACGTGCTCATAATAGCGGTCATCACACCATTGAAACTACACTAACTGATCAATTCGAACAGCATATTAGAGCGGTACTCGACCTTCCACTGGGTAGCACAGATTTAGCCATTGCAGGAGTAATGGTCAACCTTGTTGGCGCAGAGGGGCATCAAGGGAATGTACACTACAACAACATAGAAAAAGCCCTTCAAATCAAAGGAGTAACCCCTCATATTTACGGAAAAAAAGAAACCCGTCCCTTCCGTAAAATGGGGCATGTCACCATTGTCGATCAAGACATTAATCAAGCCCGTGAAACGGCCGAAAAAGTAAAACAACTCATCACAGTAATCTCAAACTAATGGCACAAGTAGGAATCATTATGGGAAGCGCATCAGACCTTCCAGTCATGCAAGAAGCAATCGACATTCTCAAAGAACTAGGAATTGATCACGAAGTCGATATTGTCTCGGCCCATCGCACACCAGAAAAAATGATGACCTACGGGCAAGAAGCACACAAAAGAGGTATCAAAGTAATCATAGCAGGGGCCGGTGGAGCTGCACATCTTCCTGGCATGGTCGCTGCAATAAGCCCTCTACCCGTCATTGGAGTGCCTGTAAAATCCCGGAATTCTATTGATGGATGGGACTCTGTTTTATCCATTCTTCAAATGCCAGGGGGAGTGCCAGTAGCTACTGTTGCACTTGATGGAGCAAAAAACGCAGGGATTTTAGCCGCTCAAATTATTGGGAGTAGCGATACCACAGTATTATCTAAAATCATTGCCTACAAAGAAGGCTTAAAAGCCAAAGTAATCGACGCTGCAAACAATCTAAACGCATAAGCATTGAACAATCCATTCTTTAACGATTTTTCGACCCCCTTTTCTACCCTACCTTTCGATCAAATAGCCCCAGAACATTTTCTACCCGCTATTGAAAAGGAAATTGAAAAGACCCGAAAAGAAGTTGATTTAATTGCTAATAATCCAGAAAAACCTACTTTTCAAAATACCATTGAAGCCCTAGAAAAAAGTGGAGAAAAACTGGGAATCATCTCTGGCGCCCTATTTAACCTCAATAGCGCCGAAACAAGCAAAACACTACAAGAAGTTACCCAACAGGCCGCGCCTATTTTAACAAGTTTTCAAAACGATATTCGTCTAAATGAAACGTTGTTTGAACGGATTCGCGCTATTTACGAAGATAAAGCGCTTGACTTAACCATTGAACAAAACACCCTGCTTGAAAAAGAATACAAAAGTTTTACCCGTAATGGTGCATTGCTTAATGAAAACCATAAAAATCGCCTCAAAGAAATTGATCTAGAATTAGCACAACTAGGCTTGACATTTGGCGAAAATGTTCTTGAAGACAGCAATGCCTTTTCCCTCCACATAAAAGAGGAAAACGAACTCACAGGCTTACCACAAAGTGCTTTAACCATGGCAAAGCAAATGGCCGAAAGTAAAGGGCTTGAAGGCTGGCTTTTTAGTCTGGATTACCCCAGTTATGTGCCATTTATGACCTATGCAGACAACCGTGAGCTACGTAAAAAAATGAGCTTGGCTTTTGGTCAAAGGGGCTTTCAAAAAAACGACCACAATAACGAAGCGATCATTCAATCCATTGTTCGTTTACGTCAAGAGCGCGCGGCACTCTTAGGCTATAGCTCACATGCCGCTTTTGTTCTAGAAGAACGTATGGCAAAAAACGAAGCAACTGTTCGAACTTTTCTAGATGACTTAAAAGACAAAGCATTCCCAAAAGCACAAAAAGAATGGGAAGAAGTTCAAGCCTTTGGACAAAATGAACTGGGCTACACCAAAATTGAAAAATGGGATACCGCTTATATTTCCGAAAAAATTAAACAAGCTCAATTCTCGTTGAATGAAGAAGAGCTTAAACCTTATTTTGCCCTACCAAAGGTAACCGCAGGCCTGTTTAAAATTGTTGAACGCCTTTATGGATTATGCTTTACCCTAAGAGAAGATATTCCCGTTTATCACCCCGATGTAAAGGCCTATGAAGTCAAAAAAGACGGTGCTTTTCACGCAGTACTTTATGCCGATTTTCACCCTAGAGAAGGGAAGAGAAATGGCGCATGGATGACTTCCTATCGCACTCAAAACCACAGTCAGCGACCTCATGTTTCCATCGTTTGCAATTTTTCTCCTCCTACTGCAAATTGCCCTGCACTATTAACATTTAATGAGGTAACTACGCTCTTTCATGAATTTGGCCATGCATTGCACGGTATGTTAGCAAACACACACTATGGCTCCCTTAGTGGCACCAGTGTTTTTTGGGATTTTGTAGAATTACCCAGTCAAGTACTAGAAAATTGGTGTTATCAAGCAGAAGCCCTCGCCTTATTTGCACAGCATTATCAAACAGGAGAATTAATTCCCACACATTACATTGAAAAAATCATCAAAGCAGGACAATTCCAACAAGGGCTTCAAACCTTGAGACAGCTCAGCTTTGGTTATCTAGATCTTTCCTGGCATGGAGAAAAAAGTGGAACTATTGACCATGTGAAAAATCATGAAAAAACCATCATGGCACCCTTTCAATTTACCGAAGATCAAGATGAAAATTGCATGAGCACTGCTTTCTCACATATTTTTCAAGGTGGCTATGCTGCAGGTTATTACAGCTATAAATGGGCCGAGGTTCTCGATGCCGATGCGTTTGAACTTTTTAAAGAAAAAGGAATTTTTGACCAGCAAACCGCTACTGCATTTCACGATCATGTTTTGTCAAAAGGAGGAACCGAACATCCCATGACCCTATATAAACGCTTTAGAGGTAAAGCACCAAACCCAAACGCTCTTTTAAAAAGAGCAGGTTTAATCGATTAATTGTTCGCTGCCTTCCATGCGAGATAACCTCCTTCTAATTCATAGATGGTAGTAAAGCCCAGGGCCTTCATGGCTACTGCTGCACGTGCACTACGCGTCCCCCCTTTACAATAAATCATCACCGGCTTTTCTTTGTCTAGTTGATTGATTTCAAAAGGAAAACCTAAAGAAGTCACCGAAATATTAATAGCGTTGGGCAAAGCCCCATCAGCAAATTCCTCGGGAGTTCTTACATCAACAAGCGTATAGTCATGCTCCATTGTTTTGGTAAATACTTCCACCGTTTGAAGGGTACTAAAGTGTTGTAATAGAACGAGCGGTAATAACAAATAGCGCAACATGATTAAATTGAATTTAAATAAAAGTAAAGCCACCCCAAAACAGGAATGAATTCTACCCAAAATAAAGTAATATTTTCTGATTGACCTGGAGATACCTTAAAAAGAGCTAAAAGATAGGCTAAACCTAAAATACCAAAAGCCACTATTTCGTTTTCTTGATGGGCCAAAACAAAAAGTTTTATCCCAAAGACTAGGACCAATAACACTGCCCCTAGCAAACGTGTTCTTTTTAAGCCAATGAGTTGCGGGATTGTCCCTAAATCGATTTGATCTTGAGCACTATCCCTTATTTCAAAGGGTAAGGTAGCTACAAAAACTAAAACAAAACGCTCTGCAAAGAAAAAGTAATGAGCACTGGTCCAATGTGCCAAATCCATCAAAGGAAATAGCGCTGTAACCATTGTCCAACACAAGGCAACAATAAATATTTTCACCCCAAATCTGCTGCGTAAATTCCTTCTGCTGGTGGGCAATGGAACCGCATAAGCGATACATAAAAGTCCACAAAAAAACAGCAATAACAAGGCTGTAGAAGAAAGGGAAAAAACATAATAAAAAGCATAAAGCAGTGCAATAACCCCCGAGGGTAAAAGAAGTGCAGCAGCTTCAATATATCCCGAAAAAGGGTAATATTTTATGCCATTATACCCTAAAAAAGCCAAACAGAAGATGAAAATATTGGCTTCCACAGAGGTAGAAATCTCCCATTGATGCAGGGTCATTTCAAAAAAACAGACAACCATCAAAGCAACGTGAAAACTCGCTTTTACATAGCCATCAATGAAGCCTTTTAGCCTTAACATTTGCCAAAAATAACCAAAGTGTTTATAAATTGTCCTCAAGGGTTAAAAACTTAGTAGTCTTTTACTTAAAAACCATTCAAGCTTTTTTAAGTTTGATGTAAATTTGCCAAAAAAAGTAGCGCATGTTTGCAAACAGACATTTAGGTCCAAATGAAAAAGAAATCGCTCAAATGGTTAAAACCATTGGGGTGAATGATGTAGCTCAACTTATTGATGAAACGATCCCGAGCAACATTCGATTACAACAACCCCTAGCTTTACCTGAGGGCATCTCGGAATATGCTTTCCAAAAAAAAATTCAACAGCTCGCGCAAAAAAATAAACTTTTTGCGAACTACATCGGAATGGGCTACCATCCTGCAATTGTTCCAGCTGTTATCCAGCGAAATATTCTTGAAAACCCAGGGTGGTACACTGCTTACACTCCTTACCAAGCTGAAATTGCACAAGGACGCCTTGAGGCCTTATTCAACTATCAAACTGTTGTTGCAGATTTGACTGGAATGGAATTAGCCAACGCTTCTTTACTCGATGAAAGTACAGCGGCAGCAGAAGCCATGAGCTTACTATTTGCCGTACGTTCAAGAGAACAAAAAAAACGCAATAGCCATAAGTTTTTTGTCGCTGCATCTACTCTTCCTCAAACCATAGCACTACTCAATACAAGATCAAAACCCATTGGGGTAGAAATTGTTATTGGAGATGAAAATGAGTTTGAATTCGATGAAAGTTTTTTTGGTGCACTTTTTCAATATCCTGGCAAACACGGGAATATTATTGATCTAGCAACATTGGTAGAAAAGGTCAAAGCCCTTGACATTAAAACAGTAGTTGCAGCAGATTTGTTTGCCTTAACCTTACTAGAAGCTCCAGGAAAATATGATGTAGATGCAGTGGTGGGAACCACACAGCGATTTGGCATCCCATTAGGTTATGGTGGGCCTCACGCTGCATATTTTGCTACAAAAGAAGCCTATAAACGCAATATCCCTGGCCGCATCATCGGTCAAACACGCGACATGGAGGGTAAACCAGCCTTGCGAATGGCACTACAAACCAGAGAGCAACACATCAAACGTGATCGCGCTACTTCAAACATCTGTACGGCTCAAGTTTTACTAGCCGTGATGGCGGGGATGTATGCCGTTTATCATGGCGCTGATGGGATAAAAAATATTGCCTTAGAAATTCATCATAAAGCCAAAAAACTTGAAGCGGCATTAGCTCAAGCTGGAATTGAACAAACAAATGAATTTTATTTTGACACCCTTCAATTAAAGGTTGAGGCAGCTGATTTGCAAAAAATAGCGCTAGAACACGAAATTAATTTTCACTACCCAGACGAAAAGACCGCTTGCATTTCTTTGAACGAAGCCACTACCGAAGAAGATTTTGCAGCAATTCTAAAAGTGTTTTCTAGCTATACCGGCAAAAACATTGCCCCAGTAGAAGCCACACAAGATCGTTTACCAAAAGCACAGTCGCGACAAAGCGCGTATATGACTCACCCTGTTTTCAACTCCTATCACTCTGAAACAGCGCTAATGCGTTACATCAAAAAACTAGAGCGAAAAGACCTGGCGTTGAATCACTCCATGATTTCATTGGGCTCTTGCACCATGAAACTCAACGCAGCCAGCGAAATGCTCCCTTTGAGTTCTCCACAGTGGAATAGCTTACACCCTTTTGCACCGCTTGACCAAGTTCAAGGATATCAAGAAATGCTTGAAAAGTTGACCCAGCAACTTAATGTTGTCACTGGTTTTGCGGCAACTTCACTGCAGCCAAATTCTGGTGCTCAAGGAGAATATGCTGGACTAATGGTCATTAGAGCCTATCACCAGTCGCGCAACGATCACCACAGAAATGTTTGTATTATTCCAGCTTCTGCGCATGGAACAAACCCTGCCTCTGCTGTTATGGCCGGGATGAAAGTTGTCGTGACAAAAACAGACGAAAGAGGGAATATTGACTGGGAAGATCTTCAAGAAAAAGCGATTGAACACAAAGACCAGCTCGCTGCCTTGATGATTACCTACCCTTCTACTCACGGAGTGTTTGAATCCAACATCAAAAACATCACTGCCTTAATCCATGAAAATGGCGGACAAGTCTATATGGATGGAGCAAATATGAACGCCCAGGTAGGCTTAACAAGTCCTGCAGCAATTGGAGCGGATGTATGCCACTTGAACCTGCATAAAACGTTTGCTATTCCACATGGTGGAGGTGGACCTGGAGTAGGGCCTATTTGTGTTGC
Source organism: Flavobacteriaceae bacterium (assembly GCA_049615925.1). Lineage (GTDB taxonomy): Bacteria > Bacteroidota > Bacteroidia > Flavobacteriales > Flavobacteriaceae > Arcticimaribacter. The sequence continues at coordinate 9,117 of JBMZGM010000007.1, read as the reverse complement.
TGAACATTTGGCTCCTTTTTTACCGTCCAACCCAATTATTTCCACAGGAGGGGCACATGCCATTGAAGCGATTTCTGCCGCCCCATGGGGTTCTGCTTTGGCCTGCCTTATCTCCTTTGGATACATTGAAATGCTGGGAAGTAGTGGACTTCAAAAAGCCACTGAAATTGCCATTCTAAATGCCAACTACATCAAAGAACGTCTCGAAGGTGCCTATGCCGTTTTATACACCGGAGATAATGGTCGTGCCGCACATGAGTTAATCATTGATTTGCGACCGTTTAAAGAAAAAGGAATTGAGGTTGTTGATGTTGCAAAACGTTTGATGGATTATGGATTTCATGCACCAACGGTCTCTTTCCCTGTTGCAGGCACCATGATGATTGAGCCCACAGAAAGCGAAAATATTGCAGAAATTGATCGTTTTTGTGAAGCCATGATTTCGATTGCAGCAGAGATTGCTGAAGAGGATTTTCACGATGAAAATAGCCTATTAAAAAATGCACCTCACACCTTAGCCATGGCTACTGTGGATGAATGGCGTTTTTCTTATAGCCGCAAAAAAGCACTCTATCCACTTGATTTTGTAAAAGAAAACAAATTTTGGCCTTCGGTGAGAAGAGTGGACGAGGCCTTTGGCGATCGTAATTTGATTTGCAGTTGCCCGTCGGTCGAATCATATTCTAATAGTTGATATTCAATTATTTGTGATTTAATTAAGTTATTGTAAAGAGTCATTTTATTGATTTGAACATCATTGAGGTTTCTAGCCCGCTTCACTTTGGCGTATGCCATGTGATATTTTTGATATGGATTAAACACATCACATGAACAACTTTATTTCTGGTACTGGAAGCGCCGTCCCAAACGTTGTCAAAAAGAACCTTGACTTTGCTCAAGCGAAATTTATTGACGAGCAAGCCAATGCTTTCCCCATCGAAACCACAGAGATCATTGAAAAATTCTCCTCCATTACGGGAATTGAGGAACGCAGGTATGCGCCAGATACCGTAAACTCCTCTGATCTTGCTGCCGAAGCTGCTGAAAAAGCCATTGCAAGTGCTGGCATTGATCGAGAAAGTATCGACTATATTATTGTTGCGCATAATTTTGGGGATACTCCTTCCAATTCAGTGCAATCAGAGCCCTTACCCAGTCTTGCCTCAAAGGTCAAAACCAAATTGGGAATTTTAAACCCTAGCTGTGTCGCCTATGATCTGCTTTTTGGCTGTCCAGGATGGGTAGAAGGACTGGTGCAAGCCAATGCTTTCATCAATGCGGGGATCGCAAAACGATGCCTAGTAATTGGTGCAGAAACGCTTTCTCGTGTGATTGATCCAGTGGACCGTGATTCCATGATTTTTGCTGATGGTGCTGGAGCTTCAATTCTCGAAGCTACTAAGGACAAAGCAGGTATTTTATCCCATAAGAGCGTTACTTATACTGCTAACAATGAAATAGACATGTTGTATTACGACTATTCGTATGACCCCAGTAATAAGAATAAATACATCAAAATGAAAGGGAGAAAGGTCTATGAATTTGCTTTATCCCACGTTCCTCAAGCAATGAAAGCGTGCCTAGATGAGGCAGGAATCGCCATTGAAGATTTGAAAAAAATCTTTATCCATCAAGCAAATATGAAAATGGACGAAGCCATCGTCAAACGATTCTATCGCCTTTACCGCACTGCTGCACCAGCAGCGGTTCTTCCCATGAACATTCAAACCCATGGAAACAGCTCGGTAGCAACCATTCCAACGCTTTATGATCAAGTGCTTAACGAAGCCATTGAAGGACATCAATTGGAAAAAGGGGACATCATTTTGTTTGCCAGCGTTGGAGCCGGCATGAACATCAATGCAATCACCTACAGGGTTTAAATCCAGCTTTTTTACAATCAAAAAATATTCGGGCTTTAAGTCCCTTGAATTGCGTATTTTTAAGCATGATAAAATTGCTTGAACACGTTGGACGATATTTTCTTATGCTCCAAAAAACCTTTGGGAAATTTACCAAAGGCAGCGTTCTTCGAAAATTAATTGTTCGAGAAATTGACGATCTTATTATTGGCTCTCTCGGTATTGTCGCATTCATTTCTTTTTTTGTGGGAGGTGTTGTTGCGATTCAAACCGCCATAAATTCAGATAATCCACTTTTACCAAAATACCTTGTGGGCTTTGCCACCAGGCAATCCATTATTTTAGAATTTGCTCCCTCATTTATTTCGGTTATTATGGCAGGAAAAGTAGGTTCTTTCATCACCTCTTCCATCGGGACAATGCGTGTGACAGAACAAATCGACGCCTTAAAAGTCATGGGAGTAAACACCTATAATTATTTGATTTTCCCAAAAATAGTAGCCATGACCTTATATCCATTCATCATTGTGATTTCAATGTTCCTTGGAATTTTTGGAGGCTATGTTGCCTGTATCACGGGAGGCTTTTCTGCTCATGCAGATTTTATTGAAGGACTTCAATTAGAATTCAACCCATTTCACGTGACCTATGCTTTTATCAAAACCTTTCTGTTTGCGATGCTTCTAGCAACCATTCCTTCCTATCACGGCTATTATATGAAAGGCGGTGCATTAGGAGTAGGAAAAGCAAGTACAACCTCTTTTGTGTGGACGAGTGTTGCCATCATCATCATGAATTCATTTGTGACTAACCTTTTATTAACCTAATGATAGAAGTAACTAACATTCGAAAATCCTTTGAGGGCGTTGAGGTGCTAAAAGGCATTGATGCCAGTTTTGAAAAAGGAAAGACTAACCTAATTATAGGCCAAAGTGGCTCGGGAAAAACAGTATTCTTAAAATGTATTTTAGGGTTGCATCACGTTACTCAAGGGGAAATCATCTACAATAAAGTCCCTTTTTCAAGCATGGATCAAGACGCACAAACACTATTGCGTCAAGACATGGGAATGGTCTTTCAAGGAAGTGCGTTGTTCGACTCTATGACCGTGGAAGAGAATGTGATGTTCCCCATGCAAATGTTTACAGAAACCCCTCAAGACGAAATTAGGGAACGGGCTAATATTGCCATCAAACGGGTGAATCTTGTCGATGCAAATCATAAACTACCGGCTGAAATTTCTGGCGGAATGCAAAAAAGGGTTGCTATTGCGCGCGCCATAGTGATGAACCCAAATTATTTATTTTGTGACGAACCTAACTCTGGTCTTGACCCTAAAACAGCCATCTTAATCGATAACCTCATCCAGGAAATCACACAAGAATATGAAATCACTACCATCATTAACACCCACGACATGAATTCTGTGATGGAAATTGGGGAGAAAATCATCTTTTTAAAAGAAGGAGAAAAAAGCTGGGAAGGAACAAACAAAGAAATTTTTAAAACCGATAATCAAGCGGTAACCAACTTTGTTTACTCATCAGAGCTTTTTAAAAAAGTAAGAAAAGTCTATTTGGAAGAAAGCGAATAATTAGGCGATATCCTCACCAAATTGCTCTTTTGCCCTATTGCGTAAAGCTTTAATGGATTGATCCTCCCCTTTAGGATAAATCAACAATACATCATCTTCCTCTACGACGACATAGTTGTCTAATCCTTTTAGAACCACTAATTTTTCTTTTGAAGTATAGATCATATTCCCCTTTGCTTCTTCTGTGATCAAATGCGCATTAACCGAAGTATTATCTGTAGTATTTGCAGCTAATTGATCGTGTAAAGAAGACCATGTACCCAAATCATTCCATTGAAAAGAGGCTTTCACCATCGCAATATTTTTAGCCTTTTCTAGAATGGCATAATCAATAGAGACATTAGCTGCTTTGGGGTATTGTTGGGCTAAAAACGCTTCTTCTTCGGCTTTGCCTAAAACCTCATCTCCTCTTTTAAACAAAGAAAGCATGGCTGGTTGATGCGCTGCAAAAGCGGCTAGTATGGTCGCACACGACCAAACAAACATACCCGAATTCCAAAAATACTTCCCAGAAGCGAGAAACTCTTTTGCTTTTTCCTCATCGGGCTTCTCTGTAAACTGCTGTATTTCAGTGATTTTTTCTTCTTGATTTTTTACGGCCAAATACCCATAACCCGTATGCGGCGAAACAGGAGGAATCCCGAAGGTGAGCAACGCTTCTTCTTGGGAAGCTCGATCAAGCGCCAGTTCAACATCTTTCCTGTAAGAAGAAATGGAGCCAATAAAATGATCACTGGGCAGAACAAGCATAGTTCCTTGTGGGTCGAGCTGGTGAATTTTAAGCGCGGCATATAAAATACATGGAGCTGTATTTCTCATAACAGGTTCACAAATGATTTGTGAAGGGGTTAATGAAGGAAGTTGTTTTTGTACAATGGATTGATAGCAAGCATTGGTGAGAACATAGATTTGATCGAATGGAATAATCCCAGTTAATCGATCAACCGTTTGCTGCAACAAACTCTTCCCCTCTCCTGTTAAATCTTGAAACTGCTTAGGGAAAGCGGTTCTACTTGTAGGCCAAAAGCGGCTTCCCACTCCTCCAGCCATTATTAATGCATAATTGTGGTTTTGTTGTGCCATTTAATCTTGAATTTGTTCTACCTCAGCATTAGGTTGAAAAAGATAGGTTTTCCCAGAGGAGACTTCTTTACATAAAAAGCGTTTTCTTCGCTGCGCACCTTTTTGAAAGACCCTACCGTTATCTAATTTAAACTTTGCATCGGCAGCTAATTCAAAGATAGCTTTTTTATGGGTGACAGGATCGTGGGCTTTAAGGGCCAATCCTAAAAGGAAGTCGGTATCGCTACTTGCTTTTGGCTGTTTTAAATGGACCGTAAAACAGCTTAAAAGTGGAGCTGGAAAAATTGCAGGATTTAGAAAAGGCTGTGCAATCTCACGAAAGGTGGATTTCCATTCTTTCCCATGGGGTGCTATGCGAAAACCATAGGTTTCAAAAGCAATATGGTGGGCCATTTCATGCAAGAGTGTTATCAAAAAACGATACGGGTTTTCATTTTCATTAACGGTAATCTGTGTTTTCCCAGAAGCTAACTTTCTAAAATCCCCGTGCTTTGTTTTACGCTTTTTTACCACCTTTAGTTGAACAGGATGTTGATCTAAAAGCTGACTGCATAACATTTTAGCAGCTGGAGGGATATAATCGCGATAGTGCATTTTGTTTAGGGAGTACTAGAAGAAACTTGTAAAACCTTACCGTTGTAATAGCGTTGTGCAGTGAGACAAAAATGAAGAACATATTCGGCAAAATCTTCGGCAGTTATAGGTGCTTCAAATCCTGGGAAAGCCTCAGCAAGCATTTGTGTTTGCACCGCACCTAAAGCAAGCGCATTAAAGCGAGGTCCTGTTGCTTTAAACTCTTCGGCCCATAACTCTGTCATGGTAATCACCGCTGCCTTACTACTGCTATAAATGGATAGTCCAGGAAATTTGGCACTGCCTTGAATTCCACCCATACTACTTATATTGACCACATGTCCTTCTTTAGGCATAAGAGGTAAAACCAAACGGGTGAGCTCTGCCAAACCAAATACATTGACCTTGTATATACGTTCATAGAGGGCAAAGTCACTTTCTCCCACAGCTGTATTCGTCAAAAGTCCAGCATTATTGAGTAGCACATCAATTCTTTCTCCCTCAAGTTGTTTGACAAAGGTGTTGATGGCCTCTGGAATGGCCAAATCGACCGAGTAAGCTTCCACCCCAGCAACTTGCTTGAGCGCATCAATGGTTCTAGATAGCGCAATTACGCGATGTCCTTGTTGTGCGGCTAAACATGCGGTAGCAAAACCTATTCCTTTACCTGCACCTGTGATTAAGATTGTTTTCAACTGTTTTTGTTTAAAGATAAAAAAACCCGCTCAAAGGCGGGTTATTATTTGTACTTGCGCTATTAAACTAGCATGGTAACTGGGTTTTCAATAAACCCTTTTAGGGTTTGCAAAAACAAGGATCCAGTTGCCCCATCTACCGATCGGTGATCGCATGCTAAGGTCAACTTCATGGTGTGTCCCACCACAATGTTTCCATTTTTAACGACAGGTTTTTCAACAATTGCTCCTACAGATAAAATGGCTGAATTGGGCTGGTTGATGATCGACGTAAATGTTTCAATCCCAAACATCCCAAGATTAGAAATCGTGAAAGTACTTCCATCCATTTCTGCAGGTGTTAATTTTTTCTCTCTAGCTCTACCGGCAAAGTCCTTTACTTGTGCCCCAATTTGTGGAAGGGATAACTCATCGGCAAACTTCACTACAGGAACGACTAAACCATCGTCAACTGCAACAGCAACTCCCATATGAACGTGATGATTTTTAACAATTTTATCATCAAACCATCGAGAATTCACTTGCGGATGTTGCTTTAACGCCAAAGCAGTTGCTTTGACAACAATATCATTGAATGAGATCTTCGTGTCTGGAACAGCGTTGTATTGTTGACGGAAGGCCATTGCATTTTCCATGTCAAATTCAACACTCAAATAGTAATGAGGTGCATTGAACTTAGAAGCTGCAAGACGTTTTGCAATTGTTTTACGCATCTGGCTATTGGCTACTTCTTCAACCGATTCAATCCCTTGAGGAGCTGCAGCTAAACCGTTTGAGGTTGCTTGGAAATTTTCAATATCACGCTTAATGATTCTACCACCATCTCCAGAACCTTGTACGCGAGAAATTTGAATCCCACGCTCTTCGGCTAATTTCTTTGCTAAAGGCGATGCAATAACACGTCCAGTAGTATTCTCAACAGGAACAGGAACTGGCTTAACGGTCTTTTCTGCCACAGCAGGAGCTGCTTGAACTGGGGCTGCTTTTGGAGCCTCGGTAGCTATTGGTGCTTCTGCCTTTGGAACATCTTGTGGTTGATTTGCCGCAGTTGCTGCTGCAATCGCTTGAGCAACATCGACATCCTTGTCTCCAATAATGGCAAGCAAACTATCCACAGGAGCAGACTCACCTTCTTGAATACCGATATGTAATAGTGTACCCGAGTAAAATGCTTCAAACTCCATGGTTGCCTTGTCGGTTTCAATTTCGGCTAAAATATCTCCCTCATTAACCGTATCACCCACTTTTTTCAACCATGTGGCTACAGTACCTTCTTCCATGGTATCGCTTAATCGCGGCATGGTAATCACTTCAACATTATCGGGTAAACTAGCCGCCGCAGGAGCCTCTTCCTGGGCTACTGGTGTTGCAGTCACTTGTTCTTCTACTGGAGCAGCTGGAGGGTTTCCTCCATCAAGGAAAGCAGAAATATCTTCTCCTTTTTCTCCTATTATGGCCAGCAAGGTGTCCACTGGGGCAGTTTCTCCTTCGTTAATTCCGATATGCAATAACTCACCTTCATAAAAAGCTTCAAATTCCATGGTCGCTTTATCGGTCTCAATCTCTGCTAAAATATCACCTTCTTTTACGGTATCGCCAACTTTTTTGAACCAGGTAGCCACCGTTCCCTCTTCCATGGTATCACTTAAACGGGGCATATTGATAATCTCTGCCATACTAGCTTAATTTATGTTTTAAAAATGGATAATTAGGTTCTTCATATACCGCATCATACATCACTGATTTTTCTGGATAAGGTGACTCTTCGGCGAATTTTTCACATTCTGCAACACGAGCTTTAACATCTGCTTCAATGGCGTCGAGTTCTTGTTCACTCAAATAGTTTTTATCCACGATGATGTCCTTTACTTGTGTGATAGGATCGATCTTGCGGTACTCTTCCACTTCGGATTTTGTTCTATAGTGCTGTGCGTCCGACATGGAGTGTCCACGGTAACGATAGGTCTTCATCTCCAAGAATGTAGGTCCTTTTCCATCCCTAGCGTGTTTCATTGCTTTGTCCAAGGCTTTTGCCACTGCTACAGGATCCATTCCATCTACAGGGCCACAGGGCATTTCATAGCCTAAACCTAATTTCCAAATTTCTTGATGAGAGGCTGTTCTTGCAACAGATGTTCCCATGGCATATCCATTGTTTTCTACAATGAAAACAACAGGTAATTCCCATAACGTTGCCAGGTTAAGTGTTTCGTGAAGAGACCCTTGACGTACTGCACCGTCTCCCATAAAACACAATGTTACTGCACCAGTATTATGGTATTTGTCCCCAAAGGCCATCCCAGCTCCTAGTGGAATTTGTCCTCCAACAATTCCATGCCCACCATGAAAGCGGTGTTCCTTAGAAAAAATATGCATTGAGCCCCCTAGACCATTTGAGGTTCCGGTGGCTTTTCCGTATAATTCTGCCATAACGCGTTTTGGATCTACGCCCATTCCAATGGGTTGAACGTGATTTCTATAGGCAGTAATCATACGATCTTTGCCCAATTCCATAGCGTGTAATGCTCCTGCTAGAATCGCTTCTTGCCCATTGTAAAGGTGGAGAAATCCACGCACTTTTTGTTGGATGTAAACAGCCGCAAGTTTATCTTCAAATTTGCGCCAAAACAACATGTCCTTGTACCAATCTATATAGGTTTGTTTGGTAATTTTTTTCATCTGTAAAGCGATTGATTATGGTTTCTTTTGCCGACAAAAATACCACATTTTAATGAAAAAACCGTCACCTTACATCGCCTTAAAACAGAAATCTTAGGCGGATTTATTGTGTTGAAGCAGAACTTAGTACTTCTGGTTGACCAGATAGATTAAAGGTGAGTGAAAAACGCAAGGTGTTTTCTAGTGGATTGCGAATTTTTGAGGTAGAAAATAAATATGAAATATCGATGGTAGCAAAATCGAGTCTAAATCCTGCTCCTAGGGTCAAAAAACGACGAGAACCTTTTTCTAAACTTTCATTAAAATAGCCTGTTCGCAACGCAAAAGTATCTTGAAAAACATACTCTACTCCAGTTGCCCAAGTAATCTCTTTTAATTCTTCATTCAACCCTCCAGGAGCATCGTTAAACGACTCAAAGATGCCTTTTAAAAAGGTAATGTCGGGTTGCTGATAACCCTGGAATTGATCATTCTCATAAACTGCCACGGGGGACGGCACAAGAAGCTTATTGAATTCAAGATTAACGTTCAAGGAGTTATTCGCATCAAAAATCACATCCAATCCAGCACCTAAACGCAGGTTGGTAGGAATGTAATTCTTTTGCCCCCCTTCATCATACTTTAAACGAGG
>JBMZGM010000006.1:0-92510 GCA_049615925.1 Flavobacteriaceae bacterium | reverse complement strand
TAATAAATGCCAACGAAAATCAAGCGGTAGCAGCTGTACTAAACTTTAGCGAATTGGCCTATGTAGAAATCATCGGTGGGCCTGATGCTTCTCAATTCAATGCCCTTGGATATATTTCACCAAGTTTACCTTATAACTTAAATCTGACCTTTGCAACGACCCCTGATTTTGAATCCCCTAGTGATGCAGACAACGATAATATCTATGTTATTGATATTTCAATTACTGATAGGGTCGGTTTAGTAGTTACCAAAACACTAACCATCACACTCAATGATGTCTTTGAAAATCCCGATCCTGATACCGATGGCGATGGCCTCAATGACAGTGTAGATCCCGATGATGACAATGATGGGATTGATGACGCTGACGAAGCAACAAACGGAACAGACCCACTTAACCCAGACACAGATAATGACGGTTTGGATGACGGTGAAGAAAACTCCTTAAGTACCGATCCTTTGGATGCTGATTCGGATGACGATGGTGCAGTAGATGGTGAAGATGCCTTCCCCCTTGACGGTAGCGAAACTTCAGATAATGACGAGGATGGTATAGGGGATAATGCCGATAGTGATGACGATAATGACGGACTGGAAGACACGATTGAAGATGAAATCGGCAGTGATCCATTCGACACCGATACAGATAATGATGGACTATCTGATGAAGAGGAATACAACACGGGGACAGACCCTATAAATCCTGATACCGATGGTGATGGTATTGATGATGATAATGACACTTTCCCACTAGACGCTAGCGAAACGGTAGATACTGACGGGGATCGTATCGGTGATAATACCGATACTGATGATGATGGAGATGGATTAGTGGACATCTATGAGATTAATATAGGTACTGATCCACTTGATAACGATACCGATGGAGACGGAAGTCCTGATGGGGAAGAAATTGAACGAGGAACAGATCCTCTTAACCCAGATACCGATAATGATGGAACCCCAGATGGAGAGGATGATGCTCCACTTAATCCAAACGAAGAAGTGGATACAGATGGTGACGGTATAGCAGATCCATATGACAGTGATGATGATGGAGATAATGTACCTGATGAAGATGAAATAAGAAGAGGGACCGATCCCCTAAACCCAGATACCGATAATGATGGGTTAAATGATAAACAAGAAGAACAAAGAGGAACCAATCCATTAAATGTAGATACGGATGGAGATGGAGTCTATGATGGGGAAGATGATTTCCCTCTTGATCCATTTGAACAAATTGATAGTGACAATGATGGGCTTGGTGACAACATGGATACGGATGATGACAATGATGGTATTAGTGATATTGATGAATACGCCGCTGGTACTGATCACTTAGATGCAGATACGGATGATGATGGCCTTACAGACCAAGAAGAAAGTGAGGCTGGTACAAATCCTAATCTTGTGGATACCGATGGGGATGGCATGTCAGATGGTGATGAATTAGAACAAGGTACAAATCCTTTAAGTCCTGACACTGATGGGGATGGAGTAAATGATGCTGATGATGATCTTCCATTAAATCCTAACGAGATCGAAGATACAGACGGCGACGGAGTTGGAAACAACGCAGACACTGACGATGATAATGACGGGCTTTCTGATCAAGACGAAACCGCGAATAACACTGATCCCGAAAATCCGGATTGTGATGGAGATGGACTATTAGACGGAGATGAAATCTCCCTTGGTGCTGATCCGCTCAATGAAGACACTGATGGAGATGGAACCCTCGATGGAGAGGATGATTATCCACTCGATGGAAGTCTGTCCAATGATAGTGACAGAGATGGTATCCCAGATGATCAAGACATGGATAATGACAATGATGGACTGACTGATGTTGAGGAGGCTGCTTTAGGAACTAATCCACGTGAAGCTGATAGCGATGGTGACGGCCTTACAGATGCTGAAGAAATCGATCGAGGAACAAACCCATTAGACGTTGATTCTGACAATGACGGTTTAACAGATATTGAGGAAATCGAATCTTCTACTGATCCACTTAATCGTGATACAGATGGAGATGGACGCTACGATGGAGTAGAGGCTATTGATGGAACTGATCCACTAAATTCTGATACTGACGGCGATGGTGTAGACGATTCCGAAGACGAATTCCCGCTCAACCCAGAGGAGCAAATAGACACGGATAATGATGGTCTAGGAAACAATGAAGATAGTGATGATGATAACGACGGATTAACCGATGATGAAGAAACTGCTTTAGGAACATTGCCAAGGGTAAGTGATACAGATAATGATGGGCTAACCGACGCACAAGAACAAGAAAAAGGAACAGATCCGCTTAACCCTGACACCGATGGGGATGGAATTCTCGATGGAGCGGATGATTTCCCTTTAGACGAGAGTCTAAATACAGATACCGATGGCGATGGACTGGATGATGCTGTAGATAGCGATGATGACAATGACGGCATTAGTGATGCTGAAGAATATAGTATGGGAACTGATCCATTAAATCCAGATACCGATGGCGATGGACTAGCCGATGGCGATGAAAACTCCTTAGGTACAGATCCACTAAATCTTGACACTGATGGTGACGGGGTACCTGATGGAATAGATCAATTCCCATTAGACGCTGGTAGAGCCAATGATGCTGACAGCGATGGACTCGCTGATGAGGAGGAAGCAGAATTTAATACTGATCCTAACAACCCTGACTCTGATGGAGACGGTCTTTCAGATTTAGAAGAGCGAGATGCAGGTACTGATCCTCTTGATCCTGACACTGACGGAGACAGCGTGAACGATAACATAGATGCTTTCCCACTCGATCCAAACGAAAATATGGACAGTGATGAGGATGGAATTGGAAATTCAAGTGACCCTGATGATGACAACGATGGATTAAGTGATGTTGAAGAGGGTCAAAGAGGAACAAATCCAAATAATTCTGATACTGATGGGGATGGGTTAAGTGATAGTGAAGAAGTTAATAATGGAACAAACCCACTCGACAGAGATACTGATGGGGATGGACTTGATGATAACGAGGAAGTTGAAAAGGGTACCGATTCAAATAACCCCGATACTGACGGGGATGGTATTGTTGATGGTGATGATGACCTGCCTTTAGATCCATTTGGAAATGAAGATACCGATGGAGACGGAATTCGCGACGGCCTTGACCCAGACGACGACAATGATGGGCTAACAGATGGAGAAGAAAACAGTCTAGGAACAAACCCTCGAAATAGTGACACCGACCAAGATCAAAGCAGCGATGGTGAAGAGGTTTCCAGAGGAACTGATCCGTTAAATCCTGATACTGATGGGGATAATTTACAAGATGGCGATGAAATACAAAGAGGAACTAATCCCCGGGATGCAGATACGGACGGTGATGGCGTGAATGACTTTGATGATGAGTTCCCTTTAGATGCTTCAGAACAATTCGATGCAGACGGTGATGGTATTGGTAACAATAAAGACAATGATGACGACAATGATGGGTTGTCAGATGGGCAAGAAGTCATCTATAACACCGATCCACTTAATAAAGATTCCGATGGGGATGGACTAAACGATGGGGAAGAAATAGTCAAAGGCTGTGATCCATTAACACACGATACCGATGGAGATGGGGTTAAAGACGGACTAGATGCCTTCCCTAATGATCCAAGTGAAAGCAAAGACACCGATTTTGATGGTATAGGTGACAATAGTGATAATGATGACGATAATGATGGGGTAAACGATCAACAAGACACATTCCCTAAAAATCCAAAAGAAGCACGTGATATTGACAATGATGGAATTGGAAACAATGAAGACATTGACGATGATAATGATGGTGTAATAGATTGGAGAGAACATCAATTTATTACTGTTTATCAATACTATAAAATTTCATACAATCGATTTGGCAACAAAGGAGAAATCAAACTTAAGTCTCCAACAATAAAAGGTGTAGGTAAATGGAAAATCAGAAAGAAAATTACTGGTGGTGCAGATGCCGGCTTGTTTACTGTTCGTTCAGGTGAACCAAAATTACAATCCCAAAAAATTGAAGAAAAAACTGATTTAGGAGAAGGATACCTCTCTTTTATTAATCCACCCGAACCTGGAGTGATTAACGATGCTAATCAAGACGGTATCTATGAAGTTTTAATTGGATATATAAACACTTCATATGGTGATACTAGAGTTCCAATTCCAACACAAAGTAGTTCAATTACAATTAGTGAAGGGCAAGAAGATATCATAGAGCTAAGCACAGAAAAAGTTCCTTTAGCACAGGTAGACAAAAGGAGAATTACTTCAGATACCGATGCGGATGGACTCATCAATCCTATTGACCCTGATGATGACGGAGATCACATCTACAGTCGTTTTGAAACACAAGGAGAGAATAAATTTTGGCAGCGCTCAGATGATTTTGATAATGATGAGATAAGCAATTATCTCGATCCAGATGATGAAAATGATGGTGTATTTACAGAGTTTGAAAACCCCGACCCAAATCAAGATTTTAATCCAGACGATGCACAAGACACAGATCAAGACGGATTACCAGACTATTTTGATATGGATGATGATGGAGATGGTATATCTACTATAGAAGAAGGAGCCGATCCTAATTTAGACGGAAACCCAGTGGATGCTATTGATAGTGACCAGGATGGAATACCAGATTATCTAGATCCAGATGATGATGGAGATGGAGTCCCAACCATGGAAGAATTTTCTTTTGGAATTCCTATTGATACTGATAACGATGGAATCTTTGATTATTTAGATACTGATGATGATAACGATGGAATACCAACATTAAACGAGAGTAGACTCTCGGCACAAGGGTATTTAGATTCTGATGGTGATGGTATACCAAACTACATTGATGTTGATGATGATAATGATGGTGTAGATACAATCTTTGAGGATGATAATTTAAATAATTCGCCATTAGATGATGATGTTGATGGAGACGGAATTATTAATGCTTATGAATCTACATTAGAAGATTGTGACAATGACGGGGTAAATGACCAATTGGATGCTGAAAACTGTAATCCATACAACGATAGCGATGGTGATGGTATATCTAATTTAGACGAAATCAATGCAGGAAATGATCCTAATGAAGCCAATGACAAACCTGATAATTTTAGCGATTTGAATTTTGAAATTGCTACTTTCCTTTCTCCAAACGGCGATGGGATTAATGACACTTGGTTTGATCCAGCCATTGAGCGTTATCCTAATAATCACGTGTGGATATATTCCAGAACTGGAAAACTAATCTATAGCCAACAAAACTATAGAAACGATTGGAATGGGGTAATGGATGGTAAAGAACTCCCAGAGGGAGCATATTTCTACACCATTGACTTTGATAAGAATGGAAGTATTGATTACCAAGGTTGGCTCTATTTAACAAGATAATGGAATGAGAAAACGATACTTAGCCTTTTTGTTTTTGTCTTTAAAGTTGTTTGCTCAACAAGACACCTATCTTTCATTGATTGATTATCAAATGCCTTTAATCAATCCTGCGCACGCAGGTTCAGAAGGACAAAGCTTTGCATTTAATTCAAGAAATCAGTGGGCTTCTGTAGAACAAAGTCCCAAAACTACAGCCTTTTCCTATTCAATTGCTAGAGGAAAAAATGTTGGTTTAGGGGTGGCTGTAATTTCAGATGAGATATTCATTGAAAAGCAAACGTTTGTCGCGGTAGATTTTTCGTATAAACTAACAATAAGCAACGATTCAAAAATTTATTTTGGGATAAAAGCTGGAATGAATTCATTTAGAGCAAATACAACTAACCTAACCTCCTATAGCCAAACGGTTGACCCTGCAAAAAAAGACATGAGTAGGCTTAACCCTAACATTGGAGTTGGACTACTGTTTCAAAACAAGACCTATTGGTTTTCAGCGGCTATACCGAGACTTTTCAATGCCAAACGAAATGAAGAGGTTTATTTAAATGCAAGAGACAGAGTTCATTTTTATATGGCAGGAGGTAAAACCTTCCGCATAAATGAAAACCTAAACATTGAACCTAGATTTATCTTCAGAACATCAAGTGGAGTAAAATCGATTAATGAAGGAATGTTATGGGCTAGCTATAAAACTAAATTTGATTTTGGTATAGGCATAAGAACTGCAAACGTTATGTCATATAAATTGAAACTTGATTTAAGTGAAATGATTTCAATTTCCTATGCTTATGACACTTTTGATGGATTAAACAATTTAATGAATCAATTGAGTGCACATGAATTTGGACTAAAAATTCGATTACGTTATAGAATTACCGAAGAGGAAGAGGAGCAGAGTGAAACCGATCAAAACAATAATGATGTAAATTGATTTTTTATTTTATCCTCTAGAATAAAATAGATTCCCTACCTTCACTTTTTATCCCCGCAACTAGCGGGAAAAACACACTATAATGGGGAGCAGTATTTCTGGATCAGGGAGCGCAATGCCAAAGCGCGTCATCAAAAACGACTATTTTTTACACTACGATTTCTACACTAAAAAGGGGGAGAAAAACCCCAAAGACCCACAAGAAATCATCCAGAAACTCGAAGAAATTTCTGGCATCAAAGAACGTCGTTTTATCGGCGAAGACGAGGGCTCCATCCATCTCTTAGAAGACGCCTCTCGCAAAGCTATTGCCGATGCGGGCATTGAGCCCAACGAACTTGATGGAATCATCATCGCCCATAATACAGCCAATGTTCGCGCAAACCTGGGCAACTGTTATCACACCATTCCCAATGTTGCTGCGGTGCTAAAAAATAGCTTAGGAATCACGAATAAAGACTGCCCTTCCTATGACATCCTCTTTGGCTGTCCAGGCTGGGTAGAAGGAGTCATTCAAGCCCATCGAATGATTCAATTAGGCGAAGCAAAACACGTCCTCGTTTGTGGCGTTGAAGTCGCTTCTCGCTTTCTCGATCCACACGATGTTGACTCCATGCTAATGGCAGATGGTTGTGGCGCCACCATCATCTCGGCAAATAATCAAACCGAAGGCATTCTCGCGCACGCCACCTTTTCTCATGCCGAAGAAGACCTTGACAGCATTATTCTCGACGCCTCGCTTAACAAAGAACGAGAAGGAAACCTATTCTTTAAAATGCAAGGGCAAAAAGTTTATAAATACGCCACCTCACAACTGCCCTTGGTCATTAAAAAGGCCTTGGATAAAGTCAATATGTCACCAAAAGAAGTTGACTATTTTTTCTTCCATCAAGCTAACGCAAAAATGCTTAAAGCCATTGCAGGAAATTTGATGAAAGCCTTTGACATTAGCGACCACGACTATGCGCATAAAATCCCCTCTAGCATTTCCTTTTTGGGTAACACTTCTGTCGCTACTATTCCCACACTTTATGATTTAGTCAAAAACAATCGCATTGAAGGCTACCCCCTTAAAAAAGGACAAACCTATGTCTTTGCCTCCGTTGGAGCCGGCATGCACTGTAATGCCTTTGTCTATCGCGCATAGTAGATGACTCCCGCTTGTTGATCCCACACAAATAGAGGAAAAGCCCACGTTTTCTCCCTCAAACTGAAATGTGTATATTTGATTCCCTTCATGAAGAGGAATGATGATGTAAAACCACTAAAAATCACCCTTATGGCCGATAAATATGTCGATATCGACACCCTAAAGTACATGTTGTATGATGTACATCAACTAGAAGAATTACTCGATCGTGAACGCTTTCAAGATCACGACAAAGAAGCCTTAGATCTCTTTATAGATTCCACAAAAACCTTTGCCGATAAAGAACTCTTCCCCTATATCCAGGAGATCGATGAAAAGCCTGCCTATCACAAAGACGGTACTGTCTATGTTCACGAGCAGGTCAAAACCATGATGCATCAAGGGGGTGAACTAGGGTTTATCTCAGCTCCTTTTGACTATGAAGATGGGGGCATGCAAATTCCCCTTATGGTTCAAACCGCCACAAATTATATCCTCAATGCCGCAAACAATCATCTGCCCGGCTATACAGGACTAACCCAGGGGGCCGCAGAATTAATCATCCACTTTGCCTCCCAAGAATTAAAAGACACCTATGTCCCTAACATGCTCTCTGGGCAATGGGGCGGCACCATGTGTTTGACCGAGCCACAGGCGGGAAGCTCCCTTTCTGATATCGTGACTAAAGCTACCCCTACAGAAGAAGGTCACTACCATATTAGCGGACAAAAAATCTTTATCTCGGGCGGTGACAATCACTTCACCGATAATGTCGTTCACCTTTTACTCGCACGTATAGAAGGTGCCCCTAAAGGCACCAAAGGAATCTCCCTTTTTATTGTACCAAAAAATCGCCCAACAGCAAACGGAGGCCTCGAACCAAACGACGTCACGACTGTAGCCGATTTCCAAAAAATGGGACAACGCGGCTACTGCACCACCCACCTCGGTTTTGGAGACGCTGGGGATTGCCAGGGCTATCTCGTGGGCGAACCCAATAAAGGCTTGCATTATATGTTCTTGATGATGAATGCCGCACGTATTGCCGTGGGCTTGGGTTCTTCGGCCATTGCATCGGCCGCTTATTATGCCTCTTTGCAGTATGCTAATGAACGCCCACAAGGAAGAAAATTGACCAGTGACGGTACAAAAGATGTGAATGAAAAACAAGCGTTAATCATTGAACATCCCGATGTGCGTCGCATGCTTTTATTACAAAAAGCCGTAGTAGAAGGCTCGATGAGTCTTGTCATGCTCGCCTCAAAATACTACGATCTAGAAAACACCGCCACTTCTCCAGAGGAGAAGAAAAAATACAACACCTTGCTTGAAATGATCATCCCGGTCGTTAAAACCTATCCCGCCGAAGCTGGCGCCTATTCCATCAACAATGGGCTACAAATTCTAGGCGGCTATGGCTTTTGTACCGATTTTGTCTTACAGCTCTACTACCGCGATATCCGTATTTCTTCCATCTATGAAGGCACCACGGGGATTCAATCCCAGGATTTACTTGGACGAAAATTAACCATGGGCAATGGTGAAGGAGCGCAACTCCTCATGGCAGAAATCATGGAAACCATTCAAGCAGCAGGGCAAATTGATGCTTTAAAAGGCTATGCCAAAGTGCTGGGCGACAAACTACAATTAACCCAAAAAATCCTGGGCACATTGATGCCATTTGCCATGAAAGGAGATTATGAACGCTTTCTTGCAGATGCAACCATCTTTATGGAATTCTTTAGCCTGGTGATCATGGGATGGACCTGGCTTGACATAGGCGTTAATGCAAAACAAGCCTTGATCAATGGCAATGGAAACTACAGTGATGCCTTTTATGAAAGTAAACTCGAAACCCTCGAGTACTTCTTTGCCTATGAATTGCCAAAAACCACTGGCCATGCCGAAATTTTGATGCACCCCTCAACGGTAACCATCAAGAAAGAAAAAGAATACATTTTGTAAAATGAAAACAAACCAAAGCGGGAAAACACTACTCCTGTGGCTACTGGGCTTTCCCCTTTGGCTTGCCTTTGATTTATTGATGGAAGCAGTAGTCTTTGAGGCTTTAAACTGGAATGGCACCACAAAAAATGATTGGTTTTTTATTCTATGGTGGATTGTCCTGGGAGCATGGTTTTTATTGGGGATAAGAAAGCTTATACGGCATTTTATCGCCTATAGGCGTTTTTTTGGATTGCTTCTCATTTAATTAATAGCTTGCTTATGCGCGCAACTACTTTCCTGATTCTTTTTGCCCTATTATCTGGGGGAAAAACACTAGCGCAAGGCCCCGATCTGCTCCTCCAGCAATACGGTAAAAATGCCTATGACCTCGAATACTATCGGAAATGGAACGTGGATGTGCTGCTTCAACCGCATCTCTCAAAACCCACCAATCGCGAAAGCAAAGCAAAACTGCAACTTAACTGGGGCGCAGAGGTGCATTATCGCAGCACAAAAACCTTTGGGATCAGCAGTGGGGTGCACTATCATCGCATCAACTATGCGTATGCTTATGAGAACGATAACAGCCAAGATCGCTTGACCTATTTGCGTGTTCCATTGTTGTTAAGTGTTTATCCTGTTAAGCGATTACGACTCTCTTTGGGGGGAAGCTATCAATTCTTTTTAAATGGCAAAGGACAGCCCCCTCCAGCGACAGAAGCCACTGCCTACGCTAAAGGAACCTTCCTCAATACCCTTGGCGTAATGGCCAGTGCTCATTATCGTGTTTGGCGAAAATTCTCGGCCGCTTTAGGCTATCATTTTCAAAAGAAAAACACGCCTCCTATTCGTAGAGAAACGCAGAATTTTAGCGGCTTTTCCTTAGGCATTGCCTACACCTTATTTCATCCTAATCGACCCAAAAAATGATTCAAATTCAACGCGCTCAATTCGAGCACCTCAACGAACTTGCCGCCCTTTTTGACGCCTACAGGGTGTTTTATCGTAAAAATAGTGACCTCGATGGCGCAATGACCTTTTTAGGTGAACGGCTAGAGAAAAAAGAATCGGTGATTTTTGTGGCCCTATTCGATAAAACAGTTGTGGGGTTTACTCAATTATACCCCCTTTTTTCGTCCACTAATATGCGCCCACTCTGGTTGTTAAACGACTTATTCGTCGCAATAGAACATCGCGGAAAGAACATAAGTAAAGGGTTGATGAGAGCAGCACAAGAACACTGTAAAATCACTAAGGCTGCAGGCCTAAGCCTAGAGACCGAAAAAAACAATGTTCCCGGGAATGCGCTTTACCCAAAGATGGGATTTGAACTAGACCGGGAACACAATTTCTATTTTTGGGAAAACCCTATTGCTTCTTCATCTTGATCATGATCACCCCGTTAGCACCTTTTTCACCTACTTGTTTAAAGGCGGCTTCGTCTTTTAAAACGTTGATGCTTTCGATTTGATCTGGAGCGATGGCTTGCAGGTCAAAGCCCGCTGCTTTTTCTTCTCCATCAATGATGATTAAAGGAGCTTTTTTGTCATCTCCTCCTTTTGTTTTTATGACAAAGGTGTTTTTTTCTCCATCTTTTTTTGCATCCATTTTAATCACACGGATACTTTTTTGTGCGTGCATCTTCCCCATCATCATGGGAGAACAAAGGCTGTCCATGGCGGCACACTCCTTTGGTGACATTTTACAACAATCTTTCATCATGGGCATGGCGTGATGCATGGCACCCGCTTTTGACTTCCACTGGAAATTCATTCCCTGTGGCATGCTGTCAAGATCGTCTAATTTGATGATAAACATTCCTTTGTGCGCCAGGCTATCCCCTGTAAAGAGATGGGCTAAACTATCGTCGGTTTTAAAGTGAAAAACTTCTGGTGTAGGAGGAAAATCCTCCCCAAAGAATAAAATTTCTTGCTCTCCAGTAGGCAAAGGTATCGTGCGATCTGAAGGGAGCATCATACGCTTTTTAGCAATTACTTTTGGAGCTTGGTCTTTGTCTTTTGGGTTGTCATATACTTTAATGACAATACAAGAAGAAAAGAGGAATAAAATGGAAAGGGTAGAAAGTATTTTTTTCATCGTCAAAAATTAAAATCGGTTACAAATTACATCCTTAAATGCTTTAATCAAAAAATCGGCTCAAGGTTATGTTCATCAAGTGATGGGCTTCTTTCGGCTGCAAGTGATTATCCCGAGAGCGATTCTTGTATAAGAATAAAAACTTCCAGCGGTTGCTTTGAAAGGCAAAGCCCACTTCGATTTCATAGCGAAAGGGAACATTTTTTGCAATAAAGGGTGCCGTATCGTTGAACAGGCTCCCTTCGAGCATATAGTCATAAAAGACATAATGGGTGTTGAGCCCCACATACATAGCATCTCCATCTTTTTGATTATAGAGGGTATTTGCCCCCAAGCCAAAGACGTTTCCCAAACCAATGTTAAGGCCCATTCTTTGCCCTAGATCAATCCGTTGTGTTCCTAGAACCGCAGTGCTTTGTTGTACATAACGCAGGTATCTCCCCCACTGTTTTTGATAAAAATACTGCCCAAAAAAGTTCATGTGTACCGCTTCGGGTTGTTGATCAACCCAGGCATTATTGGGTAGACCCAAAACGTTTCTGTGGTAGGTGTTTTGCATCCATCGTGCAAGCGACCAGTCCCCAGTAACCCCCAGTTGAACACCTATTTCATATTGCGCATTATCCTTTAGTCCTTTTTGTTGACTAAAGGAAACATAACTCCACCCACCGTAAGGATAATCGTATTCTTGTGGATCAATCGAATAACGATCTGAAGGAGTATAGATTTCTTGCCCTAACTCAAACATACGAAATGTTCTAAGACTGTCTTTTTGAGCTTTGCCAAAATGTTCTTTCCCGTATTGAATGAAAATCCCACTTGAATAGTAATAATCGGTGACAAAAAAGAGGTCGTTATCGACGTTGAGATTTACATAGCGGTTTTGTGCAAAAAGCATCGTTCCTCCCCACAATAAAAGACCTAATAAGTGGAACCGTTTCAACTATTTACGGTTTTTAAGGACAAGGAGAGGTGTCTTAGTATAAAAATCCTTTTTTAAGACAACATCTGTTTCGATTAGCTTTGCAAAAAACCCTCGTTTTCGAGCAAAAACAGTGAGTAAGTCGGGTTGAAAACTTTGGAAATGCTCAAGTACGCCTTGATAGACCGTGCCGTTATCGGTAGAAGTCATTTGACTGGATAACTCGACAATCTCGTGATCAATTTGAAGGTCTTTGCGTTCATATCCTGGAACTTTGACAAGTAGAAGATTCATCGCCGTGTCAAAATTTTGCTGGATAAAATGAATGGGGGCTAGGGAACGCTCCCCTTTTATTTTACCCCGTTTAAAGGCAAACAACGCCTTTTTTGGGGGTTGAAAAGACGCCCCTTCTGGGACAATTAAAACTGGGATATCGGTTCGCTTTACGAGTTTTCCCGCCGTAGGGCCTAAAAAGACCGCTTCATTGTCGGCATTAGGCATAGGGCCAGATAGGATTAAATCCAATTGAACACGTTGGTCTAAAGAAGCAATCCCGCTTAAAACATCTCCATCGTATTGTACTAGTTGAATATTGACCCCCTTGTGGTCGGTTGCTTGCACCAATTCTTTAATTCGCTTTGAGTTGTTATTCCCCACAGCTTGTTTGACATTTAACAAGTGAGCGTTGTGAAAACTAGGATTATATGAATCCATTACATAAAGCGTTGCCAACGTTGCTTTGGCATAATCAATGGCATAAGACAAGGTGCTTGCAGCATTTTCGGATACGCCTAAAGGGACTAAGATGTTTTTCATAAGAACACTAAAATGATACTGCAAAGGTAAGAAGGATTGAAGTATTCTTTACTGCTACCCTAAGAAATTGTTGCTTTAGGCGAGCAATTCCAAAAAAATACAGAACTTGCAGAACGAAACAATGCCGCACGCCTTATGTCATCTATTATTCGCATTACCAAAGAATTTACTTTTGAAACCGGTCACGCCCTTTATGGCTATGACGGACTGTGTAAAAACGTGCACGGCCACAGCTATAAACTTTCTGTCACGGTAAAAGGAAGCCCGATTGATGATACATCAAACGTAAAGCACGGGATGGTGATTGACTTTAGCGACCTTAAAAAAATCGTTCGAGAAGAAATTGTTTTGCCATTTGATCACGCTACAGTATTGAACGTTTCCTCCCCGCATAAAGAGCTTGCCGATGCGATGGAAAAACGTGGTCACAAAGTACTGCGTGTGAATTATCAACCCACCAGCGAAATGATGGTCATTGATTTTGCCCAAAAAATTTCAGCCCGTTTACCAAAAGCGATTACTCTAGTGAAGTTAACGCTTCGAGAGACCGAAACTTCTTACGCAGAATGGCGAATAGAAGAACAGGCTTAAAACCCTAATTCCCCTAAATCTTCTTCTTTTTCTTCTAAAGGGTTGAGTGCATTAGGATCGATGGTTTCACAATCCAACGGGATCCCCACAAATTCGGGCGCTTCAAAATCGTCAAAAGAAATCCCTAAATCAGGGTTTTCATACGCCGCTTTCATGTACATCGCCCAAATGGGTAAGGCCATGCTTGCCCCCTGTCCAAAAGCAATGTTATCAAAGTGGACCGCACGATCTTCTCCCCCAACCCAAACACCGGTGACCAGGTTTGGAACCATCCCCATAAACCATCCATCCGAATGGTTTTGAGTTGTTCCCGTTTTTCCTGCAATCGGATTAGTGAATTCATAGGGGTAGCCTGTCACGACCGATTGGTAAGCATAATTTTCTGTCGCTACATTATGCCGTAAACGCTGCCCCGAACCTCCTTCGGTGACGCCCTTGAGTAGGTTCAAGGTCACATAGGCCGATTCTTCACTCAGCACATCTTTGGTCTCTGGGGCTACCTCATACAAGACCGTTCCGTTTTTATCCTCAATACGGGTTATGGTAATGGGTTTGACATAAATGCCTTTATTGGCAAAGGTACTGTATGCCCCCACCATCTCAAAAAGGCTAATGTCTGGCGTCCCTAGAGCAATGGAAGGGACTTTGGGTAAATAAGAAGTAATCCCCATTTTTTTGGCCAAATTCACTACTGGAGTGGGGCCTACTTTGTCCATTAAACGCGCACTAACGGTGTTAACCGAATTTGCCAGGGCATTTTTTAAGGTGCGCATTTGACCGTATTTATCCCCAGAATTCTTTGGGCACCATGCTTCAACATTCCCGAATTTCATGGGCTCGATACAAAAGAGTGCATCGGGTAAAATATCACAGGGCGACAAGCGCAATTGATCAATGGCGGTAGCATATAAAAAGGGTTTGAAGGTAGAGCCTATTTGACGTCGCCCTTGTCGCACTTGATCGTATTGAAAATGCTTGTAATTAAATCCACCCACCCACGTTTTTACGTGACCGTTCACTGGGTCCATCGACATCATGGCAGCCCGTAGATAGTGTTTGTAATAGCGCATGGAATCTAAAGGAGTCATGATGGTATCAATATCGCCTTTCCAGCTAAAGACATTCATGGGAGTAGGGACTTTAAAGGTCGCCCAAATTTCTTCATCGTCTTTTCCAGATGCACGAAGGGCACGCCAGCGCTCTGATCGGCGAGCAGAACGCTCTAAAAGTGTATCGATTTCTCCTTCTCGTAATTCTAAGAATGGAGCGGTGGGGTTTAGTGTTTTGGTATTCTGTTTAAAAAATTCTGCCTGAAGCTTTTTCATGTGCTCCTCCATGGCTTTTTCGCCTAAGGCTTGTAAACGAGAATCAATGGTGGTGTAAATGCGTAAACCATCGCGATAAATGTCATACTTCTCCCCATTCGCCTTTGGATTTTCTTTTACCCATTTTTGTAAAAACTGTTTGACATAGGTGCGAAAATAGGTCGCTAGTCCCTCACGATGAGAATCGGGGGTAAAATCAAGACTTAACGGAATTTTTTGCAAAGAATCCCGTTCTTCTTTCGTGATGAACTCATTGCGTTCCATTTGTTGAAAAACCACATTGCGTCGTTCCTGCGTCATGGCTAGGCGCCGCTTTGGGTTGAACAAAGAAGAATTTTTAAGCATGCCCACAAGCGTTGCTCCTTCTTCTATGGAAAGGGTCATTGGGGTTTTATTGAAGTATATTTTTGCTGCAGATTTAATTCCATCTGCCTGGTAACCAAAGTCATATATATTCAAATACATGGCGATGATTTCTTGTTTTGTGTAACGACGTTCCAGTTTTACGGCAAGAACCCATTCCTTTATTTTTTGTGTCACCGCTTGAACTTTATTACGGGAACGCACTCCCACAAATAGTTGACGGGCTAATTGTTGTGTGATGGTACTGGCCCCCCCTCGTTTTCCTAGATACGCGACAGCACGTAATGTTCCGCGAAAATCAATCCCTGAGTGAGAATAGAAACGCTCATCCTCGGTAGCGATTAGTGCATCAACAAGATGAGAGGGCAACTCGTCAAAGCCGATTGGCGTTCGATTGTCGTTGTAAAAAAACTTGCCTAAAATTTCTCCATCTGCCGATATGATTTGAGTGGCTAAATTGGTTTTAGGGTTTTCTAGCTGTTCCAGCGGTGGCATGGGTCCAAAGAAACCTAAAGCAGCACTTCCAAAAATTGCTGCAACAAACACAATACCAAAACAAAAGCATAGCCAAAAAAACTTGATTGGCCCGCTAAAGTTCTTGGTCTTCTTTTTCTTTTTTGCCGTTTTAGCCATGTGTTATTCTCTTGAATTAATGGATACTCCCACCGATACAATTCCGGCTAATTGAGGAGCCGCTTTTTCTCTTCCATTGACGCGATTTGCTTGTGCAATTTCCACGGTATAGGGAGGAGGAAGCTGTGCTTGCCAGTTTTCCTTCCACCACAATTTACTTTCTTTCACTGAGGTAAACCCAGTTCCCAGCCATTCTCCATTTGGCTTTGCCATGGCGTATTCAAGGGTATCACTTGAAATCAGGGAATCGTTGACCCGCAGGTTTGCAATTAAAAAAATATTGGAAAAAGGATAGGAAGCATCATTGCGAAGATGTATGTACACATCAGAAGGAGTGTCTATGGGATCTTGAATTGTAAAAACAATCGGTTGATTGAGGCTCCAGCCATTAGGCGTGTTTTGGTCCTGCCTATAGAAGGGCGCTTCACTGCAAGCCATGCTGGTCATAAGGAGGATAAAACAGAGAAAAAAAAGGGACTTATTCATTCTTCTGTGGCGCTTTTCGGTTGCGATTCCGGTTTTTATTCCGCTTGTTTTTATTGCGTTTGTTCTTGTTGTTCTTTGGACGGTCAAAGCGATTAAGACTGTCTTGTCCTACAACATTTTCAAAGACCTTTTCTTCTTGTTTAGGCGGTAAGTCTAGCGCAAATTCTTCTAGGCTAGCCACAGGTTCTTTAGCGCGGTTTTTCCGGACGATTTCACTGGCTTGTTCATTGCTCAATAAATGCCAAGTCATCCATTCGCCCTTATAAGCATACCACATGTGGCCTTTAAAAATATCTACTTTTTGACAAACGGCAATTCCCTTTTCGGTGTGGAGTTTTGTTTCTGTCTTTGGGAAGTGTTTTAAGGCTTTACGATATGCGTCTAGCTCAAAATTGAGGCAGCATTTTAACTTCCCGCACTGTCCCGCTAACTTTTGCGGATTAAGCGAAAGTTGTTGATAGCGTGCCGCAGCGGTTGAGACAGTTCTAAAATCAGTCAACCAGGTAGAACAACACAGTTCGCGACCACAAGAGCCCACTCCACCAAGGCGGGAGGCTTCTTGCCTAAGTCCAATCTGTCGCATCTCAATTCGAATACTAAAGGCTTGCGCCATGTCTTTAATGAGTTGACGAAAGTCTATGCGGTTTTCTGCTGTATAATAAAACGTTGCTTTTGAGCCATCACCTTGAAATTCTACATCCGAGATTTTCATTTCTAATCGCAAGAAAATCGCCATTTCTCGCGCGCGTTTCTGCACCTCGGCCTCACGATCTCGAGCGGCTTGCCATTTGTCGATATCATTCTGGGTGGCAAGGCGATAAATCTTGTTGATTTCATCGCTGTCTTCTTTGATTTTCTTTTTGCGCAATTGAAAGCGGACTAATTCCCCCGTAAGGGTAACCATTCCAATATCGTGACCACTTTTTGCTTGCGTAGCGACGATATCCCCCATTTTAAGCGGGAGTTGTTCCTCATTGCGGAAATATTCTTTCCGGCTATTTTTAAAACGCACCTCAACCAAATCACAGGCGGCCTCTCCTCCTGCTAATTGCATGTTTGCTAACCAATCAAAAACAGTGAGTTTATTGCAGCTATCTGTCCCACAGGTGCCATTGCTTTTGCACCCTCGAGGGGTTCCATCAGATGAAGTACAAGAAGCACAGGCCATGTAATATTGTTTTTTTGGTTGAATCGTAAAGATAGGAGGTTTTCCTAAAATGAACCTCCCAAAAAAAGGTTAATGCGACTTAAATTTTAAGACCTCTGAGCGACCTTTTTTAAAGATTTTATTGCTGTTATGGGTTCCCTTTCGCAAGGCGCGCTGTTCTTCTATGGGTAGCTGGATGATTTCTTGACAAGGGCTGGAGCAGCAAT
Organism: Flavobacteriaceae bacterium; assembly: GCA_049615925.1. Taxonomy (GTDB): domain Bacteria; phylum Bacteroidota; class Bacteroidia; order Flavobacteriales; family Flavobacteriaceae; genus Arcticimaribacter. The sequence continues at coordinate 74,473 of JBMZGM010000006.1, read as the reverse complement.
TCTCCATTTTCTCCTTACAGGATTCGCATTGAATGAATAACAAATGACAGGCTTCGTTCGCGCAATTGACATGGGTGTCACAAGGGGCTCCGCATTGATGGCATTGAGCGATGACATCCTCGGTGATGCGTTCCCCTCGGCGTTCATCAAAGACAAAGTTTTTTCCAATAAATTTATTTTCAAGCGCTTTTTCTTTTACCTGGCGGGTGTATTCAATGATGCCTCCTTCTAATTGGAAGACATTTTCAAAGCCTTTGTGCTTAAAATAAGCCGAGGCTTTTTCACAACGAATTCCTCCAGTGCAATACATCAAAAGATTTTTATCGCTTTTATGCTCGGCTAGATCTTCTTCAATAATGGGCAGGGATGCTCTAAAGGTATCGACATCTGGAGTTACCGCCCCTTTGAAATGACCAATTTCGCTTTCATAGTGATTGCGCATGTCCACACAAATGGTGTTGGGATCGGCTAGAAGGGTGTTGAACTCTTCTGCGTTGACGTGTTTCCCTTTTTGGGTGACATCAAAGGCATTGTCTTCTAAACCATCGGCCACAATTTTATGCTTGACTTTGATGGTGAGTTTTAAAAAGGATTTGAGGTCTTGCTCAACAGCAATATTAAGACGAACACCTTTCAAGAAATCGATGGCATCAATCTGTTCTTTAAAGGCCTCAAAATGAGGTGCGGGAACAGAAAGCTGAGCATTAATCCCTTCATGGGCGACATAAATTCTTCCCAGTACTTCAAGCTTGTCCCAGTTTAAAAAGAGGTGATCGCGAAAAAGTTGTGGATTGCCGATGTGCGCGTATTGATAGAACGATAAGGTGAGGCGTTCTGTCCCAGCTTCTTCTAATAGAGCTGCTCGTTCTTGCGCACTTAATTTGTTGTACAGTTGCATGCTATAAACGGTTTAAGTGAGCGACAAAGGTAATAAAAATTAAGTGAGCTTGAAGGCTGTTGCCTTTGGCTACATCATGTAACAACAATGCCCTTTGAGAAAAAAAGGACGTGCTGTTCTATTTCTAGGATAAAAATAGCAAAGTTGTTCATAACCTCTTTGGGCAGGGGTTTTAGCAACCGAGAGAATGTCTTATTTTTATCCACAAACGAAAAAGAAACGATTATGGCCGATGATAAAGCTGCCAAACTAAAGGCGCTCCAATTAACACTAGACAAATTAGACAAAACCTATGGCAAGGGCTCGGTAATGAAACTGGGTGATGAGGCGGTAGAAGAAGTAGAAGCCATTTCTTCTGGCTCAATAGGATTAGACATTGCCCTAGGCGTGGGGGGATATCCTCGCGGAAGAGTGATTGAAATTTATGGGCCTGAATCCTCAGGGAAAACTACCTTGACCTTACATGCAATCGCTGAATGTCAAAAACAAGGAGGCATTGCTGCTTTTATTGATGCAGAGCATGCCTTTGATCGCTTTTATGCCGAAAAGCTGGGCGTGGACATCTCTGAACTGATCATTTCTCAACCTGACCACGGAGAGCAAGCGCTTGAAATTGCCGATAATCTTATCCGCTCTGGAGCGGTAGATATCGTCGTCATTGACTCGGTTGCAGCCTTGACGCCAAAGAGTGAAATTGAGGGCGAAATGGGGGATTCTAAAATGGGACTGCATGCGCGATTAATGTCGCAAGCCTTGCGAAAGTTAACCGGCTCGATCGCACGAACCAATTGTACGGTGTTTTTCATCAATCAATTGCGTGAAAAGATTGGCGTGATGTTTGGCAACCCAGAAACGACTACTGGAGGAAACGCACTTAAGTTCTATGCCTCGGTGCGTCTTGATATTCGCCGTTCTACACAAATTAAAAGCACCGATGCCGAGGTGCTCGGGAATAAAACCCGTGTTAAGGTGGTGAAAAACAAAGTTGCACCTCCTTTTAAAACAACCGAATTTGACATCATGTATGGAGAAGGAATTTCCAAAATTGGAGAGATCATCGACCTGGGTGTCAACTATGAAATCATTAAAAAGTCGGGTTCTTGGTTTAGCTATGGGGACACCAAACTAGGCCAAGGTCGCGATGCAGTAAAAACGCTTTTAGGGGACAATCCAGATTTAATGGAAGAACTAGAAGAAAAGATCATGAATACCCTAAAAGCGGTAAACGAATAATGCTTTTAACATTTTGATTGCATTGCCCCCAAAGTGATTTGGGGGTTTTTTTATTTGGCTGCTTTCAACCCAAAATAAATAGGGACACTGGAAAAAGCATACATCACTAGTGAATAAATCGCCGCAATAATGGCAAAGTCGGGTTGATTTAAGGTAATTACAGCTAAACTAATGGTCAATGTCCCGTTTTGAATTCCCGATTCAATCGCGATGGTTAATCCTTGTTTAAGGTTTAAACCAAAGGCTTTAGCTAACATATAGCCCATGCCCATCGTAATCGCATTTAAAGCAGCTACTATGGCAATGGTATCTCCTACATAGCGTTGAAAGAGGTCAAATTTCTGGATCAAAAGGCCCAAGATTACCACTGCTAAAAAGATGGAAGAGGCAATACGAACAGGACGCTCCATGCGATTAGCAAAGGCTGGAATACGCCCTTTAATAAACATCCCTATGGATAAGGGAATGGCTAAAACAACAATTAAGGTTTTGAAGATATCTACTGTGGGGGACGCCATGTTTGCTGCTTCGGCAAGATAGGTACTGTAGGCATAGCCTACCCAAAAAGGAATGGTGACAATGGTTATCACACTGTTAATGGCAGTCATGCTTACCGATAGTGCCAAGTCGCCTTTGGCCAAAAGGGTGACTAAATTAGAAGAGGTTCCTCCAGGGCATGCGGCTAATAGTATCATCCCTACAGCGATAAAAGCTGGTGGATCAAAAAGAGAGACCAGCCCCAAAGCGACTAATGGCAATAGAATGATTTGATTTGTCAACCCTAAAAGTACCGGCTTAGGGTTTTGAGCAACACGCCTAAAATCTGCTAATGTAAGACTAAGGCCCATTCCCATCATGATGATCATAATGACAATGGCTAATAATATCGATGCAGTAGAATCCATGTAAATTGTTTTTAGCAAAATAGCGTTTTTCATCCACTTGCTCGCTTCAAAAATACGCTAGGAGGATTGTGCGAGGGTTTTTTCAATTGCTACCGCAGCATATTGCCGTTTTTTTGGGTCTTCTTGTAAGCCCTTCTCAACAATAGCTCGCACTTCTTCTTGAAAGTCTTCTACCCCTTCCATGTTTATGGGGGGATAAATTTCGGGGAAGGTTTGCACCCTTAATTCCCCAGGGAAGCCAAAGTTGGGATACCACGGATGTTTGCGTTTACAGTCATAAAAAACCATAGGAACAACGGGGAGTTGATGATCAATTGCAATTTTAAACGCCCCGCGTTTAAAGGGATTTAAAAAAATGGTGTCGTCTTCATAAGAGACTTCGGGAAAGATACAAATACTGTAGCCCAGGTCGAGTTTCTTTTCGGCGCGACCATAGACCTCCCATCGACTCTTTTTATCACTGCGGTTGACCATAATAGCTGCACGTTTATAGAGGTAGCCAAAGATGGGGATCTTCACCAGTTCTTTCTTTCCTACAAAGACAAAGGGGTTTTTAGAGACGCGCAACATCACGAAAGGGTCAATATAACTGGTATGGTTTGCTACGAGCACATACGACGTCCCTTTGGGCAATGGCTTGGCATATCGAATTTTAGTGTAAAAACCACTTCCGCCTAGAATAATTGGCGCCCATATATTTCGTGCCACCCAGAAGACAAAGGTGTAGCCCTTTGGGAACATTAAAGCAATGGCTAAAAAAGGAAATAAGAAGGGAACTGGAACTGCTGCCAGGATGTAAAACCATATCCGCCACAAGCGAAGGAGTACTTTTTTCACAGCGTCAAATGTAGCAATTTGGAATTAGTTTTGGTGAAATAAAGTACATTTGTCAAAAATTCAACCCATGGCCAGAATCTTGACGGGCGTACAAAGCACCGGCACCCCCCATTTAGGAAATTTATTAGGCGCTGTTCTACCTGCTATTGCCATGGCAGAAGAAGCCGAAAATGAATCGTTTCTCTTTATCGCCGACCTGCACTCCCTCACTCAAATTAAAGAAGGAGACACCCTTAGACAACACACCTTTAATACTGCTGCAGCATGGTTAGCCTGTGGTTTAGACACTGATAAAACCATTTTTTACAAGCAAAGTGACGTAAGTGAAGTGACCGAGCTCGCCTGGTACCTCAACTGTTTTTATCCCTATCAACGTTTAACATTAGCCCACTCTTTTAAAGATAAAGCAGACCGTCTTCAAGACGTAAATGCTGGCCTTTTTAGCTACCCCATGTTAATGGCAGCTGATATTTTATTGTATGACGCCGCCATTGTTCCCGTGGGAAAAGACCAATTACAACATTTAGAAATGACGCGGGATGTCGCCGCTCGTTTTAACAATCAAATGGGAGAAGCGTTTGTCTTACCGCAAGCTAAAGTTCAAGAGGCCACGCAATATGTCCCTGGAACCGATGGGGAGAAAATGTCAAAATCCAAAGACAATATCATCAACGTCTTTTTACCTGAGAAAAAATTGCGGAAGCAAATCATGGGGATTAAAACAGACTCTACTCCACTAGAAGACCCTAAAGACCCTGATAATTGTACTGTTTTTGCCCTTTATTCCCTTTTAGCACAGGCCGACCAAATCGCGGAACTTCGCCAGCAATATCTCGCTGGAGGCATGGGGTATGGTCATGCTAAACAGGCACTTTATGAGTTGATTTTAGATCGTTTTGACGCCCCACGAAAACGCTTTAACTACTACCAAGAGAACCCTGCCGAAGTAACCATCGCCTTGACAAAAGGAGCCGAAAAAGCAAGAAAAGTTGCCCATGAGGTCCTTTTAAGGGTACGAAGTAAAATAGGCTATTAAGAGCGTTCAAAGGTTTTCCCGCCCAGTGATCGCACTACTCCCTTTAATTCTAATTGTAACAGCAGGGCTGCTACAGTGGCTATAGAACGTTTACTTTTTAGTGCCAATTCATCCAGTGAAGTTGGCTGCTTTAATTCGTTGAGCAACTGTTTTTCTTCTAAACTTAACTCGATAAATAAAGGGAGTTGTTGCCGTTGTTTTGACGTAGCCTTTTTCCACCCCAACCAATCTACCAAATCTTTTCCGTGTCGAATCATTCTTGCTTGATCGTTCTTTATTAAGCTCAAGCAACCTTTGCTTTTTGTGTCACTGGGACGTCCTGGGAAGGCAAAGACCTCTCGCCCATAGGCTAAGGCATGTGCCGCGGTAACAAGACTGCCCCCTCTTTCTCCCGATTCAATGACAACAGTCGCATGCGCTACCCCCGCAATGATGCGGTTGCGCCGCAAAAAATTCGTGCGATCAAAGGGATCGTTCGACCAAAACTCTGTGATAAAAGCACCTTGTTGTAACAATGGGGCTACATAATGACGATGTTCTTTGGGATACCATTGACCAAAGGCATGCCCTAATACGGCCACCGTTTCTAATCCTAAATCCAAGGCTTTTTTATGCGCATAAATGTCGATTCCACGTGCAAAACCACTAACGATTAAAGGGTGAAAGGGTGCAATGCTTTGAAGTAATTCCTCACATAGACGTTCTCCTTCTCCGGTTGGAGTGCGTGTCCCCACTATACTGATGATTCGCGGGTTGGACCAATTGACTCTGCCCTGCTGAAAATAAACAACAGGAGGATCTGAAGTATGGGTCAATGTAAGGGGATAATTTTTTGATTGGTAGACAAAGGGAGTGGTGGCAGTAGAAATAAGATTTTTCTCTTCTTTTTTTACCTCGGGTAAATAGGTTTTCCATGTGGCGATTTGCCTCAAGTGAGACGGGCCTATTCCACTCACTTGCAAGAGCTTATTTACAGGTGCTTCCAACACCTTTTTAGCGCTACCAAAGTGGTCGATGAGCTTCTTACAAGAACGCAGACCTAATTTGGGAATACGACAAAGCAATAAAGCGGCTTGTTGAGACGTTAAGGTCATAGCTTTAGGTATCTTTTGGGGCCTAGAGGCAATGAATTTTCCTTGAAAATAGGAAGAAAATATTATTTGCTATCTTTAATACATGATTTTGACACAATACATTAAGGAATTACTCTATCAACACGAATGCGTTACCCTTCCGGGATTTGGCTCTTTTTTAGTCCAAAATAACCCCATCAGCATCAACCGATTTACAGGGGAATTTCTTCCTCCTTCTCGTTCCATATCATTCAATCGTTTGATTCAAGATAACGATGGTTTACTAGCGAGTCATGTCGCCAAAAGAGAATCCAGTACGTATGCCGATGCTCTTTTAAAGCTTGAAGAAGAGGCCCTGCGCTGGAATAAGCGTTTGAATAGTGATGTGTTAATTCTACCAGGAATCGGCGAATTTTCACTTAATGCAGAAAACAAACTGCGCTTTTTACCCCACGGAAAGGTTAATTTTGATGCAAACGCCCTTGGGTTAACGGCCTTTCAAAAAACCCCACTCAAAGCACAAATCAAAGCGGCCTCAATTGTTCCGCCCACATCGAATAGCTCATCTAAATCTAGCCCTATGCAAGACACAAATAAAGACTCCCTTGCTTTTACCCCAGAACAACAAGAAGAAAAAAAGCCGCCCTATTTAAAATATGTTGCCATTGGAGTTTTGGCGATCGCTGTTTTAGGCGCGAGCTATTATTTTGGAAATCAATATTTAATTTCTGAACGAGCAAAATCTACCGCCCGTGCAGAAGCTCGCATCAAAAAGAACGTAGAAGAAGCTTCCTTTGACCTTGGGGCCATTGCCGCCATTTCATACGAAACCGCTGCCGAGGTCGAGCTCGTACAAGAAAACAATGGTGTCGAAGTGGAGCAAGGTCAATATTACTCGGTAATTGCGGGAAGTTTTAGTGATCAAACCAATGCAGAAAAAAAGCTGGTAGCACTAAAAGATCAAGGCTTTGACGCTGCATTTGCTGAAAGCAGTGCCGATGGCTTAATTCGTGTCGCATATGGCCGTTTTGAGACCAAACAGAAAGCCTATCAACTGCTTAACTTTATCAAATACAGCCTGGAAGAAGAGGCGTGGTATTTAGTAGAAGGAAACTAAACTACATACGGTAAACCCATGTTTTTGGGTTGACTGGAGTCGTGTTTTGAAAAACCGAAAATTTTAGTTCACTTTTTCCTGTCGTAGGGTGTGTAAAAACCTGACCGATGACCTCTTTAGCCGAAATCGTTTGGCCTTTTTTTACATAGACAGCAGCAAGATTAGAGTAACTGGTAATGTAATTCCCATGTTGAATTAACACCCCCGGGTTGCTCCCCTTAAACGAAAATACCTGCATCACTTTCCCCTTAAATACAGCACGTACTTGAGCATTGTCTGGAGTAGCAATGGTGACACCATTACTTTGAATCTTTGTCGTTTTAACCACAGGATGGGTTTGGGTTCCAAAACCCAAAGTAACTACTCCTTGTTCTACTGGCCATGGAAGTTTCCCTTTGTTCGCAGTAAAGTTTTTGCCGATGAGTTGCGCTTCTGGGGTCAAGGTAAAAACGGCTTTTCCTTTTTTTGCTGCCTTGTTTGAGGCGGCAATTGCCGCTCGAATTAAGCGTTGTATTTCTTTGTCAAAAGCGGCTATTTGACGTTGTTTTTGTTGAATTTGTCGCTCAAGCGAGCGTTCCTTCTTTTTGAGTTTACTAATGCGTTCTTTTTGTTCAAGCCGCTCTGCTGTTAATTGATCTTGTGCCAGTCGGTTTTCCTTTACAAGGGTTTCTTTCTTTTGCTTTTGTACCAAAAGGACCTTATTCAATTCTTCTAAGGCGGTGGTTTTTTCGGCAATTAAGAGACCCTGTTTTTTGCGAAATGCCGCATATTGTTTGAGGTATTGAAAGCGCTTATATGCTTGTAGAAAACTCTCTGATGAGAACAAAAACATCAAACGGCTTTGAGCAGATTTACTGGCATAAGCATACCGAATCATCTCGGCATATTCCTTTTTTAAAGCAGCGAGTTCTTTCTCTTGTCGAGCAATATCACGTTGATTTAGTTTGATTTGCTGGTTAAGTCGATTTGCCTCTTCGTTTGTAACCCGGATAAGACTTTGTCTCAGGCGAATTTTGACCGCAAGGTCTTCGACTTCTGTCAAGGCTGTTTTTTTACGCTTTTTATTCGAAAACAACAGGCTGTTGATTTGTTTGATTTCAACCTGTAATTGTTTACGCTGCGCCTCAAGTTTTTCCTTTCGGTTTGTTTGCCCCCATAGTAAGGAAACGAAAAGGAAGAAAAGAAGACTAAGGCCTTTTGTGTTGCGCATTTATAACTCAATTTTAGTATAACCAGGAGGAATTGAAAAAGGGGCGCTTAACTTTGACGGGAAGTCTACCCTCAAATAATCGAGGGAGAGCTGCAAGAAGTTTGTTCCATCGAAGGTAGAAATTTCGATTTTTTTAGGCACTAATTTTCCATCCACTTGCTGGTATTGGGGATATTTAATGCTCAAACTTTGACCGGTTCCTGCCACCATAAAGCGTTGCTCTTTTAAACGAAAGTTGACGGGATCGTAAAAATAAGTGGGTCGAAAACGTAACCCTTTGGTTTTAGGGCTTAAAACATAGTATTGTGGGTGTGAAATTCGTTCGAACTTTTCCTTTTTAAAGTCCGAAATGGGCTCGCCCAAAAAGATACTTTGAAGGTCTTGAAAACTAAAGTTAGTCCCTAGTTGTTCATTGATAAAAGCAATATCCCCCCTGTAATAGGTTTTTTGAAATTTCTCATAAAACTGTACTTCTTCTGGAGTGATCAGCACTTTTGCGATGGGAATGAGCATATTCGCACTCATCCAAAAACGTTTATCTGCTTCTAAACGGAAATTCACATTAACCGTTTGCTTGCGTTTTTGATCGTTATACTCTGCCTTTATCCGTGCTCTAAAGGTGTTAATGTTCTCTTCTGCCTTAATAATTTCTGCGGCCAACACTTTAAGGTCAACGCGCTTTACTGGCGCTTTATTGGGTAAAACCCTCACCGATTTACACCCCACAATACTGCTAGCAATTAATAAAACAAAAAGAAGTCGGCGTATATTTTTCATCTATTCTAAAACCGTATAATCTCCTAAACTCACCTTTGTATAACTTCCATTATAACGCACATGATTCCCTATCATTGCCTCGTCAAGCTTGGCATTTTCAATACGACAGTGTTGTTGTATCATTGCGTTTTTTATAATGGTGTTCTCAAGCTGGCTTCCTTCGCCTATGGACACGCCTGGACCCACGGTGCTGTTTTTTAATACAACATTCTTGCCAATAAAACAGGGGGGAATGATCTTGCTGTTTTCAAGCACTGCAGTGGGGTCTACTAATGTTTTGCCTTCCTCGGCTAAAAAGTGTAACATTTTTGTGTTTGTTTCCACTGTAATGGCTTTGTTCCCACAGTCCATCCACTCTTTTACTTCTCCGGGGACAAAACGTTTCCCCTTGCGCATCATTCCTTTTATTCCATCATTGATTTGATACTCTCCACCGTGCGTGAGTTGTTGATCAATAACCGATTGTAATTCTGCTTTTAACGCTTCGATGGCTTTAAAATAATAAATTCCTATAACGGCTAAATCCGACACAAAATCTGCTGGTTTTTCAACCAGTTCTGTAATTGCTTGTGATGCATCTAATTGAACCACTCCATAGGCCGAGGGATTCTCCACTTTCTTGACCCAAATTTGTGCATCAGCTGAGGGATCAATTTGAAAAGTGGCTCGAATCAATGTGTCGGCATAAGCGACTACAGCAGGTCCAGTGAGCGAAGGTGCAGCACACATAATGGCATGACCTGTCCCCAAGGGTTCTAATTGTCGGTATATTGTTGCTTTAGCGCCCAGCTGGTGGGCTACTTTTTCCAAGTGAGCGACCACATCGTCGCCAAAGAAAGCGGGGTCTCCCAGAACGAAAGCAACTTCTTCAATGGGTTGATTTACCACCGCTGCGATATCGTTGACCAATTGCTCAACAATAGGGGTCCCAGCAACGGGAACCAAGGGTTTTGGAACGGTTAATGTATGGGGTCTTAGGCGTGAGCCTCGTCCTGCCATAGGGACAATTATCTTCATGCTGTGTTATTATTTTTTTCCAGTACTACCAAAGCCTCCCTCTCCGCGGGCGGTAGTGTCTAAGTTGGTTACAATTTTCCAGTCCACTTGACTATATTGCGCTACAACCAATTGAGCAATGCGTTCTCCAGGTTGAATTTCAAAAGCTTCATTCGAGAGGTTAACTAAAATGACGCCTATTTCTCCTCGATAATCAGCATCGATGGTTCCGGGTGCATTTAAAACGGTTATGCCATGTTTTGCTGCAAGACCAGAACGCGGTCGTACTTGGGCTTCATACCCTTCTGGCAAAGCAATTTTCAATCCTGTGCCGATAATTCTTCGTTCTAAAGGTTGAAGGCTAACCGCTTCATTTAATACTGCTCTTAGGTCAAGCCCAGCCGAAGCTAATGTCGCATAAGCCGGCAAGTCATAAGGACTTTCATTAATCACGGGTAATTGTAACATACACTCAATTTGTGTTTAAATGTACAAAATGTGATCGCATGATAAACGAACAAAAGCAGGAGATTTCCTTAGGTTATCAACGGTTTTACATCGTGTAATGGGGTGTTGTTCTGGACGTGTGATCACCTATTTTTCTGTAGAAAATACTGTTGCAGCTTTTGATTTAGGCGGTTTTGTTTGGGGGTTTAGGAAAGCGTTTTTTTAATTCTCTTTCAACTTGAAACAACATCAATAGCGGCATTAAAATCACGATTGTTAGGGCTAATCCAAAAGCCCAAAAATGCTGCAAATCAACAAACCATGACAATAAACCTAATGCAATAATATAAGTGCTCATTTTGATCATTTTTTTTGCAGAAAAAGCTTGAGCAAAATCCCAGCATTCCTGTGATCGCATTGAGGTAGCCGTGCGATAGCCGTAAAGGTGGTTAATTTTTTTAGGTGGAAAACGGAGCTGAATATAGCCGGATAGTAAAAAAATTCCTCCACAGAGGGTTAAAATTAAAAACAATGGGTTCATCGGGATCTTTTATTGTTGTTTTAAAAAGGTAAGAATCTTTTTTACTTGAAGGTCGAGGTTTTTTACTTTTTGAAGCTGAAAAATTAATGCGCGTTTTTTTCCGTCGGTCAATCCATGGTAAGCTTTTTTCGCATTGGGGTCTTGATTTAATAGCGCCGTTAGTACTTCAGGTTCTTCCACCCCTAGCGGGTTAGGGTCTTCTTCAATGGTAAATTCGATTTCTTGCCCTATCTCGACCCCGCTTTTTTGGCATTTTTCCTTGCCCACAATAAGAAAGAAATTCCCGTCTCCTAAGTGGTTGAGGCCACAGGGGAAACGATAATCGTTAATGGTGCATTGTAGGCGTGTTTTATGTTGTTTTGACAGGGTGGCAACAACCTCTTTGGGAATAAAAAGATAGTGATAAGCGCCTTTTCTAGGGTCAAGACGCTGTATTACAGCGGTTAGTTGCACTTTTTTCATGGCAAAAAGATAAGAAAAAGCGAAAGAAAATAAGGTGGGGATCTTCTGGCTTGACAACATTTAGTTACCTTTGAAGGAATCGCATGAAAACAACCGAATTGTATCCCTTACAATTTGTGCCTCAATATGATTATCGCTTGTGGGGGGGAAATAATTTTACTACTCTTTTTAAGCGGAGTGTCCCTGGAGAACAATTAGGTGAATCCTGGGAGATTTCTGGGCTTAAAAACAAACCCTCAATGGTTTCTAATGGACGTCTAGCGGGCCAGTCACTCGTTGCGCTCATTGAACAGTTCCCCGAAGCACTTTTGGGAGAGGATGTTTTGGCGCGATTTGGCGCTCAATTTCCTTTACTAATCAAGTTTATTGATGCAAAAAAGCCCCTGTCTGTTCAGGTTCATCCAAATGATGAATTAGCGCAAGAGCGCCATCAATGCTTTGGAAAAAATGAAATGTGGTATGTGGTGGATGCAGCGCCAAAGGCTGAAATTACTTTAGGTTTCAAACACCCCCTTTCAAAAGCAGAATTTCAAAAAAAACAAACTCAAGGAACGATTGAAGAGGCATTGCTTTGCCAAAAGGTTCAAAAAGGAGATGCCATTCATGTCCCGGCAGGTCTATTACACGCCATCGGTGGTGGAATCTTATTGGCTGAAATTCAACAAGCCTCGGATATCACGTATCGCGTTCATGATTATGATCGCATCGATACTAAAACAGGTCAAAAAAGAACGTTACACAACGAGCTTGCGCTTGATGCCATTGATTTTTCCCTGCCACAACAAAAGTTGCTTTCTTTTGATCAAACGCCCAACGTAAGCAACCCTTTGATTGCTTGTTCTTATTTTACAACCGATTTGATCGTACTTGAAAAGCAGTATTCGCTTGATTTAAGAAACCGGAATGCCTTTACTGTTTTAATTTGTGTCGAAGGTGCAGCAACGCTTAATGTCAAAGAGGTTTTCCTTGAGGTGCCCCTAGGAGAAGTAGTGCTTATTCCTGCAGAATTGGATACGGTGTCCATCACGGGAACAGGGCGACTCTTATCGGTGACCATTTAAACGTTCCCACTCTTCCTTTAGTAGCGCATAGGAGTAATTGTCTGACCAGCCCGTGGACAATGGCAAAATCTTAATATGAGTGCCTTCGCGACGCATTCCTGCTTTTTCCAAGACCCGAATGGAAGCGGCATTCTTTACCGCCACCCCAGCTTCAACTCGATGCAAGTCCAAGTGCTGAAAACAATTTTGTAGGAGTGTTTGTACCACTTCGGTTCCCAAGCCTTTATTCCAATGTTCGGGAAGGAGGGAGTAGCTTATTTCTGCTTTTTTAAAACGTTTTGGAGCTAAAACAAGCCCTGCTTCGCCCAGAAAAGCATTCTTGCGATCAAAGATTGCCCAACCCATATTACTGGGGTTTTTAGGGTCAAATCGCTGGGAGAGGACCTTTGCCGTGGCTGCCTGACTTTCTGGGATTCCAATTGTATTAAATTGCGCGACCAGGGGTCGAGAATGTAATTCGTGAATAAGGGGGAGGTGGTTTTCTTCTAAAGAGAAAAAAAGAAGGTTGGCAGAATGAAACTTTCGTATTGTCTTCATGTATGAGGTCGAGTAGCCAGATAAACCGTGATAATAATCAATAGGGCAAGGCTTTCAAAGGCGAGTTCAATATACGTAAAGTGTTGATCAAAACCATCGATAAAGAGTCCGCCCGTTCTAGCTGCGACAAAACCAAAGGTCATGATCCCCGTTAAAAGCAATAAACGCCGCTGTTGAAAGAAAAACACACAGGCTGTTAACCAAAGGACGCCCATTACCGCCATAAAGCCCATCATAACCCTTAAAATGGTTTTGCTTTGAGCGCTGGGCATAAGGACATCGTATTTTTCGGTAAAAAACCATTCTGGAGAAGCATAGCCGGTCAAGCCTAAAATTAGCAATAATAGTCCTGCTATAAAATTGATGATTGAGGGAAGGTGTTTCATGGTATATGAGCTATACCTCAAGGCATTGAAAACAGTTCTAAAAAGCGGAATAGATTCGTTGACTTGGGGTCATTAATCCCTTAAATATAAAAAAAGCCCCTAAACTAGGGGCTTTAAAAATGATAATCTAAAAGGGTACTAGTTGTTTAGGGCTTCGGCACCACCAACGATTTCCAATATTTCATTTGTAATCGCTGCTTGACGTGCTTTATTATAGGTCAATTTGAGCTGATCGCGCAATTCGGTTGCATTATCTGTGGCTTTATGCATGGCGGTCATCCGTGCACCGTGCTCACTCGCAAAAGAATCACGTAGCGCCTTAAAGAGCTGCATTTTGATGCTCTTTGGCAATAATTCGTTTACGATTTCTTCTTGAGAAGGCTCAAAAATATAATCTGCAGTGGCTGCTGTGCTTTTGTCCGTGTCAGAAACAATGGGCAATAACGTTTCTGTCGTTACGATTTGTGTTGCAGCATTCTTAAAGCGGTTGTAGATCACGTCCACACGGTCATAGGCTTTATCTGCATAGGCATCCATTGCTTTTTGGGCTATTTTACTCGCATTCACAAAACTTAAATCATCAAAAATAACATTGTTGTTTTCTTTGATGGTGTTTGTTTTGGCCAAGATGTCATTCCCCTTTTTTCCCAGGGTGATTAAATCAACCTGCTTGTTGGAATGCTCTGCAATGTATTTATTTGCCCCTTTGATAATGTTTGAATTAAAACCTCCACACAATCCACGGTTGGATGTAATGGCGATTAATAACACCTTTTCAACAGGACGAACTTGGGTATAAGGATTTGGCGTGTCGCCATCAATCGCCCCACTTAGGTTCTGGATTAACTCGGTTAACTTGTCTGAATACGGTCGCATAGCGGTAATCGCGTCCTGGGCTTTTTTAAGCTTGGCCGCCGAGACCATTTTCATGGCAGAGGTAATCTGCATGGTCGAGGAGACCGAGGCAATCCGATTGCGTATTTCTTTTAAGTTCGCCATAGCGATTTATTCAAATTGAGCAGAAATACTTTTCGCTACTGCGTTGAGCGTATCCAGTACTTCGTCTGTTAATTTTCCTGCTTTAATGGTGTCTAAGGTGTCGCGATGTTTGCTGTTGAGTTCTTCAAGGTAGGCTTTTTCAAAGGCTTTGACTTGATCAACAGGTACGTTGCGCAACAAGTTTTTTGATCCCGCATAGATGATGGCTGTTTGATCTTCTACGGTATATGGATCGTTTTGTGCTTGTTTGAGAATTTCCACATTACGACGTCCTTTTTCAATTACGTTTAAGGTGGCAGCGTCAAGATCGGAACCAAATTTAGCAAAGGCTTCTAATTCGCGGAATTGTGCCTGATCTAATTTTAAGGTTCCCGAAACTTTCTTCATGGACTTAATCTGAGCCGATCCCCCTACACGAGAAACCGAGATCCCTACGTTAATTGCTGGACGAACCCCAGAGTTGAATAAGTCTGACTCTAAGAAAATTTGACCATCGGTAATGGAGATTACATTCGTAGGAATATACGCCGATACGTCTCCTGCTTGTGTTTCAATAATAGGAAGGGCAGTTAATGATCCTCCTCCTTTTACTTTGTCTTTTAACGACGCTGGAAGATCGTTCATTCCTTTAGCGATATCATCATCTGCAATGACTTTTGCCGCACGCTCTAATAAACGCGAGTGAAGGTAGAAAACGTCTCCTGGGTAGGCCTCACGTCCTGGAGGACGACGTAATAACAAAGATACCTCACGGTATGCCACCGCTTGCTTTGATAAATCATCATAAATGATTAATGCAGGACGACCAGTGTCTCTAAAATACTCCCCAATGGCCGCTCCTGCCATAGGTGCATATACTTGCATAGGGGCTGGATCTGAAGCGTTCGCAGCGACAATTGTTGTATACGCTAATGCTCCTTTATCTTCTAATGTTTTCGCAATGGCCGCAACAGTAGAAGCTTTTTGACCAATGGCTACATAGATACAGTAAACAGGCTCTCCCGCATCATAAAATTCTTTTTGATTCAAAATGGTGTCAATACAAACCGTGGTTTTTCCTGTTTGACGGTCACCAATGACAAGCTCACGCTGTCCACGTCCCACTGGGATCATGGCGTCGATGGACTTAATTCCTGTTTGCATGGGTTCATTTACCGGTTGACGGTAAATTACACCAGGGGCTTTACGCTCGAGGGGCATTTCAAAGACCTCTCCTTCGATCGCGCCTTTCCCGTCGATGGGATTCCCTAGGGTATCCACAACGCGTCCCACAATTCCTTCACCCACTTTGATGGAGGCAATGGTGTCGGTACGTTTTACGGTATCGCCTTCTTTAATTCCCTTTGAGGGACCTAACAAAACGACCCCTACATTATCTTCTTCTAGGTTAAGGACCATTCCTTCAAGACCAGAGTCAAAGCGAACCAATTCTCCGTATTGTGCATTTGACAAGCCATATACACGGGCGATTCCATCTCCGACTTCAAGTACTGTCCCTACTTCGTCTAAAGAGGAAGAAGCATCCACTCCTGCTAATTGGTCTTTTAAGATTGCTGAAACTTCAGCGGGTTTAATTGCTGCCATAGTTTTTTATTTATGCGCTATAATTCGTTTTTGTCAATTCTCTTTTAAGATGATCCAGTTGATGTGCAACACTTGCGTTGTACTGCAAATCCCCAATACGAAGGATAAAACCTCCAATAATGGATGGATCGATGATGTTTTCTAAACTCAGCTGAGCAGAAGAGAGTTCTTTTGCTTTGGCTAAGATTACTTTTTCAAGTTCTGGAGTAAGGGCAACTGCCGTAGTTACGACAGCGGTTTCCTTTCCTTGATGTTTGTGTAATAAGGATAAATACGCTTGTGCTACTTGATCCAATAAATCAATGCGATTATTGGCAGAAAGCACCTTTAAAAGCTGAGCGCTTATTGGCTGCAGGCCAGAAAACACCTTATTGAGGGTGTCTTGCTTCACACTATTGGCAACCACAGGATTTTCTAAAAAATTAGCCAAGTCTTGATTTGCGTCAAAAACGGTGACAATTTCTTGCATGTCTTTTGCAATCGCTTCTTCTTTCTTTTGGTCTAAAGAAGTGCTTAAAGCAGCTTTTGCATAACGTAATGCGGCACGCGTATTTTTCATTGCTTACTTAATCTCGATATCGTTTACTAGTTTTTCAACCAGTTGTACTTGTTTCTTTTGATCGGCTAGTTCCTGTTGTAGCACTTTTTGTGCAATGTCAACAGAGAGGCTAGCAACTTGACCTTTCAGCTCGTTAATTGCAGCATTCTTTTCTTGCTGAATGGCTTCTTGAGCTGCTGCGGCTATTTTATCTGCTTCGGCTTTTGCCGCTTCTTTCGCATCGTTAACAAGCTGTGTGCTGGTTTTCTTTGCTTCGGCTAACAAGGCGTCACGCTCGGCTCTTGCTTCTTTTAAGATGCGCTTGTTGTCTGCTTGAACAGCCTCCATATCGGCTTTTGCTTTTTCTGCAGCTTCAAGAGAATCTTTGATTGTGTTCTCGCGTTCTTCAACGGCATCAAGAATGGGCTTCCAGGCATACTTTGCTAATAATAACAAGAGTCCAACAAACAAAAGTGTTTGCCAAAAAAATAGGCCAAATGAAAATTCTTCAATTAATTTTTCCATACTGTTAATTTACATTCAATTGAGAAAATAAAGCTGCCGCCAACCGCGGAACAGCTTTATTTCTAAATGATTTAGTTATACTGCAAATAAGGCAGCAAAACCAATTCCTTCAATCAAAGCAGCGGCGATTAGCATCGCTGTTTGAATTTTTCCGTAAGCTTCAGGCTGACGAGCAATTGCGTCCATTGCAGATCCACCGATACGACCGATCCCCATTCCGACACCAATTACAACGATTCCTGCTCCTACCATTACTGGAATTTCCATAGTGTTTGATTTAAATTAAACAATCATTACAACTACACTAATGTGTAGTATAGGTTAATGATGCTCGTGCTCTTCGGCCGCAAAGCCAAAGTATAACGCAGAAAGCATCGTAAATATATAGGCCTGTAATAAGGCGACTAAAATTTCTATCAACGAAATTGCAAAAGCTAGTCCAAGGGATAATGAACTTCCCAGCCAGCTTTTGAAAATAAACATTAATCCTATCAAACTCATCAAGACAATGTGTCCCGCTTGCATGTTTGCATACAAACGAATTAAGAGAGAAAAAGGCTTAATGAACACCCCTAAAACTTCAATGGGGATTAATATAATGTATAAAGGGATTTTTGCAAACCATGGAATGGTGCTTCCCAAGGGATCAAAAACGTGTAACCAGTAATCTTTTGTTCCAGTAAAGTTTGTGATTAAAAAAGTTAATAAGGCAAGGCCAAAGGTAACCGCAATATTCCCTGTCACATTAACTCCCAGCGGGGTCAGCCCTAAAATATTTAAAAACCAAATAAAGAAAAAGATGGTCAATAAAAAGTTCATGTACTTTTTATATTTCTTCTCCCCAATATTAGGCCGTGCAATATCGTCACGAACATACAAAACAATGGGCTCAAAAAAGCGTCCAACTCCTGCTGCGATTCCACCGTTCTTGGCATAAGACTCGGCAAGGTTTTTAAACAAGAAGAACATGATCAAGAAAACAATGATCATACTCACCACACTCTTTGTGATGGAAAAGTCTAATGGTTTCGCGTTTGAGGGGTGATGCGCCTCATCATAATTGATGGTTCCAGCGGCGTCTGTTTTATAGATTTTGTTGTGGTAAAGGGCATAATAATTCCCATCCACTTCTGCCACGGTTTCCCCGTGATGAAATTTTGAGGACAAAAATACTTTTAAACCATTATCCCATAAAATGATAGGCAACGGTGCTCCAATATAAACATGCTCCCCTTGATCATTGGTGTAAGACAACAAGCTAAAGTCATAGGAGTCCAGCAAGTGATGGGCGATGTATTCTTTGATTTCGGTTTTAAGGTCCCCTCCTTTGGCTTCCTCTTTAGTATTCGCAAAAGAAAAACTAGCGAATAAAATGGCGAATAAGGTTACGCTTTTTCTGGCGTGGGTAAGAATAGTTGATTTCCTCTTCATTCGAACTAAAATTCGACTGCAAATGTAGTGCTTTAAACGAAAAGGGAAAACAGTTCTCCCTTATATTTTATTTAATTTGGAAATTAAGATCCCTGTTTCCAAAAACAGGCTACAGCAATACGGGATTAAAAAGCTGGTTTTCTCTAAAATAGAGACCTCCCCATCGGCATGAAATAACGGCCACAAGAAAAGCATAAAACCCCCAAATTTTAGTCCACTTCCTAACAGGTACAACCAGGCAACAATATGGCTGTGATGATGAAATGCTTTTAATAGCCCAAATAGGAGCAAGAATGTGACCAAAAACACACTGAAATGAATTTCAAAAAAAAGGGCTTGTTCAAGGGGTTGATTAAGAATTGTAAGCGCTAAAAAATGGAGTCCAAAAAAGAGCCCATAGCCAACCACAAAAAAGCTTAAGGGAGCGCGCATGAATTACATTTTTTTGGTTTGATTGATGATTAATCTAAGAATGGCAACCATGGCAATGATCGCCATAACCATTGTGGCCCATGGTTTTTCTGACGTTATTTTGGCGTCAAAATACGATCCTAGTTGAATGGCAAAATACATGACAAGGCCTATTTGCAGGCCAAGAGAAAAGAAAACTAGCCAGGAATTAGGCCGTTTTTTCACGTTTCCCGGAGATGGATTTTACGTCTGCTGCGGCCTTCATAGAACACTTGGCATTAAATACAGCACCCGATTCTACAATAAGTTTACCGATAATTACTTCCCCTTCAATTTCACTTGTTGACTTGAGAGAAAGGCTTTCTTTTACTTCAATTTTTCCGCTAAATTTCCCTTCGACATCAGCATAAGTACAATGGACATTCCCATTGATTACACCTTCTTTTCCAATGACTACTTTCCCAGAAGTGGTAATAGAACCCTCTAAGGTTCCGTCGATTCTAAAATCTGCTTCAGAAACGATTTCCCCCGTTATTTTTGTGCTGCGTTCTATTCTGTTCGGTTGTCCGTTAAGTTCGTTATTTTTCATTGTTAAGGCTTTTGTGCGATTGACTCCCAGCTTTTTAAACGCTGGATTTGTTCATATTGAGCTGATAAAAGTACAAAATTATTTGTCTTTTTATTGAAATTTGGCAGCTGTGCCCATTTTTCAAGAAAATAGGCTTCATCTGGCTGTTCGCCATAGGTGTGAACCACGATAAAATTGGTGGTGGCGCTATACACGTCTTGCGTAAACTTCCAGGCCTTATTTTCGGCTTGAGAAAGGTGTTGCATTTGTTTTGCTAATTCAAGTATTCCTTTTTCTTCAGCAGGAAAAGAAAAAACCCATTTATAGCTTTTTAGGGTCAGGCGTTTGTGTTTCAACTGCTCCTCTTGGTCAAGGCGTTGTACGGCCATTTTTGCCAAAGCAGCTTCATCTGCGTTAGGATAAAGTTCAATCACTTTTTCTAAGGCATTGATTAAGGCTATTTCCCCTTCAAGTCTTCCTTTGGCCAGGGCGTTGAGGTAGGCAACCTTAGGAGAAAGTTTTGTGCCGCTTACTACCACTGCTAGGTTTTCGGTCTCTTGTAAAACACGCTGGTATTCTTGTTTTTCAAAGGCGAGGAACAAGCGCTCGTAGATAGAAGTGGGCGTTTGATTCTCGGCCAAGGTATAATTCTCGGGATCTCGAACTATTTGAGCAAAAGGAGAAGAAGGATGCTCTTGTAACAATTTGTCTTTATAAAAACTTGCTTTTTGATCGTCTTCTTTTTCAAAAAGCTTAAAGCAGTGATAAAGCGCACTTACCTCTTGGTTTTCGGTAGGATGAAGCGCAAAAACTTTTGACAATCGTTCAAAGGCGAGTTTTGGGTTGTTAAACTTTTCTTTGTAAAGAATGCCCACGTCGAGATAGGCCTGTTTGCGGTCTTTTTCTAGCGTGGCAATGGCGAGGCTATCGGTTGGGATTTGTTCAACAAAAAAGGCAGGGGTTTCGATAAAAAAGGATTGATTCTCGCTTTGTTCTATTTGTTTGTTTTCTTCTTGTGCAATAAGGTTTTCTGGGGAAAGGCGATTCCAGTTATCAGCATTTGGGCGATTTCCCCAGCTGGATAAAAACGCTTGACGCCCCGAAACCAAAAGGCGATCATTGTAAAAATAAAACCGATTTGCTGCACTGGAATTAAAATTAAAAAGGCCCTTCTTTTCTTGTTCAATTGCGGCTAACTCTTGTGCTCTTTTTCGGTCGATTTCTTCTTGAAAGAAACGCAGCTGCTCTTCTTTTGAAAGGGCCGTGAGGGTTAAAATACTATCGGTAGAACGAATAATGGATTCTAATTCGACAACTTCTTCTAGACCATCG
Source organism: Flavobacteriaceae bacterium (assembly GCA_049615925.1). Lineage (GTDB taxonomy): Bacteria > Bacteroidota > Bacteroidia > Flavobacteriales > Flavobacteriaceae > Arcticimaribacter. Next base: position 53,569 of record JBMZGM010000006.1, on the reverse strand, counting down.
CGTTCTCGTTGAACTGTTTTTTTGTAGCGCCCCTCTGCTGGAATAATTCTCAATAGACTATCGAGGTAAGCACCTGTGTTAAGGTATACCCCTTTATCAAAATAATGGTCGGCTAATTCTCTGTAATTCGCCATTTGTGTGGAGGTGTCAACATTTGGGCTTTGTAGGGATTTGTCATAGAATCGCAATGCTAAACTGTCTTCCGCTTGAGTCATTAAGTAGCGGGCCTCTTGCTGGTGTATCAAATGTAAATACGGTTGATTTTCAAATAATTTCCCCAAGCGTTCTAGCACTGGCATTGGACTAACACTATCTAGTATGGCACGTAAACGCACTGATTGAAGTTTTGCTTGCATCCAAAAAATTCGAGGAGACTTTCTTTTCCAGTTAACTATACTTTGAAACGCCTGCTGAGCGCTGTCCAGTAATTGAGCTTTTTCAAGTAACTGTGCTTCAATGTAGCGATAACGTGCTTTTGTTGCTCGATCTTTTTCACCTAGTGCTGCACGTTGAATATAAACCCTTGCAGAGTCTTCGTTTTTTAAGTTTAAGTAGGCTTGAGCTACTGTGGCGTTGACCTTAGCATATGATTTCTCGCCGAAGGGAATACGACGTGCTAAGGGTTTTAAATTCTCTACTGCAAAGGCGTAATTGCCTAAGCGGAGATTGGTTTTTTCACGCCAAAGCTTTGCCTCAAAATAAACATCTTCCTTCCCAAAAAAACCTTCTAACAAAAAATTGAATGCCTCAAGAGCAGGTAAAAAACGACGATCAAAATAACGGGCCTTTCCCAAAAGCAAATAAGCATCTTGAATTTGCCGATTGCGCTGCTGCCCTCCTATTTTCATGGAATGCTTTTGGATGGCTTTTACTGCTTTTTCTTCTGCAATAGAAAAGCTGGGAATACTGGCGTTGTTTTCTTGATCTTCGCCTCGAAGTAAAATGGGCTCAACAGGAAGGACCTCTAAAAAGTTGTCTTGAACATTTTGATATAAAATTGCCTGGCCGATATCCAAGGCTTCTTTTCCATTAAAAAGCACGTTGTACTTTGTGTTTAATGCGTGGTATTCTCGATTGACTAAATTGTTTTTTTGGGTAGAACACCCAAAGAAAAATACACCCAAAAGGAGAAAAAGAAAAGAGGCGCGTTGACGTTTCAAAAAAAAGCTTTTCTATTATAACTTAAATACGCCAGTTTTAGTATGTTATTGTTCTGAAAAATACGCCTCGAGCTCTTTCAGGGTTTTAGCGCTTTTAGGGGTGTCTTTAATTAGTTTTCCTTTTTCGAGCAAGACAATGCGCTCGCAAACATCGGTTACGTGATTTAAATCGTGCGAAGAAATTAAGAGGGTTTTGTCTTTGTTCGCTTCGCTTGCTAAAAAAGACTTTAAGCGAATTTGAGAACTGGGGTCCAAATTAGCAAAGGGCTCGTCCAAGATGACAATAGATGGATTTCCAATAAAAGCTGCGGCGAGGCCCACTTTTTTTTGGTTTCCTTTTGAAAAATCCCGTAGGTACTTTTTTTGATCTAGAATTTCCCCGTTAAAGAAAGACGCAAATTGTGCTAAAAAATCCTGCAATGTGGCCTTGTCAACCTTGCGTAACTGTGCAATAAAAGCAAAATATTCCTCTGGAGTGAGGTAGTCGATTAAAAACGTATCGTCGATAAATGCCGCAACCTCTTTTTTCCATTGCTCGCTCTTGGCAACGTTGATCTCGTTAATGGTAACCATCCCCGAGGACGCTTGAATAAGGTCCAATAACAAGCTGAAAAGGGTTGTCTTTCCTGCTCCATTATTTCCCACTAAGCCAAAGTGTTCGCCTTTATTGATGATTAATTCTTCTACATAAAGAACAAGATTGTCGTCGTATTTTTTTGAAAGCTTTGCTAGTTGTATCATGGCCTATTTGTTAAATGCTTCGATGGTTTCGTGTTTCTGTTTTAAATAAAGTGCTGTTGCCCAGTTGGCAAGTCGATCTTTAAATATAATCCCAAGGATTCCTGCAGCAGCAAGGGTGAGATATCCTGCTAGCGGATCGATGAATTTTGCCGGAAGCCAATAGAGCATCACGGGCAAGATTAGTTTAGGGATAATCAATAAAAATTGATTGAGCGAAAACGCTTGCGTATTTTCAAAAGCCTTTGCTTTTACATTGAGACGCATGGGGCTTTTATTCATTAATCCGCCAAAAAGAGTCGTCCAGGTATTCAAGCCCATATTGAAAAAAGCCCCCGATAAAATTATTCCCATAACATCCCAGCCAAAATAAACATACGGAAATGAGAGCAGGGTTGAAACAACTGTGGCAAAAACCATCAAATTCCATTTTGAAAGCAAATATTTTTTATACGAAATGTTTTGGGTCATCAAGAGTTTATAATAACTGCTGTCCCATGCCGGAACATAATTTCCAAAGGTCATGGTGAATCCTCCTGTGACAAAGATGCCCGCAAAAACCATGATACTCTCTTGATTGCGATAAATGTCTTGGGTAAAGAAGATCATCCCATAAAACAAAAAGAGAAAAGACATTAATACGATTTGTCGTGGACGAACATTGCGGATTATCATGCGCAAATCATTCTTCAAAAATAGCGCGTCCTCTCCCAAGAAGTTAAGGAAAGCATACTCTCCCCCACGAACGGCAGTGCGCTTTTTTGTCAACCCAGCATCCATATAAAAACCCCGTTTTAGAAAATAAAACACGGCCCCATAGGAAAGCAATACGGGAAGCAAGAAAAGAAAAGAGAAAGAGGGATTGACGACCACCGCATCAAAGGCTCTCCCTAAAACGTGACCCAATTCAATTTCCCAATAAACGTCTAGAGCAATCGTACCAGCTAAAAGAGCCAAAAGACCCACAAAGAAAGCGTTGTTCTTATTGATGATATAAACCAAAAAGTTAAGGCAAAAAGTGATGAGCAGTAAAGAAAACCACCAAGCCATTACTTGACTTCCTAAATAATCGTCTCGATACATTGAAATCGCAAAAGGAAGGTAAATAATCAAAGGCGTAGTATTAAAACCCGAAAAAATAGAGCGCAACAAAACGTGATTAATGATTTGGCGCTTTTTAAAAGGCAGTAAAATCAGGGATTGGATATTTGTTACGGGTAGTTGTTGTAAGAAAAAACGCACAACTAACTCAAAAAAGAACAGGTATAAAACAACCCCATTAAACACCTCAACAGGTTCTCTCGCTAAAATCTCCTTGTTTAGTATTGGGTAAACCATACTGGCACCAAAAATGAATGCTCCGATAAAATAAAGCATTACCAGTCCTATCACAATCTTAATCGAAAGCTTTGCCTCCCACTGTGGGGCTCGAAAAGTTTCTTTCCATTGAAGTAAAAATAAATTCATTTGTTGATCTATGGTTATATGACGAAACAAGATACGAATCGTTACAATTAACGTGAATTAAATCCTTATTTTTAACCAAAAAAAATGAGCGCACTTCACCCCCTGTCGGTTGAAAAGATTCAACGACTAACGCCCTCTTCTGTGGCAATTTCCTTTACCTTGCCTACTTCTTTAGCGGCAGATTTTGCCTTTAAAGCGGGACAATATTTAAGCATTGAAGCCCAAATTGATGGCACTGCTGTTCGCCGTTCCTATTCCTTATCGGCTGCGCCACATGAAAACCAGCTCACGGTGGGAATTAAAAAAATTGAAGGAGGTGTCTTTTCAAGTTTTGCAAACGATCAATTAGCCGAAGGAGATGTCCTTCAAGTCGCCGTTCCAGAAGGTCGCTTTGTTTATGTGCCAAATAACGCAACAAAACAACTGCTTTTAGTTGCTGCTGGAAGTGGTATCACCCCCATCTATTCTATCCTTAAAACCAGCCTAGAAAAAAGCGAGGAAACCACCATTAACCTAGTTTATGGAAACAAATCTCCCCAAGAGACCTTGTTCTACAACGAATTGATTGAATTACAACAACGCTTTTCAAGTCGTTTTAAAATTCACTGGGTGTATTCCCAAAGCAATGAACCCGATGCGCTCTTTGGACGCATTGATGCGTCCTTCTTAAAATATGCGTTAAATCAAGCTAAAAACACTCCTGATGCTGTTTATCTGTGTGGTCCAGAAGCCATGATTAAAACCGCTCAATCGACTTTAATCGATACAGGAATTGAAAAAGAAAACATCCACTTTGAGCTCTTTACGGCAAGTGAATCAACTACTGATGCAAACGAAAAATCAAATGGTGCGGTTTCCCTTTCTATCACTGTGGACGACGAAAACCACAAAATCGATACCGCCGCAAATAAAACGCTTTTAGACGCTGCTTTGCAGCAAAAGATTGAGGTGCCCTATTCCTGTCAAGGAGGGGTGTGTTGTAGTTGCATCGCTAAAGTGACTGATGGATCGGCAAAAATGGAAAACAATCAAATTTTAACCGATGATGAAATTGAAGAGGGACTTGTGTTAACCTGCCAGGCCTTTCCTACTTCGGCTAGCGTTTCCATTGATTACGATGACGTCTAATTTTACCCGGGTTTCGCTTTATTAAATCCGTCACGTTTAAACCCTGTTATGCAGGAAAGCCAAACTTTCCAAAGAACACGAGTGCAACGATAACTAACACAATAAGCTCTCTTAACCAGCTACGATGTATTTCTTCAAACAGGCGGGTTGATAATGCGGTCAAAGGCATTAAAAAAAAGACCCAAGCAAAATGGCTTTGCTTTTGAAAAGCAAGGCCAAATAAGATGGCGACAATCGTCATCACAAATAATCCTATCATCCCTGCGCCATATGAAGCGCTTTTTGATCCCATGTCAACATAATGCTTGAAAAGGGAAAAGAAAAAAAGCAGGAGGAAAATAATCCACCACAAATTCAAGCGAAACAACGCTTGAAGAGGATGTGAAAAAGAGATAGCAGAAAGGTCAATTTCTGGAATAAGCGTTCCCTCAGGAAAAAAATATAGGATGACTACTTCTAAAAGAAAAAGCGCAGCAACAGGTACAATGGAAACAAGAAAAGTTGAAGGGTTGAACGCTCCTTTAACTCCCATAATCCACCATAATAAGGGCAGCAGGATTATCCCTTGAGGAAAGAACAAACTGCCGGAGAAAAAGAAGAAAAAAGCATTAAACACCTTAGAAATATTTCCTGTGGATTGATCAAGCGCCACCAAATAAGTAAAGGCGATCCACACAAAAAACAAAAAGACAAGCATCCAGTTGTTCCAGTTCCCTAGAGGTAAGGCAAACACAAAAAGAGGAAAAAACAAAAGGTGAAAATTTGCTTGCTTTGCCCAATACTGTTTTTTTACGGTCCAGTCAACGGCTAGCAAACACAAGGAGAGTAAAAATAGAGCGGTGCTTTTTTCGGTATTAATACGAATAAAGGATGGTCCCGTTTCCCCTTGCCCATAGACCACTACAGCTAATAGTGCTAACGAGAGCAAGTAACTGAAAACACTGGATTTTTTAAAGAAGGTCGCAATCACAATTTATTCTTTGTTGATTAAGCTAAGATAAACTTGTCGCCCCACTTCTGCCAAAAAGGGGATTCCTTTTTCTTCAAACTCATAGGTATCGTCGTTAAACGTTTGATTCTCGTTAACAAGTAACGTTCCTGCTAAAAAAAAGGCAAGCTTATTTTGCTTGTCTTCAATATAGGCCACATCGGTTAAGGTGCCATAAGCATAGCCCACCTTATTGTAAATACGCAACTTATCGGTCATTTCACCTTTGGTGTCGCCATAAATAAAAAATTTCCCGTAACTGTCATAATATTCGCTGGTTTTATATTCAGCGATGGTGGTTTCTAATGTTGTTCTACTCATCCAAAAACGAAGAAATTCCAGGTCCTCATCTATCAAATCAAAGCGCTCATTAAATGAAAATTGTTGTGGAAACACTAAGCGTTTTAACAGCTCAATCTGTGCGCTTAACGCCAACCAATTTTTTTGGCTAAAATCCATCGGGCTAGCAATCTTTTTACCCTTTGACCAATGGGCTTTTCCTTTTTGTTGTGCCTTTAAAGGAAGGAGGGGGAGCGCAGGAGAAAACAAACTTTTTTGATGGTAGAGCGTGTCTTTCTTGTCTAGGAAAACATATTCCCAGCTGTTTTCGTTATCCGCTCCAAAGAGAAACTTATGCCGAATAGCTGTATGTTGAATCCCTCGAGCTGCCAGGCCTTCATTAATGGCTTTCTTGCCCAGAAAATCAAAGAGGATATTATAGGCATCATTATCGCTTACCAAAAAGATTTTCTTGATGAGGTGCCCTATGGTCAACTGTTTCTTTGGATGAGTGCTATCCTTTTGTTGAAGGGGTTGTTTTGTTTGAGGGTCAATAAGGTGAAAGGGGGTGTCTTTTGAAATTGCAATTCCCTGTTCTTGAAGTCGCTTTATTTTTTCTAGGGCAAGGACTGCTATGGGAAGTTTCACTGTACTCGCTGGATAAAAATAGGTGGAATCTTGTTGATGATAACGATGAGAGCTAAAGTGGGCTTGCCCTTTTTTATCATACTCAATCGTGACTAAAAGGAGTTGTAGTTCGTGCTTCGCCTCCTTTTCTCGAATCGCCTTGATTTTAGGCAGCTCTAGTGCCATGATTTCTTCAAGGGGATTTTGCTGTGCTTTAACTACCGATCCTAAAAAAAGGAAGCCCAAAGCAGCAAAAAAAGCCAAAAAATTTTGCGGGCTACTACTTCCCCAACTGCTAAGTTTTTTCATATTTTTGCAAGGTAAATAAAAACTCAACTCAAAATGGTCGATATTTTTGGAGCAATTGCATGGTTATTTGAAGAACTCTTATTGGTTCCACATCAATTTTTAACAAAATTAGAATTGAGTAGCTGGTGGTTAGCAAACGGTGTTAACTTCTTGTTTCTAATCGTGGGCTCAATTGCGATGGTATATTGGATCAACCAACTGAAAATCTTCAACGACAGAGGCGAGGAGAATAAAGATCCTTCAGCACACTCTTTCTTATAGGTCAAAGCCTAAATCTTTTCGATAATTCATTCCCTCAAAGGAAATGTTTTCTACAGTAGCATAGGACGTTTTTAAAGCTTCTTTAAAGTCTTTTCCATATGAGGTGACCGCAAGGACTCTTCCTCCAGCAGTAACAACCTTTCTCTCCTTTAAGCTTGTTCCGGCATGGAATAATTCGCTCTTTGAAGAAATTGAAAGACCGTTCATTACTTTTCCTTTTTCATAGGCCTCTGGATATCCCCCCGAAACGAGCATTACGGTCGTCGCAGCACGCGGGTCTTCTTCTAGGGTAATGGTGTTGAGTTTTCCTTTGGCCGTGGCCATCAATACCTCAACGAGGTCGTTCTTTACGCGTGGTAAAACCACCTCGGTTTCTGGGTCTCCCATTCTAACGTTATACTCAATCACATAGGGATCGTCACCCACTTTAATGAGACCGATAAAAACAAAACCTACAAAGGGAAGATTGCGTTCTTTAAATCCGGCAATGGTGGGTAACACAATGTGCTGATGAATCTTTTCTTCAAAGGCGGGGGTGACAAAGGGAACGGGTGAAATGGCCCCCATTCCTCCGGTATTTAATCCGGTGTCGCCTTCTCCTATTCGTTTGTAATCTTTGGCCATAGGAAGGGTCACAAAGTTTTCTCCATCGGTTAAAACAAAGCACGAAAGCTCAATTCCATCTAGAAATTCTTCAATGACTACAGTGGTGGAGGCTTCGCCAAATTTTTGATCGACGAGCATCGCTGTGAGCTGCTCTTTTGCTTCTTCGAGATCGTCGAGAATCAAGACCCCCTTTCCTGCGGCAAGACCGTCGGCTTTTAATACATAGGGCGCTTTCATTTGCGCTAAAAATTCGTGGCCTTCTTTAAGGGTCGCTGCGGTAAAACTAGCATACTGCGCTGTGGGAATGTTTTGAGCTTGCATGAATTCTTTGGCAAATTCTTTGCTTCCTTCTAATTGAGCCGCTTCTTTTTGTGGCCCTATTACGGCAACATTCTCCAGCGCGGGATCGCCTAAAAAGAAATCGTGAATTCCATTGACCAAGGGATCTTCTGGACCCACGACGACCATTTCAATCGAATGTTCTAATACAGCGGCTTTTATTCCCTCAAAATCATTTACTCCCAGGGGCAAATTTGTTGCAATTGCTGCAGTACCTGCGTTACCAGGGGCAACAAATAAAGCGTTGCATAATGGGCTTTGGGCTATTTTCCACGCAAAGGTATGTTCTCTTCCGCCTCCGCCGATAATCAATATGTTCATGCTGCTAATTTTCGTCACAAAGATAAACATCCTCGGGTTTTAGAGGGATGATTTTTTCCGGATTTAGCGCTGGCGTATTTTTGACCAACGATAGGCTCGAATAAATTGCCCCTCTTCTTGTGAGACGATAAAAGTTGTTTTGTTAAAGACCCCTTTACAATACCCCAAGAAAAGACCCATTCCCCACACTAAAGACTTTTTTTGCCAGGCACTTTTTAAACTGGCTAAACACGTCAATAAAGACCCATATCGCATTTGATAAAACGCCTTGCCTTGTTGTTGCGCAGCAGAAACCTTATACTGACTCCCTATGGAGCGTAAGTGTTTCACCTTTAGTTCTTCTACTGTTTTGACCGAAAAGCCGTGAAAACGGGCTAATAACTCATCTACGGTATCCCATCCCATTGCCGATCGAAGACCGCCCATTGCTTCAAAACATTCTCTTCGGTAAGCTTTAAAAGCCCCACGTACATGATCTTGATGCATGGGGTGATTTTTTTTCCATTGCCCCTGTGAATTCATTTCATAACAAAACCCTCCCGCGATACCTACCTTAGGGTCTATAAATACCCTCGCAATGCGTTCAAAATAGTGAGGGGGAAGTAATAGATCAGCATCGAGTTTAACCAAAACATCCCAGGGCTCATTGATGGCTTTTAAGCCGTAATTAAACGCATTCACCACTTTTGCTCCTGGTAAATGATCGCTTGAAGAGGGATGATTCAACACTCGGGTATTTGCGTGTTTTTTTGCCGCCTCTTGCATGATGGTTTGGGTTAAGTCACTGGATTGATCGTTGACTAAAATGATTGCTTTTGCAGGAAGGGTTTGGGCATAAAGGCTTTCTAACAAACCGGGGAGAAGTTTGGCCTCATTGTGTGCGGGAATGATAACAACGTAGTTCATTTAAATGATTTTTGTTGTTCCCAAGGCACTGTATCGAGGCCGCTTTAGGCCTTCTTGTGGGGTAGTGGCTTCTATTAGTTTCACGTTCAACTGGTGTGCTTTAAGAATCGCTTTAGCAAAGATGTACCAGGACATCACCTCTTTTCCAGCACAGTGATAAATTCCGTGTGGTGGAGATTTTTCAATTAATCGAAGTAAAAAATCCGCAAGTTCATCGGTAGAGGTGGGAGATCCTACTTGATCGTTTACTACCGTCAAGGTTTCGCCCGCCATTGCTTTGTGAAGAATGCTTCGATAAAAATTTTGCCCATGCGTTTTAGCATACAACCATGCGGTGCGTATGATATAGTATTGATTCGCCTGTGCCAAAAGGAGCTGCTCACCAGCGGCCTTTGTTTTTCCATAGACATTAATGGGGTTGACAGGGTCGCTTTCAATGTAGGGATGGGATTGTAAACCATCAAACACATAATCGGTTGAAAGGTGAAGTAAACAAGTGTTGTGTCGATTACATTGTTCAATAAGACGCATCACTCCGTCAACATTGACGGCCTTTGCTTTTTGTGGGTGCTCTTCAGCACGACGAACATTTGTAAAAGCGGCCGTGTTAATGCAATAGTCTGGACGATACTGTTCAAAAATAGCTGCCACTTGTTTTGTGTCACAAAGGTCCATGTCTTCTTTTGAACAAAACACCCATTGAATGTGTGCTGCTTTTTGTGCTTTTTGCGCTAGGGTTGTTCCCAATTGTCCCGTTGCGCCAGTAACTAAAATAAGCGGTTTATTCTGTGACATGATTTGGCCAATTTAAGTCCCTATCGTTGATTTGCTGATCTTCAATGGGCACACCCCAATCGAAAGAAAAGTGGGGGTCGCGAGGGGATATTCCTCCTTCGGCTGCTGGGTTGTAGGGGGCGTCAACTTTATATGTGACAATGGCTTGACTGCTTGTCACGGCATAGCCATGAGCAAAACCCTTTGGCACATAAAGTTGTTTTTTGTTTTCGGCACTAAGCTCAATGCGGTATTGTCTTAAATAAGTTGGGGACGAAGGGCGTAAATCAACGACAATGTCCACAATGCTTCCCTGCACTACCCGAATCAATTTTGCCTGTGCGTCATTTCCTTTTTGAAAATGTAATCCTCTAATGACGCCATAAGACGAGACGGCTTCATTGTCTTGAATAAAATCAACTTCACCTATTTTATGTTGAAAAAGAGCCGCCTTATAGGTTTCCATAAAACGTCCTCGCTCGTCTTGAAAGTGCTTTGGGCTAATGGTCCAGCAGCCGGCTAAATCAGTGGGGGTGAATTTCATAAGGTGGCAAGAGATTGTATGGCTTCTGCATAACTGCTGTTTTGTGCTTTCTTTGCCAAGGCTAGCAATTGTTTTTGCGAAATTGCATTGGTCGTATAAGCGGCAATTTCTGGGGAGCCCACTAAAACCCCTTGGCGGGATTGAATGGCTTGCACATATTGACTCGCCTCCATTAACGACTCAATCGTTCCCGTGTCTAGCCATACTGCGCCGTTTTCTAGAGGACTTAGTTGGATTCTTCCCTCGGCGAAATAAGCTTTATTAATGTCTGTGATTTCAAGCTCTCCTCGTGCCGAAGGGGAAAGTGATTTCGCCTTTTCAACCACTGTTTTATCATAGTGATAAATGCCTGGAATCACGTAATTGGATTTTGGATTTTGGGGTTTTTCTTCAATACTCAACACTTGATTTGATGCATCAAACTCAACTACCCCATAACGTTGCGGATCTTTAACTTGATACGCATATATATGAGCCCCATGGGATGAATTGTGCTCTCCTATTTGTTGAATTACTTTTGTTCCATGAAATAGGTTGTCTCCTAGGATTAAAGTAACCGGTTGATTGTCAATAAATTGCTCACCTATGAGAAAGGCCTCTGCAAGTCCCTTTGGATGCGCTTGCGCAGCATAAGAAAAGCTACAGCCCCATTGTGATCCATTTCCCAGCAATCGTTCAAATAATGGAAGATCTTCTGGTGTGGAAATGATTAAAATTTCTCTAATCCCAGCGCATATTAGTGTGCTGAGGGGGTAATAGATCATGGGTTTGTCATAAATCGGCAGCAATTGTTTGCTCACCGATTGTGTTAAAGGATGTAAACGCGTCCCTTTTCCTCCTGCAAGAACAATTCCTTTCATACTTGATTGAATTTCTTTAAGTAATATACAACGGTTTTTTGCAATGCCGTTTCAAAGGAATGTTGAGGGGCCCACCCAAGAGTCGTTTTAATTTTCGAAGCATCTATCGCATAGCGAAAATCGTGTCCTGGACGATCTTGTACAAAAGAAATTTGTTGTAGGTAGGAGGATTTGTCTTTTTTGGGTTGAAGCTGGTCAAGCAAAGACAAAATGTTTTTACAAAGGCTTAAATTGTCGCGTTCTTCTCCCCCCCCAATGGTATAGCTTTCTCCAGGTTCTGCTTGCTGAAGAACCGTTAAGATCGCGTCGCAATGATCTTCAACATAAAGCCAGTCTCTTCTGTTTTTTCCATCTCCATAAAGGGGAATAGGGCGCCCTTGAAGTGCCGTTCTAATTACCGTTGGGATTAATTTTTCACTATGCTGATATGGGCCATAATTATTAGAGCATTGTGAAAGTAGGGTGGGAAGTCCATAGGTGTGGTAATAGCTCCTCACCCAATGGTCTGCTGCAGCTTTTGAGGCGCTGTATGGGCTATTTGGGGCATAATTGGATTGCTCGTTGAAAGCGCCTTTTTCGCCCAAAGAACCAAAAACCTCATCGGTCGAGATGTGATAAAAACGGGCTTGTTCAAAAGCTGGCTTGAGTTGATGTGGAGCATCCAGCCAAAGCCTTCTTGCTGCCTCAAGTAAGGTAAATGTCCCTTTAACATTGGTGGTCAAAAACGCTTCGGGGCCCGCTATGGAATTATCCACATGGGACTCTGCAGCAAAATGAAGAACAACATCTGGTTGATGGTCTTGAAAAACCGCATGCATCTTTGAACTATTGGCAACGTCATCTTCGAGATAGATAAAGTTTTCATCTTGAAGAAATGGGGTGATCCTGTTGATCTCTGCAGCATAGGTGTTTTTGTCCACCACCACCATTTTTATATCTGGATAGTCTTGACGGTACCGCTGGACAAAGTGTCCACCAATAAAGCCCAAGCCCCCAGTAATTAAAATGGTTTTATTTTTCATCCCGATTGATTTGATGCAAGACCTCTGCAATTTTGCGGTCATTCGACAAGCGCGGAACCTTATTTTGTCCGCCTAATTTTCCAATGGATTTCATATAACTTTGGAACCCATTTTTGACCACTGGCGTCACTTTTAATGTGCGCAGAACATTTCCTTTTATTAGATCTTGGTAATAAATATTTTGCCCTTCCATTTTTGCATCTAATGCTGCTTCAAAGGTTTCCATGTTTTCTGGGGGTACCTCAAATTCGATGAGCCATTCGTGATAGGGTAGTCCTTGTTTTGGGTTTACTTGAGGGGCAACTGTAAACTCTTTGACTTGAATGGGAGTGTTTAGTGTTGCTTCTTTCAACGCCGTTTCAACTTCTTTCCCGATAACGTGTTCCCCAAAGGCAGAAATAAAGTGTTTTACTCTCCCTGTAACCACAAGTCGATAGGGGGCTGTAGAAACAAAGCGTACCGTATCTCCAATGTTATACGCCCACAAGCCTGCTGTGGTGGAAAGAATCAAGACATAATTAACGCCTATTTTTACCTCTTCAAGCGAATAACGCGGTGGGTTTTCTTCCCCGAAACGATCTACTGGAATAAATTCATAAAAAATTCCATTGTTGAGTAAGAGCAATAAGCCTTCTTTGTTTTGCTGATCTTGGTAGGCAAAAAACCCTTCAGAAGCGGGGAAAAGCTCAATGGTATCAACCTGTTTCCCGATTAACTTTTTAAACACCGCTCGATAGGGTTCAAAATTCACTCCGCCATACACAAAAAGGGAAAAGTCTGGAAAAACCTCGCTTACTGTCGTTCCTTTTTTAGCATTTATTTTTTCAAAATACATTTGTACCCAGGAGGGAATTCCGCCTATGAGCGTCATTTTTTCGGGCAAGGTTTCTTCTACTACAGCATCGACTTTTTCTTCCCAGTCTTCAATACAATTTGTCTCCCAGCTGGGCATTCGACTGCTTTGTAAATAGGACGGGACATAATGGGCTACAATGCCTGATAATCTTCCCAAAGCAATTCCGCCTTTTTCTTCAAGAGTTGGGTTTCCTTGCAAAAAGATCTGTTTTCCAGATAAAAAATCGGCGCTTCCCGTTTCGTTGATATAGGTCAATAAGGCGTCTCGTGCAGCGGTAATGTGGGTAGGCATTGATTCCTTTGAAATAGGGATATACTTTGCGCCAGAGGTGGTGCCACTTGTTTTTGACCAATACAATGGCCTTCCAGGCCAAAGAACATCTTGTTCCCCTTCAATGATTTTTTCCACATAGGGACGGTGTCCTTCATAATCCCTAACAGGAACCTGTTTTTTAAAGCTGGCATAATCATGAATCTGATCAAAATTATGGTCTTGACCAAAACGGGTTTTTCTCCCCTGATGAAGCAGGGTATTAAAAGTCCTTTTTTGTGCTGCTATAGGCTTGTCTTTCCATCGCTTATTCTTAAAAACGATATAGCGTGCAAAGAGTTTTGCGGCAAATTCTTTCATGTTTAATTTTCTGAAAAATCAATAAAGTTTTCGGGGTTCATGGGAAAACCATCACTCCACAGCTCAAAATGTAAATGGTAGCCCGTTGAAAATTCTCCTGTATTTCCAGCCGTGGCAATGACTTCACCTGCTGCGACACTTTCGCCTTGTGATTTACTCAATGAGGCATTGTGTTTATAGGCCGATAATAAGCCATAAGGATGCTCGATGATGATGACATATCCCGTATCTGCCGTCCATTCTGAAAACACCACGGTCCCTTCAGCAACAGCCTTAATGGGTGCGTTTTCATTCAATACAACATCCACCGCATAATGTTTATTGACCAAGTCATATCGCTGGGAAAGGTTCCCTGTAGCAGGGGGATAAAGCACAAAATCTACTTTATTACTCCCCGTTAAATCAACCGAATATTTGTCTTCTCGCTCTACGAGGGAGCGTAAAAGAGAATCTTGTTTGCTGCGTTTTGGAATGCTTCTTTCTTGAAGATCTTGTGTATCGCGTTGAAAAGCGCTTTCCTTTAGTTCTTCAATGTCCACTTTTCCCGTTAATACTTTTCTAATTGCCCCTAATTGTTGATTGGATTGACGATAAACGTTCATCAAAGAGTCCAACTTAAACGCATTTTCTGCGGCTTGTTTTCGCATTTTGGTAGAAGCATAGCCTGGAATATACTCTTTTATAGGGGTATAAGAGACCAATGCTATTGTTCCTGTAAATAAAAGGGCAAAAATAAAGGTGGTAATGATGATGACGTTTAAGCGCGTTAACCGAAAGTAAAGTTGCTCTTCAAAGGTCTCCTCATTAAGAATCACTAAGCGATAACGGCTCAGCAGTTTTTTCTTTATTCTTTTGCGGCGACTGGTTTCTTTTTTCATTCCACACAAATATAGAAATTCCTTGTGGGAATAATTCTGCCTTTCTCCGTTCAAATCACTTTAGAAGCGTTAAAATATTGTTTACATTTGCTCAAAAGCATTCCTTATGATTAGTGCAAGCATTTTTTTCGGGGCAATCGGCCCACAACAAGTCATCTTAATTTTGATTATTGTTCTGCTCCTTTTTGGCGGAAGAAAAATTCCAGAATTAATGCGTGGCCTTGGAAGCGGAATTAAAGAATTCAAAAAAGCAACCAAGGAAGAAGAGGAAGAGCAAGCAAAAAAAGAAGAGTAATTATTCGCTTCTTTTAAACGTCAATGTAGAGAGGATACTGTTGAGTTCAAACATATAATCTCGCTTTGAAACCGACGGCGCAAAAGCAAACCCCTCTACCACCAGCCACTCTTTTGTCAAACTGTCCTGTAGAATATAGTTTACAAACGGTCCAGCCATAAAATCTTTTTTGACTTCCCACATGCCTTTCGTGAGGTAGGCGGTTTGTCCTGCAAGTTTTGTTTTATAAAAGTATGGACGATAGGCCGCTTCGGTAATCATATGTGATTTTGGCAATCTCCCTGGAATATGTGCTTTCCCTATGGAGTCCCTAATTGCAATAAAGCGTTTTAAGCTGGGTTGAGCAAAGGTCTTTTCTGGCAAAGTATAAGCAATAAGATTCATGCTTCCCTTTTGAATTGGCTTCTCAATCCAAATAAAATTGAGACTGTCCTTTACTGTTTTATACGCAGTGGGATAGGTTAATGCTATCCCAAACTTCTCCTGTAAATCCCTGTCCTTATTCAACGATTTACGCATTCTTCTAATCTTTTCCTTCCGCTCATTTTCTTGGAATGAACCTATCAACAAAGGGGCATTTTCTCGAATATACTCTGCCATTACCTCTTCATCTTCTCCTTGAACAATCGCAAGAATTTGCGGTCGAGCAAATTGATTTTGAACCAGCTGAAATTTGTTTAAGCTATCTTTTCTAAACCAAAGAATGTTTCGCCCATTTCGCCCAAAACCAGAAAAGGCTTGCGGGGCTAAATGACGCAAAGTAAAGCGCGGTTCATCCAGCGGTAAACCTTCATAAATCGTTGCTATTTCGCTCCTCACAACAGCACCTAAAGATCCATTCCACGCACTCTTTTTCATCACCACAGTGAGGTGATTAATGTTCCCGCTTGAGTCGGGGACAAAGGCTTGTGGCTTTTTATCATCACAAGCAAAAAGGGTGATGATGCAACTGAGAAGAAGAAGCTTTTTCATGAATTAATTTTTTAACGCGGCAATCCCTGGAAGGGTTTTTCCTTCTAGGCATTCTAACATGGCTCCACCACCTGTGGAAACATAACTTACCTTTTCGGCAAAACCAAACTGCTTTACTGCAGCAACAGAATCTCCTCCTCCAACAAGGGAAAAGGCACCAGCAGCAGTGCTTTCGGCAATAAACGTGCCTAATTCGATTGTCCCATTAGCAAAGTTCGAAAATTCAAATACCCCTAATGGACCATTCCACAAGATGGTTTTGGACTTTAACACAATTTCTTTGAAGTTAGCCAGCGATTGAGGACCAGCATCAAGCCCTTCCCATCCATCTTCTATGTTATTGATATTTAATGTTTTGCGTTCTGATTCGTTTGAAAAAGCTGTCGTTGCGATAACATCTACTGGGAGGTGAATCTGAACGTTTTTCTCTTTGGCTTTTGCCATCAATTCTAGGGTGTAGTCAAGATAATCGTCTTCACAAATTGAATTTCCAACTCTTCCCCCTTGTGCCTTGATAAAAGTATAGGCCATTCCTCCGCCTATAATGAGGTGATCAACTTTATCAAGAATGTTTTCAATGATGGTGATTTTTGAAGATACTTTTGATCCACCTAAGATGGCTAAAACAGGTTGCTCTCCACTGGTTAAAACTTTATCAATGGCCACAATTTCTTTTTCTAAAAGTTTCCCCACCGCCTTGTTTTGATCAAAGAATTGAGCAATAATGGTGGTAGAGGCGTGCGCACGGTGTGCTGTGCCAAAGGCGTCATTGATATACACATCGGCTAAAGCAGCTAAGGCTTGCGCAAAGCCTTCATCTCCTGCTGTTTCTTCATCGTGAAAACGAAGGTTTTCGAGTAATAATAGTTCCCCAGGTTTTAAGGCCGCCGCTTTCTCTTGTGCATCTGAGCCAATGGTATCGGTGGCGAAAAGGATCGTTTTACCCAAAATCTCCTCCACTTTGGAAACGATGTGTTGTAGCGATAAATCTGGTGTTATCCCTTTTGGTCGACCCAAGTGAGACATTAAAATACAACTTCCACCAGCAGCTAATACTGCATCAATTGTTGGTTTTGCGGCTAAGATGCGCGTGCTATCTGTTACCTCTTTATTTTCATTTAAGGGAACATTAAAATCAACACGGATAATGGCTTTTTTGTTGTTTAGATCAAGTTGGCTTAGAGAAATCATGAAAAATAAATTTTTCCCAAAGGTAGCCATATTAATTTTTTAAGGCGCCTATAATTTGGTAAGATGAAAGCATTGACCAAGGAAAAAAATTATCTTTGGGCATGCAATTTCCGTACAGTTTAGGGCAAGAAAACACAAAAAACGCATTAATTGCTGCTTTTGAAAAGGGTCAAGTTCCTCATGCACAGTGCTTTATTGATCAAGGGGGGAGAGGTGGTCTCGCTCTTGCGCTTGAATGCGCACTTTCCTTACTGTGGGACGAAATACCCGATTCTCACGAAAAAGCAATGCAACATCCTGATTTACAATGGGTTTATCCTGTAACAACGACAGAAAATGTCAAAACTAAGCCCCTTTGTAAAGATTATCGTGAGGAATGGTCGTCGTTTATTGAAAATGATCTTTATCAACCTTTATCACAATGGCTCGCAAAAATTGGTTCAGAAAACAAACAGGGAAATATTGGGGTTGAAGAAGCCGATCTCTTACGCAAGAGTTTGTCATTAAAAGCGTACCTGGGAAAAAATAAAGTTGCTGTTTTATGGGGAGTAGAACGATTGAATCACGATGCGGCCAACAAATTATTAAAATTAATTGAAGAGCCACCGGCCAATACTTACTTTATTTTTGTAGCAACAGATGTCAATGATCTTATCAGTACCATCCGTTCACGATGCCAAATCATCGAACTACCTCCCATCAAACCAAAAGATATTGAGGACCACTTATTGAAGCAAGGCTGCACTGCAGAGGAGGCCAAACAAATCATGGTAGAGGCAGAAGGAAATTTAGCAATAGCAGAAAGGCTACTTTCTTCGGCTTCAAACACAAAAGAACTTGAAGCGCTATTAATCGACTGCCTGCGTTGTTCTTTTCGGGCTCGAGGAAATAAAGCAATTGGAATTGAGCTTATGCAATGGTCGAATCGCATGGGACAAATGGGACGTCCTCTTCAAAAACAATTTTTACATTTTGGATTGAGTTTTATCCGTCAAGCATTACTACTGTCTTACCAAAGTCCGGAAATGGTTACCTATCTTCCCAAAAACGACTTCTCCTTAGAAAAATTTGCTCCTTTTGTCCACAGCAAAAATGCGGCTGCACTTGTGACCTTATTTAACGAAAGTATCTATGCGGTTGAACGAAATGCAAATGGGAAATTGTTGTTTGCAGATTTCTGTTTGTCGTTGAGTCGACTTTTAAATACAAAAGAAGCCTAGGCGTGCTTTTTAAAAATGTAAAGCTTAGAAGAATATTCTTGCGTAAATAGTGCTTTTAGATTTGACCACAGTCCCACACAGATTCCTTTGATAAAAGGGAACTTACTTCCACGGTGTTGTTCGGACAAATAACTCACATAGAAGGCATCAAATAGCAAGGGTTTTGATCTAATAAAATCAAAACCGTTTTTTTTACACAGCTCAATTATTCCGCTAGCCGAGAAATGCCATAAATGCCTTGGCACATCATAAGCCGCCCAATGATGCGCATAGTAGGACGCATCAAAAGAGTTGAAATTGGGAAGAGCAAGAAACAGTCGGCCATCTGCGTCGAGTCGATCAAAATATTCTTTTATCGCCTCTTCGGGCTGAGGCAAATGCTCTAACACATGCCAAAGGGCTATCACATCAACCTGTTTTATCGGAAGTTCTTCAAGACTGGAATAAATCCGTTCTGGGATGGCTGAAAAGCTCCTGGCTTTTTTACTGGGTTCAACGCCATAGACCTCCCAATTGTAATTGGCCAGATAATGGACTAGAGCGCCCGTTCCACAGCCGATGTCTAAATAGGTTGTTCCTTTTTTCTCTTGCTTTATCCAACGTTGCTTTTGACCCAACATAAGTTGTTGTACAAAGGCATAAATATAATCGAGCGCCGTTTTCCTTTGGTTTCCATGCGAGATATACTCCTCGGAGGCATAATAGTGCTGAAGCTTTTCTTTTGCAGGCTGAGGGTGAGTCCTGGCTATTTGAGTTGCTTGATTTAAGACGACATCAAAGCATTCTCCCGAGACTAAAAAGTCTTTTGTCCTGGCTAGGGTTGTTTGTTGTTGTTTTGGTTCCACGTGAAACATTAACGACCCAGCTTAACCAAAAGGACGGAAATATCACTAGGATTAATTCCGCTAATTCTTGAGGCTTGTGAGATGGTTTTAGGTTGAATATTGGATAGTTTCTCTTTGGCTTCGTGCGATAGAGAAGCCAAGGCATGATAATCAAAATCAGCTGGAATTTTGACCGCTTCTAAACGACTCAATTTGTCAGCATTGAGTTTTTCCTTGTCGATGTATCCTGAATATTTGATCTGGATTTCGACCTGCTCATGAACTGCTTTTGAGATGGATTGTTCTGCTATAAAATCGCTCACTTTTTTAACACTAACAATTTCATTAAAAGAAATGTTGGGACGTGCATAGACCTTGGCCATTTTCTGAGACTGTTTGATCGGCGCCGAATTTTTTTCTAAAAGAAAGGGATTGGCTTCTTCAGGCGTTATGCTTGTTTTTTCATAGAAGTCTCTTAAGAGTGCCGTTTGTTCTTTTTTGGTTTGAACAGCATGAAGACGCTCTTCTTTGGCAAGGCCTAATTCAAACGCTTTTTCTGTAAGGCGTAAATCAGCATTGTCCTGACGCAGCAGAGTTCGATATTCGGCTCGACTGGTAAACATGCGATAGGGTTCTTCTGTTCCTTTAGTGATGAGGTCGTCAATCAATACACCAATATAAGCCTCGTTGCGTTGAAGAGTGAAAGCCTGTTCGCCTTTATGGTATAGGTGCGCATTAATTCCAGCCATCATCCCTTGAGCTGCAGCTTCTTCGTAACCTGTTGTTCCATTGATTTGTCCGGCAAAAAACAAGCCTTTGACAAGCTTTGTCTCGAGGCTATGAGTAAGTTGAGTGGGAGGGAAATAATCATACTCGATAGCGTAGCCTGGACGGAAAAATTTTACATTTTCAAAACCTTTGACTTTTTGTAGGGCGTCAAATTGAACGTCTTGAGGTAAAGAGGTTGAAAAGCCGTTAATGTAATATTCAATGGTATTCCAGCCCTCGGGCTCGACAAAAATTTGGTGTCGGTTTTTATCAGCAAAACGATTGATCTTGTCTTCGATAGAGGGACAATAACGCGGGCCGGTACTTTTTATAGCACCATTGAACATGGGTGAACGATCAAAACCCGAACGAAGCATATCATGAACCTCTTCTGACGTATAAGTAATATGACAAGAACGTTGTTGTGTTAACGGAGCTGTTAGATCTAAATAAGAAAATTTGTCTGGAACAGCATCTCCAGGTTGTTCTTCCATTTTTGAAAAGTCCAAGGAGCGTCCGTCTACACGAGGCGGGGTTCCTGTTTTCATGCGGCCGGAACTAAACCCTTTGGATTGAAGTGTTGCCGTGAGACCTGTAGCGGCGCTTTCACCTGCACGGCCACCACCAAAGTTTTTCTCCCCAATATGAATAAGTCCATTAAGAAAGGTGCCGTTTGTTAAAACAACAGATTTAGCACGAATGGAAATCCCGGTACTAGTGACGACACCGGTTATTGTATCTTTATCAAAAATAAGATCAGTAACCATTTCTTGATAAAAATCGAGTAGGGGGGTTTGTTCAAGCATTTCACGCCAAGTTTGAGCGAAGAGCATCCGGTCGGATTGAACCCTTGGACTCCACATAGCTGGACCTTTAGAACGATTCAGCATCTTGAATTGAATCGCTGATTTATCCGAGACAATACCGCTATAACCACCCATGGCATCGATCTCACAAATAATTTGGCCTTTCGCTATTCCACCCATTGCAGGGTTGCAAGACATTTGAGCAATGTTTTGCAGGTTCATGGTCACCAGCAGGGTCTTACTTCCCATGTTGGCAGCTGCGGCTGCGGCCTCTGCGCCAGCATGACCGCCCCCTACAACAATAACATCATATTCATTCTTAAACATTCTTCATTTGTTTCACGTGGAACATCTTAATACAACGGTCTTCTTCTTGGGTCATGATTGATTTTTCTTCATTAGTTTTATCATGGTAACCTATGGAATGTAAAAAACCATGTGAAATTAATCTAATCATTTCATTTTCAGATGTTTGTCTAAATTCTTTGGCGTTTTCTATCATCCTGAGAGAGGAAATAAAGACTTCTGCCTCAAGAGGGGTTGTGTGATAGGAAAAAGTGATGATATCAGTATGGGTGTTGTGATCTAAATAGGTTTGATTCATAGCCAACAGCTCTTCTTCCGACACGAAATTATACACCAATAACTTAGCCCTTTGGTTGTAGTGAGCAAACAGCTCACTCATCCATGCTAGGAGATCGCTCTCCTTGACACTATTCTTCGGTAAATTATTAAAGACAATCATTGCTGGTGCAAATATAGCCAAAGAAGTAGGATGCTTCCATCTCACCAATGTATCTTTGCAGAAATTTAAAGCTAATGGAAAGAGTTCGATTCGCACCCAGCCCAACAGGACCACTGCACATCGGTGGTTTGCGAACTGCATTGTTCAATTATTTATACGCTAGAAAAAATGATGGGGTTTTTGTCTTACGTATTGAGGACACCGATCAAAATAGAAAGGTTGACAATAGTGAAGCCTATATACAAGACAGCTTAGCCTGGTGTGGAATTTCTCCTGATGAAGACCCTATAAAGGGAGGGAAATATGGACCCTATCGACAAAGCGAGCGTAAAGCAATCTATCAGGACTATATAAAAAAACTCATCGAGAAAGGGGGTGCCTACTATGCGTTCGATTCAGCTGAGGAATTGAAAGATGCAAGGGAAGAAGCTGAGCGTACAAAAGGAGGCTTTAAATACAATGCTGAAAATAGAAAAAATTTTAGGAATAGTCTTTCATTAACAGAAGAGGAAACCCAAAAACTCATCGATCAAGGTGATTATGTAATACGTTTGAATGTTGAAGCAAACAAGGAAGTCGTCTGTAGTGATCTTGTGCGAGGAATTGTTCGTGTAAATTCCCAGGAATTAGAGGATAAAATACTCATGAAGAAAGACGGGATGCCCACCTACCATTTCGCAAATGTGGTGGATGATCATTTAATGAAAATCACAACCGTTATACGAGGGGAAGAATGGCTTCCTTCTTTACCCATTCATCAATTATTATATGATGCATTTGAATGGCAAGCGCCAAAGTTCATGCATCTCCCCCTGATATTAAACCCGTCTGGGAAAGGGAAATTGAGTAAGCGAGATGGCGATAAAAACGGCTACCCTGTATTTCCTCTGGCATGGAATGATTCAAGTGGATATAAGGAAAATGGATTCTTGGCGGAAGCGCACCTCAATTATATTGCACAATTAGGGTGGAGTTTAGGAGAAAAAGAAATTCTGAGCTTGAAAGAAATGGAAAGTAGCTTTGCTGTAGAAAACATCCAAAAGGGTGGGGCGCGTTTTGATTATGAAAAAGCAAAATGGGTCAACCAGCAGCATTTAGTAAACTTCACATCAAGTGAATTAATCACTCGTTATCCAGGATACTTTAATGAGGTGGTCGAAAAGCTAGGAGATAAAACAGAAAAAGCCGTTGATTTAGTAAAAGAAAGATTTGTATTGATGAGTGACATAGATAAAGAAATGAGTTGCTTTATTGAAAATCCCCAACAGTATGATGAAAAATCACTAAAGCGTATCATGAAACAAGATGTTCCAACGATCATTACATTACTCAAAGAGGGTCTATCAAAGAGGGATATAACTCAATTGAAAGAATACATGCAGGAGGTCGGCAAAGAGCATTCTATTGGTTTAGGCGGAATTATGCAAGTGCTTCGAGTTGCTGTTGTGGGTGGACTTTCTGGACCAGATTTACTGCCTTTGGTTGACATTATTGGAAAAGATGTAACTTTAGAACGATTAGACCGTCTAATGAGTAAACTTTAAAACTACCCAAATGAGCATTACAACCTCCCTCTTATTATTTTTTCTAGTCCTAATTATTCTTTCTGGACTATTTATTGTGAAACAACAAACCGCTGCCGTAATTGAACGCTTCGGTAGGTTTTTAATCATTCGTAAACCAGGATTACACATAAAAATTCCTCTGATTGATCGTATCGCAGGAAGGTTGAGTTTAAAGATTCTACAATTAGATGTGATTGTTGAAACAAAAACAAAAGACGATGTATTTGTAAAATTGAAAGTGTCGGTACAATATAAGGTGCTACCCGAAAAGGTTTATGATGCCTTTTATAAACTGGACTACCCACAAGATCAAATTACGTCTTATGTATTTGATGTAGTACGTGCCGAGGTTCCCAAAATGAAATTAGACGATGTCTTTGAGAAAAAAGATGATATTGCTAATGCTGTTAAAGGTGAATTAAATGATGCGATGATCAACTACGGATATGACATCATTAAAGCGTTGGTTACCGACATTGATCCCGATCAACAAGTGAAAGAAGCCATGAACCGTATCAACGCTGCTGAACGTGAAAAGGTAGCCGCACAATACGAAGGAGACGCAGCACGTATCTTAATCGTTGAAAAAGCAAAAGCTGAAGCCGAAAGTAAACGACTACAAGGACAAGGAATTGCCGATCAACGTAGAGAAATAGCAAGGGGATTAGAAGAGTCGGTTGACGTGCTCAATAATGTAGGAATTAATTCACAGGAAGCTTCTGCTTTGATTGTTGTAACACAACATTATGATACCCTTCAATCCATCGGAGAAGAAACAAATAGCAACCTAATTTTGTTGCCTAATTCGCCACAAGCAGGGAGTGATATGTTAAATAATATGGTGGCCTCTTTTACAGCAAGTAACCAAATAGGGGAAGCGATGAAAGAACACAACAAGAAGAAAAAAGGGGGGAACCCTACTGCTTCTTAGCCCAAGTATCGCGTAAGCCAACAATTTTATTGAACACCAATACTTCTGCAGTTGCAGCATCATCTAAAGTAAAGTAACCCAACCGTTGAAACTGAACGCGTTCTCCCTGCGTTAAAGCAGCTAATGATGGTTCTACCTTAGCCTGTTGTATTGTAAGAGAATCAGGATTAACAAAATCTAAAAAGGATTTGTCTTTGTGTTGGTCTGGGCTTTCATCATTAAATAGACGGTCATAATTTTTAACTGTTGCGTCTAGTGCGTGCGCAGCGCTTACCCAATGAATGGTCCCTTTTACTTTTCGCATACTCGCTTCAGAACCTGATCCGCTTTTGCTATCGGGATCATAGGTGCAGTGAATTGCTGTAATGGTCCCATCTTCATCTTTGATGACACTTTCTCCCTTGATGATATAAGCATTTTTTAAACGAACTTCTTTCCCGAGCGTTAGGCGGAAAAATTTTCGGTTTGCCTCCTCTTTAAAATCTTCACGTTCAATGTAAAGTTCTTTTGAAAATGGTATTTTTCTCGCGCCTTGAGAAGCATCTTCTGGGTTGTTTATTGCGTCTAATTCTTCAGTTTGATTATCCGGGTAATTTGTAATAATCAATTTTATAGGGTTAACCACTGCCATGACCCTAGGAGCTGTTTTATTGAGTTCTTCACGAACACAATATTCTAATAAAGAAACATCAATTACATTCTCTCTTTTAGAAATACCCGCAGTAGTAACAAAGTTGATTAAAGCTTGTGGTGGATACCCTCTTCTTCGCATCCCAGAAATCGTTGGCATTCGAGGATCGTCCCATCCATTGACATGCTGCTCTTCTACTAGTTGTGCTAGTTTGCGTTTAGACGTTACGGTATAAGAAAGGTTAAGACGGGCAAATTCGCGCTGGTAAGGACGTAAATTAGTAGAAGCGGGGAGTTGGTCTAAAAACCAATCATAAAGCGCTCTATGGGGCTTAAATTCAAGCGTACACAAAGAATGAGATACTTGTTCTATATAATCCGACTCCCCATGAGTCCAGTCATACATTGGATAAATGCACCACGCATCTCCTGTACGATGGTGATGCTTAAATAATATACGGTACATGACTGGATCACGTAACAGCATATTGGGAGAACTCATGTCGATTTTTGCACGAAGAACTTGAGAACCTTCAGGATGTTTTCCTGCTTTCATTTCTTCAAATAAACGAAGGTTCTCCTCTACTGGACGATCGCGATAGGGACTATTGGTTCCAGCTTGAGTAGGGGTCCCTTTTTGAGCTGCTATGGTAGAAGAATCTTGTGGATCGACATAGGCCTTCCCTTCTTTAATGAGGTGAATGGCCCATTGGTAGAGTTGTTCAAAATAGTCTGAAGCATAACACTCTTTATCCCACTGATACCCTAACCATGCGATATTTTCTTTAATGGCATCGACAAAAACCTGGTTCTCTTTGACAGGGTTTGTATCATCAAAACGCAAGTTTACTGGAGCGTTATAACGTGCGCCTAGATTGAAATTTAATGCAATCGCTTTTAAATGTCCTACGTGAAGAAAACCATTGGGTTCTGGAGGGAAACGAAAGCGAATTTTTTGTGGATTAAAACCGTTTGCTAAATCTTCCTCTATGATGTGCTCAATAAAGTGTAAAGGTGCTTTTTCTTCTGACATAAAAAAACTTTTGGCAAAGATATTAAAAAGAAAGGGGCTTAAGATTAATGCATGACTTTATATCTTTGAGAAAAAATTATGGGAATTATACGCGTACAAAATATCATGATCCACACGAATCATGGTTGCATGGAAGAAGAAGCAAAAATAGGGAGTGATTATATTGTCAATGCTTTAATCAAAACCGATTTAAGTCGGTCTGCCCAAACAGATGATCTAAGGGACACTGTGGATTATGTTGCTATTTATACGATTGTTTTTGAGGAAATGATGATTCGTGCTAAGCTCCTAGAAAATGTTGTTCAACGCATTATCGATCGCGTATTAAATGAACACCCTAGTGTAGAAGAGGTACAAATAGAAGTACAAAAACTCAACCCACCTATTGGAGGAAATGTTGCTTATGTGAGTGTTGAACGAAAAGGAAAAAGAAGTACGCTTTAAAGAATAAAAAATGTATTTTTGCAGCATGGCACCGTGGCCGAGTGGCTAGGCAGAGCTCTGCAAAAGCTTGTACAGCGGTTCGAATCCGCTCGGTGCCTCTTTATAACCCATCGTTTTGATGGGTTTTTTTATTAGTTCATTTCTACAATAGTTCCCCCTATGAGCTTTTTGCGAACTAATTTTGTGGGTTGGCCGTGAATTCGAACAGTGCCACCTACACTTACCGTTGCTTCTAATAATTCGGTCGCGTGAATATAAGCGACACCTCCTGCGGTGACTTTAACCGTTGTTTGTTCGGTCAATAAATCCTCCCCTTCGCAAATTCCTCCACCTAATATTGATAGGCGATGGGAAGTAGCTTTACCTTGAATATTGAGTAGACCTCCAGAATTAACACGAGATTCTATTTTCTCTGCTGTTAAGTTTAGGTTTTGTTTGGAACCCTCTTGCACTTTTAAAATAATACTTGTGGTGGTTAATTCTGCTTTTGATTCTACGGTACTTCCTTGGTAACTTTGAATTGCGTCTAACTCTTCGGTAAAATAAACCTCAACATAGGTTGCTGATGGATTTAATAATTGATCGATACTATGTCTAATTTTAAGAACATCCTTTTTAAGGGTGAAGACGACCGTTTCAATATTTTCTCCCGTTATCACCATTTTATTGGTATCAGAAGGAATTAATTTAACATGAATTCCAGAATATACTTTTAGTCCTAAAAAGGGAGAAATAGCAACTTCTTTAGACGCTTGAGCGGCAAGGGTTACACTAGAAAAAATCAGTAAGAGGCTAAGCAGTTTTTTCATAATAGAAAAGGATTTAATTTTAAAGATACAATTATTCGTCCTCAGGCACAAGGGTGAAATCCAGGTGACGTTTGATAAGATCTGCTTTTGCTACTTCAACAGTAACAAGATCCCCTAATTGATAAACTTTCTTTGTTCGCTCGCCCACGAGAGCATGGTTGCGTTCATCAAAAAAGAAGTAATCCCCAGGAACATCTTTTATTCGTACCATTCCTTCACATTTATTCTCAACGATTTCAACATAAATACCACGTTCTGTCACCCCAGAAATAACGCCTTCAAAGGCTTCCCCAAGATGATTTTCCATGAATTTAATTTGCATAAATTTTATGGAGTCGCGTTCTGCTTTTGTGGCTAGCTGTTCGCGTTGAGAAGAATGAGTTGAGGCTTCTTCAAGTAATTCCAGGGTAGCTGTTTGTGTTTTATTAATGTGTTGTTCTAATAAGCGATGAACCATTACATCTGGGTAACGACGAATAGGAGAAGTAAAATGAGCATAATAATCAAAGGCTAACCCATAGTGACCGATATTTTGCGTGGTATATTCTGCCTTACTCATACAACGAATGGTGAGGGTATCAATCATATTTTGTTCTTGTTTCCCCTGGGTAGCTAATAATAATTTGTTGATCGATTGACTAACGTTCTTTGTTTTTAAATTTAATTGATAACCAAAACCGGCCACAACCATTTGTAGGTTATTTAATTTATCAGGATCGGGTTCGTCGTGAACGCGATACACCATTGGCAAGGGCCTCTCTCTTTTACCAGCAAAACGCGCCACTTGTTTATTGGCTAAAAGCATAAACTCTTCTATTAATTTATTCGCGTCTTTTGACGTTTTAAAAAAGACACTCTCTGGGGTGTTATCTTCTTTTAGATTAAAATTCACTTCTACACGGTCAAAAGAAATTGCGCCATTTTTCATCCGGGCTTTACGAAGGTTTTTAGCGATTTTATCTAGGGTAATAATAGCAGTAAAGGTAGCATCATCAACGGTGTAAGATCCCTCCCGTAAAGAGTGTTTTTCGGATACAATAGGAGTTTGTGTCTCGATAATATCTTGTGCTTCTTCATAAGCAAAACGGTGATCGGAATAAATGACTGTTTTTCCAAACCACTCATTTTTTAATTCTCCTTTTGCGTTGAGTTGAAAGACAGCAGAAAAAGTATACTTCTCTTCATGTGGACGTAATGAACAAACGCCATTTGAAAGAACTTCTGGCAGCATGGGAACAACACGATCTACAAGATAGACTGATGTTGCTCGATCTAACGCTTCTCGATCGAGAATACTATTGGGTTGAACATAGTGAGAGACGTCAGCAATGTGAATCCCAATTTCAAACAAATCCTCTTCAAGTACTTTAAAAGAAAGCGCATCATCAAAGTCTTTTGCTGTTTTAGGATCTATGGTAAAGGTGAGGGTAGATCTAAAATCTCTCCTTTTCTTAATTTCTTTTTCTGTGATGCGTTGATCGATGGCTGCAGCTGCGGCTTCTACCTCATCAGGGAAATGTAAAGGCAAGCCGTAATCCGATAAAATTGCATGCATTTCTGTTGCCGTTTCTCCCGGTGGGCCAAAATTTTCAAGGAGGGTTCCAAAAGGAGATTCGGCCCGTTTTGCCCATTCATCAAAACGAACTAAAACCTTATCACCATCACTGTAGTCGGGTGTCAACTGCTTTTTATCAATAAAGAAATCAGTGTACATCCTTGCCCCACGAGTCAACACAAATGCATAGTTCTTCTCAATTTGAAGCGTACCAACAAAAGTGGTTTTATTACGTTCAAGAATGGTCACGATTTCCCCCTCTAGGCTACCGTTCTTTTTTCGTTTGTAGGTATAAACTTCAACAAGATCTCCATTAAACGCTTTATTCAAGCCATTTTTTGGAACACTAATATCCTGATCTAAATCTTCACAAATAACAAACCCTCTTCCAGATGAGGTCACATCCAGGACACCACGGTAATACTGTTTCTTTGTTTCGGCAAGGGTATATTTCCCACGACTAGGGCTTTTTAATTGCTTACTCGCTACATTGAGATTCAAAAATTTTATCAATTCATTTCTTCCTCTAGTATCTCGCAGATTTAATACGGCAGCAATCTGTTTATAGTTGTATTCTTTTCCTGGGTTTTCCCTAAAAAAAGACAACATTTTTTTTTCAATATGGCGGTACTTGTTTTTTCCTTTTCCCATGTCGGTTACAAAGCTACTTCTTTAAAACAAGAACGCAGTTGCTTTTATTCACAACTATATTATTATTCATTTTTCTTTTTTAGAAATTTTTAAAAATAATGATGCTTATTATTGTTTGTGAATAGCGGTATAACATCTTGAAGAATTTTTTGTTTTTATTCGAATTAAAAAGTTTTAAATGAGTTATCCTGTTTTATTCATAAGATAATTTCCTGTAATTAGGAGCATTAGTAATTTTATTAACGCTTGTTCACAATTGAATTAAGGGATAACTTTTTGTCTTTTTACGCTTTTTAAGAAGTGGATAAATCAAAGAATAAGGTCAATAAATAGTGCATCTTATTGCACAACTATATTTGGTTTTAAAACAAATTTTTTCAATCAAAAATCAAAACCAAACCAGCGGTGTTGTTTATGATAACTTATTAACATTTTCTTCAATAGCGACGTTCACTTATTCACATACTTATGGGCAATCCTTACCTTTGTTAAAAACACAAAACAATGACTTTTTCTATTGGGAATGATCACGCAGGAGTTGAGTATAAAAATGCGATCACAGATTTTTTAAAAAGCAAAGGACATCATGTCTTTAATCATGGAACCGACGCACCCGAAAGTGTTGACTACCCAGACTTTATTCACCCTGTAGCAGAAGACGTTTCTGCGGCTAAGGTTGACTTAGGTATTATTATTTGTGGTAGTGGAAATGGTGCAGCCATGACTGCAAATAAACACCCAAAGGTAAGAGCGGCTTTGTGTTGGACCAAAGAAATTGTTGCTTTAGCGCGAGAACACAACAACGCTAATGTATTGAGTTTACCTGCACGTTTTATTTCAATCCCACAGGCGATAGCTATGGTAGAAACGTATATTTCAACCGAATTTGAAGGAGGAAGACATCAAGGACGTATTGATAAAATTCCCTGTCAGTAATGCTTTCTTTCATCAGTAAATCTTTTGATGAATTAACAATAGTTGAATTGTATGAGATTTTGGCGCTTCGCGCCGAAGTTTTTGTCGTGGAACAACATTGCCCGTATCAAGATGTTGATGGAAAGGATATTAATTCGCTTCATGTTTTGGGATACCTAGACAACCGCATAGTTGCTTATGGAAGAGTAGTTGAAAAAGGAATTTCTTATCCGGATTATATTTCCATTGGTCGAATTGTAACGTCTCCTTCTGTAAGAAATAAAAAGCACGGGCACGCTTTAGTGGATTTTGCGCTCACAGTTTGTCATAAAAACTATCCCTCCCAACCCATAAAAATTTCAGCTCAAGCACATTTGGAAAAGTTTTATAATCAACACAGCTTTTTAGCAACTGGGGAAGCGTATTTAGAAGATGATATCCCTCACATTGGGATGATTTATTCCAAGAAATAGAAACGAGATCTAAAGCTTAACTCTTCTTTAGCTTTTCAAACAATTCTTTTCCTTCATGTATTAGAGAAAAAGTGCTGACTTGTTTTCTTCCCTTAAAAATAAGCATTCCATAACCAGGAAAAGAGAACACTGTTTTATGAGCCATTAACGCAACCCTTAGCTGTCGTTTAATACGGTTGCGATCAACCGCTTTTTTGTGGTTTTTTTTTGCGACCGAAACACCAGCGTAAAACGCATCTCCTTCATGTTTATCTATCACCCTAAAAATAAGATGCTTTGATCGAAGCACCTTTCCTTCTACAAAAAGGTGCTCAATCGCAGTTTTACTTTTTAACCGTTTAAAGTGAATCTCCTTTTTCTTCAACGACATAATAATTGTTACTCTTGTCGATATCGGCCATTAAGTTACTGGGGTCGATCACAATCGCTTCAATGCTTTCTTTTGATTGCTCAATCTTTAATGTGTATTTTGGGTTAGCCCAGGTCCAGTCTTTTTCTACTGTCCACGCCATGTCATATGGGTTCTCTTTTTCTCCACGCAATAAAGAAATGGGAATATAATGTAGAGAAGAGCTTCCGTCTTTAAATTGAATCATTATCTCAAGAGGCATAGGCATTAATTCTTTTCGCTCTAAATTGATTTCGGTTCCGCTTGTTGTGGGATTTACTCCGGTAATAGCATAGTCAATACGGTTTGTTGTCTGGGTCCAATCGGTTAAGTACCATTGGAGTTGAAGTCCAGAAACGCGTTCAGCAATCACACGAAGGTCGTTAGGTAAAGGATGTTTAAATTTCCATTCCTTGTAATACGTTTGAAGGGTTTCAAACAATTTATCTTGCCCGATGATATATCCTAATTGTCCTAAAAACACGGCTCCTTTACTATAAGCAGCACGTTCATAGGCATAGTTAAAATCATATCTGTTAGCGTTTGTTGCTTGAGGCATTTCAACCCCAGAGGTGGCAAGGCCGTAGTAGCCGCGATAAGACCCCGATAAAGGAAACTCTTTCTCTTGCTCTAATACCTCGTTGACAGCAAGGGATGAAATAAATGAAGTAAACCCTTCGTCCATCCATTCGTGTTTGGTCTCATTTGTGGCTAAAATGTGTTGAAACCAGGAATGAGCTAACTCATGGGCGGTTACTCCCACAAGAGAACCAAATTTTCGGTTTCCAGTGATCAATGTTAGCATGGCATATTCCATCCCGCCATCTCCACCGTGAACGACAGAGTATTGCTTGTAAGGATATTCACCAATTTTTGTATTAAAGTAGTCCATCAACTGTGCAGTGATGGGTTGTAATTTTTTCCAGTTTTCAATGATGTCAGGATTGTTTTTGTAAAAGAAATGAAGGATGACATCATTTGGCCCGGGATAGGTATCATGGATATAATCTGGATCTGCTGCCCAGGTAAAGTCATGGACATTAGGGGCGATATAATGCCAGGTGATTTTTCCTTTTTTCGTTTTTGGTTTTTTGCGGTCGCTGTATCCGCGGCCAATTTCGTCTGCGTTTTGTAAATATCCACTAGCGGCAACCGTAAAGGCTTTATCTAAAGTGATTTTAACGTCAAAATCTCCCCACACACCATGAAACTCTCGGCCAGTGTAAGGATCGGCATTCCAGCCTTCATAATCGTACTCGGCCATTTTTGGGTACCATTGTGCCATTGAGAACGCAATGCCTTCACTAGAATTTTTGCCAGCACGACGAATAACATCGGGAACTTGCCCTTTGAAAGTCATATTAAAGGTGGTGCTTTCTCCAGGAGCCAAAGGACTTGCTAAACCCACCTCTAAGATGGTTTCACTATCAACCACATCAAGTGTTTGACCGTCTTGAGTTAAGTTTGCCACCTTGAGATAACCTTGTTGCTCAGGACGCAAGGAGTCGATATCGACTTTAAATCGGCCGTTTTTATCGCCACCGTTTTTTAAGCGAATGGCCATTTCACTTCCTGGTTGAAAGGCGTTGAAATATTGGTGAAAGAAAACCTTGTGTAAGGTCTCGGGGGAATTATTGGTATAAACGAGTTGTTGTGTTCCTTCATATTGAGCTGTTTCTGGGTTGAGGGAAACTTCAATTGTGTAGTCAACAGCTTGTTGCCAGTATTGTGCCGATAGGGCACTACAACAAATCAGGGCGAGTGTAAAGAATAATTTTTTCATTGAAAAATGGTTTATAAACGGTTAAAGATAGGGAGAAGCTTAAAAATGGAAATAAGAATCGAGGGTAAATGTCTCGTTATGACGCACTCCTTTTTCCGTATTTTTTAGGGAAATAAGTTCGTGATGCGCATCGTGTTCAAGAAATAAGAGGTAGTCTTTTTTTACTGCTGTTTCAAGAAAGCTCTCTTTTTCGCTCAGGGTTAATAGGGGACGGGTGTCATATCCCATAACATAAGGAATGGGTAAGTGCCCAGCGGTAGGGATAAGATCGGCTGCAAAAACAATGGTTTTCCCTTTGTAGTGAAGGATGGGTAACATTTGTTTTTCGGTATGCCCATCCATTAGGAGGACGTCAAAACCCAAAGGAGTTTGAGAACCGTTCAAAAGATTTAATTGCCCGCTTTCTTGAATGGGTTGAATGTTTTCTGGAAGAAAAGAAGCTTTTTCACGCACGTTGGGTTGTGTCGCCCATTGCCAGTGGTCTTGATGTGACCAAAAGCGTGCATTTTTAAAAGCGGGTTCATAAAAGCCTTTTTTATTTCGTACAATGGCCCCTCCACAATGATCAAAGTGTAGGTGGGTAAAAAAAACATCGGTAATATCGTCTGGATGAAAGCCTACTTTAGCAAGGGAGCTATTTAGGTCATATTCTCCCCAAAGGGCATAGTGGGAAAAGAATTTTTCACTTTGTTTATTTCCCAGGCCGGTATCAATCAAAATTAGTCTATCCTCATTTTCAATCAACAAAGAGCGTGCGGCCATGTCGATGCGATTCTTTTGGTCAGAAGGATTCGTGCGTTCCCATAGGCTTTTAGGCACTACGCCAAACATTGCTCCACCATCTAATTTAAAATGACCTGTTTCAATGGCATATAGACGCATCACTTTTTCAGCTTTATTCGGGTTAAATAGCGGTCACTTGTCATATATAACATTGATTCATCTTCATTAAAGGCACAGTTTGCGGTGCGCTCTTCGGTAAGAATTGTGCCCAGGTGTTTTCCTTCGGGAGAAAAGATTAATACTCCCCCCGGACCTGTGGCAAAGACAAATCCCGCAGCGTTCACTTTCAACCCATCGGCTAATCCGGGTCGTTTCATTGTTGTTGCGTCAAAGAAAACACGTTCATTAAGGAGTTTTCCATCGACAACATCAAAGGCCATCCAAAGGTTGCGCTTTGGATCAGAATTAGCGATATATAAGGTCTTTTCGTCTGGAGAAAAAGCCAGCCCATTAGGGCGGTTTAATTTGCTGTAAACAAGCGATAGCTCGCCGTTTTTGTTTAAACGATACACTCCATTATGGGGTAATTCCCTCAAGGGGTCTTGATCCCCTTTTAATCCATAAGGAGGGTCGGTAAAAAAGAGACTTCCATCACGGTCAAGTACAAGGTCATTAGGTGAATGAAATCGCTTTCCTTGATAGCGGTCAACTACGGTAGTAAATTTTCCTGGTTTGTTAAGTGGGGTTGTAATTTTGGCGATTCTTCGATCGCCATGTTGAGCGATCAAAAGGTTGCCCTCTTTGTCGAGAATCAGACCGTTCCCTCCAGCCTTTTTTTCATTAGGAGCATAGCCTGTATAGCCGCTGGGTTCAAGATAAACCTGCAATCCATCTTTTTCAGACCATTGGTAGAGTTTGTTTTCTGGGACATCGGTAAATAAAACCGCGTCGAGTTGAGGTACCCATACAGGCCCTTCGGACCAATTAAACCCCTTTGCTAGAATTTCAACGTTGGCATTTGGGTCAATGAGTTGGTCTAGTGTAGGATCTAGGCGTTCCACCCCTCCTATAGTTTGTTGAGCAAAACACAAAAACGGAAAGAAGCTAAAGAGCATTAGGGAACATTTTTTCATGGCGTTGTTTTTAATTGAGGAGCTTAACCAAATCATTGGTATAATTAATTAGCGCAATTGTCTCATCGGTTCTTGCTAGTTTGATTTTATTAAAAATAATGATGGCTTCTCCGTTACTTTCAATGTGATAAATCTGATGATTTTCAAAAAAGCGGATGAGTTCATCGGTGAAAAATTCACGGATTTTAGCTTCATCTTTCCCCGTAATTAAAAAGCGTTTTGAAAAGTCGGGATACATTTCAAAATCGATGTCTTTAAAGCCGGTTAAGGCCATTACTCGATCAAATATTTTTTCAAACAAGCCTTCTTTTTCCATCGTGAACACAGGAATTTCCTTGTTTAGCTTTAGCACCATCAAGGTGGTATTGAAGGTCTCTGCCGAAAAAGCATCTCCTTCATTAAATGTAACATCCGAAACTTCCCAAGACATATTGAGCTCTTTAAAGGCTCCTTTGACGGTATTAGATTTACGCTCAATAGGTCGAATTTCAAAAAAGTGAAACTTTTTTAAATAGGTGGTATCCCATTCAACTTTTGGGTTGAAGGCATAGTCTTTTTCACTCGCAAGGTTTTGTAAACGAACTTGTCGAGGAGATAAACGAGGGCTAGCATTTTGTAAGGAAATTTTTAACGCCCTATTGTGGGTAGAATAAGAAACGTGCGTGTCTAATCCTTTAATGACCACATTTCCACCCGTGTCTTTTTGTAGCCTTAAATAATCCACGAGGTATTCCATATAGGTCATCCCGACTAAACGGGTTCCAGACAAATCAATGTTCACATTTGCCCCTGCAGGAATTTGTTTTGTGAGTTGATCGATTTTAAGGATTCCTAAAAAGTTAGCAATCCCTTTTATTTTTAACACATAGTTGCCGTGGGACTCTTCTTCTACTTGCGAGCCAGAACGATAGATCATTTTAAAAAACTGACGAAGGGGCACTTTGGCCAACAGCATATGGCTTGCCATCACTAATAATAAGCCACCCACTAATCCTATTAGAAGATTTGTATAAAGGGTTAATACCATCGTAAAAACAAAGAAAATCAATTGCTCGGGGCCTTGATTATAGACCTGTTTAAATACCGCAGGAGAAGCCAGTTTAAACCCAGTGTATACCAGTAGAATTGCAAACGCACATAAAGGAACCTGTTTCATCACGGGACTCAACACGACAATTAAAAGCAGCAAGAAAAGGCCTTGATATAAATTGGACCATTTTGTTTTTGCACCGTTGTGAATATTGACAGTACTGCGAATAATCACGGCAATAATAGGCAACCCCCCAACAAAGCCCGCCGCCATGGTGCTTAAACCAATTCCGGTTAAGTCTTTATTTAAATCTGTTTTTCGTTTGTAGGGATCAATTTTATCTACGGCTTTTGCAATGGCTAATGATTCAATACTTGTAATGATGAGGATAGATAATACCGTGGTCCAAAATTCAAGCGTATTAATTTTAGAAAAATTAGGATGCATGATGGAATCCGTAAAATTATCGGGAATTTCTAATAAAAGCGTGGGGCCCACTTCATAGGCTTTTCCCAAGAAATTTATGCTGTGCGGTTCAAAAAAATTGAACAGATACACAAAAGGAATGGAAAGGACAATCACCCAGATTGGTGCTGGAAAAAACTGAAAAACACGGAAACTTATTTTCGAGTGAAACAGCGACAATAGCAACCCCACAATTGAAATGATCACAACAAAAGGATTTGCCTGTGGCAAGAAAAGAACCGCATCAACTAGGTTTTGAATAATGTTTGGGCTTTCAGAATGGGTACCCAAAGCGACGTGGATTTGTTTGGCAAAAATGATGATCCCGATCGCTGCTAAAAGTCCGTGAATAACCGAGGAGTGAAAAATATCCGCTAATCGTCCAAGTTTTAAAACCCCTAGAATTGCCTGGAGTGCTCCAGAAACAACAATCGCGGCCAGGACATAGTTAAACGCCTGCCCAGAGCCATCATCCATTACCGTGATCCCAAAAAGAATGACTGCAATCACCCCTTTTGCAGGGCCATTAACAGAAACATGCCCCCCACGATAAAGCGTAGTCACAACACCTCCCACAATTGCCGAGAGGATTCCAGCCATTGCTGGCGCACCTGCGGCTAGCGCAATCCCTAGTGACAGTGGTAAAGCAATTAAAGCCACACTAATTGCGGCGATAGCATCAACTTGCCAGTTTTCTATTAAGCCTTTTATCCCTGTTTTTGGTGTAAATTCCATCGAACTGTATAATAAGTGAAGATAACGACCATTTCTCAATTTTATCTAATTCATGGGGCAAAAAACAATCCTTAATTAGAAAATTTCCACAATTGTAAAGAGGGGCAGGGACTATAAATGCGATGAACAAATAAAATGAAAATGAATCCCTAATTCAACTCTTTTTCAAAGCAAACGGAATTTTCTACACCTTCATAGGGGGAAAAGTTAGGGATTACAACATAGGCCATTTTGGGATAAAATGACAAAGCTTCTACCTGTGCTTTCCCCGTTTCTAAAATGGCTTTTTTAAAGCCCAATGAAGCAGCCCATGTTTCTAGTTCACTAAGGATGCTTTGGGCAATTCCTCGTTGTCGATAGGGATCAATTACATACATGCGTTTGATTTCAACGCATGAGGAGTCGCGCACTTTAAAGGCACCACAACCCACAGCAGTTTTATTGTCAAGGGCCAAAACAACATGGTCCAAGGATTCAATACCATTAAATTGATGGTAAAATGCGTGATCGTCTCCATCGCGAATGGCTAGCTCTGCGTCGAGCTGTTTTACAAGGGTTTGAAATGCTTTATTGGCTTGCGTTGTTCGAATTAGGGTCATGCTATTTGCGTTGAGAAAATAACCAAGGGAGAAAAGAGGCATCGGCAAAGACATTGTCCCAGCTGTTATGTCCCACCCCAGCATAACGGTTAAAAAGAACAGTTGCTTTTTTTTGCTCGAGCGCAAGCACCATTTGTTGAGATAGCGCATATGGCACAACGGTGTCTGCATCTCCATGGTCAATACGCCAGGCGGGGCGGCGAATTCTACGAGCAATTTTAGGGTTTGCACCTCCACAAATGGCAAAGGCAGCAGCAAAAGTTCTAGGGTTGCGGTAGACCAGCTCAAACGTACCCATTCCACCCATGGAAAGCCCTCCCACATAAAGGCGTTTACGATCAAGAGAATATGTTTTAGCAAGGTCTTTTAACAGGTCTTCGACCAAATCCAATAAGGGATTATCCTTCGGTTTTTTGGGATACACAAACTTAAGTGGTCCTTCGCGCGAAGTCACACTTGCCCAATAGTCCCCTGTGGGACATTGTGGAAAAACGACGATAGCGGGAAAGCTTTGGCGAAAGCCATTCGACAAAAATTGATCGCTGCCATGGGTTAGTTGTGCTACATTGTCTTCTCCCCGTTCTCCTGCTCCGTGAAGAAAAAGGAGCAATGGATATTTTTGTTTCGGGTCATAGTTTTCTGGGAGTAAAATGCGATAGGGTAAACGCAGCCCGTTTTTTTCAAAGACCGCTTTACTATAGTCCTTGTTTTGTGCCATAAGTGAAGTTAATGAACAGCACAACCCAATAAACAGAAAAAAACGAGCTGTCATAAGGATTCGGTTAAGATGGCGAGAATGGTTTTGACACCGTTGCGATAATTGCCTAGACGAAGGTTTTCGTTAGGACTATGCTGGTTATTGTCTCTGTTAACTGTGGGAACAGTTACCGCAGGAAGATCTAGGGTATTTACGAAAGGGGAGATGGGAATTGATCCCCCACTCATGCGGATTCGTATGGGATCTTCTCCAAAAGCACGTACCAGGGCACGCCGTAACCAGCGTCCTATTGCTGAATCTAAAGGAGTGCGAAAGGATTGATAAGAAACCTTAGTCGTAAAGGTGGCGATTCTAGGGTGTTTTAAACGTTCTTCTTTTGTGGGTTCACGATCTAAAACAAGATAACCCTGTTGTTCAATGTGCTTTTTGATTAGTCCCAGCAGGCGATCAGGATTCGACTCTTTGACTAAGCGCACATCAATTTCTGCTCTTGCCCAGGCAGGAACAATGGTGCGCACTTTTTCATTGATCCACCCCGATTGCATCCCACGAATATTAAGCGAAGGATATTGAATGGCTTCTTGGTAATTAGGTCCCACGCGATCAAATTCTCCCACTTGAATAATGTCCTGTAGTTGTTGTTCGTCGTGTGGCGTTGCCGCTAAAAGGGCTTTTGTTTTTTTATCCAAGACAATTCCATCGTAGTAGCCAGGAATGATTACTTTTCCTTGTTCGTCTTTCATCGAGGCGAGTAATTGTGCCAAGCGCAAAGCAGGATTTGGCACATAGTTGCCAAAGTGACCAGAGTGTTGAGGAACAATGGGCCCATAGGTTGTTAGTTGAGCGGTTGCAATCCCTCTCGCACCAAAGGTGAGGGTGGGTTTGTTTAAACGGTGTAAGGGTCCATCAAAAATCACTAAAAAATCGGCCGCAAGCTTGTCGCTGTGATCTATAACCGCCTGGGGTAAATTAGGAGAGCCCAGTTCTTCTTCAAAGTCAAGAATAACTTTGAGGTTGTAATTGGGCTGTTGCCCCATTTTTGTCATAGCATCGATTGCAGCAAGAAACATGACCACCGGACCTTTAGCATCACTAGCCGAACGAGCAAAAACACGCCAGTCATCTTTATACTCTTTTATCGCCGACCAGTCCATGGTTTCCCATTGGCCTTTTTCGTTTTGTTGTTTAAGGACGGGTAGGTATGGATTCTCTTGTTCCCAGCGGGTAGGATCGACCGGTTGCCCATCCATTTGAAGATAGACTAAAACAGTTTTTTCGGCTTTAGGGAAAGAGCGAGAGGCGAGTAATAAGGGAGCCGCTTTTGTAGGGATGCGCTCGGTTTGAAAGGCCCTTTTTTCAAAAACGTTTTCACTCCATTGCACATTTTGCTCAATCCATTCGGGGTAAAAAGCGTCGTTGGGCAGGGATAAAACCTCTTTTAGCAAGGGGAGACTCTTGTGCGTAAATTCATCGGCCAAGGCGTTTAGTTCAGGCTTTTTTTGTGCTCGTATAATTAAGCAACAAAGAAAGCAAGCGAGTAATAGAATTGTTTTTTTCATAACTTATTCTTGATCAAAATCGAGAAGATTATCGCCTATGGTATCCTTGAGTTGGGCCTGTTTAGGGCTTTCGTCTAGCGTACTCACATCTTTTAACTTTCGTTCGATAGCGCGAGTGCGCACGCCCATCACGTCGTCTAATTGATTTAATCCTGTTTGGATGTTCTTTTGCGCTTTTTGCATTATTCCACCAAAGTTGTTGAACTCCTTTTTTACCTCCCCTAATACCGACCAAACCTCGCTCGAACGTTTTTGAATGGCCAGTGTTTTAAAGCCCATTTGAAGACTGTTTAGAATAGCCGCTAGCGTTGTGGGTCCAGTGACGATAATTTTATAATCGCGTTGTAGGGTTTCTAAAAGAGCGGCTTTTCGAACTACTTCGGCATAAATGCCTTCAAAAGGGAGGAACATGATTCCAAAGTCAGTAGTTTTAGGAGGATTGAGGTATTTGTCTCGAATGTCTTTGGCCATTTTTTTAATGGTATTTTCCAGTTCTTTTTGTGCTTGTTCAACAAGTCCCGGATTACCGTCTTCATAGGCATTTTGGAGATGTTCGTAAACGTCTTTAGGGAATTTTGCATCCACAGGAATCCATACGGTTGAATTGACATCGTCCTTTCCAGGAAGTTTGATGGCAAATTCGACATTGGCATCACTACCCGCTTTTGTTTTGACATTCGCCTCGTATTGATCGGGTGCTAGGATATTTTCTAGGAGCATTCCCAGTTGAACTTCTCCTAAACCACCTCGCATTTTAACATTACTCAAGACTTTTTTCAAGCCCCCAACATCGGTGGCAAGGGTTTTCATTTCGCCTAAACCTTCTTGAACAGATTTTAATTGTTTTCCTACTGTTTCAAAAGATTGACTCAGGCGATCGTTCAAGGTTTTTTGTAGTTTTTCGTTGACGGTTTTGTTGACTTCTGCCAGCTGCTTGCTGTTATCTTCTCTTAATTCTTTAAGTTGCTTTTCAACAATGTCACGCACATCTTTGATGCGTTTTTCGGCTTCGAGATTTAACTGCGTTTGTTTTTCATTTAGGGCGGTAAAACGTTCTTTAAGGAGTTCGTTTAAACGTCTTGAGTTGTTGTCAAAACGCTCTTCAAATTGGGTTAAGGATTTTGTGAGCTCTTCACGTTGTCGTTTAAAGGCGCCTTGGCTTTCTTCGCGATTGCGCTGGGCGTCGTCTTTGACTTGTTTTTCAATCTGGGAGAGTTGCTGCTCAAATTTTATCAGCGAATTGAGCGTGCTCCCCTCTGCAGTACCATTTTTTTGCTTTAGCAAAAGAAAAAGATTTACCCCCACTAAAAGGGCAATGCATCCTAGTAAAATAAGTTCCATAGCAGTGTTTGACCGTTTGGTCTAAGGTAGCAAAACTTCTTTTATTTTGTCCAATCCCACAAAACGATATTCCATTCGTCCTCAGCGTCAGTAAAGCAGTGAAGTACTTCAAACCCCATCCTAAGATGCGCTTTCATGGACCGCAAGTTACTGGTGGAAACCTCGGTGATACAATAGTCGTATTTTGCCGAAAGAAGCCGCTTATGGGTGTGATACAATTCTTGAAAAACCCCTTGTCCACGATAGGCTTTGGCTACGCAGATTTGTCCCATCACATAAAACGAAAGTTCTTTCAGTGCTTCTCCTTTATAAGTTAGAGAATCAAGAAGATCAAACATGGGAATCAAAACCGGGATGCTGCTTTTTAGTTCTCGCGGCATTACTAAGGCATAGCCAATGAGTTCTCCCTTTTCTTCTGCAATAATTTGCGGAACAAGAGCTTGCATTTGCTCAAGCTGCGTTTTACTGTGTTGAACCGTAACAAAGCCCTCTTGTTTTATTTCACTCGCAGAGAGGGTTGTTTTTGCATTCTTTTGTTGAAGGAGTAGAATGTTGTCAAGGTCAAGCGAGGAGATGGCCTGGCGAACAAGCATGCCTAGTCATTGAGCTTAAGCACGGCCATAAAGGCTTGTTGTGGAATTTCCACGTTACCCACTTGGCGCATTTTTTTCTTTCCTTTCTTTTGTTTTTCGAGCAGCTTTCGTTTACGAGAGATATCCCCACCGTAACATTTTGCTGTAACGTCTTTACGTAAGGCCTTAATGGTTTCACGAGAAATAATTTTTGCCCCGATAGCCGCTTGTATAGGAATATCAAACTGCTGGCGCGGAATAAGTTCACGTAGCTTCTCACACATTTTTTTTCCAATGGTGTAAGCGTTATCGGCGTGAATAAGTGCAGAGAGGGCATCGACTTGGTTTCCGTTTAAAAGGATGTCCACCTTTACTAATTTTGAAGCACGCATCCCCATGGGAGAGTAATCAAAAGAGGCATAGCCTTTGGAAACGGTTTTTAAACGATCGTAAAAGTCAAAGACGATTTCGGCTAAAGGCATGTCGAACGTAAGCTCAACACGCTCTGGCGTCAAATAGGTTTGGTTCGTGATTTGTCCACGTTTTTCAATACACAGCGACATCACATTGCCCACAAAATCGGCCTTTGTGATAATGCTTGCTCTAATGTAGGGCTCTTCTACACGATCCATTCCAGAAGGATCGGGAAGGTCTGAGGGGTTGTTCACCATAATCACCGTGTCGGGCTCTTTTTTGGTGTAAGCCTTGTAGGACACGTTAGGCACCGTAGTAATTACGGTCATATTGAACTCGCGCTCGAGGCGCTCCTGAATAATTTCTAAATGAAGCATTCCTAAGAAACCACATCTAAACCCAAACCCTAGTGCGGCAGAACTTTCTGGTTGAAAGACCAAAGAAGCATCATTGAGTTGTAACTTCTCCATCGAGGCACGCAGCTCTTCATAGTCTTCTGTATCGACAGGATAAATCCCTGCAAAAACCATGGGTTTTACTTCTTCAAAGCCTTCGATAGCGTTTTGTGTTGGGTTCTCAGGAGAGGTGATGGTGTCTCCCACTTTGACTTCTTTGGCTTCTTTAATTCCTGTAATGAGATAGCCCACGTCACCGGCAAAAATTTCTTTTTTGGGTTCTTGATTGAGCTTTAGGGTGCCTATTTCATCTGCCGAATAATTTTTTTGCGTGGCGATGAATTGAATTTTTTGCCCTTTTTTAATGGATCCATTAATGACACGGAAATACGTTTCAACTCCGCGAAAAGGATTATAGACCGAATCAAAGATCAAGGCTTGTAAAGGCTCATCTGGGCTGCCTTTAGGGGCAGGAACACGCTCGATGATGGCGGTTAAAATATCTTGAATTCCCAAACCTGTTTTTGCCGAGGCTGGGATGACTTCTTCTGCTTTACAACCCAAAAGATCAACGATATCATCGGTTACCTCTTCAGGATTAGCAGATGGTAAGTCCACTTTATTGAGCACAGGGATGATTTCTAAATCGTTGTCAAGGGCTAAATAAAGGTTAGAAATTGTTTGTGCTTGAATACTTTGCGCTGCATCCACAATAAGTAAGGCTCCTTCACAGGCAGCAATTGAACGGGAAACTTCATAGGAAAAATCAACATGGCCAGGGGTGTCAATCAAATTGAGCACATAGGTTTCACCTTCATGGGTGTATTCCATCTGGATGGCGTGTGACTTGATGGTAATGCCACGTTCGCGCTCCAAATCCATATTGTCTAAAAGTTGATCTTGCTTTTCGCGATCACTCACTGCCCCAGTAAAATCGAGCAGTCGATCGGCCAGGGTGCTTTTCCCATGGTCAATGTGGGCAATGATGCAGAAGTTTCTGATGTTTTTCATACGGCGCCGTCTTTCATAGCGCAACAAATATACGGGTTTGTAGGGAGGCTTTTTTGTTTATTTTTGTAAAAAATAGACCAGTGGTAAAAATCGGGAATATTGAATTAGGGGACTTTCCATTATTGTTAGCCCCGATGGAGGATGTGAGTGACCCCCCTTTTCGTGCATTGTGCAAAGAGAATGGGGCTGATGTGGTTTACACAGAGTTTATTTCTAGCGAGGGTTTAATTCGAGACGCAGCAAAAAGTGTTCAAAAACTGGACATTTATGAAAAAGAGCGCCCTGTGGGGATTCAAATTTTTGGATCAAACATTGACTCCATGTTGCGATCAGTTGAAATTGTCGAAGCGACAAAGCCTGATATCATTGACATCAACTTTGGCTGTCCTGTAAAAAAGGTGGTTTGTAAAGGAGCGGGAGCTGGAATTTTGAAAGATATTCCTCTAATGGTTGAGTTGACAAAAGCGATGGTGGAACACACCCATCTTCCTGTTACCGTAAAAACACGATTGGGCTGGGACCATGATTCCATTAAAATTGTTGAGGTAGCCGAACGCCTGCAGGACGTGGGATGCGCTGCTATTTCCATTCACGGAAGGACAAGGGCACAAATGTATAAGGGTGACGCCGACTGGAAACCCATTGCCGAAGTAAAGAATAACCCTAGAATGCACATCCCTGTTTTTGGAAATGGGGACGTCAATACCCCAGAGCGTGCCGTGGAAATGCGTGATGAATACGGTTTAGACGGGGCCATGATAGGTCGCGCGAGTATAGGAAACCCATGGTTTTTTAATCAAGTGAAGCATTATTTTAAAACAGGGGAACACCTGCCCACTCCCACCATTCTCGAACGCGTAGAAGCCGCAAGAAGACACCTTCAAATGTCTCTTGACTGGAAGGGAGAAACCCTGGGTGTTTTAGAAACGCGCCGCCATTACACGAATTATTTTAAGGGAATACCACATTTCAAAGAATACCGAACGCGTCTTGTAACATCCAATGCATCGGAAGAAGTTTTTGCAGCTCTTGCTGAAATTGAAAAAGCTTGGGGAGACTATGAAATGGCTTAGTTCAAAGTAATTTTTTTATCCATATTTCTCGTTGCCCAAGTCGTAGTTATTCCCCCTAAAACAAAGAGGGTAAAGAGAACAACAAAAAAGTTTTTAAGTTCAAAAAGGACAGGGTAAGGTAAGTTCGTTCCTGGTACATAGAGTAAGGGGAAATAATGTTGAATCAATACTAAACACGTTCCCACGATC
The DNA here is from genome assembly GCA_049615925.1 of Flavobacteriaceae bacterium. Classification (GTDB taxonomy): domain Bacteria; phylum Bacteroidota; class Bacteroidia; order Flavobacteriales; family Flavobacteriaceae; genus Arcticimaribacter. The sequence continues at coordinate 8,921 of JBMZGM010000006.1, read as the reverse complement.
ACCCCCAGGGCACCACCCACCCAACTAATGAGTCCCCCTAGATAAAAGAATATACGCTGGATTTCTTTTGGGGTTAACCCCATCGCATAAAGAATACTCAATTGCGGTTTTTTATCCAAAAACATCATGATTAATGACCCCACCACATTGAACAATGCGATGATGATGATAAGGCTAAAGATGAGGTAAACCGCAAGGTTTTCTGTGTTGAGCATTTTGTACAAAGCAGCGTTGAGTTGTTCCCGGTTAAGCACGGTGATTTCTTGGCCTAAGATTTTTTCTATGTCTTGACTAAGCTGGGATAAGTTGGGGTCATTTGTGGTCTTTAGCTCAAGGGCAGTACAGGCTCCTTTTTTTCGTTCAAGAAGGCGGCGCGCCAAATCCATTTTTGAAAAAAGGTATTTTTTATCCAGCTCTTCGTTGGCAAAATAAATTCCAGAGACAAGTGCCGTTTCTTTCGTAAAAGGGTTTTTTCCTAAGCCCACGTTTCCGTTTCTTTTGGGCGCAGAGAGGGTTAAAAAAGAAGTGTAATCATATACCCCTAGGCTTAAATTATTGGCGATACCACCTCCAATAACCACTTCGTCAAAATCATTTTCAAACCAATTCCCGCTAACGATCAAGGAATCTACCCTCACCACCTCGAGGTAGTCTTTTTCAACCCCTTTAAGCAAGGCGACTTGGTTCTTATTGTTAAAGCTTAAAAAGACCTTTTCTTCTAGTATGGGGGTCGCTAGAACAACATCATCCAGCGCATTAATAGAGGTTAATTGCAGCGAATCTACATGCAATATTTTTCCATAAGAGGCGCTTACTCGCACATCGGGATCAAAAGAATTGCTAAATGAAAGGCCAAATTCTTTTAAGCCACTAAAGGCACTAAGAACAATAAAAAGCGAAGCAGTGGCCACTAATACCACCCCGATGGAAATCAAGTTGATTAAATTAATAATGGTTTGTTTACTTCTTGAGAAAAAGTAACGCAATGCAATAAAGAAAGAGAGGCGCACTGTTTATTTCTTTTTGCGGTTGTCTAATTGATCCCGATCAAAGATGGGGTTCTCGGGAGATTGCAGGGCAGCATCGATTCCCTCGATATAGTCAAGCGAGTCATCCATAAAAAAAAGCAACTCTGGAATCCTCCTTAGTTCGTTCTTTAGAATTTGTGCTAGGTCGTGTTTGACTTGAAAGGCGTTGGATTGAATGCCCTCCAGCCACGCTTTAGCATCCTTTGAGGGGAAAAGGCTCAAATATACTTTTGCGATGGAAAGATCGACGGTAACATTAACTTTTGTCACAGAGACCAGCAAATTACTTACGCCTTCTTTTCGAATTGCTCCTTGAAGCAATTGGGCAATTTCTTGTTGTAGTAAAGCAGCAATCTTTTTTTGTCTAGGACTTTCCATGGCGTGATTATTGTGTAAAATTAAGCATATTTGTTGGACTAATATTTCTCTTATGAAAAAGCCTGTTTTCTTTTTGAGCCTCTTGTGTGTTTTTATCTTTTCCCTTCAAGCGTTTTCTCAACAAAACCTTCCCGAAATTACACAGCTTATTTTTGAAAAGACCAATCGCCTAAGAGCCGAAAAAGGACTTCCCGCCTTTCAACCATTAGATAGCCTTGATCGCCTTGCGCAGTACCATAGCAATAACATGGTTGAAAAAGCCTTTTACAGCCACGTTGATCCAGAGGGTTTAACGCCTGTAACTCGAGCAGAAAAGTTAGGAATTATGGCTTGGCGCCAAAAGGGAAACACCTTTATCGGCATTGCCGAAAACATTGCGCAAGTCCCCTGGTTTCAAAACGTTTCTTCGTGTGGAAACACCCGTTCATCTGAGGCCCTAGCGCAATGTATGGTAGAAGGATGGAAAAACAGCCCGCCGCATTATAAAAATATTATGGGGGACTACCTTTATTTAGGCGTGGGGATACAATTTGACAAAGCGGGAATAGGCTATGGCACTCAGGTATTTCGTTAATCTTGACGCTCCCATTTGTATTCGCCATTAAGGCGGAAGGTGCCTAAATATTCCTTATTCCAATCTGTAGGAGCAATAAGCGACAAGAAGTTCTCTCCATTTTTCCCTGCATAAAGGTGATAACTCTCCCCCACGATGGGTTCAAATTTGAATTTAGCAGAATAAACTTCTTGAGTGTCTGCTGCAAGGGTGACAAATTCCTTGATTTTGTTTTGAAGGTCTTCTAATTCTGCTTGAAATTGTTTCGACACCTTTTCCACGCCCTTTTGTTTAAAGGCATCGACATTGGGGATGCTAATTACAGGGCTGCTGTTGCTGGTGGCATAGGGAAGGAGTTTAGCGATATAGGCTTCGCTTTCCTCATCCCAAGCGACACCGTCGGGTTTTTTGGAAGAGTTCATTTTTCTAGCTTTTTCAGCAAAAGTACGGACTTCAATTCGATTATTTCTTTTTGTTGCGCATTTCCCTTATGGCATTGTATCCCATAACAACAAGCGCAAACAAAAGGCCATAGACAAGAATGTTTGTCACAAAATATCCCATAGTTCTAAAAGTACAAAATCTTTGTGAATCCTGGGCGGTTTGTCTTCTTTGGCGAAAGCCTTAATAAAACAAAATTTAACTGTAAATTTGTTTGACAAATATACTCCATGGTAACACTTTCTGCTCTCTTTGCCATCACCTTGGCCATGCTTATTATCTGGCGATCTAGCGACGGTTTTGAGGTTGCTTCAGAATACTTAGGAAGAAATTTAACCGATGGGGTTCGCGGCGCCACGATCAACGCCGTGGGGAGTTCGATTCCAGAGTTATTCACGACATTATTTAGTTTAATGCTTCTGGGGGAAGTAGACAATTTTGCCTTTGGCATTGGGACAACAGCAGGGAGTGCGATTTTCAACGGGATGATTATCCCGGCGGTGGCAATTCTAGCAGTTATTGGTTATGGGATTACCCAAAAAGTTCAGGTTTCTCGGAAGGTTATTTTACGTGACGGAATAGGGCTAATTATCGCCGAATTAATTTTGATTTACATGGTCTCGGGCAACTACCTTAACTGGGGGCACGGATTAGTGCTTATGTTAACCTATGTTGTCTATGTGATTTACATGTTTAGTACCATGAAAAAAAAGCAAGATGGTCAAGCGGATAATGAAAAGACAGACCAGGAAGAAGCGCAACCCATTGGAAGAAAACCCTCGATTTTAAAGGCGTTTCTTCTTTTGGATTTTGAGCATGTTTTTGTGCGTAAAAAAATCAATACTGTTAGTGCGTGGGCCTTGTTGCTTTTTTCCATGCTAGTGATTGGGCTAGCGTGTATTGTATTGATTCACTCCTGTGAACTTCTTTCAGAAGAGATGGGGATTGCGCCTTATTTTATTGCGGTAGTGCTGGCCTCTGCAGCAACCTCTGTTCCTGATACGATTCTCTCTTATCGCGACGCCGTTGCTGGTCAATATGATGATGCAGTAGCGAATGCATTGGGAAGCAACATCTTTGATATTTGTTTCGCTCTAGGGTTTCCTTTGTTCATTTTTACCTTGTTCAATGGGCCCATTACCATGAGCACAGAAACCCTTTCAAATATAGCTGAGTTACAAGCCAGTCTTGTCCTTTTAACAGTGATTGCCTTTGTGATTTATTTTTTCAACAATGGCTTGAGGCGCATTCACGCCTATCTTCTTTTAGCCCTTTATGTTGCCTTTACTGCCTTTATTTTTGCCAAAGCCTATTCTTTTGAATGGGCAATTAAAGCGGGAACATTTTTAGCTTCTTGGATTCCCACTGGGATTTAGTGAGGCAAGTATTTTTGGATTGCTCCATAAAAAAAGGTGCCCAATGTTGCTGCAGCAATTACCACGAGTATTGGGAAAAACCCAGCGCCTAAAACGGTAAACATGGGTCCAGGGCAAGCACCAGAAATGGCCCAGCCAAACCCGAAAAACAAGCCCCCAAAAAGATAACGCTTCCAGCCTTTTTCTTTATCAGCGATGACAATTTCTGCCCCGTCGATAAGGGAGGTTGCTTTTCGCTTTTTAAGCAAAAAGGTGACGATCGCTCCACAAAATAAAGCCGATCCAATGATGCCATACATGTGAAAGGCGTTGAATTGAAACATTTCATAAATGCGAAACCATGACGCGGCTTCTGATTTGAACATGGTTATCCCAAAAAGGATTCCGATGGAAAAGTAGATGAGTGTGCGCATTAGAGAAGAAAGGGTAATAAAAAGTGATTAACAAATAGGCCGCCGATGAAGAAACCGATTACGGCAATTAAAGAGGGAAGTTGAAAGTTGCTCAACCCAGAAATAGCGTGACCAGAAGTACATCCGCCAGCATAGCGCGCTCCAAAACCCACAAAAAAGCCTCCTAAAGTGAGGATCAAGAGCGATTTAGGGTTGCTAATGGCATTGCTGTCAAAGAGAGCCTGGGGCATATAAGCTTGTCCTGCGTCTTGAATTCCCAGTTGCTGCAATTGTGCCACCGTGTTTTCTGAGATTGCTACTGCTGTAGAAACACTTAAATAGTTTGCAGCGATAAAGCCGCCTACTACTGCACCAAGGGCAACCATCAAATTCCAGCGTTGCGCTTTCCAGTCAAAGGCAAAAAAAGACACTTTTTTTCCTGCTCCCAGGGCGGCACAAAAGGTGCGGAGGTTTGACGACATGCCAAAGCTTTTCCCTGTCCACAATAACAAGAACATTACAAGGGCAATCATGGGCCCGCTAAAATACCAGGGCCAGGGTTGACGTAAAAAATCAATCATAATTTAAAGGGGGTATAGTAAAATTAAATTGTATTAAAGGGTGGAGGGACAAACATAGTCTGTTAATGGAATAGCGGTTTCTTTAATGGCCTTAAAACCTCCTTTGACATCTATAAGGTTGTGAATGCCCCGTTTTTTGAGCATTGATGCTGCAATCACCGATCGATATCCACCAGCACAATGCAGGTAAAAGGATCCCTTTTCTGGAAAGGCGTTGAGGTGGTCGTTTAAGAAATCAAGCGGTGTGTGTGTTGCTGTTGTGATGTGTTCTGAGAGGTATTCCCCTTCTTTGCGAACGTCAAAAACAGTAGCATTATCGTGGGCAATTGCCTTTTCAAGTTCGCTCACTTCCACACTGCTAATGGTATCGTATTCTTTTCCCGCCGCTTTCCAGGCAGTAAAGCCACCGTCAAGATATCCCAGGGTTTGATCAAACCCTACACGCGATAAACGCGTAATGGTTTCTTCTTCTCTCCCTTCTGGCGTGATCAATATAATGGGTTGTTTTACATCGGCAATTAAGGCGCCCACCCATGGTGCAAAGCCGCCATCAATTCCAATAAAGATGGATTGAGGAATGTGTCCTAAAACAAAATCATTTTGATGACGCACATCGAGAATCAAGGCGTCTTGCGCATTGGCAACTGCCTCAAATTCTTCGGGGGAAAGAGCGCGGGAACCACGTTCAATGACTTGATCAATGTCTTCATATCCCGACTTATTCATTTTAACATTTAATGGAAAATAAGAGGGAGGAGGTAAAAGACCATCGGTTACTTCTTTGATGAATTCTTCTTTGGTCATATCTGCGCGTAAAGCATAGTTCATCTTTTTTTGATTTCCTAGGCTATCCACCGTCTCTTTCATCATGTTTTTGCCGCAGGCAGAACCTGCGCCGTGAGCAGGATAAACAATGACATCATCGGCCAGGGGCATGACTTTATTTCTAAGACTATCATAGAGATAGCCAGCAAGGTCTTCCTGGGTAATACTGTTGGCTTTTTGCGCTAAATCGGGTCGGCCTACATCCCCTAGAAAAAGGGTGTCGCCACTAAAGATAGCGTGGTCTTTTCCGTCTTTATCCCGAAGTAAATAGGTGGTGCTTTCCATGGTGTGCCCAGGGGTGTGAAGCGCAACAATGCTGATTTCCCCTAAAGGGAAAACCTGCTCATCTTTTGCTATAATCACGTCAAAATCTGGATTAGCATTGGGGCCATAAACAATGGGCGCCCCGGTTTCTTTTGACAGCGTGAGGTGTCCACTCACAAAATCGGCATGAAAATGAGTTTCAAAGATGTATTTTACTTTGGCCTTTGCCTTTGCAACACGATCTAAATAGGGAGCGACCTCTCTTAAAGGGTCAATGATGGCAACTTCGCCTTGACTTTCGATATAATATGCGCCTTGAGAAAGACAGCCGGTATAGAGTTGTTCAATAATCATAATGGGTGTAAAATTAAAGGTTATTTCGTTGTGCCGCGATGGTTTTTTCAATGGGAGAAGGAGCGTTCCCTTCTATGGCCTTAATTGCTGCATCTAACGATGAGTAAATAAAAAGATTGTTGCGTGATTCAAAAACCTCCTGCTTGTGAAAAAGGTCGCGTAAGGGCCCGTTTAATCCTGTCCAAGAAACGCGAATCTTTTGCTGCTCGAGTTCTGCCATCCATTGACTCAGCATTTCTGTTGCTGTTGCATCGAGATAACTAATGGGAGCAGCGGCAAGGACCAGGTGGTGTATCGGCTCGTTTTGTTCTTTGATTAATGCGTTGATGCGTTGTTTAAAGTAGCGTTGATTTCCAAAGAAGAGCGGCCCGTCAAAACGAAGAATTAGCACTTGCGGATAGGTGACAACTTCTTTGCTAAAGCGCTCTATGTTTTTAAAATAGTGGGTGTCTTTTATCCTGCCTAATACAGCAATATGGGGGCGAGTGTTTTGATAAATCATGTATAAGAGGGCAACAAAAACACCTAATAGAATGCCTTCTTTAATCCCTACGAATAAGGTAATGCAAAAGGTGAAAAGCAAAATATAAAACTCATTTCTATTATTGCGCCACAGTTTTTTGGGATAGCTCAAATCAATGAGCTTGCTCACTGCAACAAGAATCACAGCCCCTAGTACCGCAGTGGGTAAATGATAAAAAAAGGAGGTAAAAAACAGCAGTGTTAGTCCCACAATAGCAGCGCTAAAAAGAGCGGCAAGGCCTGTTTTTGCACCTGCATCATGATTTACGGCAGTACGAGAAAACCCACCGGTAGTGGGATAGGATTGAAATAAGGCGCCGACAACATTAGCCATCCCAAGAGCGATTAGTTCTTGATTTGGGTTGAGGTAATTTGTTTTGTCTTTTTCTTCAAGTGCCTTTGCGACAGAAATAGCTTCCATAAAGGCAATTAATGCAAGGGTAATGGCCAAAGGAATTAGCGCATAAGCCTGTGTTAAGCTCGCTTTGGGAAATTGAAAAGCGGGGAGGCCTTGTGGCACCTCTTTCACCAGTGTAATCCCGAGCTGCTCCCAATTAAATTGTTGCGCAAGAACGGTGGTGATGAGCACTAAAAGTAGGGCTGCGGGAAGCTGCGGGAGGTATTTTTTAAATAGAAGTAAAAAAGAAACCCCCAAGACACTAATAAGGACGCTTAAAAGATGTACCTGAGGGCTTAATTCCACAAAAAAGGAAAAAAGTTCGTGAAGTTTATTACTTCTGGGAAGATGGATTCCCAAAAGCGAGTTGAGTTGACTTAAAGCAATGATGATGGCCGCTGCAGAGGTAAACCCACTGATGACCGGCTTTGAAAGAAAATTGACTAAAAAGCCCAGTTTTAGTCCGCCTAAGAGGACTTGAATTCCTCCCATAAATAGCGAAAGAAAGGCGGCAAGAGCAATGTATTCTTCGGGTGAATTTAGTGAAAGAGCCCCTAAACCTGCCGCTACTAATAAAGAGTCCATTGCCACAGGGCCCACGGCTAATTGTCGCGAAGTACCCATTAGGGCATAAACGATTTGTGGGAAAAGCGCAGCATATAACCCATAGACCGGGGGGAGTCCAGCAATCATAGCATAGGCCATCCCTTGAGGAATCAACATTACCCCAACAGTTATTCCAGCAGAAAGATCTCCCTTTAGCGATCGAAGGGAATAGTCTTTTGACCACTCTAGCATCGGGAAGTAGTATTTTAATGGCCTCATACTAACGACAAAAGTACAACAGTTAAAGCAGAGAGAGTGTAACTTGAGTTACACCTCGGCAAAGACTTCAATAGCATTGCGGTGCAAAGCAATTTTGTGTTCTTTTTCTAGGCGTTTTAATAATCGAGAAACAACGACTCTTGAGCTGTGGATTTCTTGCGCAATATTTTGATGAGTAATGGTGAGCGTGCTTGTATTGAGTACCCGCTTTTTTTCACATAAATAGTCCCATAACCGTTTTTCGAGTTGATCAAAAGCAATGCTATCTACTGTTGCGAGTAATTCTTCCATACGCTTGTGATAACTTTGAAAGACAAAGCGATTCCAGCTGGGATAACGCAGTGACCACTGTTCAACCGTATTAAGCGGTACCATGATGAGTTCTGAGGGTAATTCTGTCACAGCGCGAATTTTACTTTTTTGTTGCCCCAGTTCCCATGCCATCGTCATCGTACAAGAATCCCCTTCTTCGAGGTAATAGAGCAATAGTTCGTCTCCATTTACATCCTCACGAGAGATTTTAATCGCTCCGCTTAACAACAAGGGAACTCCTTTGATGGTTTCGCCAATATCCATCAATTCCACAGCTGCAGGAACACTTCTAAAGGTTCCTACACGAGCAATCTCTTCAATCAATTCTTGTTCAAAATGGGGTCCAAAAAGTTTATTCAAGGCAAGGATCACAAAAAAGAGGTTTATGAATTTAAATGTAGTTAAAAATAGAAAGCCAGCCCCTTTTTCTAAGCGAACTTTATTTCAAAAGACAGCAAACAAGCCAAACAAAAAAATACGCGCATTGTTGTCGTGATGGAAATTCATTTACTATTTTTGCCCTAAGTTTACTCGGGAAGTCGTCCCAAAGTAAATCGGTCCTATAGCTCAGTTGGTTAGAGTAGCTGACTCATAATCAGTTGGTCCCTGGTTCGAGCCCAGGTGGGACCACCAACAAAAAACCTCAACTTTCTGATTTACAGATTGTTGAGGT
>JBMZGM010000005.1:0-93631 GCA_049615925.1 Flavobacteriaceae bacterium | reverse complement strand
AGGGGTCGATACTAAAAAAAGCGAGAAATTAATCGATGAAGCTATATCCTTATTTGATGAGTTGATCCAACAAATGCATCAAGAAAACGAGGGGAAAGCCAAGCAGCACTACTCTGCTATTCGCAGTACACTAGAAGAGAAAGCTTCGGCTATATCGGCAAAGATCGAAAAACTCTAGACTAGCGTTTTAAGGTATCGATTTGCTGTTTAAAAGCAAGGCCGTATTTAGACGCTTTCACCCTGGGACTTAACTTATTATATAAACTGTCTAAGAAGACCGGGATAGCACCGCCTACTTCATAAGCACCGATATAAGCAGCCACTTCATTGTCTGCGTTATTCATTGCAAAGTTTAAGGCGTATAGGTACTTGCGCTTTAATAAACTTTCGTTTGCTTTTTCAAAACGAGCCGAGCGTTCCTCAGCTGTACTACCGTCTTCATTGTCCATAAGTACTTCAAAGTTCTCAAGGTTTTTCTTGTTGAACTTGCGCATAATGGATTGATATTCTTCCCAAAGGTTTTGATTTGTTGAGCCTTCAATTTTTGCACTACTAGAGAAAGTGCGCAATAGGGTGTTGATTTTGATTTCTCCAGCTTCGCCAAAGAAGAGAATCTTATCGGTTAAACTATCTCCATCTTCTTTATCAAGCGACAAGAAATAAAATTCTGGAGTTTCGAGATTGTCTCCTAAGTTAAAGGAGTCATCTCCTTTAATTGCAATAGAATCTACCGAGACCAGTACGGTATCTTCCATTTTTTGTAAATAAAGCATTCCCTTTCTAAGGCCATCTACTTTACCACTAACCATCATGTTCTTTTTAACAGGTGAGGAACAAAAGCTTGCAGTGAGGACTAAGGCAAGGACAACTAATTTTTTCATACTTAAAACTTATATATTCAACCAGTAAGTTAACTTAAATGTTAAGCTTCTTACTCTGGGTACAAAAGTAGTTCTTGCAAAGTAATTATCGTTATAAACAAGATAAAAATCTGAAAGGGGGGCAAATCTCCACTGTAATCTAGAGTTAATGCCCAGGTTATCAGATTGTGAGCTGTATTGAATAAAGGTGTTCCAAAAAATACTTTTACTAAAGGTAAAGTCAAGTTTAGGTCCCACCAGCCATAATTCACCAGAAGAATAGGGGGCTGGGAAATCAATACGGTCATAATTGACTTTGATGCTTCCGTTAAAACGCGGTTGTAAACGAATGGCCACTTCACCTTCTACCGAAAATTTATTCCCCACGTAGAATCCACCATAGCTGGCCTCGACATTGTAGTTTACTTTTTTACTAAAATTTGAGCGATATGAAACCTCAAAATCGTTGTAGTAATAGCCTGAGTTCTCTGGAAGCCCCACAGTATCGTCTCCTCCCAGGGGATTAAAGTCACTTGTTAAATAGGTATAACGGCGGGCGTATTGAAAGCGCAATTGGGATTGATCGGTAAAACGTAATTCCCCGCGCGTTGTTTGTGCTCTATCGGTGACAACACCGTCGCTCTTTGGTTTATCGACATAAAACATGGTTTGATTTAACTCAAAAGAACGAATGGTTTTAGAGTCAATCCAAAAGCGGTGCCCATAACGAACAAAATGCTTTTGGATTCCTGTTCGTCTAAGAAAACCTAAATCAGAGGAGTAATTTTCTCCAATGCGATTTCCTCCATAGGTAATGCTGTGTTTTCGTGAATTGTATCCCAGTCGAAAGCCTGCAGAGTAGGCATCGGCTTCTTTGGATTCTAATAAGGCTTGATGGATAAAGCTTCTCCCCGTCCATTTGTTGTCTTTTGAAGCGAGCGTGTAATCAAGTCCCACGACGCGATTGAATTCATCTTGATCGGTTTCAAAATCAGCATCTCCAGTTTGTTGACGGTTAACAAAAATGAAACCCAGATAAGAACGGCTAAACATTTTTTGTTGTAAAGAGAAGACTGTATTATTGTTTGCTGCAATGCCATTTTCAGCATCCTCTGCCGTTTGCATGTTGAGGAACCCTAAACGCAAATTGTCATTTAATTTACCGCTTAAACGCGCCCCAGCAACAATTTTATTTTCGATGGTGTTCCCATCTTGGTCTTTAGCAACCCCAATACGACGAGAGAAAAAGGGTTGTGTTTCAAAACGATCTCCATAATTGTCAAAAAGGTCACTGTTTTGAATAAAAAATTGTCTCTTTTCAGGAAGGCGAACTTCAAAGCGAGTGAGGTTAATGATTTGATCGTCAACTTCAACTTGAGAGAAATCTGGATTAAAGGTAAGGTCTAAAATCATTCCACTGCCGATGCTCAATTTTGCATCTCCTCCTGCGGCCAGGGAAGAAGAGGAAAGGTCTTCTTCAAAATCTTTTGCTGTGATCCCACTTGTGTAGGGAATTAAAGCGACAGGTACTTTTGCCTTTGGTAGAGCTTTTTCAAAATTAAGGGTCTTCATATAGGCTAGTCCTGCAATGATTTGATTCCGCGGGATATTTGCCCAACTGGAGGTGATATTGTTTGCAATTTCGGTACGATAAACATTGACGCGCCATTGAGTTGAACCTTCACCATAACGCAAACTGGAAAGCGGTATTTTCATTTCGGTGGTATACCCAGTGGGAGATTTGACCACTTCGGCTTGCCACTTAACATCCCATGAACGATTGAAATCACGTGGAAAATTATTTCCTCCATTAGAAATTAAAGCTTCTCGTTTAACTCCCTCAGGATTTGTGCCAAAAAGGAAGGCATTTGTCCCATCGTTAAAGGTGTCTAGTACTAACGTGACCGAGTCACTGTTTCTAGAGCTAAAATCACGTCGTAGTGAAGGAGTAATATAGTTGTCATCCTTTGCCTGTGCTTCAATTAAAACATACACACTAGTGTTGTCAAAGAGGAATTTGACCCGCGTTTGTTGTTTAGCTAAAAGAGTGTCTGAAGGGAAAAATTCCCAAAAAGGACTTGAGGGAGTAACTCGATTCCATTCTTCGTCAACAAGACCATCAATTTTAATTTCTTTATTTGTGTAGAGGGCAGTAGCTTCTTGACTAAAAAGATGAAGTCCTGAGAAGAGTAAGCTTAGTGTAAGTAATCTTTTGATAGTAGTAATTTTTATTTTTTGACAAAACTACTTATCCTTTTTCTTTTTTTTGATTTTATGGATAGAATTTAGGCTAATCTTTTATGGTTCTAAATAGTGGAATCCTTTATGAATTAGTTGATTGCTGATTTTTAAATACAAAAAAACCCCACCCTGGGGGTGAGGTTTTTTCGATATATATATCATGAAAGATATTTAGTTCACTTTTGTGAAGGTAATTGTATCGGTAAAACCATCTCCTTCGTCTTGTGAAGTCACAACAAGTGTTGTGTTTGAAATTGATTCAATGGTAAGGATTGATTCTCCATCCACAAGTAGTTCGGTTTGGTCGGCATTATTGAATTCCCATGAGTCAACATAGATGCCGATATTGTCTCCGTCTTGTCCAAAGAAGCTAAAGATGTAACTCCCATAAGCAGAGAAAGAAACTTCAATACGAGAAGCAAATTCACATTCTGCTTGAATGCGTTCCATTACGATAATTTCAACTTCCTCTTGTACTTCTCCAATAACTTCATTCAATAAAGCATCAATTACTTCTTGTGTTGCAGCAGCTTCACCGTTTTCTTGAATAAAGTTGTTTAAACGTGTTTCAAAAAGAGGCTGTGCGATATCTTCAAAAACTTCTTGATAGATTTCATCATAGATGTCATCACATGGTGCAGAATAGATATCGTTTAGAGTTCCACCTTCAGAACTAGTATATCCAGTTACTTCCCAGGTGTTAACGATTTTAGCAAAGTTCGAATCTTCATCTGCCTCATCGGCACCATTAACGGGCTCCTCTTTTTCTGCAGAGTAGTTTCCAGAAAGTGAATCCCCACATGGCCAGTCTTCGTAATTATCAGGAATATTAAAGACAACATCAAAGGTTGCGCGTAGTTCACTTCCGCTTTCTTCTACTTCTACATTAGTTAAGGTTGCAATTTTAACGTTAGTTCCATCAACATTTTCATATAACTCTACTGCTTCAACGTTTCCATTACTGTCTTCTCTCATTTGGTAGGTACCATAGGCTAGTGCAAAATCGTCTTCTGGAAGGCCAATAGCAATCGCAAAACGATCATCAGTAAATTCTATTCCGATAAAAGAACAGTTGAATCTTTTTGAAGTTGTTGCTTTTGCAGCAGAACCTCCTACAGTCCATTTTCCATTAATGGTGTTTCTCGCTTCTTCTGGAGTTTGATCAGAAATTACCCCGGTAGCATTTAAATCAAATACTTGGGCAGGTGAATCATCATCGGATGAACAACCAACTAGGGATAAAGATCCTAGTAATAATAGTGCATAAATTTTTTTCATTGTATAAATTTAGTTGATGGATTAAATCTGCCGCGAAAGTAACAATTTTCATGCCATAAATTTAATTCAACTTAAATTAATTTAGATGATCTTTCTAAAGGTGAGGTTTATCCTCGGTTGAAGGGTTTTTGCACTCTTTGGAATTTGATGCAGCCAGTGGTGTTGCATTGCTCCTCCCATTAGGAGCAAGCTACCGTGTTGTAGTTTTATTTTTATGCGTTGGTCTTTTATAACCCTGTGCTTAAGGTGAAAAAAGCGTTCTTCCCCAAGGCTTATGGAGGCGATTACAGGATTTTTGCCTAGTTCCTTTTCATTATCTGCATGCCAGCCATTGCTGTCTTTTCCATCGCGATAAAGATTTAAGAGTACTGCGTTAAAATCATGTGGGTTAATAGCATTGATCTTTTGGAGTAACTGGCTCAATTCCCCTGTCATGGGGTTTGGGTGGAGGGTGAGGTTTGAATAAGTATAGGGGGTTTGTTGTAACGCATGAAGAGAAGTTAATCGCGGTTGATCATAGGTTTTACCAAAAACGGTAATCTTGTCTGCTTTCCATGGAATAGATTGCAGCAATTGATCGTAAAGTTGATTGGCCTCTTCTAGTGCTAAAAAAGAAGGATAATAGGTTAATTGTCCATCAGGGATATTGGGGGAAAAAATGCTATTCTCTTCTGGAAATAACTCAAGCATGCTTTTTCATGCAATATAATAAAGGCAAGTGAGGTAATGCGCTCTTAAAGGAAACTAAAGAGTGATAGTATAAGGGTGATGATGTAAATTAAAAGCTCAATCATATCTGTTTATTTGGGTTTGTACAAATATACGGTATCAAAAAAGATTAAACAAAAAGGGGGGAATGAATCCCCCCAAAAAAAGTTATTTAATCAATTCTACGCTGCGTTGTATGAAATGCGTGAGTTCTTCTCCTTTGAGTAGATTTTGTGATAAACGCGCCAAATCAAGGGTTTGCTGGATGAGACGGGTTCTCTTTTTTTCTGTTTTAGTGTTAAGAATTTGCTCTACTAGAGGATGATTTGTGTTGACGACTAAATTGAACATTTCGGGCATTTGTCCAAACATGCTATTCCCACCTGCCTGTTGCATCTCTTTCATTCGACGCATAAATTCGGGTTGAGTGAGGACAAAGGGAAGTTGAGAACTACTCAAGGCTTCTAATTGAATGCTATACTTTTCTTTTGGAACAACAGCTTCAATCAACGGCTGGAGTTTTTCTTTTTCTTCATCCGATAGTTTTGAAACAGTTGCTTCGTCTTTCTTAATTAGGTTTTCAATCGCATCTCCATCCACACGTGCAAAACTTAGTTTTTCGTTCGATGTTTCTAATTTTTGAATCAGGTGAGAAACGATGGGAGAATCTAATAAAATGACTTTATAGCCTTTTTCTTTTGCCGCTTCAATGTAAGGGTGTTGTTCTTCAACATTTGAAGCATATAGGATGACTAATTTCTCGTCTTTATCTGTTTGAAGGTCTTTTGTAGCTTCTTTTAATTCTTCTATCGTGTAGAAGTTTCCATCGACATCGGGGTAGAGTGCAAATTTTTCAGCTTTATCATAGAACTTATCTTCTGAGAGCATTCCATACTCAATCACTACTTTGATATCGTTCCATTTTTCCTCAAATCCAGCACGATCTTTTTTAAAGAGACTGCTGAGTTTGTCGGCCACCTTACGGGTGATATAATTGCTTATTTTTTTTACGGCTCCATCGGCTTGGAGGTAACTTCTAGAGACATTTAAAGGAATATCAGGGGAGTCAATTACACCGCGTAATAGGGTCAAGAATTCAGGTACAATGCCTTCGACATTATCGGTCACAAAAACCTGGTTTTGATACAACTGAATTTTGTCTTTTTGTAAGTTGAGGTCGTTCTTTAATTTTGGGAAATATAGGATCCCTGTTAAATTGAATGGATAATCTAC
This sequence comes from Flavobacteriaceae bacterium, assembly GCA_049615925.1. GTDB lineage: Bacteria > Bacteroidota > Bacteroidia > Flavobacteriales > Flavobacteriaceae > Arcticimaribacter. The sequence continues at coordinate 87,311 of JBMZGM010000005.1, read as the reverse complement.
ATTGAGGTGAATATTGAACAGGGGCTCCTCAAATTGCATGGGGTATAATTCGCGATAGAAATTACTATAATCCTCATCGTTTAATTCACTGGGTTGTTTTGTCCAGGCTGGTTGAGGGTTATTGATGATGTTGTCTACCGTAATCGTTTCTGGTTTTGCGTCTTCTGCGGCATCTTCTGGCAGGGGGAGCGTTTCCTCTTTTGTGCCAAATTTTATTGGGATGGGCATAAACTTGTTATACTTTTCAAGTAAAGCTTTTATGCGCCCTTCTTCTAAAAATTCTTTGGAATCTTCATCGATGTGAAGTATGATCTCTGTTCCCCTCTCGGTTTTATCGTGTGATTCCAAGGAGTATTCTGGAGATCCGTCACATGTCCAATGAGCAGCCGCTTCGTCCTTATACGATTTTGTAATGATCTCTACCTTTTCTGCTACCATAAACGCAGAGTAAAACCCAAGGCCAAAGTGACCAATAATACCGCTATCTGCCGCACTGTCTTTGTATTGTTCTAAAAACTCCTCGGCACCAGAAAAGGCCACTTGGTTGATGTACTTCTCGACTTCCTCTGCACTCATCCCAATTCCTTGATCGATGATGTGAAGGGTTTTTTGATCGGCATCAACTTTAATTTCAATTTGTGGTTCCCCGATATCTCCTTTGGCTTCGCCTAGATTGCTAAGGTGTTTTAATTTTAAGGTAGCATCTGTCGCATTAGAAATAAGTTCCCGCAGGAAGATCTCGTGATCACTGTACAAGAATTTTTTAATGAGTGGAAAGATGTTTTCAACCGAAACATTGATTTTACCTGTTGACATATTTGAATATTTTTTCTTCCATTAGGGCAAAAATATTTCCAAACTGAAATTGCTGACAAATTGACATTTTTTTAACAGCTAATAACGTTTAATAGATTACAAAAAAGAATAAACATTTCTTATCTTTGGGCCTCACTAAAAGAAGATGACGATGGCCGAAAAGAAAGCAAAAAAAAATCCAGATATCCTTGCACTATATATGGATCATGCCTTAGAGCATGAACAGTTCCCTAGTTCAGTGTATCGATTTTGCAAAGCGCATCAAATAGACGAGTCTCATTTCTATCAACATTATGCCTCGCTAGACACGGTTAAGCATGCAGTATGGGAAGCATTTTATGACAATGTGCACAGCTTATTGATGAAAAACGAAGCCTTTGCCGACATGAGTCGTAAAGATCGATTATTGAGTTTTTACTATACTTTTTTTGAAGTGCTTTTATTGAACCGCAGCTATGTGTTAATGGCTTTAAATGAGGGTAATCAACCCCTTAAAAATCTAGGTCAATTAAAGAAATTAAGAACGGCAATTAAGTCCTATGCCGAAAACTTGATAAATGAGGGAAATGAAGAAAAATCGCGATTTACAACAAACCCTGTGGAACTTTTTTCTGAAGCTACCTGGGCACAGCTGTTACTTTTGATGAAATTTTGGATGAGTGATACCTCAAAAGGTTTTGAAAAAACAGATGCTTTGATTGAGAAATCAGTTAATGTGGTATTTGAGGTTTTTGATTCAACTCGATTAGATACCATCTTAGATTTAGGTAAATTTTTGTGGAAAGAAGCAACCGGTAAAGCATAAGTGAAGACCTTAGATCATATCCCTACAGGGAAAATAGAACGCGCAGGTAAGTTAGTCACCACAGGAGTAAAGCTGGGGGGAAACTACCTCAAGTACATCGGGGATAAAATTGTCGATCCAGAGAATGCCCGTGAGAAGCTTGACGAAGAAAATGCAAAAGATATCTATGACGGTTTAAAAAGCCTTAAAGGAAGTGCATTGAAAGTCGCACAGATGCTTAGTATGGAAAAAAACTTATTGCCATCGGCCTATGTTGAGCGCTTTAGTTTGGCTCAATTTTCTGTACCACCACTATCTGGACCATTGGTGCGTAAAACCTTCAAAAAATACTTTGGGCAATATCCCGAAGATCTATTCGATACATTTGCCACCCAATCCGTAAATGCTGCTAGTATTGGTCAAGTCCATCTAGCAACAAAAAATGGGAGAAAACTTGCTGTGAAAATTCAATATCCTGGGGTGGCAAATAGTATCGGTTCAGATTTAGCCTTAGTGAAACCCGTTGCATCGCGCATGTTTAATCTTAAAGGGCAGGATACAGAAAAGTTCTTTAAAGAGATTGAGGGTAAATTATTAGAAGAGACAGATTATACCCTTGAATTAAAGCAAAGCCTCACCATAAAAGAACAATGTAAGGACATCCCTAATTTGTTGTTTCCAAATTATTATGCCGACTTGTCTTGTGAGAAAATTCTAACCATGGACTGGATGGACGGGATTCACCTCTCGGAATATGCAAAGGACAATAACGATCAAGAAAAAAACAATCGAATAGGGCAAACCCTTTGGGATTTTTATATGTACCAAATGCACCTGTTAAAAAGTGTTCACGCTGATCCTCATCCTGGTAATTTTTTGATCACAGATGCTGGAGAATTAGTCGCTATCGACTTTGGTTGCATCAAGCATATTCCTGATGAATTTTATACTCCATATTTTGAACTAGCCAATGAGGCTTCTATCAATGATTTGGCTTTTTTCACCCGCAAAATCACTACCCTAGAAATTTTACGAGACGACGATCCGCCTAAAGCAAAAGAATATATTGTTGATCTGTTTCACGATATGTTAAGTGTTTTCACAAAGCCATTCCACGGTGAAACCTTTGATTTTGCCGATGAAACTTTTTGGGGCCGCATCGCTAGTATGAGCGATCGTCTTGCAAACGATGAATACTTGAGAAAGCTCAATGGAAACAGAGGCTCTCGTCATTTCTTGTATATCAACCGTACGTTTTTTGGTTTATATAATTTAATGCACGATTTAAAGGCAGAGGTTGTAGTGGATAATTATAAGCGCTACATTTCATAATCTTTCCTTATTTTAGTCCCTCAATAAAAACATAAAAATCGAGCTTAATGTATAACTCAAGAATTATAGGCTTAGGCAAATACCTCCCAGATAATATAGTAACTAATGATGATTTAGCCCAGCGCATGGATACTTCGGACGAATGGATCACAGAGCGAACCGGGATAAAAGAACGTCGTCATATCGTTAAGGGAAGTGAGGATACGCCAGCTACCATGGGGCACAAAGCTGCTTTAATCGCATTAGAGCGAGCAAATAGAACCCCCGAGGATATCGATTTAATCCTTTTTGCTACCCTTAGTCCAGACTACTATTTTCCTGGGTCTGGGGTATTAGTTCAAAAACTATTGGGAATTCCAGCGTGTCCTGCCATGGATATTCGCATGCAATGTTCAGGTTTTATTTATGGCCTTTCCACTGCAGACCAATTCATCAAAACAGGGATGTATAAAAATGTACTTGTCATTGGTGCCGAAAACCATTCTGGTGGTTTGGATTTTACAACCCGTGGAAGAGGGGTTTCGGTCATCTTTGGAGATGGTGCTGGAGCAGCTGTTCTTACCCGTGAAGAAGATCACAATAAAGGAATTCTCTCCACACATCTTTACTCTGAAGGGGAACATGCCGAAGAGTTATCCCTCATCGGTCCTAGTACACAACGCTGGGTGCCAGAAATTATGGCGGCAAATGATCCAGAGGATGTGACTTACTATCCATACATGAATGGTCAAATGGTATTTAAGCACGCTGTTGTTCGTTTTTCAGAAGTTATTAATGAAGGTCTCCAAAAAAATAATTGGGAAGCCAGCGATATTGATATGCTCGTTCCCCACCAAGCGAATTTGCGTATTTCACAGTTCATCCAAAAGAAGTTTAGACTCAATGATGATCAAGTTTATAACAATATCATGCGTTATGGAAATACCACCGCTGCTTCAATTCCTATTGCCTTAACCGAGGCCTGGGAAGAAGGCAAGATAAAAGAAGGTGATAAGGTTGTGCTTGCCGCCTTTGGTAGTGGGTTCACTTGGGGAAGTGCGATCTTAAACTGGTAAGATGAAGACCCTAGTCATTGGTGCCTCTACAAAGCCCGAACGCTATTCCTATCAAGCGATTGAACGTTTAAAAGCAAAGCAGCATGAGGTAATTGCTTTAGGACTAAAGTCTGGCAAAGTGCATGATCTTCCCATTGAGACAGAAAAGAAAGACTGGGAGGCAGTGGATACCGTGAGCCTTTATGTTGGTCCAGCGCATCAAGATATGTACATGGATTACGTCGTTAGCTTAAAGCCTAGAAGGGTTCTATTTAATCCCGGGACCGAAAACCCCGCCTTTGAACAACGTTTGATCAAAGAAGGGATCCATGCAGAACGCGCCTGCACGCTTGTCTTACTTTCGACGAATCAGTATTAGGCCAAAAAAAGTTAACAAGCCGTTTAGGGGAAGTAGTTCATAGCCTATTTGATAGCCGCCCAGGCTAGCCACATCAATATTCCCTAAAATACTGGTTAATACCACTGAGCAAAAGACTACTGGCCATACCCATTTATCTCGAATTTCATAGGAGGTGAATATGCCAAAGGCGAAAAGGCCTAATAGGGGCCCATAGGTGTAACCTGCTACCGTTAGTAATCCGTCGATTACATTGCGATCAAGGACATGTTTAAAGGTGATGACTACAAGGACTAATAGTACACTCATTCCAACGTGAACCTGTTTTCTAAGCTTTTTTTGGTGCTTTTCTTCTTTTTCATCGAGGCGTAAAAAGTCCACACAAAACGAAGTGGTTAAAGAGGTTAGCGCACTGTCTGCACTACTATAAGCTGCAGCAATTAGGCCTAGGATAAAGGTAACTGCTACACTAATTCCCAGCGTGCCGTTCAAAGCAATTTCGGGAAATAACAAATCTGTTTTAGCTTCTCCATCCATAAGTGGTATCGCAATCCCTTCTTTGTTAGCATAGATGAATAGCAATGCCCCTAGCAGCATAAAAAATCCAGTGACTATAACCAATACAATACTAAAAACAAGCATGTTCTTTTGTGCATCCTTAAGGTTGCGACAGCTCAAGTTTTTCTGCATCATATCTTGGTCTAGTCCTGTCATACAAATGGTAATGAATGCTCCCCCTATGAAGGACTTGATAAAATGACTACGATTTAAAAAAGAATCGGTAACAAAGACCTCATTGTATTGATCAAACACATCAGAACGAAGGAAATCCATAAACGACCATCCTAGGGCTTGATTGATATAAGCGATGGATAAAAATACAGCGATTAACATCAAGGCTGTTTGAAGCGTATCGGTCCAAACGATGGTTTTGATTCCACCCTTTTGGGTGTAAATCCATATTAAAACAATTGATAATATTACCGTTAGCTCAAATGGAACTTGCCAAGCGTCAAAAATAAATTGTTGCATTACTATGGCCACAAGGAATAAGCGAAAGGCTGCCCCCAGGACTCGAGAAATAAAAAAGAACAAGGCCCCAGCTTGATGGCTATTACGGCCAAAACGTTGGTTTAAATATTCGTAGATGGAGGTGACATTGTTGCGGTAATAGACAGGCAACAAAACATAGGCCACGACAAAATAACCAAAGCCATAGCCCAAGGCAACCTGAAAATAATGAAATTGAGTACTTTCAATCCATCCTGGCACCGAGATAAAAGTTACCCCAGACAAGGATGCACCTACCATCCCAAAGGCAACTACATACCATGGAGAGTTGCGGTTTGCTGTAAAAAAATCGGTGTTAGAATCTTCTTTTCCCGTGAGATAGGATATCCCGATAAGGATAGCAAAATAACCAAGAATTAGGGCGAGAATAAATGGAGGTGTAATCATAGATTCACCAAAGTTAGGAAAGAAAAAACAAATGAGAATTTTGTACCTTTAACCCATGGATTTCTCCTCTAAATTATTGGCGCAAGCAGTAGAGCAAATGGCACAATTGCCAGGTATAGGAAAGCGAACTGCATTGCGAATGGTCTTACACTTACTCAAGCAACCCGAGGCACAAACCATAGCAATGGCAAAAGCCATAGAAGCGTTTAGAACGCAAGTGATTTTTTGTGAACAATGCCATAATTTATCTGATGTTCCTCGCTGCGAAATTTGTTCTAGTACAAAAAGAGACGATGCTCAATTATGTGTAGTAGAGGATATTCGAGATGTAATGGCCATTGAGAATACAGGGCAATATCAAGGGAAGTATCATGTACTCAATGGAATCATTTCTCCCATTGATGGAATAGGACCACAAGATTTAACCATCAACTCCCTCGTTGATAAAGTTAAAAATGGTACTATAAAAGAAGTGATTTTTGCCCTATCGGCTACCATGGAAGGTGATACGACTATTTTTTATATCAACAAACAGTTGCAAGAATTTGACGTCACCATCTCGACCATTGCACGAGGAATTCCAGTGGGAGATGAGTTAGAATATACAGATGAAGTCACCTTGGGGCGAAGTATTTTGAAACGGGTGCCCTATGCAGACTCTCTTTAATTCTGCTCCCCATTTCTCTTTTAATTTGGTACCTTTGCAGTACCCAAATAAATAATAAAAACACATGGGAAAATTCATGTTAAAGCTTCCTTCAATGGGAGAAAGTGTAACCGAAGCCACCCTAACGGCTTGGTTAAAAGAGGTGGGAGATACGATCGCGATCGATGATTCTGTTGTTGAGGTTTCAACGGATAAAGTAGATTCGGATGTACCCTCGGATGTTGAAGGAACGCTATTAGAGAAAAGGGTTGAAGTCAATCAAATTGTTCAAGTAGGAGAGGTGATTGCTGTGATAGAAACAAATCAAGTAGTCGAAGAAGAATCTCCTGTTGCTATTCATCCAATTGAAGAGGATTTACCTCCACAAGAAGACCAAAGGGAAGAACTTTCTCCTGAAATTCTTGAAACCGTAGCAGCACCAGTACAGCAAGCTGTTGAAACGGTTCTTGCAACAAATGACACAAACGAAACCAGCGATCGTTTTTATTCACCTTTGGTTAAGAATATTGCTAAAACAGAAGGAATTCCACTGGCCGAATTGGAAAATATTCCTGGTAGTGGAGAAAATAATCGCTTGACAAAAAGCGACTTGTTAGCCTATGTCGCAGCCAGAAAGGCTGCTCCAAAAGCTCCTGTTTTTGAAAAAGCGCCTGCTGCTTCTCAAGAAGTTTTAATCAAAAAACCCCAGCAAGTAAGCTCAAATAGTGAAGATCAAGTGATTGAAATGAGCCGAATGGCAAAATTGATTTCACATCACATGACAGAAAGTAAGAATACCTCTGTTCATGTACAATCTTTTGTTGAAGCAGATGTTACTGCATTATGGGAATGGCGTGAAAAAGTAAAACAATCTTTTCAGGATCGAGAAGGGGAGAAGCTCACTTTTACCCCCATCTTTATTGCTGCCATTATTCATGCTTTAAAAGAATATCCGCTGTTGAATAGCTCGGTACAAGGCGACCAAATTCTTCAAAAGAAGGACATCAATATTGGAATGGCTACCGCTTTAGGAGACGGAAACCTTATCGTACCAGTCATCAAAAATGCCGATCATCTCAACTTGGTTGGGTTAGCAAAGTCGGTTAACGATTTGTCAAAACGCGCCCGTGAGAATCAATTACTTCCCGATGAAGTACAGGGCGGTACCTATACGGTGACTAATATTGGGAACTTTGGTTCCATCACAGGAACTCCTATTATTAATCAACCTCAAGTAGGGATAATCGCACTAGGGGTTATTCGAAAAATGCCCGCTGTCATCGAAACTGCAAAAGGGGATTACGTGGGAATTAGACGAAAAATGATCATTTCTCACAGCTATGACCATCGAATCATCAATGGAGCAATGGGAGGACAGTTTGCAAAAACTGTTGCAGATTACTTAGAAAATTGGGATACAACATTAACTTTTTAATACTATCGTATGGGACTAGAACTACACCGTCCACTTTGCTTTTTTGACCTTGAAACAACGGGGGTGAATGTTGTCTCTGATCGTATTGTTGAAATTGCCATTTTAAAATTATTACCCAATGGTAATCGCGAGGGGAAAACATGGTTAGTCAATCCTGGCATGCCCATCCCAAAAGGCGCCTCGGATGTTCATGGTATCACTGACGAAAAAGTAGCCGATGCGCCGCTATTCAGTCAGTTAGCAAATGAAATACATCGTTACATTAAAGACTGCGATCTTGCTGGTTTTAACTCTGATCGTTTTGATATTCCACTTTTAGCAGAGGAGTTTATGCGGGCTGATGTTGACTTTGATCTCACCCGTCATAAAACAATCGATGTACAAACCATTTTTCACAAAATGGAGAAGCGAACTTTGGGCGCAGCCCTTAAGTTTTATTGCGATAAAGAATTGATTAATGCTCACACTGCAATGGCAGATACAGAAGCGACTTGCGATGTCTTGCTCGCTCAATTGGAACGCTATGATGAATTGGAAAACACCACTGCTTTTTTAAGTGAGTTCTCTTCTCATAAGCGCACGGTTGATGTGGCTGGTTTTATTGTTTATAACGAAGATGATCAACCTACGTTTTCTTTTGGGAAACACAAAGGAAAAACAGTGGATGAGGTTTTAGAAAAAGAGCCTGGATACTTTGGTTGGTTACTCAATGCTGATTTTCCCTTGTACACAAAAAAGGTATTAACGGCACATCGTTTGAGAAAATTCAATAGTGGGAAGGAATGAAAATTATTTGCATCGGTCGAAACTATACCGACCATATTGAAGAATTGTCGAACGAAAAACCTAACCACCCGGTTGTGTTTTTAAAACCCGATACCTCCATCGGTTTAAAAGGACAACCCTTCTTTATCCCAGATTTTTCTGAGGATGTTCATCATGAGGTCGAAGTTCTAGTTCGCATCAATCGTATTGGAAAACATATTCAGCCTAAGTTTGCGCATAAATATTACGATGAAATTGGTTTAGGCATTGACTTTACAGCAAGAGATGTTCAAAAGCAATTGAAAGAAAAAGGACTTCCTTGGGAAAAAGCAAAAGGCTTTGATGGTTCTGCTGTTGTAGGGAAATGGCTTCAAAAAGAAAATTTACCTCCAGTGGATCAACTCCAGTTTCAATTGCTAAAAAACGACGAAATAGTACAGGCTTCTACCACTTCATTAATGTTGTGGAAAATAGATGAATTGATTGCATATGTTTCTCAGTTTTTCACCCTTAAAATTGGCGATATCATTTTCACAGGGACTCCTGCTGGTGTAGGTCCAGTTCAACCTAATGACCATCTAGTGGGTAAACTTGAAGGAGAAGAAATTTTTCAAATTAGGGTGAAATAAATCGAGGGATTCGCCAGCATATCTCCCTTTCTTTTAAATCAAAACAAAAGATTTCTTTTCCTTACCTATTCCTAGTGGAAAGCTCGTGATATGTTTATCTTTGAGCAAAGGGTGTTGTCCCTTCTTTTTTGATGTTCTTTTATAAGGATTGAAATTAAAGACTACTAGAGTAAAAAACATTATGTACGCAGAAATTGTAAGTATTGGAGATGAAATTCTCATCGGTCAAATCGTAAATACAAACGCTGTTTTTATTGCAAAAGAGTTGAACAAAGTAGGGATTGAGGTGGTACAGATCACCTCTATTTCAGATAAAAAAGAAGCCATAGTTCACTGTTTAGACGAAGCGCAAAAACGAGCACAAGTCATTATTTTAACTGGCGGTTTGGGCCCCACAAAAGATGATTTGACAAAGCACACGCTTTGTGAATATTTCGATGATGTTTTAGTCAAGAATGAGGAAGTATTAGAGCGAATTGAAGAGATGTTTCGCAAATATGTTCCCACGCCCATCAACGATGAAAACCGAAAACAAGCCTTGCTTCCCTCAAAGGCAAGCGTTTTAGAAAATAAATTTGGAACAGCCTCTGGAATGTGGTTTGAAAAAGACGACAAGGTCATCATTTCCCTCCCAGGAGTTCCTTTTGAAATGAAAGCATTGATCAAGGATGAGGTGATACCCGCATTGCAACAACACTATACCCGTCCTTATATTGTTCACAAAACAGTGCTTACCTATGGCCTGGGCGAAAGTGTAATTGCAGAACGAATAGAAGCTTGGGAAACAAATTTACCCGAGGACATTAAATTAGCTTACTTGCCCAATATAGGGAGAGTACGCCTTAGGCTTTCTGGGAAAGGTCCAGACGAAACAGAAATCAATCAAAAAATCGATGCACAACTTGCTACGCTTTTACCCCAAATTCAAGATATCTTTATGGGCTTTGAGGAGGAAGCGTCATTAGAAGAGCAAATCCAGAAAAAGTGCATTGAAAAAGGACAAACTCTTTCTTTAGCCGAAAGTTGTACCGGAGGGGAAATTGCCGCACGCATCACAAAAATTCCAGGGGCATCAAAATTTTTTAAAGGTGGTGCAGTGGTTTATCACACTCAAAGCAAAACCACCTTGTTGAATGTGTCTCCAGCATTGATCGCCCAGAAAAGTGTAGTAAGTGTTGAAGTGGCAGAAGCGATGGCACTAGGCGCCAAAGAAAACTACCAAACAGATTTTGCTGTAGCCACTACTGGAAATGCTGGTCCCACTAAAGGAGATGCAGCCGCAGAGGTAGGGACAGTTTGTATTGCGATAGCTTCGCCAAAGGGGATAATCTCTGAAAAATTTCAATTTGGAAAAAACCGTGAGAGAGTCATTCAAAAAACAGTGAATAAAGTTTTTGAAATGCTTTATAAAAGCATTGTGTAATTTGCGATCCTTCTTATATTTGGAAAAAAAATAAATGATGATGAATGCACAAACAAAAGCTTCGCAAGATGCTATATCTCCTGCAAAGGCCTTGGAATTATTGAAAGAAGGAAATCAACGTTTTATCACTAAATCCCAAGTGGAACGCGATTTAAATTTACAAGTCGAGCAAACAAGTACAGGACAATTTCCTTTTGCTACCGTCTTGAGTTGTATTGATTCTCGTGTGCCAGCCGAATTGGTATTTGATCAAGGAATCGGTGATATTTTTAGTGTTCGTATTGCTGGGAACTTCGTTAATGGAGACATCCTGGGAAGTATGGAATTTGCCTCAAAACTGGCAGGTACAAAATTAATCCTAGTCCTAGGGCACACTGCTTGTGGTGCGGTCAAAGGGGCTTGTGATCATGCTGAATTAGGCAACCTCACAGGGATGTTAGAAAACATCTCTCCAGCCGTAGAAGCCATCACAGAGCCTGCTGATGCAGAGCAGCGCACTTCTGCAAACATAGACTTTGTTAATGCAGTAGGGACAAAGAATGTTGAACTTACTATTGAGCGAATTCGTAAAGAAAGCCCTGTTTTAGCCGATATGGAAAAGGCAGGAGAAATTCAAATAGCAGGTGGAATGTATGATATCGCTACGGGAAAAGTGAATTTCCTCTAGTGCGATTCTACATACGTCTTCAAACGTAATTGTATTAAATCGGTCCATCCGATTTTCATTGACTCACGGCTAAATTCTTCCATCGCTGGAAAAGGGATGAGAATAGTTGCCGTGAGTTTTAGTATACAGCCTTTTGGGCTGGAGTAGAGTGAGAACTCAGCATTAGAGTCTCCAGGATATTCTTTGTATTGCCATCCTAAACATAGTTTCTCTCCCGGGATAACCTCTCTAACAGTCCATTGATGGGTGAACGTTTTGTTGTTGTAATGAAAGGGAAATGAAGTGCAAAATCCTCGAACTGCTTCAAAGGCCTTTAACTCTGAAAAGAACCACCCTTGCAGGTGGGTTAACTGTGTTAAATACTCCCATAAAAGTGAAGGGGGAACATCAAATTTTTCTTGTACAGTAATACGGGGATGTGGTAACATAAAGTAGGTTTTGTCCTAAGGTACAAAATCAATGAATAATTTAAAGTTTGATCTCAAAAAGACACACCGGGGCTGTGTGATAATGTGCAGGTAATCCTTTTGTGTTTTTCATTGGAAATAGGCCCAAGAAGGTAAAGCCAACGCTTTGGTAATACTCAATCAAACGCTTATTTTCTCCTAAGGTATCTAGACGCAGGTGGGTTTTATTTAGCTCTCTTGCATAGGGAATAGCCCAATGGACAATTTTTTGCACCATTTGCATACCTCGCGCTGTGGGATGTGTCGCAATTCGATGAATGTATAAGGACGGATCAATGTCACGCTCTTCCCATATTTGTGGATCGTTAAAGGCAACAGCCCAAACACAACAAATGATCCCGTCTTGAACTAATTTCCACTGTCGGCCTTCTATAATTTCTCTTTCGACAAGCGCTGGTTCAAAATCAGGCCAAACTACGACGGTTTTCTTACTTTTCTGAAATGCTGCAGCGGCTTCATAATGCGAAAAAATCGCTGGAAGATCGTCTAAACTACTTTGTAATATCGAGTAATTCAACGGTTAATCTTCACAATTGAAATAGCGAATTCCGTCCCATCGACGTCGAAAGAAGTTGTCCTTATCGACAATGAATTCCTCAATGGTAGTATCCCCCGGGGGTATAGAACGCCACATGATTGGCAGATTTGAGGTATCTATATTACAGGCTTCCCCGTTTTCACAAGGATGTCGGTATTTGTAACGGGCATGTCCCGCCTCGTGGTAAAAGGTGTAGAGACGTTGCACGATGGTAAAGTCTTCCCAAAAAGATTCAATGATTTCAAATCGAATATCGGTTTCATCACAGATGGTATAGGCACGACCAGCGTGGTCGGCAGTGACACCAGAGGCGAAATCGGGTTCTGAACCAAAAAAGACATACACATCTCGATCTGTTCCAGGGTCGGTTTTGCCAGAACGTATGGCGTCTCTTTGAAATAACTCCCAGTAATCTTCTAACGTACTATTGTTGTCTAAATCGGCATAAAATGGATCAGTAATTACGTATTCTTCTTCCTCTTGTTGAGGTTCCATTCCTTCATTTTCATCACTCGAGCAGGCAAAAATTAGTAAGAGCAAACACCAAAGTGTCCCTGAATTTACAACGGTTTTAATAGAGCTTTTCATACGATTTTCTTTTTCCAAAACGAAGATAAGAAATCAGGAGAGATCGAACGAAAAAATATTCAGAAAGAGGGGAATATTTTTAGGATAAAGTGTTTTGTTACTCCAGAAAAAAAAGTAAATTTGCATCCTGTTTAGAACAAGCAGTTAAAACAACGATTATGTCAAGAGTTTGTCAAATAAGTGGAAAACGCGCACAATACGGGAACAATGTTTCAAAAGCGTTAAATAGAACAAGACGTAGATTTGAGGTCAACTTAATCAAGAAGCGTTTCTACATTCCAGAAGAAGATAAGTGGGTAACCCTTAAGGTTTCTGCTTCAGTTTTAAAGACCATCAACCGCAAAGGGATTGCTGCTGTATTAAAAGAAGCAAAAGCCCAAGGCGCTTTATAAATATTAGATCATGGCAAAGAAAGGAAACCGCGTTCAAGTAATTTTAGAGTGTACAGAGCACAAAGCCTCTGGACAGCCTGGAACTTCACGTTATATCACAACGAAAAATAAAAAGAACACTCCAGATCGTATGGAAATTAAAAAATTCAATCCGATCTTGAAAAAAATGACTGTTCACAAAGAAATTAAATAGTTATGGCAAAGAAATCAGTAGCAACATTACAGACAGGCTCAAAACGTTTGACGAAAGCCATTAAAATGGTCAAAAAAGGAGATGCTAAGTCATACTCTTTCGTTGAAACCATCATTGCACCAGATAAAGCCAATGAATGGTTGAGCAAACAATAAACGAACTATTTATATAGTACAAATAAAAAGCTACTTTTACAGTAGCTTTTTTTATACAATTATATGAGCATTTTAGGTAAACTATTTTCTGGGGGGGATGAACAGTTAGACAAAGGTTTAGCTACCACTAAGAAATCTTTTTTTTCAAAGTTAGGGACCGCTATTGCGGGTCGTTCCACCGTAGATGTTGATCTTCTAGATGATTTGGAAGAAGTACTTATTACGGCCGATGTAGGGGTGCCCACAACCTTAAAAATCATTGAGGCCATTGAAGCGCGAGTGGCAAAAGACAAGTATTTAGGCACCGACGATCTTAGAAAGATCCTGCAAGAAGAAATCTTATCCATCCTAGCGGCTCAAGACAATGAAACCGACTTTTCTTTTGAAAAAAACTATACAAATAGCCCACATGTAATCATGGTAGTGGGGGTAAATGGTGTAGGGAAAACAACAACGATTGGAAAGTTAGCTCATCAATTTACACAAGCTGGAAAAAAAGTTGTTCTAGGTGCAGCCGATACTTTTCGTGCGGGTGCTATTGATCAATTACAGGTATGGGCAGATCGTACTAAGGTTTCCCTGGTCAAACAAGAAATGGGGAGTGATCCTGCTTCGGTAGCATTTGACACGCTTCAATCTGCGGTGCGTCAACAGGCCGATATTGTATTGATTGACACTGCAGGAAGACTGCATAATAAGGTTAATTTGATGAACGAATTGACAAAAGTTAAACGGGTTATGGATAAAATCGTCCCCGAGGCACCTCATGAAGTTCTCTTAGTTCTAGATGGCTCTACAGGCCAAAATGCCTTTGAGCAAGCAAAGCAGTTTACTGCTGCAACCGAAGTGAGCGCTCTAGCCATCACAAAGTTAGATGGAACAGCAAAGGGTGGTGTTGTAATGGGAATTTCCGATCAGTTCAATATTCCCGTCAAATTCATTGGTGTGGGTGAAGGCATAGAAGATTTAAAAATCTTTAACAGTGCCGCCTTTGTTCATTCCTTTTTTAATTAAAGAACATGAAAGTATTTTTAAAATCGCTACTGGCTTTTCTCCTTTTGGCTATCATCTTTTTTGCTTTTGGTCCAAGGGTTGATGCTCCTAACATTGATAAACCTCTTCCTAAATTAGCTATTTCCATACCCGAAATTCCACAATGGGTAGCCCAACAAAATAATGCCTTCCCCAACATTAAGCCTGGGAATGAGTCACAATTGATTTTTGCTGATTCCATCCCACAAAAGACGCCTTATGCTATCGTATATCTCCACGGATTTTCTGGTAGTACAGCCGATGGCGCCCCGGTGCATAAAGAAGTAGCAAAAGCCTTAGGAGCAAATATTTATCTTCCTCGATTATACGACCATGGTTTAGCTACTGACGAAGGCTTGATTAACTATACAGGTGAAAAATCCCTTGACAGTGCAAGAGAGGCACTTGCTGTAGGGAAATTATTAGGCGAAAAGGTGATTCTAATGGGAACCTCTACGGGTTGTACGCTTGCCCTCACACTCGCTGCCCAACATCCAGAATTAGCCGCCTTGGTGCTTTATGCACCTAATATTCGAATCAATCATCCCTTAGATTTTGTGGCAACCCTGCCCTGGGGACTACAAATTATTCGACAAGTAGAAGGAGGATTGTACCACAGCATGGAAAATCCTTCAGAAACAAAGCAGCAATATTGGACAACAAACTATCGTCTTGAAGCTCCAGTGCAAATGCAGAAATTACTGGAAACAGCCATGATACCTGCTACTTTTGAGAAAGTTACTGTGCCTGTTTTTTCGGGTTACTATTATAAAAATGAACAAGAGCAAGATCCTGTAGTCTCTGTCGCTGCCATGCGAAAAATGTTCCAAGAATTAGGAACTGTAGATAGCCTCAAGGTGGAAAAAGCCTTCCCAGATGCAGGAGCACATGAAATTGCCAGTCATTTAGTTACACAGCATCACGATCAAGTGAAAAAAGCAACACTAGAATTTTTAAACCGTATTTTAGACTAATGCGTACAAAAAGCACTAAGCAGAATAAAATTAACGTCATCACCCTGGGCTGTTCAAAGAACATCTATGATTCTGAAGTATTGATGGGACAGTTGAAAGCAAGTGGGAAAGACGTTGTCCATGAAGAAGAAGGGAATATTGTCGTAATAAATACCTGTGGTTTTATTGATAATGCCAAAGAAGAATCGGTCAACACCATCCTAGACAATATCAAAAGAAAAGAGGCTGGTGAGCTAGATAAGGTCTATGTAACAGGCTGTTTAAGTGAACGCTACAAACCCGATTTACAAGAAGAAATTCCTCAAGTAGATCAATATTTTGGGACCAGCGAGTTGCCTCAATTGTTAAAAGCACTCGAAGCAGATTACAAGCACGAACTCCTAGGTGAGCGAATCACAACGACGCCAAAAAACTATGCCTATTTTAAAATATCAGAGGGTTGTGATCGTCCTTGCTCTTTTTGTGCCATTCCATTGATGCGAGGAAAACACCGTTCAACTCCTATCGAAGATTTAGTCCAGCAAGCAAAAAACCTTGCCCGTGATGGGGTAAAAGAATTGATTCTTATCGCGCAAGATTTAACCTATTATGGACTTGATTTATATAAGAAGAGAAATTTAGCTGCTTTGCTAGAAGAACTAGCAAAAGTTGAAGGCATTGAATGGATACGCTTGCATTATGCTTTCCCCACTGGTTTTCCTATGGACGTCTTGGAGTTAATGAAAAAGGAACCAAAGATTTGTAACTACTTGGATATTCCATTACAACATATTAGCGATTCGGTATTGAAATCCATGCGAAGAGGAACGACCAAACAAAAGACGACAAAATTACTACAAGACTTTAGAGCAGCTGTTCCTGGAATTACTTTGCGCACGAGTTTAATTGTGGGCTATCCTGGAGAGAGCAAAGCGGATTTTGAAGAACTCAAAGCCTGGGTCAAGGAAATGCGTTTTGAACGCTTGGGATGTTTTACCTATTCTCATGAAGAAAATACGCATGCCTATCAACTCGAAGACGATGTTCCCGAAGAGGAAAAACAACGCCGTTCTGCTGAAATTATGGAGCTGCAATCTCAAATTTCATGGGAACTCAACCAAGAAAAAGTAGGGAATACCTATCGTTGTATTATCGATCGAAAAGAAGGAAACTATTTTGTGGGAAGAACAGAAATGGATTCTCCCGATGTGGACAATGAAGTTCTCGTTGATGCTTCAAAGCATTACCTAAAGCAGGGAGAATTTGTGACCCTAAAAATCACTGAAGCAGCCGATTTTGATCTCTATGCAACACCAGTAAATTAATTGGTTAAGATCAATTCGTTAGTTTGGACAATCTCGGGTAAATTCGTTAAATCATATTGGTAAATAACACCTTCTCCCACAATAATTGCGTTAGGGAAATCTACAATGATATCGTAGGCAAAAGGGAGGTTTTCTGTGGTGACAATTTCGGGTGACGTAGGATCAGTAACATCGACTACCTTTAGTCCAGCACTACCATCACACACCAGTAAATGTTTTTCGTGTATGGCTAATCCATGTGGATTAAACATTACTTGTCGCGCTACTACAGCCAATTCTTCTGGATTGCGTATGTCAATGATTTGCAGTTCATTTGATTCGGTGAAACAATTGGTTCCTCCCCGAAGGGTGACATAGGCATATTCTTCATCTGCCACCACGGGATCACAGCTTCTAAAATGATTGATGCTGTTGAGGTAATCGGGATTTGAAGGAGAAGAAATATCATACATTAACATGCCAGTAGTTGAACCCACAAAAAGGAGATCATTTAATTGGAATAGGGTTTCGGCTTGTGTTCCAGTATCGAGTCGTGCAAAACGTGTGGGTTGATAATTTTCTCCAATAGAGAACACGACCAATTCATTGAAATTAATGGTGTAGAGGTAGCGATCTACAGGTAAAAATCGCGTCATAGATCCAGCAGTAGAAACCTCACTAAATGCACCGTCTTGATCACTAGAAGTTGACTCTGCAACTACAGCATCATGATCAAACTCCCTGTAATAATACAATTGTTCTTCTAGGGGTTCTTGTCGAATATCTATTTCCCATCCTGTGACAATTCCTTGTTTAGGATCAATCGCTTCATAATTTGTATAGCTATAATCTTCCATCGATAGCGCCGTGTAGTCTAATGTGAAATATGGATTGTAATAAAAAACATCTTCAACGGTAAACTCCTCGATAAGTTCAGGAGAGGTGATGTCGCTGAGATTGAATACAACTAGCGCAGAAAACATATCACTGTAAAGATGATTGTCAATAATACTTAAATCCAATGATCCTGGAATGTTGATGAAATGAAGATTTACGGGTGTGGTAGGGTCGCTGTTGTCCACTACATGAACTCCTTCATTGGGTTTATTGATGAAGATGTAGTGCTGGTAAGTAACGATTTTCCCAGCCTCTGCATAGTCTTTAGGTTCGTCGATACTAACCTTAGCAGCCAACTGGCTTGTGGTTTCATATTGTGGGACAAAATAGGCCACATCGACCATTTCACGGTCATCGACGATTTCATCAGTAAACAGATTACATGAAACGAATAGTAGACTTAGGATAAAGCCTGTAATGAAGTGGGTAAATGAAGTTTTCATTTGGGTGTTTTTATGCACCAGTCACAAAATTTATGCCATGTATTACATAAAGATGGCATTAACCAACCATAGTTTTCCGTTTTCCCAAAAGCTGCGATACAAGATGTTATCCACTAAATAAACAACCGATCCTCTCCCAAAGCGTTCTGTACCAAACAGCAAGGATTCACTTTGCGTTTTAATGGCTTTATCTCCACTAAATCCAGCATAGGGTTGCACTCCTTTACTCAAATATGCTGCTGTACCATAATTACTCAATAATTCATACGCCACGGCACTTGTCTTAAGCGTAAAATAATCTTCAGTGTAGCCTGCAGCTAATGGGTGAGTGGGGTCAACAGTCGCTTTGTAGATACTTCCATAAATGGAAGATCGTATGTTTTCTCTTTCGCGATCCCCATAAGCAATATCCTCTTTGTTATCTGTACTAGATTTTCTTTTTAAGGAGAAGAGTTCATGGTTTGCAAAACTTCTTACGGCATTCCCTACAGCCACAATTCTCCCGCCGCGTTCGGTCCATTGTGCTAATGCATTTTCTCCTTCTTTGTCGATTAAATTACGGTAGTAGCCCGAAGGGATAATTAATACATCTAACTCATCTAAGAAATCTTCGTTTAAACGCTTCTCGCTTAATTGAATCAACGGATAACCTAATTGTTGCTCATAGAAATGCCAAATTTCGCCATAGCTTGCAGGAGTCGCGTTGTCACTCTTAAGAATACCTATGGTTTTATTGGAAATAAAACGCATTTTGTTAGAGCCTAAATCGGGTCCTTTTTCTGAAAACCCAGAAGAAAGAGAGCTAATTTCCTGTTGGGTTTCTTCAGCGATTTTTTCGATGGTTGCAGCGAGATTTGGCAGATGTTTATTTTCACCTCTTAACACAAATACACTCCCTCTATCCCAGCGTTTCCCACCGTTTGTCAACGGTTCTTGGTTATAATACACCCGTAAATCTGCCTTGATTAATGCTGCTAATAATTTCCCATCTTCTATGCTTTTACGCTCAGCTGCATAGGCATACGCCAAAGGGTCAATTACTGCGTTTGCTTTCTCTACAGTGAAAGCCGCTGTTTTCAGGTTCTGGTTTGTCGCCATTGCTTTTAAACCGTGTGCATAGGGAAGTGACCATGAGGTGATGTCATACGTCAAGGAGTCGGCGATATAGGTCTTTGGTTCAAATAGGGCTTGAATTAGGTTGTTTTTTTTCCCTGTACCATCAATGACAAGGGCAGAAGTAGAAAAAGCCTTACTCGTTGTTTTTTGACTGCTATAGTCCACTCCTTTAACACTAGTTCGTTGCGATAATTTCTTTAAGGGAATTTGATGGGCTTCCATCAAAGAGGCTAAGGTAGCTAGTTTATCTTCTTGCCCTTCGATGACATAGGCCTTGAATTTACTTTCCTTTTTTGCGTGGTAAGCTTGGTACTCTTTATTGAGTTGAGCAACATTATTATAGGCAACTTCCACGGTTGATAAACCACTAGTATAGTGATGTGCAATACGATCTTTAAGGCTTAATACGTCCCCTACACTGTTGAGGATTCCTAGACCAGCACGACCGCTTCCACCTTGTTCATAGGTCATTCCTATGGCCCCATTGAACATGGGATATGTGTCGCCATAACCAGGATAGAGTAAATCAAAAACATCATCGGTGAAGTAGAGCCACCCTTCTTTGTCAAAGTATTTAGCGTGATTTTTGGCAATGGTTACTTGAAATTCGCGTTGAAAATTGGTTAATACTTCGTGATAAGGTTCAACGGCAGGTGCAAAATAGTATGGACTATCCACTCCTTGCTCATGAAAATCTACATGGATTTGTGGCATCCAAGAAAGGTATTGTGGCAAGCGCTGTTGACTTTCAATTTGACTTAACCATGCCCAGTCTCGGTTCAGGTCGTGGTAATAATGGTTATAGCGCCCTCCTGGCCAGTCTTCAAAGTGCTCATTTGCTTTTGGGTTGATGTCAAAAGGAGTGCTTTTAACTTGATTGTACCAATTCACATAACGATCGCGACCGTCGGGATTAATACAAGGATCCATTATAATGACTAACTTTTCTAGCCAGTCTTTTTTTTCTGTTACTAGTGTATGTAAGGTTTTTAAAGCCGCTTCTGTACTTGTGGATTCATTACCGTGTACATTGTAACTCAGCCAAACTACACTAAATTCTTTATCACTTTCTAAAGCACCGCTTTCATAGCCGATACTTCTCAAGTGATCCTTTCTAAGGCGTTCTAGTTGTGCTAAATTCTCTTCAGAGGAGAGGTAAACCAATTGAAGCGTTCTTCCTTCGTAGGTTTTTCCGTAGGGCTTTGTCAAAGCCAAAGGGGAATTTTGAGCCACGTGATTTACATAGTCAATCACTTGATGGTGACGGGTAAATTGTGTTCCTAACTCATAGCCTAGAAATTCTTCTGGGGATTCGAGTTGAGCAAAAAGGCTGAAAGTAAAGAAAAAAGAGAGGAGGTTTAAGAAGTGTTTCATTGTTTTGATATCTATGGGTAAAGATATAATTTCTGCGATATTTTTTTTATTCTAATGAGATAGAATATCTTTAACAGGATAAAATTATGCTATGGTGTTAACCCGTATTCCCTTTAGAAATACAGGGTATTTTTCCTCCCTTATTTGCGACCTTATTGACGCTCATCCTGCGCTTGATGAATTTATTTCACGGCCAGTTGAACTCGATCAATTTAAGGCACAGATGGTAGAGAAAAGGCAACATTATTCGCTTGCACACCGAAAAAGATTAGTCAAGGTTGTGCAACAGCAGTACAAATCTTTACCCAATACAACTGCAGTAGAAGCCCAGCTTTCCCACCTAAAAAAGGACAGCACCTTTACCGTAACGACGGGACACCAACTCAATTTGTTTACTGGTCCATTGTACTTTTTTTACAAGATTGTTTCTACCATTAATTTGTGCAAACAGTTAAAAGAAGCCTATCCTGAGAATGATTTTGTTCCAGTGTATTGGATGGCTACTGAGGATCATGATTTTGAGGAAATCTCCTTCTTTCATTTTCAAGGAAAAAAAATCCAATGGAATACTACAAGTCATGGGCCTGTGGGGCGCTTGTCGTTGGAAACATTAACGCCATTATTGGATCTTTTTGAGCAATCCTTGGGAGAGAGTGGTCGTGCCCATGAAATAAAAACCTTAATTCATGCGACTTATCGTACTTCTGCTACACTGGCAGAGGCCACGCGAAAATTAGTGCATCATTTTTTTGCCGACGAAGGCTTAGTCATACTCGATGCAGATAATCCAATATTGAAGCAGTCTTTTGCAACACAAATAAAAAATGATCTTTCCCATCACCACTGTAAAGAGAGTGTAGCAACAACGATTCAATCGATACTAGAAAAGTACTCAAGTGACTATACCCCCCAGGTGAATCCCAGAGAAATCAATCTTTTTTACATGAAAGATGATTTGCGTGAGCGTATAGTGAAAACAGATCAGGGGTATTCTACTACCGATAGCGGAACTGATTTCACAAAAGAAAGTTTGTGGAAAGAAGTCGAAGAACACCCCGAGCGTTTTTCACCGAATGTTTTGTTACGACCGCTTTATCAAGAAACCCTTTTGCCTAATCTGTGTTATATCGGTGGAGGTGGAGAGTTAGCCTATTGGTTGCAATTGAAACAATTTTTCAAAAGGGAAGGAGTGCCTTTTCCTCTATTATTACTGCGAAATTCTGCAGTGCTCGTCCCCCAAAAAACGGCTGGAAAAATTGAACGTTTACAACTGGAGAAAGACGAGATGTTTCTTGATAGAACAGCTTTAATCAATAAAAAAATTCGTCAAATAAGTAATATTGATTTAGATCTTCAATTTTTAAAAGACCGCTTAGCCGAACAGTTTGACTACTTGCATGATATCGTTGTGCAAACCGATCCTTCTTTTGAAGGAACGGTTAACGCACAACGCCAAAAGCAGTTCAACGGCATTGATGCACTAGAAAAACGTCTCCTCAATGCACAAAAGAAAAAGTTAGTAGACCATGTACAACGCTTAACGCTTTTACATGAGCAGCTATTTCCAAACAATTCCCTGCAGGAACGCCATGCAAACTTTTTCTCTTTCTACCTGGAATACGGTCAAGAATTACTCCCTTTACTGATGAAACAGTTGGATCCACTTCAATTGGAATTTTGTTGGATTGAATTGCCTTAACAATTGTTGAAAATCTTTCCCTGCTCTTTTTTCTCTCCTGCTGAATAGTTGTATTTTTGGGCATGGAAGAAAAAGTACTGATCCTAGACTTTGGGTCACAATACACTCAATTAATCGCCCGCCGTGTTCGCGAGCTTTTTATTTACTGCGAGATTCACCCTTACAACAACCCTCCTCAAGACATCACACCATTTAAAGCAGTGATTCTCTCGGGTTCACCTTATTCGGTTCGTGCCGAGGATGCACCGCATCCAAATCTCGATGAGATTCGACAGAAAAAACCTTTGCTTGCCGTGTGTTACGGGGCTCAGTATTTGGCACATTTTTCTGGAGGAAAAGTGAGTCCATCGGCGACGCGAGAATACGGTCGTGCTAATCTCTCTTCCATTGATGAACAAGAAGGATTGTTTGCTGGGATAGATGTGGGGAGTCAAGTGTGGATGAGCCATAGTGATACGATTAAAGAACTTCCAGCAAATGGAGTTCGACTAGCCAGTACAGCAGATGTTGAAAATGCAGCCTATCGTATTGATGGTGAAACGACCTATGCCATTCAATTTCACCCCGAGGTGTATCATTCTACCGATGGGAAACAACTGCTAGAAAATTTCTTAGTGCATATTGCAGGAGTAAAACAGGACTGGACCCCAGATTCTTTCGTCTCTATGACCGTTCAACATTTACGAGAGCAAATAGGAGAGGAAAAAGTTATTTTGGGTCTTTCTGGTGGAGTAGATTCCACTGTTGCAGCTGTACTATTGCATCAAGCTATAGGGGATCAACTCAGCTGTATTTTTGTCAATAATGGCTTATTGCGAAAAGACGAGTTTTCAAGTGTGCTAGAACAATACAACGGGATGGGACTTAATGTTAAAGGAGTGGATGCTTCCAAACTATTTTTGGATAAACTTTCAGGTGTCTCAGATCCAGAAAAGAAACGCAAAGTAATTGGTAACACTTTTATTGACGTTTTTGATGATGAGTCAAAAAGGATTGAAGGAGCAACCTTTTTAGCGCAGGGTACCATTTATCCCGATGTGATCGAAT
The DNA here is from genome assembly GCA_049615925.1 of Flavobacteriaceae bacterium. GTDB lineage: Bacteria > Bacteroidota > Bacteroidia > Flavobacteriales > Flavobacteriaceae > Arcticimaribacter. Next base: position 63,766 of record JBMZGM010000005.1, on the reverse strand, counting down.
CCATCTCGGTGAATGGACCTTCGGCTACCATAAAATCGCATCACAACGTGGGCGGTTTACCCGATTATATGAAGCTTAAAGTCGTAGAGCCATTGCGAATGCTGTTTAAGGATGAAGTTCGTCGGGTAGGAAAAAGTTTAGGAATTGCAGCAGAACTTTTGGGGAGACATCCTTTTCCAGGTCCAGGTCTTGCTATTCGAATTCTAGGCGATATTACCCCCGAAAAAGTAGCGATGTTACAAGAAGTTGACGCGATCTATATCCAAGGTTTAAAAGAGGCAGGCTTGTATGACGAAGTGTGGCAGGCTGGAGCGATTCTTTTACCGGTCAACAGTGTTGGGGTGATGGGTGATGAACGCACTTATGAGAAATGTGTGGCGCTTCGCGCTGTAACTTCAACCGATGGAATGACCGCCGACTGGGTAAACTTGCCTTATGAGTTTTTACAAAAAACGTCAAATGATATTATCAATAAGGTTAAAGGCGTCAATCGAGTGGTGTATGACATCAGTTCAAAACCTCCTGCAACCATTGAATGGGAATAATTGTTGATATTGCATAAAATATGAAAGCGGTACTTTATTTTCTGTGTTTCTTTTTTGCCATGCTTTCCTATGGCCAAAACACTCCTGAGCGTTTTTTAACACATAAAGTGAAGAAAAAGGAAACCCTTTATGGCCTTGCGCGGCAATACAACATTAGCATTGATCAAATAAAAGAATTCAATCCTTTGATTGAAAAGATAGGTTTAAAAAAGCGGATGCAGCTCAAGATTCCTGTATATACTGTCATTGAAGAGCCTAAAGCTGTGCCTTTAGAGGAAGGTCTAGCAAAATATCTCGTTCAACCCAAAGAGACAAAATGGCGACTAGCCTATCGCTATGGTATTACCATTCAAGAGCTTGAAAAATTAAACCCACAAATCAAAGATGGTCTTAAAATAGGACAAGAGATTGTTATCCCAAAACGAACGGTTGAAGAGACAAATGCCCTTGAAGAAGCCTTCAATTATTACAAGGTAAAACCAAAGGAAGGTTTCTATCGCCTAGAAAAAAAATTAGGTATCTCTGAAGCAGATTTAATCGCCTTAAATCCCACCTTGCCTGTGACAGGTTTACAAGCGGGAATGATTTTAAAAATCGCACCAGAGAATACAGGAGACCTAAAGATTGAAAACGATTTATTGATTGAAAAAGTTCGTTTAGAAGACTCTGTCTTTGTGAAGCAACAAATTAAACTGGCGGCTTTTTTACCCTTTAAGGCAAGCCAAATTGAATTTGATTCTATCGAAAAAACAACGGCACTGCTCAAAAAACGAAACCTACACACCATTGCTTTGGATTTTTATATGGGGATGGCCATGGCGGTAGAAAAAGCAGATTCTCTAGGTATTGCCGTTGATTTAATGGTGGTGGATACCGAAAATAAAAAGCAAGTCATACAAGAGCAGATTGAAACCATTGATTGGACAGGAATCAATACGATGATTGGGCCGCTAATTCCATCAAATTTTGACTTTGCAGCGCAATTCCCTCGATTAAGCGGTATTTCGATGGTAGCCCCTTTGTCTTCAAAAGCGGTTAAAGAAAGATCAAATGTATTTCAATCGGTGAGTCCCCTAGCGGCTTTACGAGATAAAATGGTGACTTATTTAGAGCAAATCATTGATACCACACAAAATGTGATGATTATTGCTGATACCCTCAATGCTGATTTTGTTCAAGTTTTTGAACAGAAATATCCTTTTGCTCATCGGGTTCGCCCAGAAGCCGGTGGTTTTGTTCTCCCTGATTTAATCGATTCTTTGTTGATCGATTCCCTTCCGAATAAAGTTATTTTTGAATCTCAAGACTTGAATTTAACGGCTAATGTGATTTCACTGTTAAATTCACAGGTATCAAAAGAGCGAGATGTTCAGTTGTTTACTACTTTGAGAACATCCATTTATGAAAACGACAATATTTCTCGCAAACATCTAGGGAACCTTCGTTTTACGTATTTGGGTGGGAACCACCCTGTTGAAACGATGGCTAGGGAAAAGTTTAAAACGACCTATCAGCAGCGCTTTGGTGATTTTCCCTCAAAGGAGGCCATTAGGGCCTATGATGTTACCCTTGATGTGATCTTGCGACAGGCTTATCAAGAGGCGATATTTATTCCTTCATTAACAGAGACGGATTATCTTGAAAATCGCTTCCTATATGAAAAGTCTGCTCAAGCGGGTTATCAAAATAAAGGTTTCTACCTTTTACAGCACAGTGGATACGATATTGTAGAAATTAAGAAATAGGGGTAGAGGCTACAAAAACACGAATAGTTTTTGTAATTTTGAGTCCGGTAAATAACAACGTTTTTCAACCTAACCGGATGTCACAAACCAAATATATTTTTGTCACAGGAGGAGTGAGTTCTTCTTTAGGAAAAGGGATCATCGCAGCCTCTCTAGCAAAATTGCTTCAAGCACAAAAATACAGCGTCACCATACAAAAGTTTGATCCCTATCTCAATGTAGATCCAGGAACACTTAACCCCTATGAACACGGCGAGTGTTTTGTTACCGATGATGGTGCAGAAACCGACTTGGATTTAGGGCATTACGAGCGCTTTTTAAATGTGAATACCTCGCAGGCGAATAACGTAACTACTGGCCGAGTATATCAAAGTGTGATTGAAAAAGAACGTCGCGGAGAATTTCTAGGAAAGACGGTTCAAGTAATCCCACATATCACGAATGAAATCAAGCATCGCATGATGCTTTTAGGCGAAAGCGGTGAATACGATATTATCATTACTGAAATTGGAGGTACAGTGGGAGATATTGAATCCCTTCCCTATATCGAATCGGTACGTCAACTTGTGTGGGAATTAGGAGAAGAGAATGCGATGGTCATTCACCTCACACTCATTCCTTTCTTGTCTGCGGCAGGGGAGTTAAAAACAAAACCCACGCAACACTCAGTCAAAACACTGATGGAGAGTGGGGTAAAAGCCAACGTTCTTGTTTGTAGAACAGAGCATCCAATATCGGATGATATCCGTCGTAAGCTGGCCCTGTTTTGCAATGTAAAGCAAGAAGCGGTGATTGAATCAATTGACGCTGAAACCATTTATGATGTCCCGTTGTTAATGCAAAAAGAAGGCCTGGATAAGGTGGTTTTAGAAACCCTAAAGCTTCCTGCTCCATCCACAGCAGATTTAGATCAATGGAAAGCTTTTTTAACGCAATACAAAAACCCAAAACAAACCATTAATATTGGTTTAATTGGGAAATATGTTGAATTACAAGATTCGTATAAATCTATTTTAGAAGCGATCATCCACGCTGGAGCAGTTAATGAGACCAAAGTAAAGGTGCACTCGATTCATTCGGAATATTTAGATGAAAAAGATGTAGCCGCAAAACTCAACGGTCTAGACGGTGTTATCGTTGCACCAGGTTTTGGAGAAAGAGGTATTCAAGGAAAGATTGAAGCGGTGCGTTATGTTCGAGAAAACAATATTCCGTTTTTAGGGATTTGCTTGGGCATGCAAATGGCCGTGATCGAACATGCCCGTAATGTGGTGGGACTTACTACAGCGAATTCTACCGAAATGGAAGAAAACTGTCCCGAGCCTGTCATCTCCATCATGGAAGAACAAAAGCACATCGTTGATAAAGGTGGAACCATGCGTTTAGGAGCGTGGAAATGTGAATTGAAGAAGGATTCTTTGGCCTATGCCATTTATCAAAACGAAACCATTGAAGAGCGTCATCGTCACCGTTATGAATTTAATGATGCCTATCGAGAAGCCATTGAAAAGCACGGTTTAAAAGCTACTGGAATTAATCCCGAAACAGGATTGGTTGAGGTGGTTGAAAATCCTGCTCACCCCTGGTTTATCGGGGTACAATATCACCCAGAATACAAAAGTACTGTGTTGGAACCCCACCCGTTGTTTGTCCATTTTATACAAGCAGCACTAAGGTTTTTCAACGCGAAATAAAACAACTATGGAAGAGAAAAAGTTTGATCCCTATCAGTTTATAGGATTTATTTTAATTGCCTTGATCATGACATGGATGTTGATGAATCAAGAGCCGGTTGAAGAAGTTGCAGCAACCGAAATAGAAACAGCCGTCGAGGCGGCTCCAGTTGTTTCAAAAGAGGAGAACGATTCCATAAAGCGCCTGCAATTACAAACCAATTATGGCACTTTTACTGATCTTGTTCAAGAACGAGAAATTGAAAAAGTTAGCCTTGAAAACGAGGTACTCGCCTTTGATTTTTCTACTAAAGGTGGACAAATGACACGGGCTTACTTGAAAGGATATACTAATTATTTAGGTGACCCATTAAATTTAGTTGCCGATAATCAAAGCATCAATTTTACTTTTAGTACACTCGATGGAAGGACGTTAAACACGGCTGATCTATATTTTACCCCTGAAATTTCTGAGGAGAATGGAAGTAATGTTTTGGTCTTAAAAGCAGCTTTAAGTGAAAACCAATGGATTGCTTTTCGCTATGCTCTTTCAAAAAACGACTTCATGGTAGATTTTTCCATTCGCTCGAGTGGAATGCAAGGAGTAATCAATCAAAATGCATCACAAGAGTTTAGTTGGGCATTAAAAGCTTATCGAAATTCGAGAAGTGTTGAATATGAAAATCGATACACCGAATTAACCTATGGCTATGAAGGTGAAAAAGTCAATGAGTTATCCATTGCTGGGGAAGATGAAGAACAGGTAGAAGATGTTCAATGGATTGGGTATAAGCAACACTTTTTTAATTCAATTCTAATTCCTTCTTCAAGCTTGTCGACTGTTGATTTAGCATCAGAAAGTTTAGTGGAATCAGAAGACAAAGCCCAGCAATTCACAAAACAATACCGTTCATCTTTTGCTTTAAAAAGCAATGGAGAATTGGCCCATGCGTTTCAATGGTATTTTGGTCCATCAGAATATAAGACGCTTGCGCAATACGATTTAGGAATTGAAAAAAGCATCAATTTTGGATGGGGGATTTTTGGCTGGATTAACAAGTCTATCTTTATTCCTTTATTTGGTTTCTTGAGTTCCTTTTTACCCTTTGGTATTGCCATCATAATCATGACCATCATTGTTCGTTTGGTTATGTCACCTGTGACGTATAAGTCGTATGTATCACAAATTAAGATGAAGGTGTTGAAGCCCGAGGTAGATGAAATTACCAAAAAGCACAAAGACGATGCGGTTAAACGCCAGCAAGAAACCATGGCCTTGTACAATAAAGCGGGAGCAAATCCTATGTCGGGTTGTTTACCGGCCTTATTGCAATTGCCCGTATTCTATGCACTCTTTAGCTTTTTCCCGGTGGCTTTTGCCTTGCGTCAAAAGAGCTTTTTATGGGCAGATGATTTGTCTTCCTATGACTCCATTTATGAGTTACCGTTTAATATTCCTTTTTATGGTGACCACATCAGTTTGTTCCCGATTTTGGCCTCTGTAGCCATCTTCTTCTATACCATGATGACCATGGGACAGCAACAAGCTCCACAGCAACCAGGAATGCCAAACATGAAGTTCATCATGTATTTGATGCCCTTGATGATGTTATTCTTCTTTAACAACTATGCCAGTGGTTTAAGTCTCTATTACTTTGTTTCAAATGTTTTGACCATCATTTTGATGTTGGTGATTAAAAACTTTGTCATTAGCGAGGAGAAAATCTTTGCGCAAATTGAGGAGAATAAAAAGAAGCCAAAAAAGGCAGGAGGCTTTACTGCGCGTTTGCAAAAAGCAATGGAAGAAGCTGAAAAACAGCAGCGTGCAAATCAAAAAGGAAAGCGATAAGCCGTACTCAATAGAAACATTTTCTACCTTTGCACCATGGCAAAAACAGTGATTGTTGGACTTTCTGGAGGGGTTGATTCCAGTGTTGCTGCCTACCTTTTAAAGGAGCAGGGGTATAACGTTATCGGGCTGTTCATGAAGAATTGGCACGATGAAAGTGTCACCATTTCAGCTGAATGTCCCTGGTTAGAAGACAGCAATGACGCGATGATTGTCGCAGAGAAATTGGGTATTCCTTTTCAAACAGTCGATTTAAGTGAGCAATACAAAGAGCGTATTGTGGACTATATGTTTGACGAGTATAAAAAGGGGAGAACACCTAATCCTGATGTTTTATGTAATCGCGAAATTAAGTTTGATGTCTTTTTGGAGATAGCACTTTCTTTAGGTGCAGATTATGTGGCCACGGGACATTACTGCCAACGTAAAACAACCGCTGTAAATGGTAAAGAGATTCACCATTTACTCGCTGGCGCAGATGCAAACAAAGATCAATCCTATTTTTTGTGCCAGTTAACTCAAGCGCAATTGAGCAAGGTGCTTTTTCCTATTGGTCATTTGCAAAAGTCTGAGGTTCGAAAAATTGCTGCCCAACAAAATTTAATTACTGCCGATAAAAAGGACTCTCAAGGCCTATGTTTCATTGGTAAAGTTCGACTTCCTGATTTTTTACAGCAACAACTTGCTCCTAAAAAAGGAGCTATCGTAGAAATCCCCCACGACTTTAAGGCGTATAAGGCTACGCCAAAGGAGTTTGACACCCCTTTAGCGATGCTACAGTATCACGCCGTAAAAACAGCCTATCTACCACAGGATGGCGAGGTGGTGGGAACTCATGACGGGGCACATTATTTTACTAAAGGGCAACGTAAAGGCTTAGGTGTAGGCGGTACGGTAGAACCGCTATTTGTACTGGATACCGATGTCAAAGAGAATGTGATCTATGCAGGCCAAGGAAAACAGCACCCCGGTCTTTATCGAAGAGGTTTGCTGGTTAAAACTGCTGACATTCATTGGGTGAGAGAAGACCTGGCTTTAGCCATAGGCGATCAAAGAGAGGTTATGGCGAGAATTCGTTATCGCCAACCCTTAGAAAAAGCAACGCTGTTTCGAGAAAAAGAAGGCCTTTTTGTTTTATTTGAAAAGCCCCAATCGGCCATTGCAGAAGGGCAATTTGTCGCTTGGCATCACGCGCAAGAACTATTGGGTTCTGGTGTTATCGCTTAGGCAGTAATGCTCAACCCTTGAATAACTTCAGTTTCAAGTTCAATTTGATTGCGCAGGATATCGTCAAAGTTTTCTTGTTTGCGAATTAAATGAGCCTCTTCATTAATCCAAAGGTATTCCGCAGGACGAAAACGGGAGTTGTAATTACTGGCCATGGTTTGGCAGTAAGCTCCAGCGTTGTGGAAAGCGAGAATATCTCCTTCACTAATCTCCGCAATTTTGCGATTACTCCCAAAGGTGTCGGTCTCACAAATGTATCCTACAACAGAATAAAAACGTTCACGACCACTGGGGTTTGAAATGTTTTTAATCTCATGATGTGAGCCGTAGAGCATGGGACGAATTAAATGATTAAAGCCGCTATCCACTTGCGCAAATACGGTTGAGGTAGTTTGCTTGACTACATTAACTTTCGTCAAGAAATAGCCGGCTTCACTCACTAGGAATTTTCCCGGTTCAAAAGCTAACGTAAGCTCGCGGCCATAGTCTTCGCAAAAAGCATTGAATTTTTGAGTGAGTTTTTCTCCTAATTCCTCAATATTAGTTTCAATGTCCCCTTCTTTGTAGGGAACTTTAAATCCTGACCCAAAATCGATAAAGGATAAATCTTTAAAGTTTTTTGCTGTTTCAAAAAGAATTTCAGTAGCGTGCAAGAAAACATCTATGTCAAGAATGTCACTTCCCGTGTGCATGTGGATTCCGTTGATGCGCATTTTGGTGTTTTCTGTGATGCGTAATAGATGAGGAATTTGATGAATCGAAATTCCAAATTTTGAATCGATATGCCCCACTGAGATATTACTGTTTCCCCCCGCCATAACATGCGGATTAATGCGAATGCAAACGGGGACCTCGGGATACTTACTGCCAAACTGCTCTAGAATAGATAGATTGTCAATATTGATTTGAACACCCATTTTTGCCACTGCTTCGATTTCGCTTAGGGATACGCCATTAGGCGTAAAGATAATGGTGGAAGGATCGAACCCTGCTGCAAGTCCCAATTGTACTTCTTGAATGGATACGGTGTCTAAACCAGCGCCCAAGGATTGAATGTACTTTAAAATGGAAATATTGTTTAACGCTTTGGTTGCATAATGCAATCGCAAGTGATTTACATCTTTAAATGCATGCGTTAGTCGTTCGTATTGCCCTTTTATTTTTGCAGCGTCATAGACGTAAACAGGGCCATTGGCTTGTTGTGCGATGTGGAGTAAAGCAGAAGCGTTCATTCGATTTTTTTTCAAAAATAAGGACTTTACTGCGAATAGAATAAGCCGACTAAGTATTAATTTAAAAATATCAAAAAATGTTATAAATAAAACATTTCTCTTATCTTTTAAAACCTATAGGTAACTCGGTATTCTTTTTTTATTTTTGCCCAACGAAAACAACCAAGCATGAATTTACACGAATATCAAGGAAAGGAAATTTTAGCCAGTTTTGGCGTAGGAATACAACGTGGTATCGTTGCACAAACAGCAGATGAAGCAGTTGCAGCGGCCCAATCACTAACCGAAACAACAGGCACTGGATGGCACGTAATCAAAGCCCAAATCCACGCTGGTGGACGCGGTAAAGGTGGTGGGGTTAAATTGGCCAAAAACCTTGATGAAGTGAAATCTATCGCTGATCAAATCATCGGGATGCAGTTGATTACTCCTCAAACTCCTCCTGCAGGGAAACCTGTGCATCAAGTATTGGTTGCAGAGGATGTTTATTATCCTGGTGAGTCTGAGCCAAGTGAATTTTATGTTTCTGTATTGCTTAATCGTGCTACAGGGAAAAATATGATCATGTATTCTACCGAAGGAGGAATGGATATTGAAACAGTAGCAGAGGAAACTCCCCACTTGATTTTCACCGAAGAGATTGATCCAGCCCTAGGCATACAAGGATTTCAAGCGCGTAAAGTAGCCTTTAACCTTGGTTTAAGCGGTAAAGCTTTTAAAGAGATGACGAAATTCATCACTGCGCTTTATACGGCCTATGTTTCTTCCGATTCTTCATTATTTGAAATTAATCCGGTTTTAAAAACATCAGATGATCGTATTATTGCTGTTGATGCAAAAGTTACGCTAGACGACAATGCCCTTTTTCGACACAAAGACTATGCTGAGTTACGCGATAAGCGTGAAGAGAACCCGATTGAGGTAGAAGCTGGTGAAGTAGGGCTTAACTATGTAGATCTTGACGGTAACGTGGGATGTATGGTTAACGGAGCTGGACTTGCAATGGCCACTATGGACTTGATCAAACAGGCGGGTGGATCTCCTGCAAACTTCCTAGATGTTGGGGGTACTGCAGATGCTGCTCGTGTGGAAACAGCTTTTCGCATTATCTTAAAAGATCCTGGTGTAGAGGCTATCTTGGTCAATATCTTTGGAGGAATCGTACGTTGTGACCGTGTCGCTCAGGGTATCGTTGATGCCTATAAGAACATGGGAGACGCCATCAAGGTGCCCATCATCGTTCGATTGCAAGGGACTAATGCTGATATCGCAAAAGAGCTTATCGATAACTCTGGACTTAATGTACAATCGGCTACTGCTTTCCAAGAAGCCGCCGATAAAGTACAAGAAGCAGTAGGATAAGACAAATTGTCAGTAATTCCTCAAAAATAAACGCCATAATGACATGAATGTTTTATTGGTATAGCTTTTGTCTTTTCAAAGGCATATAACCTTTAAAATTTTTGTTATGAGTTTAGTACGATTTACACAAAGTCCTATCACATCATTTTTAGATGATATTTTTTCTAATCAATGGCCTGCTGCCAGTACATTCCCCGCAACTTCATTACCAGCGGTTAATGTGCAAGAACAGGAAAAAGAGTTTGTATTATCCCTTGCTGTTCCTGGGATGAATAAAAACGACTTCACCATTGATGTGGATCAAGATGTGCTCTCCATTAGCGCCGTTTCAAAAGAGAACCCCTCAACTACGGATAATCATTTTACCCGTCGGGAGTTCAATTTTCACTCGTTTAAACGTTCATTTAGTTTACCCGAGAGCGTTGACACAACTAAAATTAAAGCCAAGTACATTGACGGAATTTTAACCGTCCACTTGCCTAAACGCAAAGAGGCTTTGCCTCAACCAACAAAAAGAATTGCTATAGAATAAAGAATTAATTATTTGTTTTTGTTGGAAATCGGCTCCCTTGGGAGCCGATTTTTTATTGTAAGACAATTTCTTTAATCAAGTAGGCTAGGGAATCAGCTTTTGAAAAATTAGGCGTGTGACTACTCACAAGGCTGTAATGCTTTTTCACTTTTCCTTGATACATGGCGCGTTGTACAGCCAGGGGAATCGCTTTATCCTCTGTACATTCTATATAATATTTTGGAATGTTCCCAAAGTTCTCTTCACTCACCTCAAGCATATAGTTTAATGGAGCAACCGGCTCGGGTACAATAAAAGCTTTTGCAGCATTGAAGTTGGCCAATGGAATATCATGTGCAAAGGCTTCATGCATTTTATCTGCTTTGACTAATGCATAGTTATGATCTTCAGATAAATAGAAGTTTTCTACGGCTGTTGATCCTTCAACGCCTTTTACAGCGCTAAAAAATGAGCTGCCATCAGGTACTAAAAAAGCTGTCAAGTAAATTAATTTTTTGACTTTCTTTGGTCGCAGCTCGGCTACCCGACTAATGGTAATCCCATTAAAACTATGGCCTACGAGAACCACTGGATGCGGAGTTTTATCAATGATAGTGAGAAGTTGCTGTACATAATCATCCATACTAATATTTACAGAAGGAGTTTTATCTTCTCCATGTCCCGGTAAATCAGGTGCGTGAATAGCAAGACGTTCATCCTCCAGGTGTTGAATGGTTTCGTTCCATTGCCAGCCACCTAGCCAGGCCGAATGAACGAGAATAAGGCTGGTTTTTTCTTTTTTGGGAACCTTTGTTTTCTGTTTACAAGAGAGGGTTGAAAAGACAATGAATGTCAAACAAATAAGGGATAAGAGAACTGTTTTTTTCATGAGTGTAAGATTTGGGTTGCTTAAATGTAAAACTTTTTTTAAGATCACAAAATCCGTACATTTAAGGAAACTCTTATACGAATGAAAAATAGTTTCTTCTTTCTCACCCTTTTAAGCTTTTTTGCTCTCAATAATCTGTATGCGCAAAACCGAAATTTACCAGTGGATACCCTAGTGGTGACAAACCATAAAACAACCATTAAAGGACAAAGCATTAACTATCGTGCAGAAACAGGTACTCAACCCGTTTGGAACGAAAAAGGACAGCCCATTGCCTCCTTATTCTACACCTATTATCGCCGCACAAATGTGCCAAAAGGAAATGAGCGTCCCCTGATTTTTTCATTTAATGGCGGCCCAGGATCGGCTTCGGTATGGATGCATGTTGCCTACACAGGACCGCGTATTTTGAATATTGATGACGAGGGCTATCCCGTACAACCTTACGGTTTTAAAGAAAATCCCTATTCCATTCTCGATGTAGCCGATATTGTCTTTATCAACCCTGTAAATACAGGCTATTCTCGAATGGTTGAAGTCGATGGAAAAATGCCCGACAGAGCATTGTTTTTTGGGATCAATGCAGACATTAAATACCTCGCCGAATGGATGACAACTTTTGTCAACCGCAAACAACGCTGGGAAGCTCCCAAGTATTTGATCGGAGAAAGTTATGGAGGAACACGCGTTATGGGACTTTCTTTGGCTTTGCAAAATCAACAGTGGATGTACCTCAATGGGGTAATCATGGTTTCTCCTGCAGATTATAAGACCTTGCGAACAGGGGGACCAGTATCCTCATCGCTCAACCTGCCTTATTTTACAGCAGCAGCCTGGTACCACAAGCAATTGCCCGCTGCGCTTCAAAATAAAGATCTGCTAGAAATTCTTCCAGAAGCCGAAGATTTTGCCATCAATGAACTGATTCCTGCTATGGCAAAAGGAGGCTTTCTTCCTCTTGAGGAGAAACAAAAAATTGCCGAAAAAATGGCCTACTATGCTGGAATTGATGCCAGCGTAATTCTCCAGCATAATTTAGACTTACCCACCCGTTATTTTTGGAAAGAATTGCTGCGGCATGAAGGAAAGAACATTGGTCGTTTGGATTCACGATATTTAGGGATTGATAAAAAAGAAACTGGAGACGCACCCGATTATAGTGCCGAGCTCACCTCATGGTTACATTCTTTTACTCCTGCAATTAATCATTATATCCGCAAGGAGCTCAAGTTCAAGACCGACATCAAGTACAATATGTTTGGACCTGTGCGTCCATGGAATAACGAGAACGACAATACACGGGACAATTTACGCCAGGCCATGGCACAAAACCCTTATTTACATGTGATGACACAATCGGGTTATTACGATGGAGCGACAACCTATTTTGCCGCAAAATATTCCCAATGGCAAATGGACCCTAGTGGGAAGTTACGCGATCGTTTTTCCTTTAAAGGATACCGCAGTGGACACATGATGTATTTGAGAAGAGCAGATTTAGAAAAAGCAAACGATGACATTCGTGCTTTTTTAACGCAATCCAATCCTAAGGGCAAATCGGCCAAATACTAATTCGAGCTAAATGCTTTGATGGCTTTATTGGGTTCCACAATGGTATAGCCTTCCCAGAAAGAAGGATCATAGCTGTCCCGTTTTTGGGGTTGAAACGCCTTGGGTTCTTGTAGGCTGTCAAAAGTGGAGGTAGGGATCGCTTCGTTGTTGAATACCACTAGCGTTATACTGCTTTTTTGATCCAATTTGAATGCGATGGAACCACTTAATTCATTTTGTTTTCTTCGCCCTTTGACAATTTTATTTTTTTCTAAAATCTTGATGGGGCGGTCTATACCAGTGCGAAATTTTGTTTCAACGGTCATGTATTGTAACTGGTATTTATCCCCTTGAAAGCGATCGAATTTAAGCTGTGCTTTACGGCCATAAGCGTCAAAAGACAATCCGAATAAAGAGAATTCACGAACCGAGCGTACATTTTCATAATCCAGTTGGATGAGACTGTATTGCTCTGCCTCAATATATAACATGCCCTTATACTTTCCTTTTTTTCCTCTTGGAGCAAAACGAATTTGATAAACCGGAACCCCATTCATATAGGTGAAGTTCACAATCTCATAGGTGTACAAATGACTTTTAGTTAAGACACTTATGTCCAAACGATCACGCTTGATCAAAGAAGTAAATAGTTCGCTTAAGCGATTTTTTCTCCCGCGATAAAAGGCTTCTTCTTTTGGGAATTCCTCTTCGGTTTTTTCTGCTTTAGCTTCGCTAACAGCTGTGCTATCTGCAGGTTTTTCGATGACTTCTTCTCGGTCAACTTTGGTGCTAAAAATCCCCGATTTGAACTTAAAATAGGAGTCTTTTTTGACGTTTTCATCAAGGACTTGCGTGATTTTTTGTTCGATTTGTTCATAGCCCTTTGCATTTACTGTATCGGCTAGCTCAACGGCTCGTTTTAAAACCAGTTTTTGTTGCTCCTCAGACCAGTCTCCGTACAATGCCCCAAAGGACTCTGTGTGCCACTGGTCTTCCATTGGAATGCTTTTAAAGAGCGAGTCCCAAAACCGCTGGTTGAATTCCTTAATGGTGGCTTTTTTTACCTTTAAATCCCGTTGTACCCATCGTTGAAAAAAGGATTCGCGTAAGAAAAAGGTCTTTTTACTTAGATTTAAATCGTACTTATCGGCTACCCTTTCACGTGCCTTTTTGATCAATTGGTCTGCCGTCAGGTTGTTTTGGGAAAGGATAACGGCATTGAGTTCAATCGCCTTTGGCGACATTAAAACAATGGAATCCTTGAGTTGATTAATGGCTTCGCCAAAGGGGGTATAGCCCATACAGGAAATGAAAATGGAATCTTTTTTTGTAAAGACACTTTCTTTGGTCAAACGAAAAATGCCCTCTTCATTGCTAATGGTATTTTCATCAAAATTAGTCAGCACGGTAGCAAAGGGAATGGATTCTTGGCTAAGGCTATCCGTTAATTTTAAACGAATTTCCTGGGCTGTCACACTGCCAATGATAAAATAACATAGTAGGGTAATTTTCGCCTGCATACTGTATTTTTCTTTATTAATGGGTCGTGTCAACCCGCTAAATGTTACAACTGCTCCTGCAAGGCTTTAATTTCATCCCGCAGTCGTGCGGCCTCGATAAAGTCCAATTCTTTCGCGGCTTTTTCCATGGCCTTGCGCACATCGCGCACCCGTTGTTCGATTTGAGGTTTGGTCAAAAAGCGGGTAGCTTCTTCGGCGGCTTTACGTTCGGCTTTTTCTTGTGCATAGGTCGCTACAGAATTCGTCGAGAGTGCATTGTCCAGGGATTTGTTTAAGGCCGTTGGCACCTGATTGTGTTTGGTGTTATAAGCGATTTGTTTTTCGCGTCGGTAATTTGTTCCGTCAATGGTTTCCTGCATGGAGCGGGTGATTTTATCGGCATACATGATGGCGAGTCCGTTGATGTTTCGCGCCGCACGTCCCACGGTTTGGGTTAGGGAACGATTGGAACGCAAAAAACCTTCTTTGTCAGCATCGAGGATGGCGACTAAAGATACCTCGGGCAGGTCTAGTCCCTCGCGCAAAAGGTTGACCCCAATTAAAACGTCAAAGATTCCTTTACGTAAGTCTTGCATGATTTCCACCCGTTCAAGGGTATCCACATCACTGTGAATATAACGGCAACGAATTTGGATTCGGCTCATGTATTTGGTCAATTCTTCGGCCATTCGCTTGGTCAAGGTGGTGACCAGTGTACGTTCATCTTTTTCTACCCGTTGTTGAATTTCTTCTATCAAATCATCGATTTGATTTTCACTGGGGCGCACTTCAATGACAGGATCCAGTAAACCTGTTGGGCGAATAATTTGTTCGACATAAACCCCTTCTGATTTTTCTAATTCATAATCTGCAGGGGTTGCACTTACATAAAGAACCTGGTTTTGCAAGCTTTCAAATTCTTCGAATTTGAGTGGTCGGTTGTCCATGGCAGCGGGTAAGCGAAAACCGTATTCTACCAGATTTTCTTTCCGGCTGCGATCCCCTCCATACATGGCATGTACCTGTGAAACGGTAACGTGGCTTTCGTCAATGACCATCAAATAATCATCGGGGAAATAATCCAATAAACAGAAGGGACGCGTCCCTGGAGCGCGACCGTCTAAATAGCGGGAATAGTTTTCGATTCCAGAACAATAGCCTAATTCGCGAATCATTTCTAAATCAAAATTGGTGCGCTCTTCGAGTCGTTTTGCTTCAAGGGGTTTCCCTACCTCGCGGAAAAAGTCGATTTGTTTCACTAGATCATCTTGGATTTGATGAATCGCATTTTGCAAGATGTCTGGTGAAGTAACAAACATATTGGCCGGGTAAATGTTGAGACGTTCATACTTTTCAATGGATTGATTGCTAATGGGATCAAAGGCCTCAATCTCTTCTATCTCATCCCCAAAAAAGTGGACTCGAAAGGCCGTATCGGCATAGCTGGGGTAGATGTCCACCACATCTCCTTTTACTCTAAAGTTACCGTGATTAAAGTCTGCAGTGGTACGAGAGTATAAGCTCTGCACCAGTCGATGCAGTAATTTTGTGCGAGAAATGACTTGATCTTGCTCTAGGGTAATCACATTTTTTTGAAACTCTACTGGGTTTCCAATTCCGTATAAACAAGAGACCGAAGCGACTACCAAGACATCCCTTCTCCCAGAAAGTAGGGAAGAAGTAGTACTTAAGCGCAGCTTTTCAATTTCCTCGTTGATGGACAGGTCTTTTTCGATATAGGTGCCCGAAACGGGGATGTATGCTTCAGGTTGATAATAGTCATAATAGGAGACAAAATACTCCACCGCATTATTGGGAAAAAATTGCTTGAACTCAGAATACAACTGCGCTGCCAAGGTTTTATTGTGGGCTAGAACGAGGGTAGGGCGTTGTAAATTCTTCACCACATTCGCCACGGTAAAGGTTTTTCCAGAGCCAGTAACCCCTTGTAGGGTCATAAATTGCTCTTGTCCATCAAAACCATCACAAAGTTGTTTGATGGCTTCGGGTTGATCCCCAGTGGGCGAAAATTCAGATTCTAATTGAAATGGCATAGCGTTTTATCGAACGTTAAAATTAACCATTATTCCATGAATTTATAGGCTTGCGCCCAAAATCTTAAGGAGATCGTAAAAAACATCCTACCTTTGAGAAAAGCGCAATTATGGAAGAAAAACTCATTTCACAAAAGAAACCCTTCTTTCCGATTACTTCAGAGCTCAACGCTTATTTGAAGCAATACAATCGCTGGGTCTTTACACCCATTTTTTATGAAGATTTATTGCGCTTCTCTGGTTCAATTGTCGTCTATGACGAAAATGACGAAGACACCCTTTGGGTAAGGGTATATTATACCGATAGTGAACGAGAAGACATTGACTATAACCTTAAAAAAGTTTATGCCCTGTTGCATTCTGATGGAAACGAATCCTCCATTCCTTACCTCAATGTGGATGCGATTGATTACTGCACCTTTGGGAATTCAAAGCCTTTCCGTATCAAGATTAGGAATATCCTAAACGACAACTTCACCTATTTTTATGTCAAGCGAACCGATGCTTCTCGAGTCTATGGTTTAGAATTTGAGCACATGTTGTCTCCTCATAATCTCAACTTTTTAGTCAATGATACTACTTTGATTGAAGAACACATTGCTGGAATTCCTGGCGATGTTTTTATCGAAGACTTTCTAGGGGAGTGTACTCCGGCACAACAAGCGCAGATTGCCAAGGAATATGTCAAGTTTAACGAGCGATGCATGATTCGTCTTCTAGGGGACATGCGCGCCTATAATTATGTGGTGATTCCCACCCATGATTTTGATCAAGTGGTGTATAAGATTCGAGCAATTGATTTTGATCAGCAATGTTATGAAGGGAAATTAAACGTTTATCGTCCCCAATTTTTTAAAGAAAATTTTCCCATGGTCTCGATTGTCAAAGATAAATTGACCCTTGATTCTGTGAATCAATATAAAATTGAAGAGCGTTCTATCGTGGCAAAACGAATAATAAGCTCGGGTGTTCGTTTGGATAATTTGGTTACCATCATGAAGCAAGACCACTTGACACAGCCACACTACTTGAAAAATCTAAGTGCAGAGATTTATCGCTTTACAAAGGATGAGGCGTTCAAAACAGCAAAAAGTACAGGTGATCTCATGGAGGCCTCGTTTGATTATGTACGAAGGCACTATGAAAACCTTAACATGACAAAATTAATCCAGTCGTCCTAATAAAAGTCGGCGTCGTCATAGTCAAGTAGATCGCCTTCTTCGTCATCGTCAAAATCATCGGTTTCTTCTTCGCTACTGAAGGTTTTTTCTGGGGCTTCTTCGGGAACCTCACCCTGGGCAAAAACTAAATTGGGATAGCCCATTGCAGGTACCGCTTCACCTACTTCCATTAACTCGACAAAAAAGGTCCACATCGCGAGAAAGTCATAGACATAAATCAAGTGGTGATTGTCTGCACTAAAGAATTTATCGAGACTTTTTCCTGCCATAGGAGTTGTCCCCTCTCCCATGTCTAATAAGGGAAGTTCCTCACCCTGTTCCCATTGGTCATTTGTGGTGTAGAACGAAGCCATTTCGTTTCCGCCAAAACCAAAGGCTTGTGCGATGGCATAATGAAAATCTTCTAAACTAGCAGAGGCTTCAATTTCTAAGTCGCGAAAAATGTCTTCTGGGGCATCTAATATGATACGGAAACGATAAATCATGTGTGGGAGATTGGTGTGGGTTGAAATAAATGAAATAGTAAGTAGGATTGTGCGCCAAATAATAGGGAGGCAAACAATAAATGAAGGGGCTGACTACTAAAAGGAAAATCGAAATAATACATCAAAATTCCGGTGAGTATTTCTAGACCGATTAAGGCCAATACTTGTTTGAGTTGTTGTAAGGGAAAATTGCGTTTTCGTAAACTAAGAAAGAGCCAAACATTTAAACCAGTAACAAGTAGAGAAAAACTGCGGTGCACATAAAATAAGATGGGTGCTGGATTTAACCATAAAGCAGCAGCCTCTTCTCCAAGGCGATCAATTTGTTCATCAACAAACTGTCTTACCTGTGTCCCCATAGCAATTTGAACTAAGGTTAAGACCAAGGCAAAAACAGCCATCTTTTTTATATGAGCTGGGATTGTAAAACTATTTTTTATCGATTTGCTGATGTAATATAAGTAAAGTAAAAAGGCAACAATTACTAAAGCCATGACCATGTGGATGGTGATTTTAAACGGTTGTAGATTTGAATCTACCACTGTTTTACCTAGCCAAGCTTGAAAGCCCATTCCAAAGATAATGAGCCAAGAAATCACAGGGATCCATTTGTTTTTCTTCCATTGCCAAAAGGACAAAACCCCTACAATTAGGGTGGCAAGACCACCCAAAGCACCCAGGAGGCGGTTGAGGAATTCAATCCAGGTGTGAACAGGATTAAACAAGGCATAGTCATGTTTGGTATAGTGCTTCCAGTTGCTTTCTTGATAGTCCTCTAGGGAACGAAAATCCTCCAGGGCTACGCGAAGTTCTTCGTTTACAATAATGACCTGTCCTTCTTGATATTCATGGCTGGGTTTCCAGTCCAATTCGGCTCGTTCAGTGGGAGGGATAAGGTAGCCAAAACACTTTGGCCAGTCGGGACATCCCATGCCACTTCCTGTCATTCGAACAATCGCCCCTGCAGCAATTACTCCATAGACCAAGACAAGAGATAGTCCTACCCAAAAGCGGAAGTGTTTTTTCATTTTGTCGTGATTTTTAAGCCTAAGGCTTTTCCTTCTTTCTTCATTAATTCCACCGCTGCATCGTATTCATTGGGGATCTCCCCTTCTAGGATCGCTTCTTTAATTTTTTCTTTAATGATGCCAATTTCTTTCCCAGGGCGCAGCCCAAAGGTTTGCATGATTAACTCTCCACTTACGGGAGGTTGAAAGTTACGAATATGATCGCGTTCTTCTACTTCGACAATCTTTTCACGTACAATTTTAAAATTATTGTGATAGCGGGCAAATCGTTTGGGGTTTTTAGTCGTTATATCTGCCTCGCAAAGTGTGAGCAAATCATCGACATAATCTCCAGCATCGAAAATGAGTCTTCGCACGGCAGAATCGGTCACGATGTCTTGTGCTAAAACAATGGGGCGGGAACTCATAAAAACCATCTTTTGGACAAATTTCATTTTGTCATTCAAGGGCATTTTGAGTCGCTTAAAGAGTTTGTAGACCATTTTTGCTCCTACAAATTCGTGGGCGTGAAAGGTCCATCCCACTTTTTTGCTAAATTTTTTTGTGGGTGCTTTTCCAATATCGTGGAGTAAAGCCGCCCAGCGTAACCATAGATTATCGGTTGTTTGGCAGATGTTGTCCACCACTTCAAAGGTGTGATAAAAGTTGTCTTTGTGGGTTTGTCCTTCCACTTCTTCAATGCCTTTTAAATCGGTTAACTCGGGAAGAATATCGGCTAAAAGTCCTACTTGGTCTAAGAGGAGAAAGCCTTTAGACGGCAGGGGAGTGGCAAGGATTTTATGCAGTTCATCCACAATGCGTTCTTTGGTGATGATTTCCATACGCTTGCGTTCTTGCTGAATTGCGTCAAGCGAAGCTTGTTCAATGTCAAAGTCTAATTGAGTGGCAAATCGAATTGCCCGTAACATTCGCAAAGGATCGTCAGAATAGGTGATCACCGGATCCAACGGGGTTCGAATGCATTTATTTTTTAAATCCCTTAGCCCATCAAAGGGATCGATTAATTCCCCATAGTTACTAGGTTTTAAACTTACCGCTAAGGCATTGATGGTAAAGTCGCGTCTATTTTGATCGTCTTGCAAGCTTCCCGCTTCTACCACCGGGTTGCGGCTATCCTTTGTGTAGGATTCCTTTCTTGCTCCCACAAATTCGAGGTCGATGCCTTCAAATTTGATCATGGCGGTTCCATAGGTTTTAAAGACGCTTAGTTTGGGTTGTTTGGGTAGGCGTTTTTGTACCGCTTTTGCGAGTGCTATACCCGATCCCAAGGTTACAAAATCTAAATCGGTTGGTTCTTTTTTTCGTTTTAAAAGATGGTCTCGAACAAATCCTCCTACCACATAGGTGGGCATGCCCAATTCTGCAGCAGCAGCGGCGACGTGCTGGAAAACAGGGGTGGCTAAGATGGCGCTAAAGTCGGTATTGAAATCCATTAGTCCCGTAAAAGTTCAATGCTATTATCGGCTTTAAGACGAATTATCCTAGACGCCTTTTGTTGTGTTTCGTTTTGTCTTAAAGGTACAATATGATCAACCCCGTTCAAAATTTCGGGAGTGATCTCTTTGTAGTGTTGCGCACTGGGTTGACCACTTATGTTTGCTGATGTTGAAACCAAAGGGGCACCCAGTTTCTCAATCAAGGCTTGACAAAAAGCATCTTGAACAATGCGTATTCCAATACTGCCATCTGCGGCGCAAAGCCGCTCACTCACTCCTTTTACCGCAGGATAAATGACTGTGGTGGGACGTGCTACCTTCAGTTGGTCAAGTAAAACCTTTGGCACATCTCCTACATAGCGTTCTAACATCTCTTTTGAGGCGACAAGGCAAATCAACGCTTTGCTGTCTTCTCGTTTTTTTAAAGCATATATGGCATCCACTGCTTTGCTTGAGCGAGCATCACAACCGATTCCCCAAATGGTATCGGTAGGATAAAGCAGTACGCCTTCTTTGTTTAAAGTGTTGAGGGCTAGGTTTATTTCAGCCGAATGTGCTGTCATGGGATGCATTTAAACCGCTACGTTGTGTTCTCTTAAAGCATCGTTCAAGGACGTTTTCTTGTTGGTGCTCTCTTTTCTTTTCCCAATGATGAGGGCACAGGGGACTTGATAGTCACCTGCGGGGAATGTTTTTGTGTAGCTACCAGGAATGACGACAGAACGCGCTGGAACACGACCTTTATATTCTACTGGTTCATCTCCTGTAACATCAATGATTTTTGTAGAAGCAGTTAAAACAACATTTGCTCCTAGAACCGCCTCGGTTTCAACATGTACCCCTTCTACAACAATACAACGTGATCCTACAAAAGCATTGTCTTCAATGATTACAGGCGCAGCTTGTAAGGGTTCAAGGACTCCTCCAATACCTACTCCACCGCTGAGGTGTACATTTTTACCAATCTGTGCACAACTTCCTACAGTGGCCCAGGTATCGACCATGGTTCCTTCATCGACATAGGCACCTATATTGACATAAGAAGGCATGAGAATTACCCCCGAAGAAATATAAGCTCCTTGACGTGCAACGGCATGAGGTACTACACGAATTCCTTTTTCGGCATAGCCTTTCTTTAAAGGCATTTTATCGTGGAACTCCATGGGGCCCGCCTCTAGGGTTTCCATTTTTTGAATTGGGAAATAAAGCACAACGGCTTTTTTGACCCATTCATTGACCTGCCAGCCTTTTTCGGTTGGTTCTGCCACGCGTAATTTCCCAAGGTCGAGTTGTTCAATCACTTGACGAATGATGGCTTGTGTGCTTTCTTGCTCTAAAAGGGAACGATCTTCCCACGCTGCTTCTATTGCTTCTCTCATCATAAAATTTTGAAGCACAAATTTAGGGCTTCTTAGGCACTTTTCCCGCAAGAATTCAATCGAAGACAAGGGCAAAACGTATATTTGTGTATGGGTGTCATCCTCGCAATAGATTACGGTGAAAAAAGAACAGGTATCGCTGCCACCGATCCCCTGCAAATCATTGCCTCAGGATTAACGACCTTACCCACCAAAGAGGTGATTCCCTTTTTAAAACAGTACTGCCAAGAACAGCAAGTTGACTGTTGCGTTATAGGGCAACCCAAACAGCTCGATAATTCACCTTCTCTGGTAGAACCAAAAATACAACAGTTCATCCAGCAATTGACAAAGCAACTTCCCAGTTTAGTCATTACACGTTATGACGAGCGTTTCACTTCAAAAATGGCGTTCCAGTCTATGATCGACGGTGGTGTTAAGAAACAAGGAAGAAAAAATAAGGGTTTGATCGATAAGATTAGCGCAACTCTTTTGTTACAATCCTATTTAGATGCATCTTTGCATTCAAAGAAAAAGTAGAGATGATTTTACCCATAGTTGCTTACGGCACTCCCGTATTAAAGAAGAAGGCAATAGACGTCCCTTCAGACTATAAAGAACTCGATCAATTAATTGCCAATATGTGGGAAACCATGTACGCCGCTAGTGGAGTGGGCTTAGCAGCACCACAAGTGGGCTTAGGGTTGCGATTGTTTGTCATAGATGCTACTCCCTTTGCCGAGGATGATGAGCTTTCACCAGAGGAACAAGCCGTGTTGAAAGGCTTTAAAAAGGCTTTTATTAATGCTGTTATCGAAGAGGAAGACGGAGATGAATGGGCCTTTAACGAGGGTTGTTTGTCGATTCCTGACGTTCGAGAAGATGTCAAACGAAAAGAACGCTTGACCATCACCTATCAAAATGAAGCAGGAGAAACCCTTACCGAAACCTATAGCGGACTAGCCGCTCGTGTGATTCAACATGAATACGATCATATTGAAGGAGTATTGTTTACAGATAAACTTTCTCCCCTTAAGAAAAGACTAATCAAAGGAAAATTAACGAACATTAGCAAAGGAAAAATTAATGTAGATTACAAGATGAAATTTCCTTTACAATCCAAAAAACGATAAGTATGCAACTCGATAAAATTATTTCCATCGGAGGAAGACCAGGACTATATGAAGTCGCCATTCAAACCAGAACAGGGGTGGTTGCAACCTCCCTTGTTGATGGCAAGCGCATCAATGCATCGGTGCGAAATCAAGTAAGTCTTTTATCTGAAATAAACATCTATGGCTTAGAAAAGGAAGTCCCATTATTAGAGGTTTTTAAAATGATCTATGCCAAAGAAGATGGGAAAAGCTGCTCGGTTAAAGCGAAAGCCCCTGCCGAAGAGCTTGAAGCCTTTTTCTTTGACGTCTTTCAAGATTATGACGAAGAAAGAGTCTATCCCTCAGACATCAAAAAAATCATTCAGTGGTACAATATCCTCGTCGAGAAAGCTCCCGAGATATTTACACAAGAAAGTCCAGCAGAAGAAGAAGTCACTCAAGAGGATGAATAGCCGAAAGGATCAATTAGCTGCCCTTGATCGCCTGCTCACCATTATGGATGAGTTGCGCGAGCAATGCCCATGGGATAAAAAGCAAACCTTTGAGTCCCTGCGACATCTCACCATTGAAGAGACCTATGAACTGGGGGATGCTATTCTAGCGCGCAATCTCGATGAAATTAAAAATGAGCTAGGGGATTTACTTTTACACATCGCCTTTTATGCTCGCCTGGGGAGCGAAGAAAAGGCCTTTGATATGGCCGATATTGCCCATGGAATTTCTGAAAAACTAATCTATCGCCACCCGCACATTTATGGGGATGTAAAGGTGGAGAGCGAAGAAGAGGTCAAACAAAACTGGGAGGCTTTAAAGTTAAAAGAAGGCAAAGGAAAGAAAACTGTTCTAGAAGGTGTCCCAAAGGGCTTACCCGCGCTTGTAAAAGCACAGCGCATTCAAGATAAGGTTGCTGGTGTGGGCTTTGACTGGGAACAACCCGAACAGGTATGGGAAAAGGTACAAGAGGAACTCAGTGAACTGAACGAGGAAATCAAAAGTGGAAACAAAGAAGCCATTGAAGCCGAGTTTGGCGATGTGCTTTTTTCCATGATCAATTATGCCCGTTTTTTAAAGATCAACCCCGATACTGCCCTAGAGCGTACCAACCAGAAATTTACTCAACGCTTTGGGTATTTAGAGGCAAAGGCCAAAGCCCTCGGCAAGTCCTTGCATGAGATGACCCTAGATGAAATGAACGTTTACTGGGAAGAGGCAAAGCAGCAATAATTTTATTTTTTATATCTTGTTAAGACCAAAATCTTAACATGAAAAATCAACTCTTTCCTAAGGAGTTCCTTGACCAGACGGTGGAGCTGCATCATTTTCGTTTACAACCTCATTCAAATTTACTCAGCGGGATAAAAGGAAGTCTTACAAAAGGCTTGACTTTAACGGCCTTGTTTTATCAAGCCCATCGCAGTCTCTTTCAACTACTGTATGATGATGTTATTGACTGGATTAACCCAAATCAATCCAATTCTATTCAAAATGACCTATTCCCTTAAACATTTTCAACGCCTTGAGCGTTTACATCTTTGCCTTAAAGCTGAGCAAACGGGTACGGCTACCGAGATCGCACAGCTATTAGGGATTAGCCAGCGCACCCTACGCTATGACCTTGGGATATTAAAAGATTGGGGAGCAGAACTATGCTATGACCGTAAACGAAAAACCTACCGCTATTGTGATCCCTTTGAATTGAGTGTCCATCTTGAGGTACGGGTTTTAATGGACGATGAAATGACTAGGATTATTGGCGGGCAACTAAAAAAAGTGCAAACGGCAAGGGAATTGCAGGATAGGCGTTTACTTTAGCTTTAAACAACAGGATATAGTCGCCTTAATCTAATTAATTGTATAAATGTTAAAGTCAAAAAATTTATTATTTATTCTTTCATTATTGATACTGGTATTAAGTTTTTTGAATTTAAATTTTAATGCCCCTCTTAGTCTTGATGAAAATGGCATGAATCTATTATTGATATTAATTGGAATAGCATTAATGATTCGTAGTTTAAGAAGGGTCAATTAGTAACTATTGAGAATAAAAATTTCAAAGAATTATCTAAAAACGAATTAATGAGTGTTTCTAGCGGCTGTTTTGCTTTTGATGTTGGATGGCTTATTGGTTCAAGTTTATCTGGAAAGAATACAAGTTTTAAAGGTGTAATCGACGCTATTGCTAATTATAGTATTCATGAAACAAATCATTAATGGAACGAAATAAATCTATAAAAACAAGCACGTTAATATTTTTATTAATTGCCTTTTTAATCACAAGAGCGATAGTAAGTGATTGGGATCATTTCAAAGTAGGTCTTTTGACTGGATTTAGTTGATTTTCGAAGCGCAATAAAAAATGATTAGAAATGAAAACTACAATAGTTGATACAGAAAACTTAAGGTAAATGTCCAGTATTAAAAGACTGGACTTTTTTTATGAAAAAACATGTAGTCTTATTTTTTGATTTTTTTTAGGGAAGGAAGATGGATCCATACTATCATCTAATGTTGAGAAAAGAAATTTTTTTTATGTTTCATTTCTCATGTATTGTTTGATGATGATAATCACATGGTTTATAATTAGTTATATAAGGTCAAATTATGGATTGCCACCACATAAAGTGTTTGCGTTTATTTTAAAAAATAGTTGATATTATATATTAATTACCGTCCTATTTGCTGGCCCTTTATTGGAAGAAATAAGTTTTCGACTATTTTTAAGGTATTCGAGATTAAATATTTCTATATCTCTGGGAGGTATATGCTATTACATTATTTCTATTGCATCCAATTCTGGTTTTTATAAAATTTCAATCTTTTTAATTTACAAACTGATTATTGTATCAATGGTAATTATTGCTGTTTATCAATTTTTATCAAAAAACAATTTTGAAAAAAAATTAAAAAATCTGATACAGAATAACCTTTTAATTATGGTATATGGTTCTGTACTCATTTTTGGATTAGTTCATTTATCAAATATTCAATTTGAGGATACTAAACAATATTTATTTTTTCCAGTTCTGATTTCACCTCAAATTTCAATTGCCCTAGTTTCATCAGTTTTAAGATTGAAATGTGGATTTAACTATTCTCTATGGTTCCATTTTTTCGTTAATCTTATTCCAACTAGTTTTTTGTTACTAGTTAAATTTATCGCTTAAAGATTATTCCATTTTGGGTTTTTTTGGAACTACTTTAAACTCCAAAATTTCCTTTTCATGCACAAACCAATTGGAATTGGTTGAAGACGCAGAGAAATTAGGTTTTAATGCCAAAGGGGTAAAAGAGTAAATGGAGCATTTAAGTCAAATATCCTTACTTGCCGTTTCTCATGTTGAGTTTTAACCTAGGAGGATTTTGTTCCACGTAATAAAAAAGTATCGATTCTTCCGCTTTGGGTATTTAAAGACAAAGCTGCAATAATTAATCTTCCAGTACTTCTTCACCTTCAGCGTTTTCAGCTGCACCGGCTTCTTCTTGTTTTTTAAGGGCTCGTTTTAAGGATTTAATGGCATTGCTTTTTTCTTCCAATGCTTCTTTTTGTTGGGAGAGTTTTTTGATTTTAGCATTTACTTCAATCACAACGGGATTTTCTTCACTACTACTGCTAAAAAACTGAAGGTTGTTCTCTAATTGGATCAATTCGTTATTGATTTCATCGATTTTTTTCTTTTGAAGGGCGTGTTCCCTGTTAAGGGCATCGATGTCCTGTTTTATGAGTGCTAATTGGGTCGTAAACTTTTGGCTTGCCTTCTCTTTTTGCGAGAGGGAAGTCGCCTCCCAAAGGTTGACCAGGTGGTGTAGTAATTTCTTTTGTGCAGGCGCATTGGGGGCGGGGTTTAGGTTGAGCCACTGTTCAACTTGTTCGTCGATAAAGCGTTCTAGTTTTTTTGGGGTAGTAGGTGCTTCGGTTTTGAGCAGGCTTTCCACAAAATTATTTTGGGCTGCAAGCGCTGCTTGATCTGCCGCACTCAGGGCTTCAGTTTTATTTTTGAGGCGATCAAAATAAAGATTGGTCAAGGCTTTAAACTCTTCCCATAATTTATTCGAAAGTCTTCTGGAGATGCGGCCTGTTTTTTTCCAATCGGTTTGAACCGATTTCATTCGGCTAACATGATCGCGCCAATTGGGATCATCTAAAATTGTGGCTACTTCCTCGATTAAGGCTTTTTTGGCCTCAATGTATTGTTTTTCTTGACTTTTTTGTTCTTTGTAAAAGAGGTTCTTCGCTTGATTAAATTCCCGACTCAATTCCCTGAAGCTGTTCCATAAACGCTTGTTTTCGGCTTTGGGTACGCGTCCAATCGCATGAAACTCCTCTTTTAGGGTGTTGACCTTTTTGATGGCGTTTTGCCATGCATTGTGATTGGAGGGAGCGGTTGCGATTAACTCTGCTATTTGTTTAAGAATACCATCTTTTTTGGCAAGATTTTCACTTTGAATACTGTCAATATTTTTATTGTATTCATTCTTTAGTTGGTGAATTGCCTTAGTGGCCGCTTGAAATCGACTCCACAATTCCTCGCGGTGTTCTCGTGCTACGGGTCCTAGATCATTTTTCCATAAACGATGTAGGGTATTGAGCTCACGTATAGAAGCGATGACATCTGCATTTTGAGCAAGCGCTTCTGCACGCTCAATGATTTTCAACTTTTCTTCATAATTGTGTTTGAAGTCGGCTTCGCGTAAATCGCGGTTGAGGTGTAAAAAGTCATAAAAGCGTTCAACATGAAATTTATAGGTTTGCCAAATATTATTGACTTCATTCCTTGGAACTAAACCTGTATTGTGGAAGGCTTCCTGCAGGTTTTTAAACTGGCGATAGGTGCCATTGTTGTGATCGCTTTGATCGACTAAAAGCTTAATCTCTTCAATGATTTCTCGCTTTCTGTTGAGGTTGGCTTTTTGCGTCGTTTCTATTTCTTTAAAGTACTTCGCCTTTTTTTGCTTGTATTCTTTTAATAAACCACTAAAGTGCTTTTTATAGTCTGGGGCAAAATAAAAGTCAATTTCATTTCCGCCTTCGGCAATGAATTCGGCTTTCTTTTCTTGTAAAATGACTAAAAACTGGGAGTCAAAACTTTGCTGAAGATCACGGACTATATTGCCTAAACGCATCCATTGATCATTTTTCAGCACTTTTTCTAGCGCCGCAGGAAACTCTTCTAGGGCGAGTTGATCGACTGCAATGTCAAGATTTTTAGTGGGAGAAGTTTCTGTTGATACTGGGGTGTTCTCTTCTTTAGAAAGATCTTCATCCCCCTTTTCTTGGGCATTGGTGGTGATTTGATCTTCCCCTGTTGGCTCAAGTTTGTCTTGATTTTCTTCAGGTGACAATGTAGGTTCCATTTGCATGACAAAGGTATTAGTGTAGCTTACGTCTAGCTTAAAATTACAAAAAAAAAATCAATGCCTTAATGTTTCATCCACAGGTCCCAGGAACGGTTTGCTTGATGGACGAGCATATCTGCCCCGTTTGCTGTTCCAGCACCTTGTGCTTTTCCCAGTTGTAGGAAACGGCTCATGGGAGGATTATAGACTAAATCAAAGAGAAAATGTTGCTCATTTAACGCAGCATAATTTAGGGCAGGAGATTCTTCAATAGCTGGATGGGTTCCCAAAGGTGTGCAATTGATAATTAACTCGTGTGCGGTGATGACCTCATCGGTTAAGGCAGCATAATCGAGGCAATTTTCTCTGGCTTTTCGCGACACAAATTGAGGGGTAATCCCACGTTTTTTTAAGACATAGGCAACGGCTTTTGAAGCGCCACCTGTGCCTAAAATCAAGGCTTTTTTGGGTTGTTTGTGGTAGTGGTCAAAAAGGGCGCGTTCAAAGCCATAGGCATCGGTATTATCCCCAATACGTTTGCCTTCTTTTGTAAAAATAATGGTGTTAACTGCACCGATAGTCGCAGCGGTGGGACTCAACTCATCCATGGTGGGTATCACCGCTTCTTTGTAGGGAATGGTGACATTTAGCCCTTTGATGTCATCGCGTTGAATGACGTCAACTACTTCTGCTACATCTGCGCAATCAAAATTTTGATAGTGGCAATGCGATAAGTTTTCTCGCTCAAATTTTTTTGCAAAGTAACCAGGGGAAAACGAATAGGCGATGTTTTTTCCTAGGAGTCCAAAGTTAAGTGCTTTTTTTGTTGCCATAGTGTTCTAAAATGATCACAATTAAGATGCCTAAAAGTATAAAAAATACGGTGCTTTGGGTTGAAAAAAAGCGAAGATTAGGGAGGTAGTATTGATTGTGGGGAGTTGTTGCTATACTGATGCTTTGTTCATGGATTATAGTTGTTTTTCCTGTCCAGGGCCAAACAGCTCCTAGGGAACCTAAAATGAATCCAACCAAAGTAGAAATAGTGATGGATTTGTAGTGTTTAATCAATTGTTCCAAAAGTTTTGAAAAAACAATCAATCCTATTGTCGAGCCTAGGGTGAAAAAAATAAAGACGGTCAAAAGGCGTTTGCGTTCTGGATCGTCTAGTCCCCAGCCGTTACCGCTAAATACGTCTTGCAAAGTAAAGAAAAGGCCATTGACACAATCGACTAATAGTAGGTTATAGTTTCCTAAAATAAGGATGAGTAGTGAGCCCGATAAGCCGGGCAATGTCATACCAGAAATACTAATCATACCACAAAAGAGCACAAAAAGCCAGTGGTCATTTTCCACTCCAGGATTGATCCACATAAGGGCAATGCCCAAAATTGTTCCAATACTCCCTGCCAGGTATTCTTGATGGCGGTACTGTGGGAGATCCACCCAGATGTAATATACAGAAGCGAGAATCATCCCGAAAAATGCTCCTAAAACCTGTTGGGGGTAATGCGTTAAAAAATAATCTAAGACAAGGGATATACTAAAGAAGCTGAGCCCCACCCCGCTAAATAACAAGAGTAAAAAAGGACCATTGATGTGCCGATAGAACGCCATAAAACCTTCTTTGTACAGCAGCCGAAAAGCTTTTGCATCGATGCGGGAAAAGGAGTGGATTAATTCCTCATAAAAGCCAGCGGCAAGCGCAATGATTCCCCCGGATACTCCCGGGATTTTATTGGCCATTCCCATGGCCATCCCCTTGATTATTAAAAGAATTGAATCAAATAAAGAGCGTTGTGTGGGATACATTCTTTTTACTGTTTTAAGGAAAAACGTTCCAAAAGAAGTAAGGCGCCTGCGCCAAAAACAATTAGCCCTATTCCCAATAGCAATTGAGGGTCTCCCTCAAAGTTGAGTGGATTGATGTTGTGATAGACTACTTCTCCTTTAATCTTTTCTTGTGCTTTCCACGGCCATATTTTGGGCAAGGCTCCTATCATAAAACCAATCAAAACACTTAGGGTCCCCTCTTTTTTATATTCAAATAACCAAGTTAAAAGACGCGAAAATAATTTAAGTCCAACAACAATTCCCACCGCGATGACAACCACTTTGAGATAAACGGTTTTAAAACTAGTCCAGTCAAAATCTAATAGAACCGCCACAGCCCCCTTTACAGTGTCCAATACCACCTCATAAACCCCTAGTAGTATGAAAATAAAAGCTCCAGAAATCCCAGGAAGTATCATCGCAATAATCGCAATCATACTCGATATGAAAAGATAAAAAAGGTTGTTAGAGGAGGAAGATGGATTCAATTGGGTAATGCCAAAGGCGATGAGAAAACCCACCAGAAGCAAAGAATAGTGTCCCAGTGTCTTTAAAGAGGATTGTTTGATTAATACATAAATACTGGCGAGAATTAAACCAAAAAAGAACGACCATAATAAAATGGGTTGGTGTTCCATTAAATAAGTGATTCCGCTGGAAAGAAATAAGATTCCACTTACGATCCCTAAAAAAAGTGGAAAGAGAAAAGGGCCGTTAACTGCTTTCCAGAATGAGCGAAATCCTTCATTTCTTAAAAGCCAAAGTTGATTGAGACGCAGTTGATCGATACTCGCAATAAGCTCCTTATAAATTCCTGTGATAAGTGCCATTGTTCCTCCAGAAACCCCAGGGACAATATCGGCCGCTCCCATGAGTAGGCCTTTAAAATAAAGCAATAGAATGTTGCGCATTATAAAAAATGGTTTGTTCGTTTACTTTTCAAGTAAAGGAATAAGTTGTGGAAATAGTTCCAAAGTACTTTGTGGGATATCTTTAGTGCTTTGTTGGATGTTTTGCAAAAAGTATTCCATTTCGATGGGTTTTCCCATTTTGTTAAAACAACCTGCAATTTTGAAGTCTAGCTCAACTTCATCGGGATAAAATTCCTTGGCTTGTTGAGCGATGATGTGTGCTTTTTCCCATTCTTGCAAAAAGATGAGCGTATCTAACCATTCCATCCAAACGCTTAATTCGTAATTGCCAAGTTCAATGGTGTTTTGAAAAGCGATTTCTGCTTCTTGATAATTTTCTAAACGCTTGTTTAATAAGGCACTTCTTTTCCAATAACTCAAGTAGTTTTCATTGATTTGAAGTGCTTTTTGACAGTAATAAAGGGCTTTAATGGGGTTTTGCTGCGCGATGTAAAAATCAATGATTCCAGTCCAAGCTTTTTCATAGGAAGGGTCTTCGTTGATCCCTTTTTTGAAATGTTGTAGGGCTAATTGATGGTTGCCCAGGTGTTGATGGCAGGAAGCAATCCTTATGTATAGATAGGCCGAAGGATCTTCAATTCGAGCAGCCAGTTCATAATTTTCAATCGCTTGATTGATTCTGCCCATTTTCTCGAGCAGTTTTGCCTTTTCAATGTAGGCGCCTGTAAAGGTATCTTCACTAATGATAGCAAATTCAAATGCACTAAGGGCTTCTTCTTCTTGATTGAGGTTTAAATACTGCTTTCCACTTTCCAGCCATGCAATCTCATTATAGGGATTTTTTTCAAGAATGTTGTTGAGAATTTCCAGCGCTTCTTGATGAGCTTTTAAGTAGTCAAGGCAAAACAGCAGGTTATAGAGAATTTGGAAATCATCTGCTTCTTCTTCTATGCATAGGCGAAAATAATTTTTCGCTTCTTCATAGTTTTCAAGTACCATGTATTCCATTGCTAATAATGACCAAATCTCATGTGGATCGTCTCCTTGTTCTAGTCCTTTAAAAAGAAATTCAATGGCTGCAGGATGATTTTTGTTTTTTGAAGAAATAGCGGCTTTTTGAATATAAACCTCTTGATTGCTGGGTTCCATTTCTTCAATGACATCTAATAGTTGAATGGCCTCTTCATGGGCATCATCAAAAATGAGAAGTTCCGATTTTAAAAGCAACAAATCAATGTGAAATGGGTGTTGATTGATTCCCATTTGTAAGGCTTTTTTGGCCAAATTGATTTCACCCGTATCAATGTAAAACTGTATGATGGTTTCAAATTCTACCGCATCAAAAAAGTACACTTGATTTGTCTTGAGCATTTGCTCAAATCTGGTAACTGGTGCGTCTGAATTTTGCGAAAATTCGCGAAACATAGATGGGTGTATTGGTTTATTAAATGTAGAAACTAAGTTGTTGAAAGTGAAACCCTATCCGCTTTTGTTTTTAACAAATTAATTAACAAGCTAGGATAACTCGTCGAGTACCGATAATAGGATGTTACAGCCTTTCTTGATTTCTCTTCGACTAATGTTTAAGGGCGGTGAAATGCGCAGGGCCTTCTTTTCCCAAAGTAAGAAAAACAAAATCAAGCCTTTTTTTAAACAAGCTTCTACCACTTTGGGCACCTCTTTTTCATCTTTTAAAATAGGTGCAAGCATAAGGCCTCTTCCGTTAATTTTTTCGATTTTAGGGTGGACTAATAGTTCACGAAATAGGGCTTCTTTTTCGTCAACCTCATGCATGATTTTTTTTCTAAAAATGGTTTCTAGAGTGGCGAGTGCTGCTGCAGCAATAACTGGATTTCCACCAAAAGTAGTGATGTGCCCCAGGCTGGGGGAATGGGTGAGTTCTTGCATATGCGTTGCAGCGCTACAAAAAGCGCCAATAGGCATCCCGCCCCCTAATCCCTTTCCTATTACGAGTATATCTGGGATAACATCATAGTGTTCAAAAGCGAATAGTTTCCCTGTGCGACCTATTCCTGGTTGTATTTCGTCTAAAATGAGTAATGCACCCACTTCTTCGCAACGTGCTTTTACCGCTTTTAAGTAGTCCTTTTGTGGAACGATAAATCCAGCTCCACCTTGAATTGTCTCGAGTACCACAGCTGCGGTAGTGGCCGTGATTTTTCCTAAGGCCTCTTTATCGTTAAATGGGATAAAATCAACTTCTTCTAGCAGGGGGAAATAACCTTTTTTTTGCTCTTCCACACCAAGTAAGCTTAAGGCCCCTTGTGTGCTACCGTGATAGGCTTGTTGTGCTGCGACAAAACCTCGTTTGCCTGTAACTCTTTTGGCCAATTTCATTGCGCCTTCTATGGCTTCTGTTCCAGAGTTAGTCAAATAGGTCACTTCAAGTGATGGAGGGAGTTGTTGCGCTAGAAGTTTACAAAGCGCTACTGCTGGACTTTGAGCATACTCGCCATACACCATGACATGTAAATAGCGATTGAGTTGTTTTTTAATGGCTCGAACAACAGCAGGATGGCGATGACCTAGACTACATGCAGATACTCCCGCCACAAAGTCAAGGTGTTTTTTTCCCTTATGATCGATGATATAGCTTCCTTTCGCTCGCTTAACTTCCATCCCCATGGGATAAGGAGTAGTTTTTGCCTGATATCTTAAAAAATCATCTGCGAGCATGGCCTTAATCTTTTTTGAACAAATCTTCCAGGGTTTTTGGCCGTTCTTCTTCACGCCATAAAAAGCCTTCGAGCTTTCTTAAGTTAGGATTCAGTTCTTTGTCTGGAAAGACATCTCCTTCGGGACTAACATAAAATGAAATGTCCTCAATTTCATTGTCTTTGAATTTTATGTTTAAGGCACTACAAATGGTTTTGTCGATTCCCACAAGCTCTCCAGCATCTGAATAAAGATAATACAAGACTTGCGTGTTTTTAATGACATCTAACTCATTCAAGCTGCCGTCTAAAAAATCTCCGTAGAGTTCTTTTCCTACAATTTGATTGTACCCGTTTTTACTCAAGCTGTCTTTTTCTATGATAAAGGCGTTGCCAAAGATGAAAAGTGAATCTAATTTTTTTGTTTCAAAATCGGTTTTCATGTAGATAACATCCCCACTCATTTGACTTTCATTAAACCACATGACTGGGTTGCGACGGTTTTTTTGGTCCTGCGTTAAAATTTGTTCTTCCTTTCTACTCAACGGGCGTTTTAGTAATTCAATTCTACCCACATTCTCATCAAGATAGAGCGAATCTGATTTTCCTCTTAAATCTTTTTTGAGGATTTTCACTCCATAATATCCTCTTAGTATTCTTGCTTCAGATGGACCTGTTCCCACTAAAGTATCTGCATGAATATAGAGGGAATCGTTTTCGATGATATTGATGGCCAAGGCTTTTCGCGTAATTATCGCAGAGTCTTTTGCTTTAAATATCTCGGCATAATTTCCACGAATGATGGATTGATTAATGGTGTCTGTGATTTTAACTTTATTTGCCGCCGCCGCATAGTTACGATCGTTTTCAAAATAAAGACTATCCCCATTGATGATTTTATTATTATAGAGAATCTCAGCATTTTTTTTAAAATAGCCTTTTTGGCTATTGGTGTCATAAAATCCTTGTTCGCAATAGATATCGTAGTCTTTTCCAATGATTTTTGTAGGGCCGTAAAGAAAGGACTTATTGGTTTCGGTGTAATAATCGAGTTGGCTTGAAGTGACCTTGTAATCGGGGTTTGTGATGCGAACATTCGAAAGAAAGCGGTATTTTTTTTCTTTCATATAGTACTTTCCTCGATTACTTTTTAGCACACTTGCACTATCGATAATGGTTCCTGGGGTTTCATAATAGGCTAAATCTTCGAGACGATCGAGAAAGAGTGTGTCGGTTTCTAGGGTCATGTCGGGTTGTTTTAGAAACACATCTCCCCAGGCTTTTGCCTTTCCAGTTTCCCCGTTGTATTCCATGTAATCACTGGTCATTCGCAAACTATCTCCTTGTGTAAAGACAACTTCGCCCTCTGCTTTAAAGGCGTTTTTTGCTGCGTAAAAAAAGGATTTGTTCGATACGATTAAGGCTCCTTTATGGAATAGCTTTACCCTCGTTTCTCCTTTCTTTAATAGAATATTTGCCCCGGGATAATTTGCTTCATCTTTTCCAAAAGAACCCGCCTGTTGAATTTGTATCACGCGTTTATCTTGTGCGTGTAAGGTTATCCCTATCAAGAGAGTAGCAGCGATAAATAGAAGTGAAAAATGGTTTTTCACACGCGCATTGTTTTAGCGAAAGATCGTCTGTTTTCTATCGGGACCAACAGAAACAATCTTAATCGGTGTTTCTAATTCTTTCTCTAGAAAAGCAATATAAGCATTGAAATTCGCAGGGAATTCTTCTTCAGAAGACATTTGGGTAAGGTCTTCTTTCCATCCTGCTAATTCAATGTATTGAGGGCTCACATTTTCTGGTTCGATGGAAAAGGGAAGGTGCTCAATTACTCCTTCTTTTGTTTTGTAGCTAGTGCACACTTTTATTGTGGGGAAGCCCGAAAGGACATCGCCTTTCATCATCATCAATTGTGTCACTCCATTCACTCGAATAGCATATTTTAGCGCCACAAGGTCAATCCATCCACAGCGTCTTGCACGCCCTGTTGTTGCTCCAAATTCGTGTCCTACTCGCCCCATTGTTTCTCCATCTTCGTCAAAAAGTTCCGTTGGGAAAGGGCCGCTACCCACACGGGTCGTGTAGGCTTTAAAGATTCCAAAGACTTCTCCTACAGCATTCGGGGCGATCCCCAATCCTGTACAAGCACCTGCTGCAGTTGTAGTAGAAGAAGTGACAAATGGATAGGTCCCAAAGTCAATATCTAATAACGAGCCTTGTGCTCCTTCTGCTAAGATTTTTTTATTTTCTTTTTGTGCTGTGTGTAAGAAATGTTCACTGTCGATTAAAGGAAGTGATTTTAAGGTTTCAAGGCTTTCAAAGAAAGTTGCTTCTAAATCACTCAAATCATATTCAATGCTACTGTCATAGTTTTCTAGCATTTTTAAATGCTTGTCGCGAAGTACAGCATAGCGGTTCTTCCAGTCGTCGAGTAAGATATCGCCTACTCTTATCCCGTTTCTCCCTGTTTTATCCATGTAAGTTGGGCCTATTCCTTTGAGCGTAGAGCCAATTTTTGCTTTTCCTTTTGCTGCCTCAGAGGCTGCATCGAGTAAGCGATGGGTGGGGAGGATTAAATGGGCTTTTTTTGAAACAAAAAGTTTCTTGGCGAAATCGATATTAAAGCCTGCAAGTTTATCCAGTTCTCCTTTAAAGATGACAGGGTCAATCACCACTCCATTCCCAATTAAGTTTAGCGCTGAGGGATGAAAAATACCTGAAGGAATGGTGTGTAAAACATGCGACATACCGTCAAACTTTAAGGTGTGACCAGCATTAGGTCCTCCTTGAAAGCGGGCGATTATGTCATAATCTTTGGTTAAAACATCAACAATTTTTCCTTTTCCTTCGTCTCCCCATTGGAGTCCGAGCAATAGATCAACCGACATATATGAATGGGTGTTTATGATTCTTTTTTAGTGCCGTAAAAGTATAAAGAATGATGGTGAATATCAACATTAAATACTTCTTCGATGGTTTTTTTTATTGACTGTATACGAGGATCGCAAAATTCCTTTACCTCTCCCGAGTCGGTCAAAATGATATGGTCATGCTGTTTGTCGAAAAAAGATTTTTCATACTGTGCTTGAGATCCAAATTGATGTTTTCTAATCAATCCAGATTCAATCAATAGGTCAACCGTATTATACAAGGTCGCTCGACTA
Source organism: Flavobacteriaceae bacterium (assembly GCA_049615925.1). Classification (GTDB taxonomy): domain Bacteria; phylum Bacteroidota; class Bacteroidia; order Flavobacteriales; family Flavobacteriaceae; genus Arcticimaribacter. Next base: position 27,142 of record JBMZGM010000005.1, on the reverse strand, counting down.
ACGCGATAATTTTTGTTTTTCATCATGATATACAAGGACTCAATATCAAAGTGACCTTGGTGTTCGTAGATTTCATGAAGAATAGCAAAACGTTCTGGCGTTTTACGGTGTTTGTGTTGATCAAGAAAATTGATGAACACGTTTTTGACGATTTCTTGTTGATCTTTTGATTCTGACATATCACATTAAATCTACCGTAAAGGTACTGTTTCTTTTACTAATTGCGCCCTACTTTCTCTATTCCAGCGATTTTTAATAACTGTTGTTTGAGTTTTTTTAGGGTTCCTTTGTTGTTGACGCGCATTGTAATCACCCCTTTGAATAGCTCTTCATCAGTATAAAAATTGATTTTTTTAATATCAATGTTCATGTTGTTTGAAATAACTCGAGTAACTTGATTTACAAGCCCTTTTTGATCTATTCCAGTCAATACCAGTTCTGCTGTGAATTCCTGTTCACTTGAGTCAACCCACCAGGCAGGGACAATGCGATAAGCAAAATTGGATTGTAGTGCAACCGCATTAGAGCAATTGTGTTTGTGGACTTTTATGCCTTCGTTGATGGTTACAAAACCAAAGACTTTATCCCCAGCTATGGGGTGACAGCATGGCGAGAGTTTATAGGGTAATTCCTGTTTTTCTTTGCCAAAAACTAGTTTGTCATAGTTAGATACAAATTCCTCGCTTTCGGTTATTCTGGGCTTTGAGGCAGTTCTCAAGCGTTTTTTGAAAAAGTTAAGGAAGGTGTTGTTATAGGAGGTCGCAAATTCTTTTAGCTTGCGGTTGTCTATGGTGCCTAGACCAATTCGGTAAAAAAGATCTAAGCTAGAATTTACTTTAAAATAGAGAATCAATTGACGAATGGATTTCTCATTCATATTGATTCGCATGTGCTTTAGTTTACGGCGTAAAATCTCTTTACCTTCTTCAGCAATTCTTTTCTTTTCTTCGTTAAGGGAAGCTTTGATTCTATTTCTAGCTCTTGAGGTAATGACATAATCGACCCAGTTAGCGGTGGGTTTTGCATTCTCTGAAGTAATGATCTCGACCGAGTCTCCACTTTTTAATTTTCGGGATAGGGGTACGAGTTTTCCGTTGACCCTAGCGCCTCTTGTTTTTGAACCTATTTCGGTGTGGATGGCATAGGCAAAATCTAGCGCAGAGGATCCCTGTGGCAGCGATTTTAAATCCCCTTGGGGGGTAAAAACAAAGATTTCTTCAGCGTAGAGATTGAGTTTAAAATTTTCAACAAAATCCACTGCATTAGAAGTGTCCTTTGCTTCAAGAACTTCCTGTAAGCGATTCAACCAGGCATCAATACCGGTCTCTTTTTCTTCTCCTTGCTTGTAACGGTAATGTGCGGCATATCCTTTTTCGGCAATCTCATGCATACGTTCAGAGCGGATTTGCACTTCCACCCATTTGTTATTGGGGCCCATCACAGTGATATGAAGCGATTCATATCCATTTGATTTTGAAGACGAAATCCAGTCTCGCAGGCGAGTAGGGTTTGGGATAAAATGATCGGTAACAATAGAATAGATTTTCCAGGCCAAAAACTTTTCATCTTTTGGTTTAGATTGATACACTATTCTAATGGCAAATTTGTCAAACACCTGCTCATAGCTGATGTTTTGATTTTGCATTTTTTTATGGATGGAGAAAATGGACTTACTTCTACCTTTGATAAAGTAGTCTAGTTTTTCTCTATCTAAGGAAGCCATGATTAAAGAAGAGAACGATTTTATGTATTGATTTTGTTCCTCTTGGCTTTCTTCAATTTTATTTTTAATGGCATTGAACCGTTCGGGTTCAGTGTATTTTAAACTGAGGTCTTCCAGTTCTGTTTTAATATTATACATCCCAATTCTGTGGGCGATAGGAGCATAGATGTAAAGGGTCTCCGACGCTATTTTCACCTGCTTATACTCTGGCATAGCGTCCATCGTTTGCATATTGTGCAGGCGGTCGGCTATTTTGATGATGATCACTCGAATATCATCGTTCAAGGTCAAGAGCATCTTCCTAAAGTTTTCTGCTTGTAGGGAGATGTCGGTATCTTTTTTTAGATGAGAAATTTTAGTGAGCCCGTGCACAATCTTTGCCACCGTATTTCCAAAAAGGCGTTCGATATCATCCAGGGTGTATGCTGTATCTTCAACAGTATCGTGTAAAAGGGCTGCTGCGATAGAAGTAGCGTCAAGGCCAATTTCTGATGCGACAATTTTTGCTACCGCAATGGGATGGAAAATATAGGCTTCCCCAGATTTTCTACGTTGATTTTTATGGGCATCAACAGCTGTGTTAAATGCGAGACGGATTAACTTTTTATCTTCATTAGTGAGTTGTAAGTAGCTGATCCTTAGCAGTTCTTTGTACTGCTTTGCAATCTCTTTGTTTTCTATTTCTTCATCCACTAGCATAGCAGAAATTTACGGATTTCTTTTGAAAGCAACTTTTTTTTTCCTCAGTTTCTTTGTCGTTGAACTTCAGCAAGGATAATGCCAGCCGCAACCGAAACATTGAGGGAATCATTTTGCCCTCGCATGGGAATGATGATGGGAGTGTTTTTTTGATCTAAAAAAGCGGGAGTTAATCCCTTATCTTCTGTACCCACAGCTATTGCAGTGGGTTGTGTATAGTCGAACTGCGTATAGGTTTGAGCATGTTTTGTCAGCGCTGCACTGTACACGGTAATTTTGTGTTGCTCAAAATAGTCGAAGGCTTGTTTTAAGGAGCTTGTTACTACAGGAACCGAAAAGAGGCAACCCACACTTGAGCGAATGACATTAGGGTTATACAGGTCTGTTTTTGGATCGATTAATACACAAAAATCCACACCCATTGCATCTGCTGTACGTAATAAGGCGCCGATGTTCCCTGGTTTTTCTGGAGATTCAGCAACTAAAATAAAAGGGGAGTCCTTTTTTTGGAGTAGTTGATCAAAGCCATGAGTTTTACATTGCGCAATGGCAATGACTGTAGAAGTTTTACGGTAACAAAAACGTTCAATTAGGGTGGGAGTTACCGAATATAAACCAGGTTGATTTTTGATTGTTTCTGCAAACTCAAATTCACAACCTTCCTTAAAAAAGAGGGCTTCCATCTGGTAGCCCCCTTTTATTGCATGTGTTATTTCTTTTTGTCCCTCAATCACAAAAGCGTTCTCTAGCTTTCTTTTTTTTGCTTTGTCTTGTAAGCTTTTAAGCCGTTTGAGCTGCTTGTTTTGAGTACTTGAAAGATGGAGCATTTATTGACGAGAGAATTTTTCAGTGTAACGTTTCCAAAGTGTTGTTTGATGCGTTTCAAGACTGAGCTCTCGACCTTGAATAAATGCATGACTCAATTGATTTGTTCGCATGTCAAGTGCATCACCTTTTGCTACAAAAAGGGTAGCATCTTTCCCAACAGTGAGACTGCCTAATTGATCATCAATACCTAAAATTTTTGCTGCGTTCAAGGTAATCATTTCTACTGCTTTTTCCTTTTCTACACCATAGGCTGCAAATGTCCCAGCATAGAAGGGAAGATTACGGGTATTCATTCGTTCCATTCGACCACTCACGTCTATGGTGATGGTAAGCCCAGCATCCATTAATATTTTGGCCATTTTAAACGGAAGTTTCACATCTTGATCTTCTGTATCAGGCAAACGGTGTGGTCGTGAAACAATCACAGGGATATTGTGTTTTTTAAGGAAAGGGGTGATCATATAGGCATCATTACCACCCACAAGGACAATGTTTTTTATCCCGTGTTTCTTTAACAATAAAATTCCATCAAGAATTTGTCTTTTTTCTTTTGCGTGAAGATAAACGCTTTGGGTACCATTAAATGTTGCCTCAAGTGCAGCATGGGGAAGGTGTTTATGCTTTGCAGTGGCATCATAGGTTTTTGCTTCTGCGAGGTATTGGTCTATTTCTGCAGTTCTTTTACTGTAGTTTTTTTGGTCATAGACCAAAGGGTCTTCCCCTTTGGCACGGTTACCTCTTCTATAGGTTCTGGGCCAATAAATGTGCATGCCTTCATCGACCTTTATTCCAGCATCTTCCCAGTTCCATGCATCGAGTTGAACAATAGAAGAACTTCCTGCGATGCGCCCTCGAGTGGGAACAATTTGGGCGGTGAGGATTCCATTAGGTCGCAGGGATTCCACCACTTTAGACTCTGCATTATAGGCGATGATTGTGCGAATATTTGGAAGAAAAGTTCCTATTTCATTTAGGTCATTCGTTGGACGAATAGCGTCAATTTCAACCATTCCCACTGTGCTATTTGCTGCGATAAATCCTGGGTAAACATGTTGACCGCTAGCATCCACTGTCGCGGCATAGGTATTCTTGTTTGAACCAGTTGCTCCTACTTCTAGGATTTTCCCCTGGGCGATACCAATCATCCCGTTTTCAATCACAGTTCCGTCTCCTATATGAAGCGTAGCCCCTTGAATTAAAATAGACTCTGCTTGATTTGCTGCAGGAGTTTGTTGCGCATAGACCACAAGTCCAATGCACAAGAAAAATAAGGTATAGAGTGTTTTTTTCATCTTAAATAATTTTAGTCTAGCGTTTCACAGTGAAATTCTCTGGCTTGTTTCTTAGGAGCTTTTCTGGTGGGTGCTCCACCATTTTTAGCCGCTGCCATTTGTTGAATTAGTTGATTGCGCTCTTTTTGAATGGTATTAACTTGTGCTGTCGCTCGATCGAGTTCATAATAAAAAATTCCTTCAATCATGGTCTTCTCTGCCACGGCATAAATGGACATGGGGTGATTGTTCCACAACACTAGGTCAGCAGATTTCCCCACTTTAATACTTCCCACTTCATCATCAATATGAAGAAGTTTTGCAGGGTTAAGGGTGACAAATTTCCAAGCATCTTCTTCAGATACACCTCCATATTTAACAGCCTTAGCCGCTTCTTGATTTAAGCGTCGCGACATTTCAGAGTCGTCAGAATTAAAGGCAACGGTGACCCCTTGATTATGCATGATGGCACCGTTATATGGGATGGCATCGTTGACTTCGAATTTATAGGCCCACCAATCTGAAAAGGTAGAGCCACCCACGCCGTGTTCTTTCATTTTATCGGCTACTTTATAGCCTTCAAGAATATGAGTAAAAGTATTAATGGTTACACCAAACCGTTCTGCGACTTTCATCAACATATTAATTTCACTTTGCACATAGGAGTGACACGAGATAAATCGTTTACCTTCAAGAATTTCAACCAAAGTTTCCATCTCAATATCATAGCGAGGGGCGAGGGTTCTTGCTTTGGTTTTTCGCGGTAGAGCATTGTATTTTGCCCATTCTTTTTGGTACTCTTTTGCACGCTGAAAATAGTCCACAAAGACCTGTTCAACTCCCATTCTTGTTTGTGGAAAACGGTTATAGCTGGGCCAGTTGGATTGTTTTACATTTTCACCTAAAGCAAATTTGATAAAAGGATCTGCCCCTTTATAAAGTAGATTATCAGCGCTTTCTCCCCAGCGTGGTTTGATAATGGCCGATCTTCCACCAATTGGGTTGGCAGAACCATGCAAGATTTGAAGGGTAGTAACCCCTCCAGAAAGATTGCGGTAAAGGTTAATATCATCTGGGTTAATGACATCTTCTATTGTCACCTCTGCCGATGAATTATGTCCCCCTTCATTAATGCTTGAGGCACCAATATGGGAGTGTTCATCTATTACACCACTGGTTAAGTGTTTTCCAGTTGCGTCGATTTCTTTTGCCCCAGGTGCACTTAGGTTTTGACCGATCGCTTTTATTCTACCGTTTTCTACCCATACATCGGTGTTTGTAACAATACCTTCAGCTTCATTCGTCCAAACGGTTGCATTTTTAAAGAGCACATTCTGGGCTTTTGGCAATTGTGTGAATCCAAATCCATTATTTGGAAAAGTAACCGCAACAGGTTTGGGATATACTTTTTCTTTCTTTTCTTTCTTCTTTTTTTCTGTGGCCTTTTCTTCAAAATGTGCCATCCAGGTGGTGGATTCTCCATCAAAAGCAGTTCCACTTCCTTCGAGATGAGTTCCATTGGCAATCTTTCCAGAAAGTTGCGCAAAGGCATTGTCTTCATCTTGAATTTGAAGACTTAACCATCCATTGTTGTAGCTGGCTTTTACCTTTAATTTTGTGGAATCTTTCTTTACCGTTGCAGCTATCTTAGCTGTACTGTTTTTAATTTCTAGGGATAATTTTTCTTTTTGAAGCATCAAACTATATTTCCCATCGATATTGATGTCTTCTTTTGAAATGATGATGTGACGGTTTCCTTGCACCCAGTTTTCTTCAATTTTACTGGTGGTAGAAAAGAGAGGACCATCCGTCACGATAAAGTTAGCGATGGCTCCCTTTTTTAAGGTCCCCAAAAGATGTTCTTTTCTCAAGAGTTTTGCAGGAATGGTCGTTAAAGCTGCAAGTGCCTTTGATTCTTCAAGTCCATAGGCCACGGCCTTTTTTAGGTTGGGGATGAATTGACTCTTTTTTGATAAGCCATGCAAGGTGAGAGCAAAAGGAATTCCAGCTTCTTCAACACGTGCAGGATTTGCAGGTGCTTGATTCCAGTATCTCATGTCGCTTAAAGCAATTTTTTGCGTACTTACAGGATCACTTACATCATAGGCCTTTGGGAAATTTAGCGGGAGTAAAAGGGTGGCATTTGCAGCTTTCAAAGCCGTTAAATGCTCGTATTCTTTTCCACTAGCAGTAATGATGAAAGGAAGCTTTAATTCTTGACCAATTTTTGCCGCACGGGCGACATCTAACTTGTTTCTCGCTTCAAAGATCGCAGGTAAAGTTGCATTTCTATTATGTGCTTCAAGGGCAAGATCAGTGGTTGTAGCGCCTCCTTTTTTGTACCAAGCGGCATCTATAAAAAATTGTCTTAATAATGCCATAGCTCCCATGATAGAGCCAGGATAATATTGACCAGATAATTTACTTTTAGTGAAAGAGTAATGTTGAGCTGCGGTGTCGTCTAAAAGTCGTTTTGCCTCATTTTCATTGTCATTTAAAGCAACTAATACGCTTGTCCCGCGGTGAATTCCTTCTGGACGATGCGCATTGACTATCCCAAATCCTGCTTTGCGATAGTTTGCTGCAGCCTCTTTTTTATAACTGTAGTCTTCGATACTGTTGTAATCACTTATCATGTGATCGTTCCAATAATAACCTGCTCTACTAGATTCGTATTGTGTACTGCGACCTCTTCTTGAATTTCCTGCCTTTGAGGGAAGACCAAAGGTGGTGTGTAAATCAATGAAAGAAGCATAGAGATGCTTTCCATTGAAGTCGTGCACTTGAGTATTTTTTGGAAGTGAAATTGAGGTGCCAACCGCAATGATTTTTCCATCCTTAAACAAAAGCGTTCCCTTTTCAATGGTTGATTGAGGGGAGGGATGAATGGTTGCATTTGTAATCGCTTGATAATGTGTAGCAGTGGTCTTGACACCACTGTTTGTGGGGAAATAGTCTTGACTAAATCCACTTAAACTTGCCGCTAAAAAGAGCAGCAGTAATCGTAGTTTCATTTGAATAATTTTTATCCAAACTACGAATTAATTCTTAAATGAAGCAGAATTATCAATGACTTTAAAGTGCGCAATTAAAAGACTAACCACCGCATTATAGGATTGTATCCCTTGGGGTTGATTATTTGCTTTTAGATAGGAGTCATAGGAACGTTTTAAAAAGGGTTCCAAAGGGTTTTTATGCGCAAGCCAAAAGCGGTTTGTTTCGGCTATATTTTCCAGTATCCCTGGATAAAGAGAGCAATGAATCGCGCGGGCTTTTTCGGGATTGACACGGTAGAGTTCATTGAGCGTATATCGCAAGCCAAACAGTAGTGCGGCATATTGAATGTCCTGGTCTGGATGCTGATAGCAACGTAAGAATCCGATATAATTTGCTTCGTTTTCTGCAGCATAGCCTTGTTGATGTGCCATTTCATGAGCAGCGGTCAATGGAAGATTAATCTTTGGAATGGCTATATTGACATGTGCCTCTAGCGTAAAGGGATTTAAATAACCCGAAAACCCCATATATGATAATACTTTTGAATAAAGCGAGGACTTAATTTTCCCCTTGATGGGAGTGGTAGAAGGACTTTCTTCTATTCGTTTAAGTAAACTTTTTTTGGTTCCATTCAAGACAACAGCAAGGCTATCATTTTGACTCAATATGAAATGAAGACGATTGCTTTCTCTTGCAAAGAGAGCTGTTGTATTGATTAAGTCTTCTTCGCTGTAATCCATCGTTTTAACCTCCTTTAGATTAAGGGGTGTCTTATAATAATTTAATCCCCAAGAAAGTTGAAACCACAAGAATAGTAACAGTGGTACAAGGATGATGTTGCCCATGTTTTTTCGTTGGATCCTTTTCCAGCCTAAAAGGTTTTTAACAATAACGATAGCTCCCAGCAGGTAGAAAAGGTCTCCTAGAGAAAATGGAAATAGCTCGAAGAAAAAAACCCGAGCGTGATAGAGGGAGGGGTAAATTTTGTTGCTGTAAAAAGAGTCGATGAAATGAGGGTGATTTCTTGCTCCCCAATTCACTCCATATAATAGCGCAATCAAAAGGCTATTGATCCAACTACGACTAGAGGTTTTCATGGTACAAAAAACCCACCGCGAGGGTGGGCTTGAGTTGTATTGTTTCGATTACTCGAATAATTCTACAATTTTGATTTCAAATATCAGGTTAGCCTTTGGAGGAATTCCACGTCCTCCATCTTCGCCATAGGCCATAGTATAAGGGAGGAAGAGGGTAGCTTCATCTCCTACATTTAATAAGCGAAGTCCTTCTTTAAATCCTTCAATCATAGCAGCGCCGTCGCTAACATCAGCAGGCAAAGGTTGATACGCATTGGCTAATTTTCGCTGTTCATTGACAACACCCAATTCTTCTGCTGTTTCAAGCATTGAGGTTTCTAATAGCGTGCCATCTTCAAAGTAAACAGCATAATGTGTCATTGCTTTGTAGGTTGAAGTAACCGCTGCACCTTCACCTTTTTTTGTGATGAGGTATTGTAGGCCAGAAGCAGTTGATTTTGCTTTAGCTTTTTGGATATCAAATTTCTCTAACGTTTTTAATTTACCCAGTGCAACTTTTTCTTCTTGCTCTGCCTTGCGTTGTTCCATCCCGTTAAAGTAATCGGCAAATATTTTTGGTGCATCAAAGCGTTTAGCTTCGCTTCCTTTACGAATGATGGTTACTTTTTGGATGGTATCCATTTGAGCAATCGAATCGACGACTTCTTGCCCAGAAACAACCGCGCCAAAGACAGTGTGTTTTCCATCAAGCCATGGAGTGGCTTTGTGGGTGATGAAAAATTGACTTCCATTTGTTGCAGGCCCTGCATTTGCCATGGAAAGGATCCCTGGACCACTGTGCGTCAAATCGGTAATTTCATCTTCAAAGCGATATCCCGGTCCACCAGAACCAGAAGCAGTGGGGTCCCCCCCTTGAATCATAAAGTCTGGAATCACCCGGTGAAAGACAATGCCTTCGTAATATTTTTTTCCTTTGAATTCATCACTTACAAATTCATTTTCTCCCTCTGCAAGGGAAACAAAATTAGCTACCGTTATCGGCGTTTTGTCATGGGCTAAAGCAACTACGATTGATCCTTTATTGGTTGCTATATCAGCATATAAACCATTTTCAAGATCTGGGTATTGTGATGCACATCCTACAAGGATGGTAAGTGTAATCAATAAGAGGCTTAGTTTTTTCATTGAATAGAGTTTAGTTTGGTGTTAAAAGTAGTGTATTATTTTGAATCCTTTGGATTCGTGTTTTGTTTTAAGTTGATAAGTTCAACGGTGAATCGAAGGGGTTGATTGATCCCGATTTTTTCTCCGTCACCCTGATAGCCATAACCAAGGAAAGATGGCACCAAAAATACCCCGATGTCTCCCACGCTTAAATCTTTAACGGCATAGCGTAAAGCGGGTAGCAATTCTTCTTTGTCAACCAGATAATCAACAGTGCCTAGTTCTTCTGTATTGTAAAGGGGAGTCCCTTCAAGTGATTGAATGGAATAATTGAATTTAACTTGATCTCCTCGTTGTGGCTGGATGCTTTGATTTGATTTAGTCGTATAAGCATACCAGTAACCTGCTGGAGAAGAAATAAAACTCAAAAGACTATCTTTCTTTATGATTTGTTGAAATAAAGCCTGTTGCTGGGCATTGATTTTTTTATTGCGTTCAATGGATTGAATCATGCCACTGTTACCGCTTTGGTATAAGGGTTTTCTCGCTTCTTGTTCTTGACACGAGATCACGAAGAGCAGACTAATGATGAGGAAGCATTTTTTCATTGGAGTAAAGCGGTGTTTTCAAGGATGGCTTTTTCTAGGGCATGGCGCGTTGCATCAAGCGAGGAGGTGGACATTCCCCCAGCAGCATTAATATGCCCTCCACCATTAAAATAGGTTCTAGCGAATTGATTGACATCAAAATTGCCTTTTGATCGAAAGGACATTTTGATGATGCCTTCTTGTTTATTTTCAATCATGATTACGGCCAATTTCACCCCTTCTAGACTAAGGCCATAATTGACAAAGCCTTCACTGTCTCCTTTTTGAAAATCACAGGAATTGAGTTCTTCTTGACTCAAACTAGTGTAAACAGCGGGCAAGGAGTCAATGCGCACTAAATTTTTTAAGGTAATCCCTAGGAGTTGTAAACGCTCAAAGCGGTAACTATCATAAATATTTTGATGAATTAAGCTGTGTTCAACACCTAGTTCTAACAGTTGTGCCACGATAGAATGTGTAGTCGCAGTAGTTGAAGAAAAACGGAACGAACCACTATCTGTCATCATTCCAGTGTAAATACAACTCCCAATGGTTTTATCCAGGGCGCTTTTGTCCCATGTGCTCAATACATTAAAAACCATTTCACAGGTAGATCCTATGCTAGGGTCGGAATAGCGAATATGAGCATAATCTTGTGGCGCTTCATGATGATCTATCATCACAATGGGACGAGTGGTATTTTCAATGGCTTTGTCCAGTGGAGCAATTCTCCCCAGGGCATTAAAGTCTAGGGTAAAAAAAACATCAGCTTGTTTGATGAGTGCTAAGCAGCTTTCTTCTTCTTTGTTAAAACAGCGAATCCTCTCTTGCCCGGGGAGCCAGGCGAGAAACTTTGGGTATTCGTTAGGAGAGATAATGACACAATCATGACCTTTTTTTTCGAGAAAATGCTGGAGTGCAAGTGTGCTTCCCAAGGCATCCCCATCGGGGTTTTTATGGGGGAAAATAACACAGTGTTGTGGAGTGGCAAGCAGGGATTTTAGTTGGGTGGTAAATTCTTTATACATAACAGCCCAAATATACCAATCCTACTAGAGGAATGAAAACAAAAGCAATTGATTAATTATGTGAGAAGCATAACAAGCAGAGATATTTTGTTACATTTGCGGCACAAAAAAACAACTATGACAACGAATAGAACTTTTACGATGATTAAACCAGATGCAGTTGAGAATGGACATACTGGTGCCATCCTAGAGAAAATTACTGCGGCTGGATTTCGCATTGTTGCCTTGAAAAAAACACAGCTTTCTAAAGCCGATGCAGAGGCTTTTTATAGCGTTCACAGTGAACGTCTATTTTTTGGAGAATTAGTCACTTTTATGACGCGTGGACCTATTATCGCTGCGATTTTAGAGAAAGAAAATGCTGTAACCGATTTTAGAACCTTGATTGGGGCGACAAATCCTGCTGATGCTGCCGAGGGTACCATTCGCAAACTCTATGCTACATCAATGGGAGAGAATGCGGTACACGGTTCAGATAGTGATGAAAATGCTGCTATCGAAGGAGCGTTTCACTTTTCTGGTAGAGAAATTTTCTAGCGTAAAATAATTTTTTGAATTTCTTGAGATCCTAAAGCATCGTTGAGGTGTTTTAGGATTTTTTCTTTTCCATAAGAGAGTTCTTCCCGTAATGGGGCAGAGGTCAATTGGATGTAAAGTGTTTTTCCACGCAGTGTGATCTCGGCCGTATATTGATTAACATGAGCGCCCACAGTTGCTTCCCAAGCCTGTTTTATTTTGACTAGATTTAGCCCTTTAGCAAGGTTTTTTTGCTCGGTAATTTGCTGTAAAACAGTCGTGATGGGTTGCGGCTCAAAGCTGCGTTTTTTTTGGGACATTAGTAGTTTATTTTTTGGTGACGGTGGTAATGATAGGAGTTGTCCTTGTGGAAAAGAACGAGTTCATCCGGCGAAAGGGATTCAATTTTTTCTTCCCACACCTCTAGGGGAGCGTTAAACTCAAGAAAAAAATCTCCTCTTTTAGTAATAATTTTAAAGGGAACCTTGTCTTCTGAGCTAGTGTAGTTATCCCCAAAACTGGGAACCATTTTCTTTTTATATCCCATACTATCATTGATGAATGTATAGTGATCTACCGCTGGTGCAGCTCCTTTTGGGGAAAATACTTCCCCACGGGATTTCACCGAATTAATTTCCCAATAGCCTTTTAAATGGGTCAAGTCTTCTTTTGATACACTTGAACATGAAGCGATCAATAAGCTCGTGATGAGGAGAGAAAGAAAGACAATTTTACGCATAGGACTAAGGTATAAAAACTATGACAGCTCAAAGAGTGAATAGGACAATTGTGTTGTTTTTAGGGCAGCTAGAGTTCGATCTTGGTGTGTGTCCGATAGGAAAATTTGCCCGAAATGATCCTGCTCGACCAACTGCATGATTAAGGCAACCCGATCTTGATCTAATTTATCAAAGACATCGTCTAGCAAAACAATAGGGGGGACCTTTGCCTGTTCTTTGATAAAATCAAATTGCGCTAATTTTAATGCGATTAGAAAAGATTTTTGCTGGCCTTGACTTCCAAACTTTTTTATGGGCTGTCCATGAATTAGAAAATCCAAATCTTCTTTATGTGGTCCAGCGGTAGTAAATTGAGCACTGCGGTCTTTCGCGAGATTGTTTTTTAAAACTATTTCAAAATCACAAGAATGTAAATCACTGGAATAGTCAATATCTACTACCTCCATGCTCTTGCTAATGCTTTTGTAGTGTTCTTTTACCTTAGGGATAAAAATGGCAAGAAATTCTTTTCTTTTTTGATAAAGTGTTGTCCCTAAAGCAAGTAGTTGCTCATCATAAATGGATAGCGTAGTGGGGTCAAAACTTTGATTTGCCACAAAATATTTGAGTAAGGCATTGCGTTGTGCAAGTACTTTGTTGTACTTCAGCAGGGTGTTGAGGTAAATTTTATCGGTTTGCCCCATGATACCATCGATAAATTTTCTTCGGGTGCTACTGCCTTCGATAATCAAATCACGATCGGCTGGAGAGATGATTACTAGCGGGAGTAAGCCGATATGATCGGCAAGCCGGTCGTATAATTTACCATTTCGTTTGATGGTTTTTTTACTTCCTTTCTTAAGACTACAAAGAATTTTTTCGTCTTTTTCATCTTTTTCGAACAGCCCTTCGAGCAAGAAGAAGTCTTTCTCAAACTGGATGTTTTGAACGGCAGATGGGTTAAAGTAACCTTTTCCAAAACAAAGGTGATAAATAGCATCGAGAACGTTTGATTTTCCCACCCCATTTTTTCCAATAAAACAATTGATTCGAGCATCAAACTCATAGGATGCCGCGCTAATATTTTTATAGTTGGTTAGTGTGAGCGTTCTTAATTTCATCGCTGCTAAGATAAGAAACCCTATGGCGCTTTTACGATTGGAATAAAAAGTTTATTTTTGGGCTCTTAAATACAAAGAAACCATGGCAACATATAAAAAACGCGGCGCAAAAAAATCAATTGCAAAGCCACAAGTCGAAGAACAAGTAGTAGAAAGCACAACAGCAGAGGTTTTTGAGTCGCTAGATTCTAGTGCTTCTAAAACAGAAGAATTTGTTGCCAATAATCAAAACATTATCCTTTCTCTTATTGGAGCGATTACAGTTGTTGTATTGGGCTATCTAGCCTATGATGCTTATGTGCTTACGCCAAAGAAAGCCGATGCAGTATCAGAATTGAACCAAGCACAGTATTACTTTAATCTTGCCGTTAATGGTGAAGAGAGTGATGCGCTTTATCAAAGAGCCATTAATGGTGGTGATGGGAAATATGGTTTTTTAGATATCATAGAAAATTACAGTGGAACCCCTGCAGCTGGACTAGCACAGTACAGTATAGGAATGGCTTATTTGAACACAAAAGATTATGAGAAAGCGATTAGCTATCTTGAAGATTTTAGTTCAGATGATGTTTTGCTTTCTGCTTTGGCAAAAGGTGCCCTAGGCGATGCTCACGCTCAACTAGGAAATAGCGAGAAGGCGCTTCAGTACTACAAAGCAGCTGCAAATGCTAGCGAAAATGATTTTACTACGCCAAAATATCTTTTCAAAGCAGGATTAGTAGGCGCGAGTTTAGGTAAAAATAGTGAGGCACTTAACTTTTTTAAGCGCATTCAAAACGACTTTTCTACTGCTCCAGAGGCTGCTCAAATCGAAATACAGATTGGGCGTTTAGAAAACCAATAATTTATGGCAACTGCCCTTAGTAATTTATCTGCCTTTGACAAAGAAGAGGTTCCCTCTGGAGAAAACTATGCTATTGCAGTTGTTGTCGCCGAGTGGAATCAACAGATTACCGAGAATTTATTTTTAGGAGCTAAAGAGGCCTTAATCGAATGTGGGGTAAAAGAAGAAAACATTCTTCGCTCCAATGTTCCTGGGAGTTTTGAATTGGTTTTTGGCGCAAAAAAAGCCTTAGAAAAAGAGGTTGATGCAGTCATTGTTATCGGTAGTGTAATTCAAGGGGAGACCAAACATTTTGATTTTGTTTGCCAGGGGGTAACCCAGGGGATTGTCTCACTCAATCTTAGTTCAAACCGCCCCGTCATTTTTTGTGTCTTGACCGATAATACCTTGCAACAAGCTATTGATCGCAGTGGAGGACAGCACGGGAATAAGGGGGTGGAAGCTGCAGTGACATCCCTAAAAATGATAGCGCTCTCTCAACAATAAGGTAGTTTCCCTCTTTTTTAAATTCTCTTTTTGAGAAAAAATGTACTTTAGAGAAAAGAATCAGCATGTTTAAATCGAATCTCTTTAAATTGAATCGGAACCGAAGGTATAACTATACCCCACGGTATTATCAAGGGAAGGAAATTCAAAACCCTTATGATTTTGATTCCACTTTTTCCAAATACCGGGATACCTACAATGCTAACGACTTTGGTAAAAAGTGGCAAGAAGCACGTGCTGCTAGTCGCAATCGTAACAATCGTTCTTTTTCTCCCACACTTCTCATTATCATTGCTGTACTGGTTCTCATGTTTTTGTACGTCATTGACTTTGACCTTTCTATATTTCGATTATAGTCCATGGAAGACATTATTGCCTTACTCCCCGATCATGTCGCAAATCAAATTGCGGCTGGTGAAGTAGTTCAACGCCCGGCGTCGGTGGTGAAAGAATTACTCGAAAACGCAATTGATGCAAAAGCCGATCGCATTCAGTTAATTGTAAAAGAGGCAGGTAAACAATTGATACAGGTAGTGGATAATGGTATTGGAATGAGTGCGACCGATGCTCGTTTGGCGTATGAGCGCCATGCCACCTCTAAGATTAAGCAATCCAATGACCTTTTTGCCTTGCACACAAAGGGTTTTCGAGGTGAAGCCCTCGCCTCTATTGCAGCAGTAGCACAGGTTGAAATGCACACAAAGCGGGAAGTTGATGAACTGGGTATTAAATTAAGAATAGCGGGAGGGGAGTTCAAAGAACAAGAACTCTTAGTTGCACCCGTGGGAACTTCAATGACGGTGAGTAACTTATTCTTTAATGTTCCTGCTCGACGAAATTTCTTAAAATCTACTACTGTTGAACTACGACACATCATTGACGAATTCCATCGAGTCGCCATTGCCCACCCTGATTTAAGCTTTTCTATGGTTCATGGTGGTTCTGAGCTTTTTGATCTTCCTGCAGGGAATTTAAAACAACGATTAGTCCATGTTTTTGGCGGGAAATTAGATGATAAATTGGTCCCAGTTAATGAAGATACCTCTGTTGCAAAAATCAATGGATTTATCTTAAAACCCGAGGCGGCAAAACGCAGTAGAGGGATGCAGTTCTTTTTTGTAAACAGGAGGTTTGTCAAAAGTAGTTTTTTACACCATGCCATTAATACCGCCTATGAGGGTTTATTAAGTGAAGGGTCTTATCCTGGCTACTTCCTTTTTTTTGATTTAGATCCCGCGTCTATTGATATTAATATTCACCCCACAAAAACAGAAGTAAAATTTGAAAATGAACAAAGTTTATTTGCCATACTTCGTTCGGCGGTGAAACACAGTTTGGGGATGTTTCAAGTGACCCCTACGCTAGATTTTGATCGCGACCCAAATTTAGACGTTCCTTATCAACAGGTAGAAAAGTCTGCGGTTGCCCCTAAGATTGAAGTAGATCGCAGCTTTAATCCATTTAAAGATCAAGGGGCACAATCTTTTACATCAAAAGCAAGCCCACAATGGGAATCCCTCTATCAGGAAATTGGGAGTACAGAGAGCACAGCGCTGAGTTTACTCTCAACCGAGGAAACCAAACAACCGCTAGGGGAACAGAAGATTTTTCAATTAATGAATCGCTATGTCGTGAGTTCTACTGGAGCGGCCTTGCTATTAATCGATCAACAACGAGCACACGAGCGGATTTTATACGAGCTTTTTTTAGCCAATGTAACCCATGCGAATGCTGGAAGCCAGCAATTACTTTTTCCATTAGAAATTTCTTTATCTGCTCTTCAAATTGGTCTATTTGATGCTTACAAAAGCTTGCTCGAAGCAGTGGGCTTTCATTTGGGGAAGTTGCAAGACAATGCCCTAGAAATTCTTGGCATTCCCAGTGTGTGCAGCGAGAATAGAGCAGTTAAGGTTTTTGAGGACTTATTTTTAGCCCTTGAAAATGATGCTCCACAAGATACTTTTACACAAACCGATGCCCTGGCAAAATCCATGGCAAAGACACTCTCTACCAAGCGAGGAACGGTTTTGAAGATTGAAGAGCAACAACAATTAGTCAATGATTTATTTGCTTGTAAAGAGCCCCAGCTCTCGCCATTTAATCGACAGATTTTTGTTTCTTTGACGAAAGAAGAATTAGAAAAAAAATTTAGCTAATGCGGGGGATTACAGAAACGGTAAAGCACTTGTTAATCATTAACGGGATATTCTTTTTTGCTTCGGGACTATTGGGAAATTTTTTTACTGAGCAGATGGCCCTTCATTTTTATCTCAATCCTTCTTTTCAGCTGTGGCAACCCATAACCCATATGTTCATGCATGGTGGATTTCCACATCTCTTTTTTAATATGTTTGGTTTGTGGATGTTTGGTTCACCTTTAGAGCAATTGTGGGGAAAACAAAAGTTTTTATTCTACTTTCTCTCGGCTGGTATAGGAGCAATGGTTGTTCAAATGGCCGCATATGCCTATCAATTTCATGATGTCACCCAGGTGTTAAATGCTGCTGGTTACAGTACTCAAGAAGTGATCAATGTCATTGCCATAGGAGATTTTAAAAGGAGTTGGCTAGAGGTTGTGACCATGGAAAATCTCCAGGCCGCTTATGACGCTTATACGGTTTCTATGGTAGGAGCTTCTGGAGCGCTTTATGGGATTTTGGTTGCTTTTGCCTTTATGTTTCCAAATGTTTCTTTGTTCTTGATGTTTATTCCAGTTCCTATCAAGGCCAAGTATTTTGTCCCATTATTGATTTTAGGAGATTTATTTTTTGGATTTTCCTCCTATTCGATAGGACCCATAGCGCATTTTGCTCATGTGGGTGGCGCATTAACTGGATTTCTAATGATGTATTATTGGAAAAAAAATCAGTTTAATCAAAATCGCTGGGATTAGTATGAGTCGTTTTACAAGCTTCCGTCAACGTTTTAGTCAATTTAACATTGCAGAGAAATTGATTTTGATCAATGTTGTTTGCTTTGTGGTTCCTTTTTTCTTGCGCACCCTCTTTTATTTGTTGGAATTACCCCAACAAACTTTTTTTGATTTCTTTGAGTTACCTTCTTCCTTTAGCGAGTTTATTTATCGCCCCTGGACATTATTGACCTATGGGTTTTTGCACGATGGCTTGCGGCATATTTTTTGGAACATGTTATTGTTGTATTATGCTTCGCAGTTTTTTTTAAACCTCTTTTCTTCACAGCGATTTATCAATGTATATTTCATGGGAATCTTGACTGGCGGAATTGTCTTTTTGTTGAGTTATGCTGTCTTTCCGGTATTTAGTGATCAAAATCCTTCGATGGTTGGTGCTTCTGCTGGTGTAATGGCAGTGTTGATTTTTAGTTGTACCTATACCCCTTATCAAGAGGTTCGCCTTTTGTTTTTTAATGTAAAGTTGATGTATATCGGAATCGCGCTTGTGGTGATGGATGTCCTACAGATTCCCACGGGGAATGCAGGGGGTCATCTCGCCCATATAGGAGGGGCGGCCTTGGGTTATTTTTATGCGCAACAATTGCAAAAGGGGAATGATATTGGTGTTGGTTTTGAGCGTCTTTGGAATTGGTTTTCATCCCTAGGGAACACTTCGCCAAAGATGAAAACGGTACATAAAACCTATCGAAAACGACCCTCAACGTCAACTACTTCTGATCAAGAAAAAATTGACCGTATCCTTGATAAAATAAGTGCTTCGGGCTATGATAGTCTCTCAAAAGCAGAAAAGGAATTTCTATTTAAGGCTGGTAAAAAGTAAAGCTCAAATCACTTCCCATGAAATTATCTTTTTTTGAAAATCTATTGCTCTTTTTCAACCTTTTGTTGTTGATCTTTCAATTGATGTTGATGGGGAGTATTCCATCGTTTTTCAATTTTTCTATTCTCAATTTATTTGTCCCTGTTGTTGTTTTGATCAACCTACTCTTGTTTTGTTATTGGGTGGTTAAAATTAAATGGCCTTTCTTATTGTTTATGGGGGCTTTTTTAATTGGTTATGGCGAATGGAACCTTTTGTATCAATTCCCAAATAATACCATTAGGAAAAGCGGCTCTACTATAGGGGTAATGAGTTATAACGTTCGTTTATTTAATAAATATCAATGGATAAAAGGTCTTGATGTTGCTACAGAAATTGAACAGTTAATTCGAGAAGAAAATCCAGATGTGATTTGTTTTCAAGAGTATTCTAAAACCGATACTCCACGACTAGATGCATATGAGTATCGCTATATTCAACCCAATCGCTCCATGGGAAAGTCTCCACTAGCCATTTATTCAAAACTGCCAATTCTTGATCAGGGCTATATTGATTTTGAAGGCTCCACAAATAGTGGAGCCTATGTTGATTTGTTTTTTAGTGGGAAACGCTTCAGGGTTTATAATTTGCATTTTGAATCGTTCCGTATCAATGAAGAAGATAGTTTATTTACCAACCCAGACTCGGCGGCATTACAAATTAAATTTGATGAGGTATTTAAAAAACAACTTTCGCAAATCGAGCAATTTGAATCGGTCGAAGCTACAAATGATTTACCAGCGATAGTCTGTACCGATTTAAACAATACACAATTCTCTAAAACCTATAAAGCAATTGCAAAAGGACGTCAAGATACTTTTGCTGAAGCGGGAAAGGGTTTAGGTGAAACCTTTTATTTTTCCTCTTTTCCATTACGGATAGACTTTATTTTTGCTCACGAGGAATTTAACGTTAATTCATTTAAAGTGATCCCGAAAAAATATTCTGATCACTTCCCCATTCTCACCACTTTGGGATGGGATTAGGAAAGTTGTTCGAGGTAATCAAGACTTTCCGGGCCTAGATTAAAAATCAAATCAAGGATACTTAAATGCGGGATAAAGCCGTGTTTTGTTGTGAAGACTTGCTGGTAACTGGGCAGGGACAATGTACTTGTTTTCTTTGCGTTGATCAATTCTTCTTCTTTGCGATTAAACGGGATGTATTCATCTGCAAATTTAAAGGTGATGTCTATTTCTAATACTGCTAAAACCCCCTTTAGTTGTGCTAGGTTAAAGTCCATTAAACCATCGGGTTGAATGAAAAAGTGTTCTTTTAATTCATCCTCATAAAACTCAAAAAAAGGAGAAGATCGATAGGCCGAAGTAAGGGATTTCCAGTGCAGATTTTGCCAGTCTTCCTCCCACATGATTTTTACGGCATCATCTTTTTGATGTCCCTGGGATTTTTTGTGTTGAATAGGAATCGTGAGGTTGAGTTTTCCATTTGCACCATAGATGCTACAACGATTGCGATAGGTTTGTTTTTGATAATGGGCATGAGTGGTAAAAACGGCCTCATCAGCCTTTAATAACGCGTGAACATATTGAATCGAGGGGAAATATGAAGGGATAAACTGCATTAGGCGGCCGGCTCTTTTTTTCTTTTGCGAATAAAGGCAACAAGTTGCCAAAGCACTACTATCCCCAAAAAATAAGGAAAGAAAGAAATGGGCTTACCTTCTCCTTTAACCGTTGTCATAACGCGATCCCATCGAATTCGCCAGTTGCGTATTCCATCATTAATACCTTCAATACTAAACCAGATTAAAACAGGTTTACCCACAATGTGATTTTCTGGAACAAAGCCCCAGTAACGACTGTCTTCCGATCGATGACGATTGTCTCCCATCATCCAGTAATAATCTTGTTTGAAGGTGTACTGTGAGGTGACTTGTCCATTAATGATGATGTCCTCTCCTTTTTTATCCAGTTGATTGCCCTCGTACTCACGTATGATTTTTTTGTAGAGCGGTAAATTTTGTTGATTGAGCGAGACACTTGTACCTGCTTTAGGCAGCACAATGGGGCCAAAGTTGTCTTCGTTCCAGTCATAGGGAAGACTATTTGGGAAAAAACTCGTATTTGCTGTTTTGGACTGGTTTATTTGACGAACAATACTGTCCACAATAGCAGTTTTTCCAAGTGTTTTAGCCTCTTCTATGGTTAAAATGATTTCTTTCTTAGTGTCTAAAACTTCCCCTATTTTAATGGGAAGTCCTATAATGGCGTCTACGGGTATTCCTGCTGCTGGAGTGATGACAACAAAATTATCTCGCTCATTAGAGTAAATGCCATGGATATACGGAAGCAAGGCGTCATAACTCGCCTGCGTAATTCCTTCAATCTTGTATTTACGTGTAAAATCTTTGTATCCTTCTTCATAGAGCTTTCTTCCAGACACCCCTTTACTGTTGTATACCTTGTGAACGTATTGGGTTTTTGCCCGTTCGGGTAATATACTGCGTTGACCATTGATGTGGACAAACCCATTAATGATGGAAAGGGTGTCACCTGGAATCCCAACACAGCGTTTGACATAATTTGATTTTTTATCAATGGGTTTTCGAACCCCCTTTTCTTTTACAAAAAATTGACGTACAGTATCTGCTGGCCAACTAAAAACGACAATTTCATTACGTTCAACTTTTTTAAAACCGGGTAATCTAAAATAGGGGAGTTGGGGAACGTCTAAATAGGATTTTGTTTTTACTATGGGCAGGGTGTCGTGTACCATAGGGAAAGCAACTGCCGTCATGGGCGTTCGCGCTCCATAATGGAATTTACTTACAAAAAGGAAGTCTCCAATGAGGAGTGTTTTTTCCAGTGATCCCGTGGGGATAATATAGGGCTGTATAATGTAATTATGAACAATGGTTGCTGCAGTGATGGCAAACAATAAAGCACTAATCCATTCGCCAAACCAAGTGCGAGGGGCAAGGCTTCTATCGGTAATATAAGTGGTGGAGTTGTTGTAGTTTATGGTATAGGTGTATAATCCAAAACTAAGTATGCCCAGGGCAGTATCTTTCGCTGTGTTTTTTCCAAAACTGCGTAAGGTTTCCACCCATATTACGGGAAATATCATCAGGTTGATGATGGGGATGAATAAAAGGATGACCCACCATTTTGGACGGCGAATGATGTCCATTAAAACAATTGCATTATAAACGGGGACTAGGGCTTCCCAGCCTTTTCTTCCTGCTTTTTTATAAAGTTTCCATGTCCCTCCAAAATGGACGAGTTGTAGGGCTAGAAAAAATAAAAACCATTGTAAAAGTGTCATAATTTAGAAGGATAAGTTTAATACATCGTTCATGGAGAAAATCCCTTTTCGGCCGTTGAGCCATTCTGCAGCGATAACAGCGCCAAGAGCAAAACCTTCTCTTGAATAAGCTTTGTGTTCAATACTAATTTCATCAACAATAGAGGTGTAGGTGATGCGGTGCGTTCCTGGAACTTCTCCTTCGCGATAGGCACTAATTTTAAGTCCGTCGGTATCTTCCTCCATTGTCCAATTTTTATAGCGTTCATTTTCTTCGGCGATCCCCTCCGCCAGTGTGATGGCAGTTCCGCTGGGAGCATCCAATTTATGGATATGATGGGTTTCTTCTAGATGCGTTGCATAGGTTTGTTCGTGTCCTTTCATCAATCGTGCAGCTAGACGGTTGAGTTGAAAAAATAAATTTACCCCCACACTAAAGTTAGAAGCATATAAAAATCCTGTATTTTTTTCCTTGCAATAGCGATGTACTTCTTCTAATTGATCTAACCACCCAGTAGTCCCACATACAACAGGTATTCCAAGATCAAATGCCGATTTTAAATTAGCTACCGCTGCAGTTGGGATACTAAAATTGATCGCTACTTCTGCAATGGAAAGATCCCCATCTATCTTGTCTTGATCTACCTTGCATACAATTTCGTGACCTCGGTTTTGTGCGATTGTTTCAATCGCTTTACCCATTCTTCCATAACCTAGTAAGGCAATCTTCATAGTTAAAATGTTAGTTGTAAAGCAACCCCCACTGTGGGGTCAGCAAAAATATTTTCTTGATTAAAGTAAGGTTTAAACGACAGGTCTTGGTCCACATTGAATTGTAATAAATGTGCGCCCACATTAGCATCAAGTACATTAAGCAGGTAGCCCCCCACCAACCATAAAAAAGCAAGATCACGATTGGTTTTATGGAACTCCATCCCTTCGATTAATTGGCTATTTAGTGCGATTTTGTTGGTGAAGTCATCAGAAAAATCTCCACGAATTCGCTGTTTGTAAGCCGATCGATAACGTTGGTAAGCCTTGCTTTGGTTGGTGTAAAAATACCCAGCTGTAGCTAAACCACCATAGATAAATGGCAACGTCCAGTAACGTCTAGTATGAATTTGTCCCAAACCAGGGAGCACAGCAGAATAAAATGCGGCTTTGGATGGTGTTAAATAATCTTTTTTGATTCTAATTTTTCGCGGTAAGCTGTCAAGGGCTGCTCGATCTTGACCAAAGGCCAATAGAGTAAAAAAGAGGAGGGGGAAAACAAGAAGTTTATTCTTCACGTTTTAAACGTTTTTTCAAGCGGCTAAATTCTTGTTGTGAATCAAATGGAAGGTGAATGACTCCTTTCCCATCTTTGTTGTAGCTAATGCTTACTTCAACACCAAAAAAGGCTTTGAAATCTGTTTTTCCTTCTTCTACATAAGGTGGTGTATGTACTTTTTCTTTCTCGGCAGTGGGGGACTTCAATCCTTTAACAAGCGCTTCTGTCTTTCGAACACTAAGGTCTCCTTTGATAACTTTTTGATAGAGATCGAGTTGATCCTCGCGACTCTCTACGTTAATCAAAGCACGACCATGTCCCATGGAGAGGAAACCGTCCCGCATTCCAGTTTGTACAATGGGATCGAGTTTTAATAGCCGCATGTAATTTGCAATGGTTGATCTTTTTTTTCCTACGCGTTGACTAAGTTGCTCTTGAGTTAATGAGATTTCATCAATAAGTCGCTGGTAGGAGAGGCCTATTTCGATGGGGTCCAAATCTTGCCGCTGGATATTTTCAACTAATGCCATTTCAAGGGATTCTTGATCATTAGCAATTCGCACATAAGCAGGTACACTGGATAAACCAATTAGCTTTGCCGCGCGGTAACGGCGTTCTCCAGAGACTAATTGGAAAGCATTGAAACCAATTTTTCGCACTGTTATGGGTTGAATAATCCCGAGTTCTTGAATTGAGCCTGCTAATTCTTTGAGGCTATCTTCATTGAACTGTGTTCGCGGTTGAAATGGATTGACCTCAATTTGATCAATGGCGAGTTCAATTACATTTCCAACGACTTGATCGGCATTTTTATCTGAAGCGGACTTAATATCGTTTTCTGGATCTTGTAAAAGGGCAGAGAGTCCTCTACCTAAAGCGGGTTTTTTACCTGACTTTGCCATGGGTTATATGTTTTTCTTTAAAACTTCTTCTGCCAAACTTAAGTAATTTTGAGCTCCTTTACTGGTGGCATCGTATTCTATAATATGTTCTCCGTAACTGGGGGCTTCACTCAAGCGAATGTTGCGTTGAATGATGGTTTTAAACACCATGGTTCCAAAGTGTTTTCTCACCTCTTCTACAACTTGATTTGACAAGCGAAGTCTCGCGTCATACATGGTCAATAAAAGGCCCTCTATGTCTAAATCTTGGTTGTGAATTTTTTGAACACTTTTAATGGTGTTGAGTAATTTTCCTAACCCTTCTAGCGCAAAATATTCACATTGAATTGGGATGATGATCGAATGGGCAGCAGTGAGGGCATTTAAGGTAATTAAGCCTAGTGAGGGAGCACAATCAATGAGAATGTAATCGTATTGATCTTGAATTTTCTCAAGGGCTTTTTTTAGCATAAATTCTCGCTCTTTCTTGTCAACCAATTCAATTTCAATAGCGACTAGGTCAATATGAGAAGGAATTAAATCAAGGTGAGGTACCGATGTTTTTATAATGGTTTCTTCTATCGCAGCGGTATGCTCAAGTAGTTCATAGGTCCCTAGTTTTTTATCTTCAACAGAAACGCCTAAACCTGAGGTAGTATTTGCCTGTGGATCGGCATCAATGAGCAGGACTTTTTTTTCCAGTACAGCAAGGGCAGCTGCTAGATTGACAGAGGTTGTTGTTTTTCCAACACCTCCCTTTTGATTTGCAATTGCAATGACTTTACCCATTGGTTTAATTTAGTCAATAAAAGTACAATTTATTCAAGCGGAATAAAAAGCAATTAGTTTTGGTTTTTCACAATTTAACGAATTATTAGGTTTTAAAAAACCTTAATCTTCGACAATGAAAATGGTTTCGTCTTTTCTTTTGTGCCCGTAATTTTCCCGAGCATATTTCTCAAGGCTATCGATGTCTTGTAGTTGATCAATGGCTTTTTTGTCCTCAATGATGGCATTTTGAAGTTCCCTTTTTCGCGTTTCTAATTGTTCAATTTCTCGATTGAGCTCTTGATGGGTGAGGAAAGAGTGGCTGTCTAAGAAAAGCATCCAGGTTAAAAATAATCCACCAATGATTCCATAGGCCGTTTTATAACGGTTTTCCTTTTTGAGTAGGGAGCGTAAGAATGGTGGCAGGGACATAGCTATCGTTTAATGGAGGCAACTTTTTCTTCTGTAACAACGGTTGCATTTGAATTTTCCCAGTTATTTAAAATGTAGTTCATGACATCTGCGATTTCTTCATCGTCTAATCCTTGACTAATCATGTTGCCGTTGTAGTTTACACCATTGACTTGAATGGGTCCCTTTAATCCATACTTTATGGCATGAATGCTTTTGTCAAGATCGTTTAAATAATCTGACTTTGCTAGAGGTGGAAAGGCTGAGGGTACTCCCTCGCCTTTTGCCATATGGCATTGTAAACAAAAGTCGGTATAGATTTCTTCTCCGTCCTTGATGCTCTGTGCTAAAGGTTTCTGTTGGTACAATTCAAGGCTAATACCGCTAAAAGTAACCAGCAAAATAAGGTAGAGTAAACGCATGATTACGACTGTGGGATAATTTTTAAAATTCCTTTTCCTTCAACCCCAACATAGAGGTAACCATCGGGGCCTTGTTCAACATTGCGTACTCGGCCGATAGAATCCAGTACTTTTTCGCGTTTGACCACTTTGTTGTTTTTGAGTTCTAAACGTTCGAGGTATTCATATCGCAAGGAGCCCACAAAGAGGTCGTCTTTCCATTGAGGATAAATATCTGAGGTGGAAAAAGTCATTCCAGAGGGAGCAATGGAGGGAAGCCAGTAGTAAAGCGGCTGTTCCATGCCATCTTTCTGGGTGATCTCTGTGATGGGTGTACCGCTGTAATTAATGCCATAGGTAATTACGGGCCAACCGTAATTTTTTCCAGCCTCAATGATGTTGATTTCATCCCCCCCTCTAGGGCCGTGTTCATGGACCCATATTTTTCCAGTTTTGGGGTGAGTAATCATCCCTTGTGGATTGCGATGACCATAGCTGTAGATGGCTTTTCTGTTATTGTCGTTGTCCACAAATGGATTGTCTTTAGGGATACTACCATCAAGGTTGAGGCGATAAATTTTACCACCGTCACGGGTTAAATCTTGAGGATTCACCTCGCGATTACCGCGATCTCCGATAGAGAAGTAAAGGTGGCCTTGATCGTCAAATGCTATACGCGATCCCCAGTGTTGTCCTTTTTTAGTATTGTAGTCTCCTTTGTATAAGAGTTTGGTGTTGATGAGTTTATGGTCTTTTAACTGGGTACTATACAATGCGGTGTGTCCTCCTTTTTCTTCTCCCAGGGGGGAACTAGTGGTAAAGTAGATGAGGCCGGTCTCTGAATAATTTGGCGCGATAGCGACATCTAATAACCCACCTTGACCCCGTACATAAACGGGAGGGAGTCCCTCGATTTGTGTTTTAACTCCATCCATAACGTGATAGAGGATCCCAGCTTTTTCGGTGACTAAAAATTCCTTTTCATTTAGGAAGGTTAGTCCCCATGGGATGTCGATACTATCAGCTACAATCTCGTAGGTATAGTTAACGTCGTTAGGGGTTTGGATTTTTGGGCCATTTTCTTGTGCATCACAGCTAAAGGATAGTGCAGCAAAACAACTGAGGAGAAGGTGAATTTTTCTTTTCATTGAGATAACTTAGGTGATAAAAATACAAAACCCACAGCTTTTATTGAAGATGTTTTACGGGAATAATTAAAGGACGACTAAAGGAATAAAAAAAGGACACTCGATAGGAGTATCCTTTGTATTGACTGTAAAAGTCGGGATGACAGGATTTGAACCTGCGACCCCACGCACCCCATGCGTGTGCG